>SVMR01000003.1 GCA_015067315.1 Oscillospiraceae bacterium | reverse complement strand
CTTACAGGCTTTCCATGGCGGTTAAGGAGAGCTTTGTTTGTGCGGAGGGGTATGAATACCCGGTGTGTCCAAGGTGCGGAATAACGCTTGAACGGGAATATCAGGCATACTGCGACCGGTGCGGTCAGGCTCTTGACTGGAAGAAATACGGAAGATAGATAGAAAAAATCGGAATACAACAAAACAAAAGAGGAGCTGTCATCAAAACGATGACGGCTCCTGCTTTTTGTTTATATAACTTGCCTCTATGGCTCCGTTTTCAGAAACGGTCAAAAGACGATTCAGGTTATCGTAACTGTAACTAATATTATGAACCGTTTCACCGCCTTTTTCAAGAGTGAAACCTGTACGATTTCCCGCAAGGTCATATGTATAAGTTTTACTTCAAGCCCCTCAAAAGAGGGGCTTGAAATTAAAAACAACGGAATGTAATAATAATTTCATCAAGGATATCTTTCAACTTCTTACCCTGAATAATATATTCGCCAACTTCTTCACTTTGCGAATATATTTGCTCACTATCATCATTGTAGGCTTCCATTACAATTATACCTTGTTCAATATGTGTAATGGAATAGTGCTTATTATTATAATTGAATTCAATTTCTCCACCGCGAGAAATATTATCATATAGTTCTTCTGTAGTCATAATTTTTCTCCTTAATATAATTTAGGAACTTTGTCATAATAATTAATAGGTTTGCTAAAATGAGGGTTTCCATTAGAATCCCACGTTATGTCATGATCGTGAGGGTTCGTATGATATTTTGGAGTGTTGTGATCTGTATTATGACGTTCCTTTATTGCTCTTCCATCGGAGCCTATTTTGGTTTCTTTCTCGTCTTCAATATTTATATCTCCAGGTTTTCCATACAACCGTGCATCTTTGTCAGCATATGGTTTCGCTGGTTCGGATGGTGCAGATGGCTCAGAAGTATCAAGTTGTTTATCGTGTTCATCATCATTAGAAGCGTACATAATAGCATTGTAGATAATAATGCTTCCGCCGATTAAGGTACCTCCAACAGCAACCACTAAACCAATAACATCTCCAACCGGAAGGGGACCATCTAATAAAGCAATGCCTCCTCCATAGCTCCAACTCCAAACTATTATATCAGAAAATTCTCCGCTGGGGTCAATATTATTTATAGGATTATTAACGCAATAAACATACAAATTCCCACTCTGCATAATGGAACCAATGCTCGGCGTGTATGTGTATGCCTTTAATCCCAGCGCATCTTCTCGTTCATTGATTTTGTTGGGGTTATCCCCATAAATCATGTTTGCGGTGTTCCAATGGGTGTCCTGCTGTGTAAAGCGTCCTATTGTCGGGTCATAATATCTCGCTCTTAAATAGTAAGTTCCGGTTTCTTTGTCGTAATATTCACCACAGTAACGGAAGGGGTTATTGTCGGTTGCAGACGGATTCTTTTCATTACCAAATGCATCATAATCGTAAGACTTCGTTACGGTTTGAGCACCGTTAGTAAGTCCCGTTACATCCCCATGAGCATTGAAAAGATAGTAGCTCGTGCTCGTTCCGTTGTCCATGCTCAAAAGATTTGCACCGCGTAAATAAGTAGCTGTTACATCGCCGTTTTGAGCTTCTGCAACAACATTTCCGCCGTCAAGAAGGTAATCTGTGGTTGTTGTACCTACTGTTTTGGAAGTCCGGATTCCGTCAACGTTGTAAGCATAGCTGCTCGTAACACCTGCCGTAATGGAAGAAACAAGCTGGTTCAGGTTGTTGTAAGTGTTAGCCTGGGTTCCTTCCGGTGAAGTTTTGGAAAGCATGTTTCCGTTGGCGTCGTAGGTGTAACCAGTGATTTCCGTCGCTCCGCTTTCGGTTTTAACTTCACTCGTAAGCTGGTTTACGCTGTTGTAAGTGTAATCGATTACATAGCTTTCCGTTCCGCTTGAGGTGAGTTTTGTGCGGTTTCCTGCAGAATCATAAGTGTAACTCAGCGTTACTCCGCCGCTTTCGCTCTCACTCGTAAGCCTTCCGAGTCCGTCATAAACATAGCTTGTTACTTTTCCGGTGTTATCCGTTTTGCTCTTTTGGTTTCCCGAAGCATAGTAGGTGTATGCATAGCTGGAGAGGGTCGCTCCATTGCTATTCTTGTTGGAAAGGTTCGTCACCCAGTTCGCAAGGTTGTAACTGTAAGTTGTCACAACCCCGTTGCCGAGTGTAAGGGAAGCACGATTACCGTTTATATCGTATGTATATGTTGCCTCTATGGCTCCGTTTTCAGAAACGGTCGAAAGACGATTCAGGTTATCGTAACTGTAATTAATATTATGAACCGTTTCACCGCCTTTTTCAAGTGTAAATCCTGTACGATTTCCGGCAAGGTCATATGTATAAGTTTTACAATAACTTGCGGTGGCTGTGTCTGTTTCGCTTGTTTCTTCAAGGGAAAATGTCGAAGATTCTTCCTCATCTTCTTCACCCATTTCGATAATTGGAGGAGTAATCGGGTCGGTTATAATTCCTCCGATTCCGTTCCACATTGCGGTAAAAGTTGCATCTTCAGTAAGATTTACAGTATCGCCGTTTTCGATTTTTTCACTTCCGTAATACCAACCGAGGAAGGTATATCTTGTGCGGGTAGGCGTCGGAAGAGAATATGTATCTCCGTTTTGTACCGTGATTGTTGTGCTTGAACCAATGGGAAGTCCTCCGCCGTTGAGGTTAAGGGTTACCGTAAACTCAGCGCCGGGTTCGGGTTCTTCCGGTTCAGGTTCTGGCTCTGGCTCGGGTTCTTCCGGTTCCGGGTTGGGTTCCGGAGCAGGGTCTTCGTATTCCGGAATGTCCGAATAACCTTCGTAAAGTTCCGTTATGGTTTCAACTCTTCCTAAATCATCATAAGTATAGGAAGTTGTTGTGTCCTCGTTTGCTTTTGAAAGAACCTGTCCTGTTTTGGAATAGGTGAAAAGCTGAACTTCCGTTCCGGAACTGTCTGTTGCTTCGGTTTTAACGATTCTTCCGAGAGCATCGTAGAAGTATTCGGTTTCAACATCGTTTTTATCCGTTACGGATTCAAGACGACCTATTCCGTTGTAATGATATGTCTTCGTATTGTTGAGAGCGTCTTTTTCCGTAAGGACGTTGCCGAACCTGTCGTAGGTGTAGGTGGTAGTTTTTCCGCCGGAGGTCATGGTGAGGACGTTGCCCACTCCGTCATAAGTATAGTTTGTTGTGCTTGCAAGGGTGCTGCCGTTGTACTGTTTTACGGAAGTAAGGCGGTTGCGGCTGTCATAGGTATATTCGGTTTTGTTCCATTGTGCCGCAGAACCCACCGCATTGACCTGGTTCCATTCACGGATAATGTTGCCCGCGGCATCGTATTCATACTTCGTGGTGGAAGTTTTGCCGTTTTCGATGGTTATTGTCTGGCTTGTAAGTCTTCCAAGGGAATCGTAGGTGTAATTGGTAGGCGTTCCTGCATAGTCGGTAGAGGTAACAAGCCTTCCAAATTCATTGTATGTATTAGTAGTGAACTGGCTGTTGGCGTTGATTGTTTTTGTTACCTGTCCGTTGTGGTTGTATTCATACGCGGAGGTTGAACCCAGTCCTTTTGCGGAATCTGCTGCGGTGAGGACACCTATATTGTTTCCGACGTAGTCATAAGTATAGGTATCGAAATATTCAACACCGTCAATGATTTTGCCGGTTTTTGCAATGTTTCCGTGTTTATCGGTATATTCGGTTGTGACAACGGAAGGAGCGCTTGCATCGCCCACAACAGTTTTGGTAACTTTGTTGTACGTTCCGTTTTCTACTGCGTATTCGTATGAATACAAAGTCTGGGACAGAACAGTGTTTCCCTGCTTTACTGTTTCGGAAATGATTCTGTCAAGGTAATCATATTCATATTCCGTAACGGAGCCATAGATAAATTCGGAAACTTTTATGAGGCGGGATTTATTATCATATTCTTTCCTTGTTATTACGTTTCCGGTCAATACGTCAACGGTTTCATATTCAAGGCCAAGGGGAGTGTAGGTGTATTTTATTTGGGCGCCGTTCTCGTCTTTGACGATTACATAATTATCGGAATAATTGTAGGTGTATGTAACTGTTGTATCATCGGGATTTGTGATTTTTGTTACATTTCCGAGAGCATCATACTCATACTCCGTGGTATTTCCTTTACCGTCTGTCGAAGAAGCAAGTCTGCCGGAATTATCATAGGTGTAATTAAAAATAATCGTTCCGTATTGATATTGGTGAGTTCCACCTTCATATTGAGGAGTTCCTTCTGCATAAGTTCCGTCGAATTTTTTAACCTCGACATGTTCTTCTTTTTCAAGGAATCCATCTTCATTATATACATATTTTACAGTTTCACTTATATCAGGGTCTGTCCCATAAGTTTTGACTTCTGTTATATTGCCGATATTATCATATGTGTAATCGCTGGTTTGGACAACTGTACCATTAACGGATATGTCTGATTTGTAAATATATTTTTTATTGTAGTGTATATAATTATTTAGAGTTACTTTCGTGGATTCATTTGTGTTGTATATCTTATAATCCAAAAAACCATCGCTATATGAATATGTCGTCAAATATTTTGAATTGTCGGTATCGTTACCTTCCGCATAGGTTGACCATTGTTTATCAATCAAATGGTAAGAATTATATCTATACATTACGGTTGATTCCAATTGAATGCTTCCGTTGGAATTGTAATAATATACAGTCTCGCCTTCAGGATCATGGAGAATATCATACATATACTCCGTTTTCTGTATTACGGAATTGTCATAATCGAAAATCTCAACCGATTCAAGAGCATTCGAGCTATCAAAAGTGCTTTTTGTAACAACTCCATCTGCATCAGTTATCGTAACATAAATTTCATTAGAATCCGAGTTATTAGGATTTATATAATCATAAACAAGAGAATTGTATTCGTCCTCTTCAATTATATCTTTACGTGAAGCAATTTTGGGGACTGTATCAATATAATAGCTATAAACAACATTAGTATCTTTTCTTTCGATTTCATAGCTGAATTCGGTTTGAGCATAGGTAGGATGCGTTATAGTACTCAATACAAAATAAGGGTTGTAATACTTACTATAAGAACTTGAAGTATTGTAATATTCACATTCCAACAAAGAATAACTATAATTTGTTTTGTTTCCGGCAGCATCTTCGTAAGAGGAAATCGCTTTCATTCCACTTTCATGCTCAATCACATCATAGTTTAGTTCTTCACCATTTGGGAGAGAAACTGTCATTCTGTGACCTTCTTCGGTTGCTGTTCCGGAAAGAATAGTGTTCTGCCCCAAAGTATCAGTTATAGTAATGTAAGGATAGCCATTTTGCTTACTATGAACAAAAGTTATACAATTTCCAAATCTGTCTTCAATTTTTGAAATTTTTCCATCAGAAGTAAAATACTCCTGTCTGCCATCATAGTATTTTAATTTGTAAAGAGGTGATGAATCCGTTCCATTTGGATAATAGTGGTCTATTCTCACATCATAGTATTTATATCCAATCAATCTTAAAGTTTCGCCAGCTTTTGTATTTATCTGGTATACTTCCCCATTTGACAAATGAACGTATTTATTTCCGTTAATTGTTTCTATTGACGGAAAAGAAAAACTCCAGCCTTCTCCCAAACCGTATATTTTGACATTATGACCGTTGCCTACACTTTTTACAGTCCTATACAAATGATCACTATTGTAATATTCATATAAATATAATTCGCTTTTTTTAGAATCTTGAGAACGATATCTTCTTCCTATTACTAAATCTAATCCGTTTCTTCCCGGAATGGTGTAGTCGATTGTTTCATAGATAAGTTCTCCTGTGTTAAGAGATACGTTTTCGTTCTCATCATATTTGTAATAATATGGAGGGTGGATTTCTTCGGACGATTCTTCTGATGTAGACGTTGTAGAATAGTTCCCGAGGATGGTCGAAACATTCGCATCAATAGCAGTTGCAGTGCTTTCAATTTCGGCAGCTGTAACATCGTTTTCTGCTGCATAGGAAAGAATTGCAGAGGGTGATACAGAATAGTTGAAAGCAAATTCTTCTATTTGAGCTGTTTCGTTTTCATTTAAGGACGTTTTATCATCTTCGCATCTTTCTGAGGACAACAGTTCATCTGTTTCGATGTTTATGGTTTGGCTGATGGCGTAAGCGTTTACAGCTTCTTCTACTTTATAGCCATTTAAAAGATAATTTCTTATGGTGTTGTCTGTTGCTGTACCTAAAATGGAATCTTGGACATTTTCTAAATAAATGTGAAATTCATTCAGTATTCTATCTATGGTATTCGGAGAAAGATTTAAAGCAACTATTTCATTAAAAGTTTTTCCGGATTTTGTGCCCAAATCAACTATATTCGCAGAGGTAACAATGGAGTATTCCTTTTGTTCAAGAGTTTCAAGTTGATTTTCGGTTAAAGAAATATATGAGCAAACGAAAACCTTCTCATCATTTGTAAGTTCTGAAAAATGTGTGTTTTCGAAGATTATTTCCAAAAAGCGATTTTCATTTTCGCTCAAAGAATCATCATATTCATACTCATATAAAGTTTCTTCATATGAGTAGCCTTCCGGTTCAATAATGGTTTCTGGTATTTCGACATTAATGGTATTATCCGATTCTTTCGGAATATCAAAATTGTACCCATTTGTGTTTTGATCGCTTTCCAAAGCAAACGCTTCGACTGCAAAATTTCCGATATATTTAAGTGGAAATAATTGCAGTACAAACAAAAAAGCTAGCAATAAACTCAGTAATTTTTTAAAGTTTTTCATTTCACATCCTCCTTTTTAGTGGAAATTTCCACTAAAAACAATAACAATGATTCAAATAAAATGTTACAAGTTTCAAAAAATATGCATATTTTAGTTTTTTTAACGGCTAAGTAATTGAGAGGACATTTTTCGACCTCAGATTACCTTGAAAAGGCCGTAGGGCTGTATATCCAGAAAAGCAGATACGTTAGCTGTCCGGCCGGCAAAAACCGGCAAGCAACATTGGTGAATACGCCGTAATTCATTCGATAGCGATAATATTTGACCATAGAACAGCCATTGGCAAGGCTGTATTGCCATGACAAAGGACAGCTGGATACTTCCGCCCAGCCACAGCCTAAAACAATGGGGACGGCTTCCGGAGAACCCGGGAGAGAGCGAAAACTCCATGATGCAAATTGCCGTTTGCAGTCTGCTTTTCTGCCAACCCTCGGGAAGCAGTGCCGAACAGAGGGAAAACAAATATTAGAAGCGAATGGACGAGCATATGCTTGTTTCAGCTCAATAACCCAAGCAGTAGAGATTTTTTTCAATTTTTCTACTGCTTGGGTAAAAATAAGGAGGATTATATTTGAATTGGAATTGCCTGCGAGGAGAAATATATTATATTGATTTTGGCGAAAATATGGGTTCAGAAGAAAACGGAATAAGACCTGCACTTGTAATACAAAATAATAAAGGAAATAAATATAGTAATACTATAATAGTTGCATCCATAACAACAAAAATTGATAAAAGACATGTTCCGACTCATTACAAATTAAATCATAGATGTGGAATTAAAAAAGATTCATTGATTCTTTTGGAACAGATTCGAGCTGTTGATAAAAAGAGAATAACAAAATATATTTGTAAATTAAGTGAAAAACAAATGAAAGAAATTGATAAGTTAATACATATAAGTTTAGGATTAAACTGCAATAAAAAAGAAAAATAAAAAATCCAGTGTGCAAAATAAAATTCGCACATTGGATTTTTATATTTATAGGATTTATTATTTTATATGCAGCAAAGAGAAAGGATGGTTTATTGTGTTTGATGAATATCCGGAAGTGTTGTCAGTAAAAAATACAGCCAAGGCATTGGGAGTAAGCAGAAAGATTGTGTACCTGCTCGTGAGAGATGGTGAAATTGGTTATAAGCGGGTTCGCAGCCAGATTCTTATACCTAAAATCTGCCTTGAAGCTTTTATGGGAACAGCAATTACGGCAATTCATAGTGGTGGAATTTCTGACGCTTCGGAAAGGAGCTAATTATGACAGGAAGTCTGCAAGTCAAAAACGATAAATACTACGCCGTAATAAATATGAAAGAAGGCGGAAAAAGAAAACAAAAATGGATATCTCTTGATTTACCGGTCAAAGGGAATAAAAGAAAAGCCGACCAAAAACTTCGGGTAATTCTAATTGAAGAAGAAAGCAAATATGGCGATAATCCAGAGAAAATCCTTTTTTCGGATTTTATAAAAACGTGGCTGAACTACAAAAAGAATTATATCGACGAGTTGACCTTCCAGTCATATGAGCAGGTCGCGAGAATTCATGTAATTCCATATTTTGAAAAGAAGAAAATCTTTCTTCAGGAACTCACGACCGAGGATATTCAGCAGTATGCTGACAGAAAAATGCAGATAGGCAGAAGTGATAACAAAGGTGGCTTATCCCCATGCACAATGAGGTTACACAAGAATGTCATTAATCAAACTCTGGATTACGCAAGAAAACGCAAGTATATAAAATCCAATCCTTGTGATTTCCTTGAACTTCCGCCAAGCAGAAAACCAGATATAAACTATTATTCTCCGATTCAGCTTGAGAACCTTATTGAAACTTTTGAAGGAGATCCGCTTAGAAACATAGTTTACATAACTACTCTTTATGGACTTCGTAGAAGCGAGGTTTTGGGACTTCGTTGGGACAGTATAAATTTTGACAATGATACATTGGAAATAAAATATACCGTTTCCAAAGTTACGAAAGAGATTTCAAAAAACAAAACTAAAACGCTTTCAAGTCACAGAACATATCCGCTTTTGCCTCAGGCAAAAGAGATTTTCTTAAAGGAAAAAGCCGAAGAAGAATCCAATGAACGTTTTTTTGGAAAAGGTTATGATAAAAATGATTATGTTTTCAAGTGGCCGGACGGACACCGCTTCAGCTCCGATTATGTTTCGCAACACTTCACAAAAATTGTGAGAAGAAACGGACTTGCCAGTATTACCTTTCATGGACTTCGTCACAGCTGTGCCAGCATGCTTGTAAACGACGGATTCAATCCGAAAGATATTCAGGAATGGCTCGGACATTCGGATGTAAGAACCACGATGAATATTTATGGACATCTTGACAGCACACGAAAAAAAGTTGTTGGTGAAGCAATTTCTAAAAAGGTCGCCGGTTTCGGCGGGTGTTAGAAAAGTGTTAGAAAACCTCAAAAATCCCAAATTTACGCATAAAAAGAAAAAGCCCTGAAACCGCATGGTTTCAAGACTTTTTGAATGGTGGAGACGGCCGGACTTGAACCGGTTACCTCGACAATGCGAATGTCGCGCTCTCCCAGGTGAGCTACGCCCCCGTAACAAAAGCTATTGTATCACAAAAAAATTGTTTTTACAAGTAAAATTTGACGATTTTATAATAAAGATATTTTCAAAATAGAAATAATATGGTAAAATAAATACATAATATAAAAAGGGGTGAAGGTTTTTATGGGAGATTTTCTTATTTTTTTGCCGGTTGTGATAGTTGCGGCAATCGTTCTTCTGGCTGCGCCCCTTATGAAAATGTTCGCGAACACTTTCGGCGATTCTTCCTCGCCGAAAACCCAGCAAAAGGACGCGAAATATAACCGCCAGGTGCATCAGATGCACGCAAAAGACGCCGCTTCGGAAAGGAAACATTATCTTGACCAGCTCAGAAGCCTTTATGAAGCGGGAATGATGGAGCGGGAAGAATATAACGAAAGGGTCGCCGCAATCGAAGCGGAATACCGCGGAAGATATTGATTGAAAAAACGCCGTCCAGAATCGGGCGGCATTATTTTATACATACGGAGAAAGCAAAAAATGATAAAACTTCTTTCAAAAACTTTTATTAAGAACAGCGAAAATTACATGGATCCGGAAGTCCGTTCCGCCTATGGCTATCTTTGCGGAATAGTCGGAATCGTAATAAATATAATCCTTTTTGCGGGAAAATTCGCCGCCGGTTTTTTAAGCGGTTCCGTTGCGGTAACGGCGGACGCTTTCAACAACCTTTCCGATGCGGGTTCTTCCGTAATAAGCCTTATCGGGTTCCGCCTTGCGGCGCAGAAACCTGACCCGCACCATCCCTTCGGTCACGGAAGATTTGAATATATTTCAAGCCTTATTATTTCGATGGTAATCATTATGATGGGTTTTGAACTGGGAAGAGATTCCGTCGGAAAAATCGTTGCTCCGGAAGAAGTTGAATATTCCGCGCTCACTTTTATAATCCTCGGAATTTCGATTCTTGCAAAATTTTATATGTTCATATATAACCGGGGAATCGGCAGAAAAATCGATTCCGCCGCTCTCCGGGCAACGGCAACCGACAGCATTTCCGATACAGTTTCAACCGCGGCGGTTCTTCTTTCGGCAATACTTACCGTAAAAACCGGAATCCTTATCGACGGCTGGGTCGGTCTTGCGGTTGCCGGATTCATTATGTTCGCCGGAATTTCCGCCGCAAAGGAAACGATAGATTCCCTTCTCGGAACCCCTCCGGAAGAGGATTTTTGCAAGAAAATCGAGGAAATTGTTCTTTCCCATGACGGAATGATCGGAATACACGATATGATAGTTCATAATTACGGTCCCGGAAGAGTTTTCATCTCCCTTCATGCGGAGGTTCCTTCCGACGGAAACTTCGTCGATATTCACGATACAATCGACAATATCGAGCGCGACATTATGCGCGAAACCGGTTGCCTTGCAACAATTCATATGGATCCGGTTGACGTCCGGGATGAACTTACGAAGCTTATGAAAGCAAAAGTCGGCGAAATTATCTCCGGAATCGACGAAAAAATAAGCTTCCATGATTTCAGAATGGTAAGCGGACCCACCCATACAAATGTGATTTTCGATATCGTCGTTCCCTATAATTATAAATACAGCGACGAGGAAATAGTAACTGTAATCGCCGAAAAAATCCATGAATCCGACGAAAGATTCTTCGCCGTAATTGACGTTGACAAGGATTTTACCGACCACAGCAAATAAAAAATCAAGGGAGCCTTCCGGCTCCCTTGATTTTTTATCCGCAAAAGGTTATTCTATTAGCAAAAGAGGCGGGTGATTTTTTTGTTCGACGAATATTTAAAAACTTTTGTCTGCGCCGCGGAATGCGGAAGTTTCGTAAAGGCGGCGGAAGCGCTTTTTCTTTCTCCAAACGCTGTAAAAAAGCGCATAAAAACTCTTGAAGAAAGTCTTGGTTTTCTGCTTTTTGAAAGAACCATTAAGGGAATAAAACTGACCCCCGCGGGAAAATCGTTTTATGACGATTCAAAAAAACTTGTTCAGAGTTATAACAATGCTGCCGAAAAAGCAAGATCCGTTTATGAAAACAAATCCGATGCTGTAAGAATCGGAATTATGGATACTTTTTCCGATGAGTTCATGCTTGCGAATTGGTTTCCCGCGGAAGACGAAGCTTACCGCACGCATTCAAGTATGTTTTTCTTCGGAACGTCGAACGAAAATATAAGCAATATGTTTCAAAGCATCGGAAAAGACATAGATTTATGCGTTGATATATATGACGAACAAGAGGCAAAACGTTTTGGGCTTAATGCTATAAAAATATCCGAAGCAAAAATTTGCTGTGCCGTTCCGCTTAACCACAGACTTGCCCAGAAAAGCGAAATTTCTTTCGATGACCTTTGCGGCGAAAAAATCGCAACACTTAAAAAAGGCAGAAGCCTTGTCTGGGATAACGCAATTTCTTCAATAAAAGAAGATTATTTCGGTTTTAATATTTTTGAAATTGAAAAATTTAATATCAAAACCTTTAACCGCTGCGAAAACGAAAACAGGATTATGCTTACAACCGAAAACAGCAAAAAGGTCTATCCTTTCTGCAAATGCATACCCCTTTCAAAAATATATCCCATTCCTTTCGGTTTATATTATTCCAAAAATGCAAACCTAAAAACGAAAGAACTTATTGAAACCATAAAAAGTTATTCGCCTGAAAATTAACACAAAAAGAGCATATATACGCACTTATGGTGCATGTATATGCTCTTTTTTGTTCTTTAAATAACATCATAGGTGCGTTATAATATAATCAAATCGTTAATTAAAACACAATTTTCAGGAGGATTATATTATGGAAAGACTTGACGGAAAAAGAATTATCATCACCGGCGGTGCAAACGGAATGGGAAGAACAACTGTTGAAAACTTCCCCTCCCTTGGCGCAAAAGTTGCTTTTTTTGACGTAAACGATGCAGACGGCGAAGAAGTTGCAAAAATCTCCGGCGCAAAATATATCCATGTTGACGTTTCCAGCGAAGAAGAAGTTCAGAAAGGCTTTAAAGAAGCTGTTGAATGGCTCGGCGGACTTGACGTAGTTATCCACTGCGCAGCAATTGCTCCCGCAACCCCCATTGAATATTGCGATTTTGCAACCTGGAAAAAGCTCTTCGCAATCAATGCTGACGGTACTTATCTTGTTGACATGGAAGCTTTCAAATATATGAAAGACCAGGGCTACGGCAACATCATCAACTTCACCAGTGCTTCCGCATTCATCGTAAGCCCCTTCCAGCCTATCTATGGCGCAACCAAAGGCGCAGTAACTTCCTGGAGCAGAACCCTTGCAAAAGACCTTATGCCCTATAACATCAGAGTTAACATGATCGCTCCCAACATCTGGACTCCTCTTACCGACAAACTTGTTGCACAGTTCAGCCCCGAAGAAAAACAGGCATTCATGGATGGCATGAAAGGTCTTATGCTCGGCGACAAACCCGGCGATCTCATCGAAGATTATCTTCCCGTAATCGCTTTCGCTGCAAGCGACAGCTCCAAATTCATCACCGGCCAGACCATTTGTGTTGACGGCGGTACTATGATGGTTCGTTAATTCAAAAAATACCCCTAACTTTTCTATTTCACAAAAAATAACAAAAAGGAACCGCTTTTTCGGGCGGTTCCTTTTTGTTTTATTTTTCAAAATATTTTTCGAGTTTCGGGAAGGCGGCTTTGAATTCAAAATGCTTTTTAAGAAATTTATCAAAAAAGCCGATGCAGGGTCCGTTTGTAAAAGCGGCGATAACCGTTCCGATTCCGATTCCCACAAATCCGCCGAAAAGAACAAGGTTCATCAAAACGCTCAGGAAGCAGAAAACAATATCATAGGCTGTTTTGACTTTTCCCATATCCTTGTTAAAATGAATCGCAAATTCCTTTACAAAAAGTTCGTGCCCCGCCGGAGAAAAATATGCGTGGAAAATGCAGGCAACCCCAAAGGCGCAGGTGAGAATGCTTGCGGCAAAGATAATTATTCTTGAAACCATGCTTTCCGCCGCAAGAGGTTCGGTTATAAGAAAAAAGAGATCGATTGAAATTCCGGTAAAAACCGCGGTGATAAAGCTGAAAAGATATGAAAGACGGAATTTTTTCGTAACAATTCCGCTGAGCAAAATCACAATTCCGTGGATAAGATAATCTATTGTTCCAAGGGAAAGAATATCCGTAATTTGCGAAAGCCAGAGATGGAAAGTATAGCTGACTCCCGCAATCATCGAAACTCCGAATCCGGCTTTTGCCGCAAGGGCAACGCCGAGAGCAATGAAACCTATTCCGAAAAAATAGGCGAGTTCTTTATAAAAAGTTGCTTTTTTCAAAAAAATCACCCCGAAAAACAAACGGTTCCGGACGTTTGATTCAGAAACGCCGAAACCTATCGAATATTTTTATATCACAGCAACAGGAAAAAGTCAACAAAAGATTGACAACAGTCCGAAAACGTACTATAATACAACAGTATGATTTCGGACTGTTTTTTTTGAAAGGAAGATTTTTTTGCCGGATAATTACGACTTATATGAAAACATAAGAAGAAAAACGAGTGATGAATATGACAGAATGGTTTCTTCCTTAGGAATTTCAAAAGGGGAAATGATGATAATCTGGAGCCTTTTTGATTTCGGAAGACCATGCACCCAAAAAGAGATCTGCCTCGACTGGCTTGTTAACAAACAAACCATAAATTCCGCCGCAAAAAAACTTGCTGAAGAAGGAATTATTGATATCACCCCTTCGCCGGAAAACATGCGTGAAAAGTTTTTGGTTTTTACCGAAAAAGGAAAATTTCTTGCAATGCGTACTGCGCAAAAACTTGTTGAAGCGGAAAGAAAAGCTTTTTTTCGCCTTTCCGAAGAAGAACAGGCGGAATCTATCCGCATAAGCCAAAAGCATTATGAGATACTTAAAGAAGAATTTGCAAAAATAAAAGGAGAAAATAAATGAGAATCCAGCTTTGCGAACATTTTACATATAAAAAGCTTTTGCGCTTTGTTTTTCCTTCCGTTGCAATGATGGTTTTCGGTTCGATCTACGGAATCGTTGACGGGCTTTTTGTTTCGAACATAGTCGGAAAAACTCCTTTTGCGGCGCTGAATCTTATCTATCCGTATATTGCAGTTCTAAGCGCTTTCGGTTTTATGATAGGCGCGGGCGGAAACGCGATTGTTTCAAAAACCCTCGGCGAAGGGGAAAAGGAAAAGGCGAACCGATATTTTTCCATGCTCATATACGTAAGCCTTGCCATTGGAATCGGGATTGCGGCGCTTGGAATTTCAACCATCCGCCCGATGGCGGTTCTTCTCGGCGCGGAAGGGGAGGAAATGATTGAAAACTGCGTTGTTTACGGTTCAATCATTTTTGCCGGAATTCCGTTTTTCATGCTCCAAAATGCCTTTCAGATTTTCTTTATAACCGCGGAAAGACCGAATTACGGTTTTTACGTAACCGTTGCCGCCGGCTGCGGAAATATGTTCCTGGATTGGCTTTTCATGGCGGTTTTTGAATGGGGAATTGCAGGAGCGGCCCTTGCGACAATTGCAAGCCAGTTCATCGGCGCGATTATCCCGGTTGTTTATTTCCTCCGGAAGCATAATTCAAGCCTTCTTCATCTCGGAAAAGGTCCTTTTGTATGGAAAGTTTTCTGGAAAACCTGCACCAACGGTTCTTCGGAATTTGTTTCAAACGTTTCCGGAAATATCGTCGCAATGCTTTATAACTTCCAGCTTATGCGCTTCGTCGGCGAAGACGGAGTTGCCGCCTACGGCGTTCTTCTTTATGCAAACTGGATTTTCATCGCCATTCTTTTCGGTTACGTAACCGGCGCTGCGCCGGTTATCGGTTATCATTTCGGCGCGCAAAACCATTTTGAACTCAAAAATCTTTTCAGAAAAAGCATGATTATAATGGGAATTGCGGGGGCGGCTCTTTGCGGTTTGACTCTTGCTTTTGCGGACGTTCTTTCGGGAATCTTCGTGGGATATGACCCCGTTCTTTTTGAAATAACAAAGCGCGCGGTTGTAATAAGCGCCTTTGCATTCATTTTCGTCGGGTTCAACATCTTCGCTTCCGGATTCTTTACCGCGCTTAACAACGGACTTGTTTCGGCGGTTGTTGCCTTCCTACGAACCGTTGTTTTCCAGGTTGCTACCGTTCTTATCCTTCCGGAATTCTGGGAAATCGACGGAATATGGTGGTCCATGGTCGCGGCGGAAATTCTTTCCTTCATTGTCGCAATGGGATGCCTTATAAAATTCAGAAAAAAATATCATTACGCATAAAGATACCGAAGGCGGAGCAAAAATGCTCCGCTTTTTTTCGGAAAAAACGGTTGACAAAACAATTTGACGGATGTATAATATTCCTGTAATTTGACGAACGTAAAAGGAGCGGATGATATGAAAAAGCTGTTTTTTTGTTTTTTGGCTGTAATTCTGATGTTTTCGCTTTCCGCCTGCGGTTGGAAAATCGAAATCCGGAATCCTTACGAAAGCGCCGAAGACCTTATTATAAAAGAAGAAACGGAGAACGAAATTCCGGTTTTTGAAGAGGAAGAAAAATTGTTCAGCGTGAATTTTATTAAAAACAGCGCTCTTTCGGAATCGGAAATTTTTGAAACCGAAGATTTTTCCCTGCCGAAGATTGTTTCCGCTTCGGAAACGGAAAGGTCGGGCGAAATTTATGAAATATGTGTTAAATATATCGAACCGTTTGATAAAATTCTTCTTGGGGAATTCGACGAAAAAAATCCGCCGAAAACCGGCGGAGCAACCTATACTTATATTTTCTATTACTGTGAAAATCTTGATTTTGAATATTACGGAATCGAAAAAAGCGGATGCGATATGTCGGAAAGCTATCTTGTTGACGGAAGAAAAACGGAGGAAAGCATTGCCCGCTGGTTTAATTGGAATCCGGAAGATTACAGAAAATATTTTGAATATATCCCCGAAACAGACGAATATCAGATAGTTGGCTGCGGCGGAGGACCGGTTTTTATTTATGTGACCGGTTACAGCCTTGAAGGCGATATCCTTACGGTTGAATTCGATACGTATAACGGTCTTGAAGAATCGGACAGCTATATGGTAACCTCTTCCCATGAGGTTAAAATAAAGCTTGAGGAAACCGGATGGAAATATCTTTCCGCAAGGAAAACGGAAGAATATTTTTCGCCTGATTGGCACAGCGGGGATTATTCTTTCGGCGCGGATTATTATGAAGGCTGGGAAGGCGGAAAACCCGGAGATATAACAAAATACCGGATTTTCGGAAACGGCAAAAAGATCGACGCAAAAATTTACGGAATGACGACCCATAAACTCTATTTCGGCGAAGAAAATATCTGCCTCTTTTTCACAGAAAACGGACTTTATGTATATGATTTCAATGAATTTTCCCATATTTCGGAACTTCCTTCGGAATATGACGAAATCCATACGCTGAAAAACGCCTGGATCGATACCGAAGGAAACCTTATTGTCGCCTATGTAAGAGGAAGAGAAGCGGAATCAAAAAATTTTATTGAAATTGCGGTTTTGGATATAAAGACAAAAGAGGTTAAAAATTACATCAGCACAAGAATTCCGGCGGATTATATTGAAAGCGAAAACACAATCGGATTTAAGCCGGAACCCGTTGAAGGTGAGGTAAAAATCTATAATACTCTGACGGGCGAATATGAAACAATAAGATATCTCGAATAATAAAAAAGGCGGAGCAAAAATGCTCCGCCTTTCTTCATATTTCCGCCGTTTTCTGAATATAGATATTCCATAAAAATTTTTGGAGGAAGAGAAATGACGGAATATCTGCCGGAAGGCTATCTTATAGAAACCCCGAAAAACAAAAACATTCTTTCAAGCCTTGAAAATCTTAAAGAGGCGCAGAAAAACAAAACGATTCTTGAAGCCGTTGCGGCGGTTTGCAGCGCAAAGCATGACCTGATTCTTGATCTGGGAGCAATCCGCGGGATCATTCCCCGGAACGAAGGCGCAATCGGAATTGAAAGCGGCGAAACAAGGGATATCGCCCTTATTTCAAGAGTCGGAAAACCGGTTTGCTTCATCATAACCGGTTTTGAAAAAGAAAAAAACGGCCGCTTTACCGCAATCTGTTCAAGAAAAGCGGTGCAGGAGGAATGCACAGCGAACTATCTTGAAAAACTTGTTCCCGGCGACGTAATCCCGGCGGTTGTGACCCATATGGAAAATTTCGGATGCTTTGCGGATATCGGCTGCGGAATCCCTTCGCTTCTTCCAATCGATTCCATAAGCGTTTCAAGAATAAGCCATCCTTCCGACAGATTCAGAAGCGGAGAAAAGATATTCGCCGTTGTTTCCGGAAGGGATTCCGCCGGAAGAATCTGCATTTCCCATAAGGAACTCCTTGGAACATGGGAGGAAAACGCGGAAAAATTTTCTCCGGGGGAAACGGTCGGCGGAATAATCCGCTCCGTCGAAGATTACGGGGTTTTTGTGGAACTTGCGCCGAATCTTGCGGGTCTTGCGGAAAGCTGTCCGCGGCTCCGTCCGGGCCAAAAAGCCTGCGTTTATATAAAAAGCCTTATCCCGGATAAAATGAAGATAAAGCTTATAATAGTTGATGCTTTTGAATCGGAAGAGGAACCGAACCCGCCGGAATATTTCATCAAAAGCGGTCATATTGATTTTTGGCGCTATTCTCCGGAAGGCTGTTCGAAAAACATCTCAACCGATTTCGGATAATGCGATTTTTTGGGATATCATTGCCATTATCCCGGAAATTTTTTCTTCCCAGAAAGAATTTCCGTTATAAAACACGTTGACCCCGGAAACGGTTTTTCCGTTGTAATATTTTCCGTCTTCGGAAAGATAATGCTCCGCAATTTTTGAAGCGACAAAATCAATGCATTCTTCCTTGCTTTTAAAATCCTTTCCGCTCCAACCGAAGATGTTGTTCGGGCGGAAACAATATTTTCCCCATCCGGATTCAAGCGCCGCAACGGCGGAAAGAAAAAGCGCGTTCACCCCATATTTTTCCTCCGCTGCAAGAAAATCTTCCGCAAGGGAGGAAAGTTCGCCCAAAAGCCCCTTTGAAAGTTCTTCCGCAGAAAAACCGCAAGGGGAGGTCAGATCGGTTTTTGCCGCTTCTTTTTTTGAAATTGCAAAAATTTCCGTTCCGTTTAAAAGAAGCGAAAACAATATAAAAACAGCAATAAGTTTTTTCATAAAAAATAAAAGCTCCGTTCTTTTTTTGATTTTTGCTTTGAAGCAACCAAAGCATTGGAAAAAAACGGAGTTTTTATTCATATATTTCAGAAAATAACCGGCTGTGCCTGTTTTCCGGAAAGGGCGGATTCAATCGCTTCTTCGCTTTTTTCAAAATGCGCAACGACCGAAGCGGGTTTTCCTTCCGGGGAATCCTGACCCATCGGAACAAAATAAACGTTTTTTGCATTAAGAAGCCTTCCGATATTCTGTGCGGAAGCGCCGAGAGCATCGTTTGTTGAAACGGCGATTACAAGAGGTCTTCCGTTCCGGAGATGGGCTTTTGCCGCCATTGTGACCGCGGTATCGGTTATTCCGTTTGCGAGTTTTCCAAGGGTGTTTCCGGTGCAGGGTTCGATTAAAAGAACGTCCAGAAGCGCTTTCGGACCGATGGGTTCCGCCCCGGCAATGGTTGTAATCGGTTCTTTTCCGCAGATTTCGGAAATTTTCCGGCGAAAATCCTCCGCTTTTCCGAATCTTGTATCCGTTTTTGCGGCTCCTTCAGACATAATCGGGGTTATATCATAAATTTTTGCTAGTTTTTCCATTTCCGAAAGGACTTTTTTAAAGGTGCAGAATGAACCGCAAAGGGCAAATCCAAGGCGTTTTTTATCGGGCATCGGAATTTTCCTCCATTTCCGAAAGAATGTTGAGCACGGTGTCTTTCATAATTTCTCCCGCGGTTTTCGGGGCGAATTTTCCCGGAAGACCGAGAGCCTTTTCCGCGGTTATTCCGAATTCCTTTGCGGCGGAAAAATCCGTTCCGCAAGGTTCGGAAGCAAGGTCGATTATTATTGAATCCGGACGCATGAGCATGAGCCTTTCCTTCGTGAGCACCGGCGCGGGAACGGTGTTGAAAACAACCTTGAATTTGCCGATTTCCTCATCAATAAGCCGGAATTCAAGGGGGATTATCCCTTCGCTCCTTATCCAGGCAAGTTCGGAATATCGCCTTGCGGCAACGGTTACCTTTGCGTCAAGCGCCTTTAAAATTGAAGAAAGAAGCCGCCCGATCCTTCCGTGACCAAGAATGAGAACCGGAACAGAACTGATGGATTCGCTGAGCATTTCAAGAAGTTTTGCGGCGGCGGCTTCCGCGGTAAGGGCGGCGTTCCGCACGGCAAATTCTTCCCGGCGGTAATAATCATAAACCCGGATTCCTTTTTCTCTTGCGGAAGAAACTATTTCTTTCGGCAAAAGTCCGCCCATGAGCACGGATTTTTCCGGAAGATGCTCAACAATTTCGGAAAGCCTTGTTTTCTTTTCCGAAAAAGCGGTTTTTAAAAATCCTTCTCCGTCGGAGGAGGGGAGCGGAAGAATTATGTTTTCCGCCTTTGAAAAATCCTCGGTTTTTTCAATAATCCCTATATCTTCCGGAAGCTTTGCTTTTTCAAGGGCAAAAACCGCCGTTTTGTAACCTTCTTCAGAAAGAATTTTTGCAAGATAGACCGACCGAAGGTCGCCGCCGGCTATGTAAAACGAATTTTTCATTTTTCAAAAAACCTCCGTTTTTTCGGTATGCCCTATCCTATGCGGAAAAATTAATCTTTGCCACTATTCACAGGCGGAGAAAATTTTTCATAGGATGTTTTTGAGCGAAGGGAGGAATTTTTCATGTTTTTTGATGCGCTTGCGGTTCTTGCAATAACTTTTTTTGCCTCCGTCGGAATGGTTGAGGCGGCGGAATGGCTTCTTAAAAACCCGCTCAGAAAAAGGATTAAACACAAAACTTTTGTTGTGGCAAAAATTTCTTCCGTTCCGGAAGAGGAAATCGAACCCGCAATCCGAAGCATTCTTGCGGAAACAAACGGACTTCATCGGGAAGTTTTTCTTGATTGCGAAGGAATTTCCGAAGATGCGCTTCTTATTTGCGAAAAAATCGAAAGGCGGTTCGATTGTTCACTTTTCCGCGGGGAAAACGAACTTATTTCAATGTTCCGGGAAGGTTTACATAGGGATTAAAAAAAGCTATAATATATTTATATTATTGATTTGGACGGAGAAAAGCATGCTTGATAAAAAAGAAAAACAGGAACCGGAACGAATAAGCGGAACAGTTGACGGAATTGTTGCCTATAAAGCGGAAAGCGGTTTTGTTGTATTCGATCTTGATATGCAGGGCGAGCTTGTGACAGTTGTCGGCGAGCTTGGAAAAGTTGAAGCCGGCGAGGAAGTTTCCCTCACCGGCAGCTTTGCTTCCCATCCGACCTACGGAAGCCAGTTCCGGGCGGAGGTTTGCGAAAGAAGGCTTCCCGCTTCCGCAACAGCAATCCGGAAATATCTTTCCGGAGGTTCTTTTAAAGGGGTCGGTCCCGCAATCGCAAAGCGGATTGTCGAAGCCTTCGGGGAATATACCCTTGAGGTTATTGAAAACACCCCTCTTGAAC
The DNA here is from genome assembly GCA_015067315.1 of Oscillospiraceae bacterium. Classification (GTDB taxonomy): domain Bacteria; phylum Bacillota; class Clostridia; order Oscillospirales; family Ruminococcaceae; genus UMGS1668. Next base: position 122,752 of record SVMR01000003.1, on the reverse strand, counting down.
TTGCAAGGATCAAAGGCGTTTCGGAAAAACTTGCCCTTGAAATAAACGAAGAATATATGCGCGCTTTCGGCGCAAGAAAAGTTATGGCAGCTCTCCAGGATTTCGGACTTCAGGCGGCGGTGGCTGTCCGCGCATGGAAAAAATGGGGAACAAACGCCATTGATTTCATAAAGGAGAACCCATATCTGCTCTGCGACCCGGAAATAGGACTTGATTTTGCCGAAGCGGACGCGATTTTTATAAAAAAAGGCGACCCGCAGGACAAACGCCGCCTTAAAGCGGGAATAAAGCACGTTCTTGTTCATAATCTTGATAACGGACATACCTGCCTTCCGGAAGAAAGCCTTCTTGCGGCGGCGGCGGGACTTCTCGGCGAAGCGGATGAAATGGCGGATGCTCTTGAGGAACTTGTCCGGAAAGAGGAACTCGACGAATATTACAGAAACGGAAGAAGATATATCTATCTTCCGGCGCTTTTTCTTGCGGAAACTTCCGCCGCCGGAAGACTTAAAATGATGCTTATGTGTTCGGAAGAAAAAGCTTCCGCCGCCCTTGATAAATCAATCGAAATTCTTGAGGAAGAACTCGGAATAGAATACGATATCCTGCAAAAACGCGCTCTTCGGAACGCGGTTCAGAACCACGTTTTCGTACTGACAGGAGGACCCGGCACCGGAAAAACAACAACCCTCAACGCGCTTATAAAACTTCTTGAACAGCAAGGGGACGAAGTAATGCTTGCGGCGCCCACAGGAAGAGCGGCAAAGCGCCTTTCGGAACTCACCGGGCATGAAGCGAAAACTATCCACCGTCTTCTTGAAGTTGATTATTCCGGAAACGAACTGGTTCCGGTTTTCAGAAGAAACGAAAAAAATCCGCTTAAATGCGATACCCTCATCGTTGACGAAATGTCAATGGTGGATACTCTTCTTTTCGATTCCCTTCTTCGGGCGCTTCCTTTCCACAGCCGCCTTGTTATGGTCGGCGACAGCGACCAGCTTCCTTCCGTCGGAGCGGGAAACGTTCTCCATGACCTTATCCGTTCGGATATTCTTCCTTCAATAAAGCTCGATACGATTTTCCGTCAGGCGGCGGAAAGCATGATCGTAACAAACGCCCACGATATTGTAAACGGGGAATATCCATATCTTGAATCGAAGGACAACGATTTTTTCTTCCTTCCGAGGCAAACCGAAGCGGAATGCTGCGCTGCTGTTTGTCAGCTTTGTGAAAAGCGCCTTCCGAAGGCATACGGATTTTCCCCCCTTTGGGATATCCAGGTTCTCTGCCCGGGAAAAAGGGGAGAAGCGGGAACATGGAATCTCAATATCGAACTTCAAAAACGCCTTAACCCTCCGGACGGAAAGAAAAAGGAATTCCGCCACGGCGGCCATCTTTTCCGTGAAGGTGACAAAGTCATGCAGACCCGGAACGATTATGATATGACCTGGTCGAAGGATGACGGCGAAATCGGCAGGGGAGTTTTCAACGGCGACATCGGAATAATCGAAAAAATGGATCCCATCGGAAGAATGATGGCAATCCGTTTTGATGACAGAGTTGCGGAATATCCTTATGACAGCGCGGGAGAACTTGACCATGCTTATGCGGTAACGGTCCATAAAAGCCAAGGCAGCGAGTTCGAGGCGGTTATCCTTCCGCTTTTTGAGGCAAATTCCCGTCTTTATTACCGCAACCTGCTTTATACCGCGGTTACAAGGGCGAAAAAACTCCTTATAATCGTCGGAAGCGCAAAGGCGGTTATGACAATGGTCGATAACAACCGCAAAAGCGGAAGATTCACAAATCTTCGGTTTATGATTAAAGAATAAAATTCTTGCAAATTTGGGAGCACTTCGGAAAGGAGTACTCCTTTTTTGCGGAACGCAATGAGGTTTATTGAAACAATGTAGGGGCGACCTACCCCAAGGGTACTTCTTCGTACTTTGTGCTCGGGGCGCTATGCGGTCGCCCGTTTTTAATTGGACGGGGTTTCTTTCCCACAGTCACCTTTGGTGACAGCTCCCTCGTCAGAGGGAGCCTGCCCTCCGGGTTTCCTTTTTTTTAGGGGCGACCGCAAAGGGTCACCCCTGCGACGATTCCGCTGATACCGACGGCGGACATAAAACGGACGGGGTTACCTATAATCGCGCAATATAACGTAATTTTAATATTTGCTCTATTGATAATTTTTTCATTTGGCTTTATAATTATAATATTATATAAAATTATTAGTATTCGGAGGATAAAAATGCCTGCTGATATCGGAATAGATTTAGGAACAACAAAAATAATCGTTTATGAAATCGGAAGAGGAATCGTCTTCCATGAACCGAACATTGTTGCGGTGAACAACGACACCGGCGAAGTTCTCGCCGTTGGCGAAAACGCCTATAAAATGGTCGGAAGAACGCCCGGTTACATAACCGCAATGAGCCCCATGGGTGGCGGAGTTATTTCCGATTACAACTTCACAAACGTAATAATCCACCATGCTCTCAAAAAAGTATGCGGCGACAGCTATATTAAACCGAGAGTTGCAATCTGCGTTCCGTCGATTATAACGGACGTTGAACAGCGCGCGGTTGTGGATGCCGCCCTTGCCGCCGGCGCAAGAAAGGTTTTCCTGATCGAAGAACCCGTTGCCGCCGCAATGGGAGCGGGAATCGATATTTCAAAGCCGGAAGGAAGGCTTATTGTGGATATCGGCGGCGGAACTTCCGACGTTGCGCTTCTTTCCCTTTCCGGCGTTGTATGCAAACATTCAATAAAACTTGCCGGACAGCGTTTTGATGAGGAAATAATCAAATATGTCCGCCTTCGCCACGGAATTTTAATCGGCGAAAAAATGGCGGAGGAAGTTAAAAAGAATATCGGAACCTGCTGGTCTTTCGATGATGACAGAACTTTTGAGGTAAAAGGAAGAAACCTTCTCACAGGTCTTCCCGGAAGAACAACTCTTCATTGGCAGGAACTTTCGGATATTTTTTATGACCTTGCGGACCAGCTTGCCGCCGCGATTCAGAAAGTTTTTGAAAAAACTCCTCCGGAACTGGCGGGCGACGTAAAGACAAACGGAATTCTTCTTACCGGCGGCGGTGCAAAGCTCCACGGACTCGATAAATATCTTGCGAAAAGATTCAACCTTAAATGCGAAGTTGCGGAAAATCCGGAAGAATGCGTCGCAATCGGAACAGGCGAAACCTTCAGACTCGAAGGATATCTCCGGGACTGCGTTTCCGAAGCGAACAACCGCCTTCACGGATAATTCATCAGAAAGGACGTTTTCAGTATGGAAAAGAAATTGGGAAAAACCGGTCTTCTGCGCCGTTTTATGCCCTATTACAAACCCTATCTTCCGACCCTTGCGCTCGATCTTTTCTGCGCAATTCTTACGACCCTTTGCGATATCGTTCTTCCGATGATTGTAAGAACGATTACAAACGCCGCAACGGAGGATATCGGTTCCCTTACCGTTCAGATGATTCTTGAAATTGCCGGAATCTATCTTCTTCTCCGCGTAATCGATACCTGCGCGAACTATTTTATGGTTAACATCGGTCACCTTATGGGCGCCCATCTTGAAGCGGATATGAGAAAGGACTTTTTCTCCCATCTCCAGGATCTGAGCTTCAGTTTTTACAGCAGCAACAAGGTCGGCCAGCTTATGAGCCGCCTTTCAAAAGACCTTTTTGACGTAACGGAATTTTCCCACCATGCCCCGGAAGAAATTCTTATCGGAATTGTAAAATTTGCCGCTTCTTTCATAATTCTTATGAGCGTGAACGTTCCGCTTACGGTTTTCATCTTCCTTATGATTCCGATTCTCGGATATTTTGTTCTTAAACTCCGCCGGGAACTTGAACACGCTTTTTACTGCGAACGTTCCCAGATAGGCGAAATCAACGCACAGATTGAGGACAGCCTTCTCGGAATCCGCGTTGTCCAATCCTTTGCGAACGAAGGAATCGAAAAGGAAAAATTCAAGAAGAACAACGAAGTTTTTCTTGCAATCAAGCGCAAGGCATATAAGGCTCTCGGAAAGCTCCATTGCGTGATCCGCCTTTTTGACGGATGCATGTATATTTCCGTTGTTGTAATGGGCGGAATTTTCCTTATGAAAGGTCATATAACCGCCGGCGACTACGTTGCATATCTTCTTTATACGACAGTTCTTCTCAACACCGTTTCCCGCCTTGCCCAGTTTACCGAAACGTTTATGCAGGGCTTCACCGGAATCGAGCGTTTTTATGAAATCATGGACGTCAAGCCGGAGATCACCGATTCCCCGGACGCGGAACCCATTGAAAACGTAACCGGCGAAATCGTTCTCGAAAACGTCGCGTTCAAATATAACGATTCCGAGGAAACAGTCCTTTCCGGAATAAATCTCCATGTGAATCCCGGCGACAACATCGCTTTGGTCGGTCCTTCCGGCGGCGGAAAAACAACCCTTTCGAACCTTATTCCGAGATTCTATGACGTTTCCGAAGGAAGAATCCTTCTTGACGGAAGGGATATCCGCAGCATAACTCTTTCAAGCCTCCGCAACAACATCGGCGTTGTTCAGCAGGACGTTTATCTTTTCAGCGGAAGCATTTATGAAAACATTCTTTACGGAAAACCGGACGCAACAAGGGAAGAGGTTATTGAAGCCGCAAAACTTGCGGGCGCCCATGAATTCATCTCCGCACTTGAGGACGGATACGATACCTACGTCGGCGAACGCGGAGTTAAACTTTCCGGCGGACAGAAACAGAGAATTTCCATCGCGAGGGTTTTCCTTAAAAATCCTTCCGTGCTCATTCTTGACGAAGCGACTTCCGCTCTTGACAACGAAAGCGAAAGAATGGTTCAAAAAAGCCTCGAACGCCTTTCCGAAGGAAGAACCGTTTTCACCATTGCTCACCGTCTGAGCACCATCCGCAACGCAAAAACAATCATCGTGCTCAACGACGAAGGATTTGTTGAACAGGGCAGCCACGACGAACTCATGGCGAAAAAAGGAGTTTATTATAACCTCCAGATGATGGCGGAAAGTTAAATATAACAAAAACGGCAGGAAAATTCCCGCCGTTTTTTTTGCCTTGTTTCAATAAACCTCTCCGCATTACCGTAGGGAACGTCGTCCCCGACGTTCCGCAACCCCCGTCCAATTTAAAACAGCCTGGTAATCCATACAGAATCCCCCAGTCTTTTTTAACCGCACGCAGTTAAAAAATCCAGCCCCCTTTGACAAGGGGACCTATTCGCCCGCCGAAAAAATGCAAAAAAACGTTTCCACCCTTCCGTCTTTTTCGTCGGTAAGCCGCCGAAAAATCCACCTCCCCTGATAGGGGCGGCTGAACAGAATCCCCCAGTCACGCACCTATTCTAAAATGCGTGACAGCCCACTTTAGGCAAGGGGGCCTTTTTTGTTTTACTGATTTTTCATCTGTTTTAGAAAAAGGAAAACCGCGCAGAGGGCTGTGATTGCCGCATAGGCGGAAACAAAAGCAAAATGACCGAAAAAGCCGGAAAAACTTCCGCTTATGGCGGATTTTTCGATTTCGACGGCATGGAAAAACGGAAGAATACCGGCGATTTTTTTGAATAAACCGCCAACAAGTTCAAGGTCGAACCAGATTCCCGAAAGCCAGGCGGAAAGATTTGTCAAAAGGGCGCCGCAGATTCCGCCAACCTGTTTTACCCCAAGCACCGAACCGCAGAGAAGACCGAGGGAGATATAGAAAAACGCAGTCGGAATCATCAGCAAAAGCGCGTAAAGAATATTTATGTTTACCGGAAGACCGAGAATTGCCGCCGCGGCAAAACAAAGCGCGCTTTGCATAAGTGCGATGGGCAAAAGCGGAAGCATATATCCGATGATGAAATCCGAAGGTTTAAGCGGAGTGCTGTAAAGCCTTTGCAAAAACGAACTTTCCCTGTCTCTTGAAACCAATGTCGCGGAAAAAAGAGTCATGAAAGAAAGACCGAAAACGGCAATTCCCGGGGCAAGTTTTTCAATTTCGAAAAGCGGAGCGGGAATGTTCGCCTGAATCGCGCTTAAAAGCAAGAGCAGAACAAGCGGAAAACCGATTCCGAAAAGGATGTTGAGCGGATCGCGCAAAATTTCTTTTCCGCATCTTTTTGCAAAAGTGATCATACCGAAGTTTCCTCCTTCACTATTCTGATAAAGGCTTTTTCAAAATTTTCTGCGGAAGTTTTTTCGATGAATCCGGAAGCCGTTCCGACGGCAAGAAGCTTTCCACCTTTCATAATCCCGATTCTGTCGGAAAGAGCTTCCGCCTCCTCCATATAATGCGTTGTAAGTATCACGGTAACTTTGCCTTTGAGGGAACGTATCATATCCCAAAGTTCGCTTCTTGCAATAACGTCAATCCCAAGGGTCGGTTCATCAAGGAACAAAACCGAAGGTTCGCTTATAAGCGCCATGGCTATGCTGAGCCTTCTTTGCATTCCGCCGGAAAGTTTTCCCGCTTTTTTTCCGAGAACTTCCGAAAGACCGAACTGCGCCGAAAGTTCTTCGGTTTTAAGGGCGCTTTTTTCTTTTGAAAAACCGTGGATTCCGCAGATGAGTTCAAGGTTTTCTTTAACGGTAAGATTTGGCGCGACTGCGGTTTCCTGGGGCGAAACTCCGATTATGCTTTTGACTTCAAGGGCGTTTTTTGTTATGCTGTATCCTTCGGCAAAAGCATCGCCGGATGTCGGTTTTGTAAGGCAGGAAAGCATTTTTATCGTCGTTGTTTTTCCTGCGCCGTTTGTTCCGAGGAGCGAAAAAAGCTCGCCTTTTTCAATGGAAAGATCAAGATTATCAACAGCCGCAAGTTTGCCGTATTTTTTTGTAAGGTTTAATGTTTTTATTGCTTCCATATTTACCTCCGCAATAATTGTTTGCGATATCATTTTATCATTTTGTTTTTGAAAAACGGGGGCGTTTGCGTTATCGGTTTTTAATTGAAGGCAAGCGGCAATTTATTTTGCCTCTTCGGTAAAAAACAAGGGGATTTTTTTCAGCATCTCCTATCAGGGGAGGTGTCGCAGCAGGTGTCGGAAGGGCGGTTCCGAAAAAGGCCCCCTTGCCTAAAGGGGGCTGTCACGCCTTTAAGAACGGGTGCGTGACTGGGGGATTCTGTATAAATTACCTGCTGTTTTAAATTGGACAGGGTTACAATCCCTCAGTCAGCTTCGCTGACAGCTCCCTTTGCACAAGGGAGCCTGCCCTCCGGGAATCCTTTTTGCGGAACGTCGGGAACGACGTTCCCTACTTTATGCTTGGAGGAATCTTCTTTGCGCAAGGAAGCCTTTTTTTGAAAGAAAGGCAAAAAAACACCTCACAGCGTTAAAACTGTGAGGCGTCTTTTTTTATTATTCAATTCTTTTGATAACAAATTTATCGGTCTGGTAATTGATAATTCCGAGTTTCCAAAGTTTCATATAGCGGATCCGTTCCTGAAAAAACGGAATCGGGTCGCTGAATTTCCCGAAAGTGCCCTTTTCCATAACCTGAAGAAGGCAGGCGGTATCTTTAACCTTTTCGACCCCTTCATAAACCGGTTCATAGCAATATTTATATTCGTCGTTTATAAAAAGTTTTCCGATCAATACTTCGTCATAAAAAACTTTGTATTTTTCCATAAAATTCTCCGCTTATCTTAAAATAATATATGCCATATATGCCGCATAGGCAAGAACGCAGACAATGCCTTCGGGGCGGCTTGTTTTTTCCTTTGAACGGCAAAGAAAATACATCATAAGGGTTACGCCGATGAGAATTGCGGTGTCAATAAAGAGTTCGGAAGCGACGTTGATGCTTGTAAGGGCGGAAGCGGAACCGAGGATGAAAAGAAGGTTGAAGATGTTGGAACCGATTACGTTTCCGAGAGCAAGACCGCTTTCGCCTTTTCCTGCGGCAACAACGGAAGTTACAAGTTCCGGAAGGGAAGTTCCCATCGCAACGATTGTAAGACCGATAAGAGCTTCGCTCATGCCGAAGGCGGCGGCAATATCGCAGGCGGAATCAACAACAAGGTCGCCGCCGATTACAATTGCGGCAAGTCCGCCGATTATAAAAAGAACGCTTTTAATGGGGGAAAGGGCTTTTACTTCTTCGCCTTCGCTGCGGTTTTTCTTTGCGGCGCGGATAAGAACGGAGATATAGGCAATCATTGCCGCAAGAAGAAGAATACCTTCGATTGTTGAAACTTTCATATCAAGCATCATAACAAGAACCGCAACCGACGCGCCAAGGCTCCACCAGATATCGCGCTGCATAATAACTTTTTCGGTTGCCATGGGGCAGATTATTGCGGAAACGCCAACAACAATTAAAAGGTTGAAAATGTTGGAACCGATTACGTTGCTGAGAGCAATGTCGCTGCTTCCGGCAATACCTGCGGAAATGCTGACTGCGGCTTCCGGCGCGCTGGTTCCCATTGCAACAATCGTAAGACCGATTATAACCGAGGGAACTTTAAGGAGCTTTGCGACGGAAGAAGCGCCTTCAACAAAGAAATCTGCTCCCTTAATAAGCAAAATAAAGCCGATGATAAGAAGAATGTACATCATAATATAAAAAAACCTCCGTTTTCCGTAACGAAGGCAAAAAAATACAAGGCCTTTCATTACGGCAAGTTGTAATAAAAAGTCTTGTTGTTTAATACATTATCCGGCCTTTTGGGCGTGATGACGAATAACATAACGCCCCGAACAAATTGCGGCGCGCCAACTACTCCCTTATGTTATAGTATGATAACATCTTAAATTGTGTTTGTCAAGAATAAAATAAACAGTTAAATATGTAATATATATTACACATATTTAATTGCAAAGACAAAAGACACCCCGAAAGATGCCTTTCGTTTTTTGTTTCCTGCGTCGGCACGGCAGCGCCCTTGGCTCTCTCCTTGGGAGAGCTGGCGCGCAATCCGCGTGACTGAGAGGGTTTTAGCCCTATCCGCCCCTTCGGGGCACCTCTCCCATAGGGAGAGGCAAGAATATGCGGCAAAACATATAAAAAAACAGTCCCGACAGACAACGTGCCGGGACTGAAACTGTTTTATGACACCCGGAATTCCGGGCTACTTTCGTTTTTATTCACTTAGCCGCAATGGGAAAATCCGCAGTCGCAGATTGTGCAGCCGCCTTCATGGCGAAGAAGTTTTCCGCATTCGGGGCAATGGAGTTTGTCGTCTTTTCCGAGAACAGGTTTGTTTGCCGGCGCAGAAACTGCGCCCTCAGCTTTTTTTGGCGCGGGTTCCTCCTCCGGTTCGGAAGTAAAACCGTTAGTGCCGAGCATTTTGCTCATCTTGATGATGGTTCTTGCAATGGCGTCCGGGCAGGAAGTGCATTTAAGACCCGGCTGGCGGACTGTGCTGGGGCAGCGGATTCCTTTAAGCTGGGAAAGAATTTCGTCCTGGCTGATTCCCGCGCGGAGAGCGATTGAAACAAGTCTTGCGGTTGCTTCGCTTTGGGAAGGACAGCCGCCGCCTTTTCCGGTGCTTGTGAAAACTTCGCAGATTCCGTGTTCGTCGCGGTTAACGGTGATGAAAAGGCTTCCGCAGCCTATCTTCATCTTTTCGGTTGCGCCCCAGGTGAGGGTGGGTCTGGGTCTCGGAACAATGGTATTCATTGCGGGAACTTCGGGTTTTGCCTCTTCCTCTTTTTTCTGGGTTCCGATGGTAAGAACCTGGCTGTCGCGGCTTCCGTCGCGGTAAACGGTGGTGCCTTTGCATCCGAGTTTATATGCAAGAACATAAGCTTCCTTAACTTCTTCGCGGGTTGCGCTGTTGGGGAAGTTGATGGTTTTGGAAACGGCGTTGTCGGTATATCTCTGGAATGCCGCCTGGATTCTGATATGCCATTCCGGGGTGATATCGTGAGCACAGACGAAAACTCTTCTGATATCTTCGGGAATTTCCTCAATATGGGCAAGGGTGCCTTCGTCGGCAATGCGCTGGATAAGTTCTTCGGTATAAATTCCGCGTTCTTTAAGTTTTTCAACAAGAAGGTCGTTGCAAACGAGGAGCTTGTCGCCGTCCATTACGTTCTTGGTGAAAGCGTACGCAAAAAGAGGTTCACAGCCGCCGGAAGCATCCGCAATAATGGAAATGGTGCCGGTGGGAGCAATGGTGGTGATGGTTGCGTTGCGGATTTCATATCTGTCCGCGAAGATGGAATCTTCCCATGCGGGGAAAGTTCCGCGTTCAAGGGCAAGTTCGATGGAAGCCTTTGTTCCTTCGCTCTGGATAAGGCTCATAACTTCTTCCGCAACTCTTTCTGCCTCGACGGAATTATAGGGAACGCCGAGTTTAAGAAGAAGATCCGCAAAGCCCATTATGCCAAGACCGATTTTTCTGGTCTTTCTGGTCATTTCGTCAATTGCGGGAAGGGGATAGTGGTTGACGTCGATTACGTTGTCGAGGAAATGAACTGCTTTATGTACGATTTCGGTGATTTTGTCGTAATCGATGGAAAGGATTCCGTCTTCTTCGATTACACAGCGGCCGAGGTCGATGGAACCGAGGTTGCATGCTTCATAGGGAAGAAGGGGCTGTTCGCCGCAGGGGTTGGTGCTTTCAATTTCGCCGAGAGCGGGGGTGGGGTTATAGCGGTTCATCTCGTCGATAAAAACGATTCCCGGTTCGCCGTTGCGCCATGCCGCATCAACGATTTTTTCAAAAACTTCCCTTGCGTCAAGAGTTCCGGCAACTTCGCCGTTATGGGGAGCAACAAGTTCATATTCCGTTCCGTTTTCAACGGCTTCCATGAATTTGTCGGTGATTGCAACGGAGATGTTGAAGTTGTTGATCTCGTTGTTGTTTGCCTTGCAGTCGATGAATTTAAGAATGTCAGGATGGTCGATACGGAGCATACCCATATTTGCGCCGCGGCGGGTTCCGCCCTGTTTAACCGCTTCGGTTGCGGCGTTGAAAACTTTCATAAAACTTACCGGGCCGGAAGAAGTTCCGCCGGTAGATTTAACGATTGAGCCTTCCGGACGAAGGCGGGAGAAGGAAAAACCGGTGCCGCCGCCGGACTGATGAACAAGAGCCGCATATTTTACGGTATCGAAAATTCCGACCATGCTGTCTTCAACAGGAAGAACAAAGCAGGCGGAAAGCTGGCCAAGAGGGCGTCCCGCATTCATAAGGGTGGGCGAGTTGGGCATAAACTCGCAGTTTGTCATCATATCATAGAATTCTTTTTCTGTGTTTTTGATTTCCTCTTCGGTTTTTCCGTAAGCCGCATCCGCACCCGCAACAGTGGAAGCGACTCTTGTGAAGAGTTCCTCAATGGTTTCAACAACCTTGCCGTTTTCTTTCGCAAGATATCTTCGTTCAAGAACGGTTTTTGCGTTCTCAGTAAAATTCATACCTTTTTCCCCCTTTTTATATTCTGACGGTTCCTTTGTTTGGAGTCTTTCGGAACCGATTGTTTATTAAAAAGTGCCGGAAGGTGACACATAAACATTATAACATAAAGTGTACGCTTTTTGAACATGGAAAAGCCTGTTAATTGAAAAATATTTTTTGATTTACGCAATTTTATAACGGAAAACACGTTTTCTTGCAAAAATCGCTTTATTATGTTATATTAATAAATTAGGAAAATATTATCCGGAAAGGAGCAAGTTATATGGACGTAAAAATCGGCGATATACTTTTGATGAAGAAAAACCATCCCTGCGGCGGCGCAAGGTTTGTTGTTCTGCGCTCCGGAATGGATTTTAAGCTCCGGTGCGAAAAATGCGGTCACGAAGTTGAGGTTCCCCGAAGCAAGGCCGAAAAAAACATAAAGCAGATTATCCGGGAGGAAGCCGATGTTCGATAAACTCGAGGATATTGAAAGACGCTGGCGCCAGGCGGGACTTCGGCTTTATGAACCGGAAGTTACAAACGACAACGAACTTTATACAAAACTTTTGAAGGAGCAAAGGGAGCTGGAACCCCTTGCCCTTAAATATAAGGAATATAAATCCGCAAAAGCGCATTTTGAGGAAGCGGAAGCGATTCTTTCCGAAGAAACGGATAAGGAACTGCGCGATATGGCGAAGGAACAGCTTGAGGAAAGCAAAAACCTTATGGAAGCCTGCTTTGAGGAGCTTAAAATCCTTCTTCTTCCGAAGGATCCGGATGAGGACCGTTCCGTAATTATGGAAATCCGAAGCGGAACCGGCGGCGAGGAAGCGGCGCTTTTTGCTTCCGATCTTTACCGGATGTATTCCATGTATGCGGATTCAAAAGGCTGGAAAACCGAAGTTATCTACGCGAACGAAACGGAACTCGGCGGATATAAGGAAATTTCATATTCCGTTGAGGGCGAAGGGGTTTTCGGAAGATTCCGTTTTGAAAGCGGAACCCACCGGGTCCAGCGTGTTCCGGTAACGGATTCCCAAGGGAAGATCCAGACTTCCGCGGTAACCGTTGCGGTTCTTCCGGAAGCGGAAAACGTCGAAATCGAAATTGACCCCAACGACCTTAAAATAGATACCTTCCGTTCAAGCGGCGCCGGCGGACAGCATATCAACAAAACAAGCTCCGCCATCCGTATAACCCACCTTCCCACCGGAATGGTGGTTGAATGCCAGGACGAACGAAGCCAGTATAAAAACAAGGATAAGGCGATGAAGGTTCTCCGAAGCCGCCTTTATGAACAAAAACAGCGCGCCGCGGACGAAAGCCGCGCCGCCGACAGAAAAGCCCAGGTTGGAAGCGGCGACAGAAGCGAAAGGATCCGCACCTATAACTTCCCCCAGGGAAGGGTCACCGACCACAGAATCGGTCTTACCCTTTATAAAATCGATTCCGTTATGAACGGCGGACTTGATGAACTTATTGACCCTTTGCGCGCCCATGACAGAGCGGAAAAACTCCGCGGAGAAGAAAATTAACCGAAAGTCTGGAGAAAAAATGGAAACTTTGCTTTTTGATGCAAAAAAAGAAGGCTCGGTCGAAGCCGTTGCGAATATACTTAAAAACGGCGGTCTTGCCGCAATTCCGACGGAAACGGTCTATGGCCTTGCGGCGAATGCTTTTGACGAAAAAGCCTGCGAAAATATTTTTAAGGCAAAGGGACGCCCCGGCGACAACCCTCTTATTGTCCATATCTCCGATATGAGCATGCTCAAAGATATCGCTGCGGAATTTCCGGAAGGCGCAAGGCTTCTTGCGGAAAAATTCTGGCCCGGTCCTCTTACAATGATTATGAAAAAAAGCGAAAAAATTCCGGATGTAACAAGCGCAAATCTTCCTTCCGTCGCAGTTCGTTTTCCTGCGCATCCGGTTGCAAGGGCGATTATCGAAGCGGCGGGAATTCCACTTGCGGCGCCTTCCGCAAATCTTTCCGGAAGCCCGAGCCCGACAAGTTTTGAGCATTGCGTACATGACCTTATGGGAAGGGTTGACGCAATAATCGACGGCGGAGCTTCCTCCGTCGGGGTTGAATCGACGATAATTTCCTTTGTCGGGGAAAAAACCGTGCTTCTCCGCCCGGGATACATAACCCTTGAGCAGCTTCGGGAAACTCTCGGCGAAGTCGAAATTTCCCATGCGGTGCTCGAAAAACTCGAAGAGGGCGAAAAAGTTCTTTCCCCCGGGATGAAATATAAACACTATGCGCCGAAAGCGCAGGTAACCCTTATAAAAGCAAGTTCGGAAGACTATATAAAATTCGTAAATGAGCACGCAAAAGAAGGCATTTTCGCTCTTTGCTTCGACGAGGAAGCGGAAAAACTTTCCGTGAGCACCGTAACCTACGGTTCGGAATTTTCCGACGCGGAACAGGCGGAACATATCTTCGATGCCCTTCGGATAATCGACGAAAGCGGCGCCGAAAAGGTTTTTGCCCATTCGCCTAAGGCAAGCGGAATCGGTCTTGCGGTTTATAACCGTCTTATAAGGGCGGCGGGTTTTGATATAATCGAACTTTGAGCACGGCATTAAAAGGAGTGACGGAAAATGGCAGACATCATTGGACTTACCGGGCAGACCGGCGCGGGAAAAAGCACCGCAAGGGAAATTTTTCGTAAAAAAGGCGCCGCAGTTATAGACGCGGATTCCGTTGCCCACGACATAACCGACAGCAATCTTGACTGTATTTATGATATCGTAAGCCGCTTTTCCTGCCTTGTGCTCGATGAAAAAGGCAAAATAAACCGAAAAGCCCTTGGAAGAATAGTCTTTTCCGATAAAAAGGAACTTGAGGCGCTTAATAAAATAATCTTCCCCTATATTCTTGATGAAATTGAGCACCGAGTGCTCATAAGTGTTGCCGCGGGCGCAAAAACGGTTGTTATCGACGGCGCGACAGTTATCGAAAGCGGCTGCGGAAAGCTTTGCGATGCGCTTGTTTCCGTTGTTGCGGATTCCGAAACAAGAAAAACAAGAATCATCAAAAGGGACAATATTTCAAAAAACGATGCGGAAAGACGCATCAATGCTCAAAAACCGGAGGAATTCTATACCGCAAACTCCGATTTTGTGATTCATAACGACAGCACCGAAGCGGAACTTGAACGGAATATCAATTCCGTGCTCAAAAATATGGTGCTTCTTAAAAATAAAACGGCTGCGGAGGATTGATTTTTTGGGTAAGGTTATAAAAAACGCTCTTCTCGGTCTTCTTGTTGTGGTTTTTATATTTTTTGCCGGATTTATGATGAACAAAAGCACGAAGCTTCTTGAACATTGGGCATATCCGACGGATTACAGCGAAACCGTTGAACAAAAATCCGAAGAATACGGCGTTCCTCTTTCCGTGATCTATGCGGTTATCCGCACCGAAAGCGGTTTTGACCCCAACGCGGAAAGCTGGGTCGGCGCAAGAGGACTTATGCAGATCACAAAAGACGCCTTTGAATGGATCGATTATTACCGGGGAGCGACCGGCGCAGACTGGGACGATATGTATGACCCTGAAACCAATATAGATTACGGCGTCTGGCTTCTTTCATATCATTACGATAAGTTCGGGGAATGGGAAACGGCTTATGCCGCATATAACGCAGGTCCAAACGCCGTTGCAAAATGGCTTGAAAACCCGGAATATTCTTCCGACGGAAGAACGCTCCATACGATTCCCTATGAGGAAACGTCAAAATACCGCGAAAAAGTCAGCGCATACCGCAAAGGCTATCAAAGCGTTTACGGTTTTGACTGATTTTTAAATAAACCAATAAAAATCTTATATAGAAAAGGAGAAACAACATGAGCGAAAAAGAAAAATCCGCAGGACAGCTTCTTAAAGAAAAGCTTTTCCGTGCACCCAAGAACGCAGGTTCTACTCTTTCCGAAGAGGAAATCAAGGCCGCTTTCGATTATTGCGAACCTTATAAAGATTTCATCAGCACCTGCAAAACCGAACGTGAATTTATCGATTGGGTAGTTCCGGTTCTTGAAAAGGAAGGATTTGTTCCTTTTGAACCCGGCAAAAAATATGTTGCAGGCGACAAAGTTTATCTCAACAACCGCAACAAAGCTTTCATGTTTGCAAAAATCGGCAGAAAACCCATTGAGGAAGGTATGCATATCGCAGCCGCTCATATAGATTCTCCCCGCCTTGATATCAAACCCAATCCGCTTTATGAGGATCAGGAGCTTGCACTCCTTAAAACCCATTATTACGGCGGAATCAAGAGATATCAGTGGACAACAATTCCCCTTGCTCTCCATGGCGTTGTAATCAAAAAAGACGGAACTTCCGTAACCGTAACCGTCGGCGAAGAAGAAAGCGAACCTATCTTCTGCGTTTCCGATCTTCTTCCCCATCTTGCAAAAGAGCAGATGGACAGAAAACTCGGCGACGGAATCAAGGGCGAGGAACTGAACATAATCGTCGGTTCAATGCCTTTCCGTGATGACGAAGTAAGCGAAAAAGTAAAACTCAACATCGCTTCCATCCTTTTTGAAAAATACGGAATCGTCGAAGAGGATTTCCAGAGCGCAGAACTCACCATGGTTCCCGCAGGAAAAGCAAGAGATATCGGCTTTGACCGCGGTCTTATTGGCGCATACGGTCACGACGACAGAGTTTGCGCATACGGCGAACTCACCGGTATTCTTGCTTCCGATCCGGAATATACCGCAGTTGCATGCTTTGCGGACAAAGAAGAAACCGGTTCCGACGGCCCCACCGGTATGAACAGCAAAATGCTCGCATATTTTGCGGAAGACCTCGGCAGACCCTATGGCGTTCCCGGTCACGTTATTCTTGAAAACAGCAAATGCATTTCCGCGGACGTTAACGCGGCGGTTGACCCGACCTTCCCCCAGGTTCATGAAAAAATGAACGCCGCATACCTCAATTACGGCATTGTTGTTACAAAATACACCGGTTCCGGCGGCAAATATTCCACCAACGACTGTCCCGCGGAATTCTGCGGCGAAGTCAGAAGAATCCTTGATGACGCAAACGTTGTCTGGCAGACCGGCGAACTCGGCAAAGTTAACGAAGGCGGCGGCGGCACCGTTGCAAAATTCATCTCCCGCCTCCAGGTAGATACTATTGACGTCGGCGTTCCGCTTCTTTCGATGCACGCACCGATGGAAATCGCAACAAAAATCGATATCTATATGATGCACAAAGCTTCCGAAGCTTTCTATAACGCAAAATAATAAAGCCAAAAAGGAGAACCGTTTCGGTTCTCCTTTTTTTATAAGATTTTTTTCTGCGGATGCAACAAAAACGGGAAAATTTGTTACTAATATTATAGAAGGGAGGAATTTCAATGAAAAAAACATTTAAAACTGCAGCTTTTCTTTTTGCGGTGATGCTTTTGTTTTCCTCCTGCTCTCCGGAAGAAATTTCGGAGGAACCGGCGGAAAATCCGCAGAGCGAAGCGGAATTTTTACCGCAGGAAACCGAAGAAACAGAGCCGGAAGAGGAAAAACTGTTTGATCCGGAAACGGAAGAACTTTTTGAAATCCTTTGGAATTCGGAAGAACCTTCGGAAGAAATGACGGAAAAGGGTTATGCTTTTTACGGAGCCGAAAAATGTTCCGGTTATGAAAACCTTCTTTCCTTCGCGGAAAAATATCCGGAAAACAAGGACGAAAAATTCTTCATATCAGCATCCGGAACCACCTGGGAATTATATAAAATCTCATATTCCGAAACTGACGGAAACTGGGTTTTTGCAGAATATTGGATAGATACTTATCGAAACAACGAACGCCGGGAAAAAATCAAAAATATTTCCGAAATAAAAATTTACGAAAACCGCGTGACTTTTGTTTTTGAAGACGGCGGCAAAAAAGTTGTTTATGAAAAGGGGAGAGAACTCGGTCTTCCGGTTAACAACTGTTCCCATCCGGAACAGGCGCATTTTATTGATATTGAAATTATAAGATACATAAATTCCGATGAATTCAGGGCGGAATATGAAAAATTCCGTTCCGAACCGTACATGACTTTTGATGAGTACACGAATCTTCTTTGGTCGGAAGAGGAAGAATGTCTTATGAATATCTATCATTATATTGAGCGTTACGGACTTGAATACGAAGATTTTATTGCCGCATACGGTTCGGAAGAACGGATTGCCGAAGTCTGGCGGGATGCGGATATTAAAGGATATTTCGGAAAATAATTTTTAAAGGAGGTGCTTCCGATGAAAAAACTGCTTTTGTTGGTTTTGGTTTTGCTGATGCTTTCCGCCTGCGGTGTGGAAGAAGAACCTGTCGCACAGGAACCGCATAGCGAAGCGGAAATTTCTTCCGAACCGGAAACCGAAACTAAAAAATACGGAAATCTGACGGTTGAAATAACGAAAGAACCGGACGGAAACGAAACCGTAAAGGTTTTCGATTCCGAAGGAAAACGGGTCGGAATTGATTATACATCCCTTCGGAGAGCAAGACCGCATGAAGCCCACGTTTGCAGCTATGTTGCTTCTTTTGAAGGAACGGAAAGGCTCTATCTTTATGATGAAAACGGCGTTCCGTATTCGGAAGAAGTGCAAGCACCCAACTATTACCTTCTTGACGAAAACGGAATTCCGGTTGTCGATATTGCTTTTGAACATTTTGAGATATTTGAGAATATGAACATAGATATCCGC
This sequence comes from Oscillospiraceae bacterium, assembly GCA_015067315.1. GTDB lineage: Bacteria > Bacillota > Clostridia > Oscillospirales > Ruminococcaceae > UMGS1668. The sequence continues at coordinate 104,694 of SVMR01000003.1, read as the reverse complement.
GGAAATTCAAAAGGCAATGCCTATGATTTCGTTAAAGAAAACGGTGAACTTGTTTTAGCCTGGAAAGATGAATCCCTTGAATCGGATTGGGGAAACGGGTTCACATATACACATTATTATTACAACAGCCATTCATGGCAATACGGACTTAAAAAAGACGAAAAAGTTCTTTTTGATAATCTTTATTCCGGAATAAGTCTTCTTTTCGGGGATACGGTTCTGCTCGATTTGGACTGCGCCGACGGCTGCAAAAGAATGATTGCGGACGAAAACGGAAATATTCTTTGCGATAATAAATTTGAATATATCTGGTTTGCGCCTTTTGATGAAAACAGCTATATCGGCACCGCCGGAAACGGAGTTGACGACCGGGTGGAATATCTTCCGGTTTTCGATGAGAACGGAGAGCCGATGCCGGACGGAATGTGGTTTATCGATAAGGAAGGCAATATCATAAGCGAGAGATTCGAGCATATCGTGCTTGTTTTCAGCAAAGACAAAAAGGTTCCCTGGGGAGTTTGGGAAGAGATGTACTGCGCGAAAACGGCGAAAGTGACTTTTTCGGACGGAACGACGGAAATTATTGATATTTCGGAATATGCAAAATATTATTGAAATATTTGAGTTTATATTAGGAAAAGGAGGCGCTTCCTATGGAAAAAACGCTTGCGTTGATTTTAGCTTTGCTTATGCTATGCGCCTGCGGAGCGCAGGAAGAACCTGTCGCTCAGGAACCGCAGAGCGAAACGGAAAATCCGGAAATATCGGAACCGGATGAAGAATGGCCGAAGGTAAGCATTAAAAATTCCGGAAATTTCATCGGCGAGGAAACTGTTTTTGAAGACGGTTCAAAAATAATAAGGATTCTTGATTCCGAAGGAAACCAAATCGGCGTTGATTATAAAAAAATCCGTTTCCTCGGTGAAACAGCCCTTTGCCAATATGTGGGCGAAGTTGACGGAAAAGCTATGGGATTTTTTTACGATGAAAACGGCGACCCCTATGCAAAAGAAATTGACACAACGTACTATTATATTCTCGACAGAAACGGATATCCGGTTGCTGACAGAGCTTTTGAGAGTTTTGATGTTGCGCCCGGAACAGACGTAACTTTGCGCGGAATTTCAAAAGGCGGTTTGTATGATTATCATGAAGAGGACGGAAAACTAAATCCGGTATATTTTGATGAGGCTTTTGAAAACGACTGGGGCAACGGTTTTTTCTATACCGGATATTTTTACAATATTGATCTTGCCGGTTCATGGAAGTACGGTGTAAAGAAAAACGGCGAAGTTCTTTATGATAACATTTATTCGGGAATTTCGCTTGATTTTGGGAATCGTTTTTGGCTTTGGATGGAATGCGAAGACGGAAGCATAAAAAATTTGTTAGGAGATGAAAACGGAAATATTATCTGCGATAAATTCCAAAGTTTTGGCTGGTGTCCGGTAAACGAAGAAAAATGCATAGGAACTGCTTCCGTCGGAAGGCAGGAACGGGGAGAATATGCTCGGACTTTCGACGAAAAAGGTGAACCGATGCCGGAAGGAATGTGGTTCATAGATAAAGACGGAAACATTATAAGCGAAAGATTTGAATATATTGAACTGATTTTTGATATGGAAAGCCGCGTTCCTTGGGGAACTTTCGGATTCGATTCCGTTTGCGCAAAATCCGTAAAAGTAACCTATGAAAACGGGGAAACGGAAATAATAGATATTACTGAATATTTGCTTGATTATTAAAAAAAGAAGGAACGCCTACGGGCGTTCCTTCTTTTTTGCAATCTTTAAAATCTCCGGCGAAAGAATAATTATCGCCAGAAGGTTCGGAAAAATCATAAGTCCGTTGAAAATATCCGTTATGTTCCAGATAAGCGGAAGTTCCGCGAAGGAACCGATTATTGCCGCAATGCAGAATATGATTCTGTAAAAAACCGCGGCGGTCTTGCTTTTTGTGACGAAGGAAAGAGCTTTTTCGCCGTAAAAAGCCCAGCCGATCACCGCCGCAAGGGCAAAAAGAAACATCGAAATCGAAAGAAAAACGTCGCCGAAACTTCCGAAGCAGAAAGAAAAAGTTTCTTCCGGGTCGGAAATCCCGCCTGAAAGAATAACAAGCGCCGTAAGGCTGCAAACGAAAATCGTATCGATAAAAACCTCGATTATTCCCCAGCATCCCTGAACAAGCGGGTCGCTTCCGCTTTCGGAATGAGCAAGGGAGGCGGAACCCATTCCCGCTTCGTGGGTGAAAGTTCCTTTTGCAATTCCTGTACGGAGCGCTTCGGAAGTCAGGATTCCGATTATCCCTCCGCCCATTGAGAGCGGCTCAAACGCTTCGGAAAAGATTTTTGCGAGGGAGGGGATTACGTTTTCCCGGAAGATGAAAAGCACCCCGAAACAGCCGGAAATATAGAGAAGAGCCATTACCGGAACAAGCAGGGAAGAGGTTTTTAAAACCGCTTTTGCTCCGAAAAAAAGAACCGCAAAAGTCAGAGCGGCAACGGCCGTTCCGATAAAAACCGCCGGGATTCCGAAAGATTTTTCAAAAACAGCGCCGGCGGCGTTGGTCTGCATCATATTTCCGCCGCCGAAGGAAGCGAGAACGCAGCAGATGCTCCATAAAACCGAAAAGAACCTTCCGCCGAAGGCTTTTTCGATATATTTCATTGCGCCGCCTTTATATTTAACTGCAAGGGCGGCTTCCGCAAATTTAAGCATCATTCCGAAGAACGCGCCCGCCCACATCCAGAAAACCGCTCCTGCGCCGCCGATTGAAATTGCGGCGGAAACCCCGACGATGTTTCCCGTCCCGATCGTTGCACCAAGGGCGGTTGCGGTTGCGGAAAAAGACTTTTTGTCCCCGGAAATTTTGCCGAAGGTGTTTTTTAAAACAAAACCCGCCTTCCGGATTGGGAAAAATCCGCTCGCGGCGGTAAGATAAAACCCGGTTCCGAGAACAAGAATCAAAAGAGCGGGTCCCCAAATTATTTCCGAAAGTTTTTCCGTTTTTACCACCGCCTTTTCATAAGAAAAGGATATGCGGCTTTCGGATAATTATTACAAAAAAGCAATCCCTGAAAAATTTTTCAAAAAAACGCTTTAACTGTGACAAAGTCACGGAAATATAAAATCCTTCCGGTTATAATAAGTTCAACGAAAACAAATTAATAACCGAAAGGATTTGAAGATATGTCAGTTAAAGTTTTGAATAAAGAAAATTTTGAAGAAAACGTTCTTAAAAACGGAAACCCCGTTGTTGTTGATTTCTGGGCGCCCTGGTGCGGACCCTGCAGAATGCTTTCCCCGGTTGTTGACCAGGTTGCGGAAGAAGTTGAAGGAGTTTCCTTCGGAAAAGTAAACGTTGACGAAGAAAAGGAACTTGCTTCCCGTTACGGAATCATGAGCATTCCGGCGCTTGTTCTTTTCCGGGACGGAAAAGCGGTGGATTCAATGGTCGGCTTCCGCCCGAAGGAAAGGGTCGTTCAGTTTTCAAAGGGCTAAACGGTCCAAAGCATCAAAATCAGTTATTGTGACGCCGCCTCGGGAAAGTTCAACGTAACCTTCGGATGAAAAATATTTGAGCATGCGCGACACAACCTCCCTTGCGGAGCCCATATATTTTGCAATCTGTTCGTGAGTCAGCTTTATTTCGGGGCTTTTTGCGTTTTCCGCTTCGTTAAGAAGAAAAATCGCAAGGCGTTTATCAAAGCTCATAAAAAGGATCTGCTGCATTACCCACATAACTTCGGAAAAGCGGCTTACCGTTTTTTCAAGAAGGAAATTCTTCATTTCCGGCTTTCTTTCGGAAACGCGGCGGAATGAAGCGGGACTCAAAATACAGCAGCGGCTGTCCTCTTCGGCGTCAACCTGGACGTCGAAGTTTATGGATTCAAGAATGCAGGAGGCGGAAAGAACGCAAACGTCCCCGGCGAAAATCCGATAGAGGGTGATTTCCTTTCCCTCTTCGGAAAGCATATAGACCCGAAGACAGCCGGTTTTTACAAAAATTATACCGGTGCATACGGTTCCGTTATGTATGTTTTGTCCTTTTTTGAATTCGGCGCAGCCGGCGCCGTTCATAAGTTCGGCCTTATCCGTTTCGGAAAGGCTTTCCCAAAAAGGAAAGGACTGCTTCATAAGCAAATGGCATTTTTCACAGGGCATATTGTTCGCTCCTTTGAAAAGTTTTATAATAAAGTATAAAAATAATATATCCCAAATTTTAAATTATGTCAAACAAAAAGCAGGAAAGGAGAATCGGTTTATGTATAAAAGAATGATAAAAAGAAGATTGCTTTCAATCGTTGCCGCGTTGGTTTTCCTTTTGGCGGTTTCCGGATGCGGCGCGGAAGAAAAAGGAAGTGTTTATATGAATATAAATCCCGAAAAAGCAAAAGAAATGATGGAAGATCTCGAAGAATTCGTTCTTCTGGATGCGAGAGCGGAAGAAGAATTTTCCGAAGGACATATCCCCGGCGCAATCGTTATCCCGCACGATGAAATCGAGGAAAGGGCGGAGGCGGAGATTCCGGAAAAGGATGTTCCGGTTTTCGTTTATTGCCGAAGCGGCCGCCGAAGCAAAATTGCCGCGGAAGCGCTTGTTTCCCTCGGCTATTCCGAAGTTTATGAATTCGGCGGAATAATCGATTGGCCCTATGAAATCGAACAATAAAAAATCTCCCATTTTCATGGGAGATTTTTTTATTGTTCGGAAATGAATATCAACCTGCGTTTTCAACCTGATTTTTCCAATATTCGTATTCGTCAATGGCGTCGCGAAGATCATCAAGTTCTTTCTGCGCGGCATCGGCATTTTTCTTTGCCCATTCGGTTTGTTTTCTTGCTTCCGCAAGTTGTTCTTCCGGAGTAAGCTCTCTTTCTCCGCAGGAACAGAAAGAAAGAACCATGATAAGAGCCATCAATAAAGCAAATAATTTTTTCATTTTAGAACCTCACTTTACGCAGTAAAATTTATAACAGATTCTCTTGCGAGCTCGCAGGAGGATTCCAAAACCCCGATTTCGAGTGAAACCGTATCAGTGATTACAAATGCGGATGTGCAATATTCGCTGTAAGCAGCTACTGCTTCATAATAAGTTTCAAGAGCGGGAATCATTTCGGAATCCGGATATTCTGTTTTGAATTTATCAAGTTTGCTTCCTGCTTCTTCCAATATTTCATCAGTTCCGGAAAGAGCGGATGCATGACCCTGAATAGCCATTCCGCAAGCCTTAGGTACGTAAGCTTCATTAAAAATATAGAACATATCGCTGGGGTCGTCCATGGATACGCACCATTCATATATTGCTCCCGGGTCATTGTTGCCCTGTTCTTCAGCCATTAATGCAACGATTGAAGCGAGAGCTTCTACGAATTCTTCATGAGTCATATGTTTCAGCTGGGAGGTAAGACTGGTCATTCTTGTTGCACATCCGGAGGAAGCGGAAACGGCATTTGCAGTTATAACATCCTCGTTTGCATTTTTATGATTTGTATAAACGATATCGAGATTATCAATTACTTCGTATGCAGCGTTGATTTCTTCCGCGGAAGGTCCGCTCTGACAAGAACAAAGAGAGAAAACCATCGCAACTGCAAGAAGCAATACAACAAATTTTTTCATTTTATTCCTCTTTTCAAAATAATAATCAGTTTTCAAGAAGCTGTTTTTTCTTTTCGTCAAATTCTTCCTGGGTGATTACGCCGGAATCAAGAAGCTCTTTATATTTAACAAGAGCATCGGCGGAAGAAGCAGTGTTCTGAACGGACTGAGCTGCCTGGGCGTTGGGGTCGGGAAGAAGAAGGGAATGGATAAGCGCAACAATGAAGAGCATCCAGCCATAGAACCACCAAAGTCCGAAACTTTTGCCTTTTTTCTTTGCAATGTTTGCGGGAATAAATGCAAGACCTGCGGCAATTGCGAGAGTTAAAATAAATTCCATTTTTTCATCCTCTTTTCAAAAGAAATTTTTGTAAAATCTATTATAAAACTTAAAATGACTTGTGTCAATAGCATTACGCTATTACAACAAGGTTTATGAATTGTAAAAATCACCTAAAATTATAACTGAGGTGATTTTTTATGAAAGCCGAATACAAAGAACTTTATGAAAAGTTTGGACTTAATGTTGTTTATTACCGTAAACGCAAAAAACTGACCCAACTCCAGCTTGCGGAATTGGTTGACATAGACAGAAGCCATATAAGCGCAATAGAACTCGGGAACGTCGGAGTTTCTTTTGACGTTGTTTTTAAGCTTTGCGAAGTTCTTGAAGTAACTCCGAAAGAGCTGTTTGATTTCAGATAAAAAACAAAACAGACGCACCGATAGGTGCGTCTGTTTTTAATCGGACTGTTTTTTTGCGGAACGTCGGGGACGACGTTCCCTACAATTGCGCGGTGGAGTTTATTCTTCGGGGTTAACAAGCTGGGCGTTGTCGGGCAATTTGCTGTCCGAACCGTCAAGCATGGTTTTTGCGGTTTCGCAGATGCTTTCAAGAATTCTGATTTCGGATGCGGCGGAATCTGTGATCAAAAATGCGTATTCGCCGCAATAGCCGCTGAAAGAGGTTACGGCTTTGCAATAGGCTTCAAGAGGGGCAAGAATTTCGGAATCCGGATATTTTTCCGCAAAAGCATCAAGTTCGCTTTTTGCCTGTTCAAGAATTTCGTCGGTTCCGGAAAGAACGGATGTATGAGCCTGAATAGCCATTCCGCAGAGGTTCGGCACAAAACTTTCGTCGAAAAGGGAGAATATTTCGCTCGGGTCTTCCATTGACATGCACATTTCATATACCGCGTTTGCGTCGCCGCCTTCCTCATCCGCAAGAAGCGCAACAACGGAAGCAAGCGCTTCAACGAATTCATCATGGGAAACATATTTAAGACGGGAAGTGAGATCGCTCATTTTTGTTTCGCATCCGGAGGAAGCGGTAAGGCTGTTTGCGGTAAGAACGTCTTCGTTTGCGTTCTGGTGGGTTGTGAAAACGGTGTTGAGTTTTTCGATTATTTCGTTTGCGGCGCTGCGTTCTTCGGCGGAAATTTTTCCCTGGCAGGAGCAAAGGGAAAAAACCATTATAAGCGAAAGGAACAAAGCAATTAACTTTTTCATTTTTATCTTTCTCCTGATATTTATATAATGATTAAAATATAACACTTTGTAAAGAAAATATCAACAGTAAAAAACGGCACGCCCTGCGTGCCGTTTTTATCTGCATGAATTATATCAGTATGCTTTGCCCCAATATACCATTTTGGTTGCGGGTTTTCCGCAAACGGGACAAACGTCGGCAATGTGTTCCTGCTCAAAAGGCATGCAGCGGGAAGAAACGCCCGCAACTTCTTTGAGTTTGTCTTCGCATTCGCGGTCACCGCACCACATGGATTTGATGAAACAGTTGCCGCTGTTTGCGATTTTGATGAATTCATCAAGGTCATGGGCGGCAAAGGTGCGGTTTTCTCTGTTTTCAAGAGCGCGCTGGTAAAGACCGTCGCGAACAAGTCCAAGAATTTCGGGAATCTTGGTTTCAAGCTCATCGAGAGATACGAAATATTTTTCGCGGTTGTCGCGGCGGACAAGAACGCACTGGTTGTTTGCAATATCGCGGGGACCGATTTCAAGACGTACCGGAACGCCTTTCATTTCATATTCCGCAAATTTCCAGCCGGGGGTCTGTTCGCTGTCGTCGAGTTTTACGCGGCAGAATTTTGCAAGACGTTCCTTAACTGCGTTTGCCGCATCAAGAACGCCTTCCTTGTGTTGCTGAGCGGGAACGATTACAACCTGGATGGGAGCAACGTCGGGAGGAAGAACAAGTCCGTTGTTGTCGCCGTGGGTCATGATGATTGCGCCGATAAGGCGGGTGGAAACGCCCCAGGAAGTTTCGAACGGGGTATGAAGCTGGTTGTCGCGGCCGGTGAACTGAACGTCAAAAGCTTTTGCAAAGCCGTCGCCGAAGAAATGGGAAGTGCCGGACTGAAGAGCCTTGCCGTCGTGCATCATGGCTTCGATGGTATAGGTTGCTTCCGCACCTGCGAATTTTTCCTTTTCGGTTTTCTGACCTTTGATCATCGGGATCGCAAAGTTCTTTTCGCAAACGTCGGCATAGATGTTGAGCATCTGTTCGGTTTCAGCGATAGCTTCCTCTGCGGTTTCGTGCATGGTGTGTCCTTCCTGCCAGAGGAATTCCATGGAGCGGAGAAAAGGACGGGTTGTTTTTTCCCAGCGTACAACGCTGCACCACTGGTTATAAAGTTTCGGAAGGTCGCGGTAGGATTTGATTACGTGTGCGTAATGGTCGCAGAAAAGGGTTTCGGAAGTGGGGCGTACGCACATTCTTTCCTGAAGCTGTTCGCCGCCGCCCATGGTGATCCATGCAACTTCCGGAGCAAAGCCTTCGATATGGTCTTTTTCCTTCTGAAGAAGGCTTTCGGGAATGAACATGGGCATATAAACGTTTTCGTGACCGGTTGCTTTAAAACGCGCGTCAAAAAGCTTCTGGATGTTTTCCCAGATTGCGTATCCGTAAGGACGGAGAACCATGCATCCGCGGACGCTGGAATAATCTATGAGTTCGGCTTTTTTGACAACGTCGGTGTACCACTGGGCGAAGTCGTCCTCCATTGAGGTTATCGCCTCTACCATTTTTTTCTGGTCTGCCATTTTTTTACAACTCCTTACTGGCATAAAACGAAAATAGCGGAACGCTCCCGTTCCGCGATCTTCATTTCCAATATTTCTGAATTATTGAAAAATTAAAGGGAATTTTCGATGTAAGAAACGATATCGCCGACAGTTCTGATATTTTCGACGTCCTCGTCGGGAATCTCTTTGTCGAACTCGTCTTCAAGGGACATTACAAAGTCAACGAGATCAAGGGAATCTGCGCCGAGATCGTCGATGATGTTGGTATCAAGGGTAATGTCTTCGGGTTCAAGGTCAAGCTGATCGCAAAGAATTTCTCTTACTTTTTCAAATACCATTGAAATTACCTCCTAAAAATAAAAACGGGCTTTTTTTATAAGGCCGTTTGTTTTTGCCTTTAAATATAATATATAAAACATTTTGAGTTGTCAATGCTTTTTCGGATAAATTTATCCTAAGTTTTTGGTTTAATCTTGAAATCGCCGAAATTTATGGTATATTAGTATTTGTATTATTCTGCATCATTGCATACGGAGGGTATTTTATCTTGAAAAAACTTGCTTTTGTATTTCCCGGCTACGGCTGTTCCCATGCGGGAATGGGAAAGGGAATTTCTGAATATTCCGAAAACGTAAAAGAAATTTACGAAAAAGCTTCCGCTGTTCTCGGTTTTGATGCGGCGGAAATTTCTTCAAAAGGAAGAGCCGCCGAAGTTACCGACGAGGAAGTTTCCTTCCAGCTCCAGCTTCTTCATCAGCTTTCCCTTGCGGAAGCGGCAAAGGAAATTCTTCCCGCGCCGGAAGCATTCATCGGCTATTCCGCAGGCGAAATCACCGCAATGACCGCCGGAAACGTCTTTTCCCTTGAAGACGGAATTGCCGTTGCAAACGCCTACCGCGATATGAGAAAGGAAGCTGTTGGAGCAGGAAGACTTGATACCTACCGTCTTCGCAACGTAAAGCATGAATTCGTAAGCCTCGCTTCCGATAAATGCCTTGCGGGATTTGTTCAGATGACCGCGGTTGAGGCTCCGGAACAGACCGTTATTATCGGCGATGAGGAAGGCCTTAAAGCGGTTCTCAAGGAACTTGCGAAACACAAAGTAAATTCCGTAAAACTCAAGGATTCTCTTCCGCTCCATTCCGTAATGGTTTTCCCCTATGTTTCAAAACTCCAGGACGTTATGAGAAATATCCGCCACAGCGACCTTTCCACAAAGATGTATTCCACTTTATATGGAAAACTTGTTGACGTTATGACTCTTCCTTCCGATTATTTTGCAAAACAGCAGGTAAACGCCGTCCGTTTCTACGAAGCTCTTGCCGCTTCCGTCGATGACGGATTCGATACCTTCGTAATCCTCGGAAAAGACAAGGACCTTCTCACAGCGGTCAAAAACGTTGCCGGCGAAGCAAACGCCTTCATCGCGGATTCCGTTGAGGATCTTCAGAAAATCGCAGAGAAAATCAAAGAATAAAAAAGAAAAATCCCGTTCATCAGAACGGGATTTTTTTATAAATATTCCAGAATAATTTTATATTCCTCGCAAAGTTCCTCGAATTTAACCTTTGCGTTTGCGGGGCTTGTTGAAGGCAAAACGATTGCCGGAATTTTCGTTTCCGGCTCGATGAATTTTTTATAAAGTTTTGCGGCCGTTGTTCCGGTGGCAAAAATTGCTTTTATATCCGCGCTGTTCAGGATGATCGAAATATCGTTCGGAACAGCGTTTTTTATGCTTGAATCGGAAGCGCCTTCGATTTCACATTCTTTGAGAACGTCCCAGAGGGCGATTTTATGCCGAAGACAGAAATTTTTCTTTTCTTCCGGCGTCCCGGGAATTTCCTCACCGAAAATTTCCGCAAGAACCGGCCAGAAACGGTTTCTCGGATGGGAATAATAAAAACCGAGTTCCCGGCTTTTCGGCGAAGGCATTGTTCCGAGAACAAGAATCCGGCTTTCGGAATCGAAAACCGGACTGAATGCGTGGGTTATTCTTTCCGTTTTCATATCAGCCGAAATTCGGGACCCTGAAAGGAAGGGAAGCGGGAAGCATTTTTATTTCGACGGATTTTGTCTTTGAAATTTCGCCGTCGATGCTTACGGTAAGAAGTTCGGAACTTTCGATTTTTGCGTTTTTGCAGCGGCGCATTTTGAGGATATCCGCAAGAGCGGGATTTCCGACATGCTCGCCCTTTTTATAAATTCCGATCACCTTTGCGATACGGAGAACGCCGATTTCGGAAACTGTGCAGAAATCAATGAGTCCGTCGTTGAGTTTTGCTTCCGGAACGGCATGGTATCCGCCGCCATAGACCTGTCCGTTTCCGAAAACGGAGAACATACAGCGGTCTTCAAAAACTTCGCCGTCATCAAAAGTTATTTTCATGGGCATTGCAAGGCTGTGGAAAAGTCCGCCGCCGACGGTGACTGCCGTTGAAATATTGTATGCCATTGACCCGGAAACGCCGGGGATGGTTTTATAGCGGTTGATTCTGTCGGCAATTACGGAATCGATTCCGATGTTGCAGATGTTGGAGCAGATATGTCCGTTGCATTCAAGAGCATCATAAATTTCGGTTTTTCCCTCAACAAGCTTTTGAAGATTGAGATAATCTTCCGGTTTTCCGCCGACGGATTTTATAAAATCGTTTCCGGAACCGGAAGGATATATTGCAAAACTTGCGCCGGGTCTTCCGAAAGCACCGTTTACTGTTTCATAAAATGTTCCGTCGCCGCCGCAGGCAACAAAGCAGACTTCTTCGCCTTCGGGAATGGGATATTCCCTTCCGAAACGGATCGCGTCGCCGGGAGCTTTTGAAAGATAGATATGGATGTTGTCGTTTCTTCCGGCAAAAAATTCCCTTATATGTTTTGCGATTTCTTCGGAATTTTTTCCTTTTCCCGCAACGGGGTTTATTATAAAAACGTAATTCATTGTATAAACTTCCTCCGGATGGATATTAAAAAAAGTATATCATAAAAAAACAAAAGGATAAAGAAGAATTTATAAATATTATGGAAAAATGATGAAAAATTTAAAATCCATTGTTTTTTTGAAAGAATTAATCTATAATCTATAATAGCAATTTCTGATTTTTAACAGGAGTGGTTTAACATGTACAGCGATATTATTGATACAATAGGATTTGTCGGAAAAGAGGATCCGGAACTTGCGGAAATGATGGAGCGCGAACTTTTGCGCCAGCGCGGAAACATCGAACTCATTGCTTCGGAAAACTTTGTTTCTCCGGCGGTAATGGCCGCAATGGGTTCCGTTCTTACAAATAAATATGCGGAAGGATATCCCGCGCACAGATATTACGGCGGATGCCAGTTTGTTGACGAAGCGGAAAACCTTGCAAGGGAAAGAGCCTGCAGGCTTTTCGGCGCGGAACACGCAAACGTTCAGCCCCATTCCGGTGCCCAGGCAAACCTTGCGGCATATTTTGCCCTTGCGGAATTCGGCGACACCATTATGGGCATGAATCTTGCGGAAGGCGGACATCTTACCCACGGAAGCCCGGTGAACTTTTCCGGAAAAGCATATAATTTTGTTCCCTACGGAGTTGATTCCGAAACCGGAAGAATCGATTATGAGGAAGTCAGAAGAATTGCGCTTGAATGCAAACCGAAAATAATCGTTGCGGGCGCTTCCGCATATCCGAGAGCCATCGACTTCAAAAAAATCCGCGAAATCTGCGACGAAGCCGGCGCATATATGATGGTCGATATGGCGCATATTGCGGGACTTGTTGCCGCGGGTGAACATGAATCTCCCGTTCCCTATGCGGACGTTGTCACGACCACAACCCATAAAACTCTCCGCGGACCCCGCGGCGGACTTATTCTTTGCAAGGAACAGTATGCAAAAGCAATCGATAAGGCAATTTTCCCCGGAACCCAGGGCGGCCCGCTTGAGCATATAATCGCAGCAAAAGCAGTCTGCTTCGGCGAAGCTCTTAAACCGGAATTCAGGGAATATCAGCACAGAGTAAGAGAAAACGCGGCTGCGCTTGCGGATGCCCTTATCAAAAACGGACTTAAACTCGTTTCCGGCGGAACCGACAACCATCTTATGATGCTCAATCTTCGTGGAACCGGAGTTAGCGGAAAGGAACTTGAACAACGCCTTGATTCCGTAAACATCACCGCAAACAAAAATATGATTCCTGGCGATCCGGCTTCTCCTTTTGTTACAAGCGGCTTGCGTCTTGGAACCCCTTCCGTTACAACAAGAGGATTCGGTACGGAAGAAATGGAAAAAATTGCGGAATTTATTGCAAAAATAACCTTTGATTATGAAAACAGCGCGGAGGAAGTCAAAGCCGGAGTTGCGGAACTTTGCAAAAAATTCCCGCTTTATGAATAAGAACGAAAAGAGATGACACCGAATGTCCGCACCCCTTGCCGACAGATTAAGACCAACTGAATTATCCGAAGTCTGCGGTCAGCAGCATATCCTCGGCGAAGGAAAGCTGCTTCGGAAAATTGCGGATTCCGGAGTTATCCCGAATCTTATCTTCTTCGGACCTTCCGGAACGGGAAAAACAACCGTTGCGCGGATAATCGCAAAAATCGCAAACAAAAAACTTTGCCACCTCAACGGAACTTCGTGCTCAACCGCGGATATAAAAGAGGTTTTTGCGGAAACCGCCGGAATCGACGGTGCTCAGGGCGTTCTTCTCTATCTTGACGAGATACAGTACCTCAACAAAAAACAGCAGCAGACCCTTCTTGAATTCATTGAGGACGGAAGAGTGACGCTTATTGCGTCCACCACCGAAAACCCCTATTTTTACGTTTATAACGCCATTTTAAGCCGCAGTACGGTTTTTGAATTCAAACCTATCGAACCTTCTGAAATCGAACGCGCCCTTGAAAGAGCGGTCAAAAAACTTGAGCACGACGACGGAACAAAGATAAACGTTGAGGAAGGCGTTCTCCGCCATATTTCCTTCCATTGTTCCGGCGACGCAAGAAAAGCGCTCAACGCCCTGGAAGCCTGCTGGCTCGGTTCAAAGCTCAATGAGCACGGGGAAAGAATCCTTTCTCTCGAAGATGCTCATGCCGCTGCTCAAAGAAGCGCAAACCGTTACGATAAGGAAGGGGACGATCATTTTGAGATTCTTTCCGCCTTCCATAAATCCGTCCGGGGTTCCGACGAAAACGCCGCGCTCCATTATCTTGCAAGATTTATCGACGCGGGAGATATAATTTCCCCCTGCCGCCGCCTTCTTGCAATAGCCTGCGAAGATATCGGCCTTGCATATCCCATGGCGATTCCGATAGTGAAAGCCTGCGTGGATACGGCTCTCCAGCTTGGTCTTCCGGAAGCGCAGCTTCCTCTTGCGGATGCGGTTATCCTTCTTTGCACCGCGCCGAAATCCAACAGCGGAGTTGAGGCAATCGGGGCGGCTCTTGCGGACGTCCGGAACGGACTTTCCGGCGAAGTTCCGGAACATCTTGTGAACGTGCATCCGAAATCCGCCGGCGGACATAAACCCCCGAAATATAAATATGCCCATAACTATAAGAATCATTACGTAAAACAGCAGTATCTTCCGGATACGCTTAAGGGAAGGGTTTATTATCACTTCGGCGACAACAAAACCGAACAGGCGGCAAAAGCTTATCGCGACAAACTTGTTGCGGAAGCGGAAGAATAATAAAATAAAAAGGCAGCTTCAAGCTGCCTTTTTTTGTGTTTTTTTATTCAAGTTCTTTTGCCGCATCAAGGAGCTTTTCTTTTGTCTGAACTCCGACGAAGCGTTTTACCTCAACGCCGTTTTTAAAATAAATAACGGTGGGAATGGACATTACTCCGTATTCCATTGCGATTTCGCGGCATTCGTCAACGTCGAGTTTTCCGACGGGGATTTTGTCTTCAAGCTCATCCGCAAGCTGTTCGATTACCGGACCGAGCATTTTGCAGGGACCGCACCAGGTTGCCCAGAAATCAACGATTGCGGGGCTTTCGGAAATTGTTTTATTGAATTCTTCGGGAGTGAAATGAATTGCAGACATTTTTTTGTTCCTCCATTTTTAAATATATTCTTTGCTATGATCCGATTATAATACAGAAAAAAAGTTTTGTCGATATGAAAGATAATTTTTTGAAAAAATTTGAAAAAACTATTGACAAATGCTTCAAAAATGGATATAATAGTCAAGCACGTTAGATATTGCCCGATTGTGTAACGGTAGCACGGCAGACTCTGACTCTGTTTGTCGGGGTTCGAATCCTCGTCGGGCAACCATAACGTAACAGCATCGGCTTTGCCGGTGCTGTTTTTTTATGCCTGCTCGGACTGCGGCGACAGAAAATCATTTTATAAATAAACAAAAAAGCGGCGCCGGATTTCCGGTGCCGCTTTTTATTATTTATGAGATTTTTTGAAATTTTCAAGCCATTCAAAAGCCTTTTCAAATTGCAGGCCGATTTCTTTGCAAAGTTCCATTGCGCAGTTTTCATCGAATTTCTGAACAAGCTCCCATCCTTCCGGCGGAACGAAATTATCTGCATCTTTTTCGAGAATGTAATCATACATTGGTTTTGTTTTCTTTGTAAAAAGCCCGAAAAACATTTTTTGCTCAATGGTATATTTATATATGTCACAGTAATAAAACCAGGGACTTTCGAACATTCCGTCGAGCCGGTAACGCTTTTTTGCTGCGGAGGCATCAAGTTCTTCATACGGAAGATTTTTGCAGTTATTAGCCAGATTATCGTTTTCGGAACCGGGAAAAACGGCGGAAACCTCTATCAGAAACGAACCGCCCCATTTGTTTGTCTGAAAGGTGATCAGTTCGACGCAATCTTCCGTTCTGCGTCTGAAATTCGGGTGCTTTCCTTCAAAACCCATTTCTTTAAGTTTCGGGAGAACGGTTTTATTCAGCGCGGACATCATAATGTTTCGGTTTGACATAACTATCCTCCCGAATTTGTTTTTGATGATAGCAGAATTATAACACGCGGAAATAAGAAAGTCAAGGAAGATAAAATTTTATCGGGGAAGATTAGAAAATAATCTCTCTTTTTGAAAATATTTTCAAAAAAGCTATTCCAAAAGTGTTGAAATTTAGTTATAATGTTATGCGGAGGGGGATTGCCTTATGAAAATTATAAATTTCGGGTCGCTGAATATAGACCACGTATATCCGGTTGAACATATAGTCCGCCCGGAAGAAACTCTTCGCGCAAAAAAAGCAAATTATTTCCCCGGCGGAAAGGGACTTAACCAATCCATTGCCATTGCAAGGGCGGGCGCAGACGTTTATCATGCCGGATGCGTCGGAATGAACGACGGCGGCTATCTTCTCAATATCCTTGAAAAAAACGGAGTCAACACTTCCCTCATCCGCAAGAAGGAAATGCCGACAGGAAATGCCTTCATCCAGGTCACTCCCGAAGGCAACAAGAGCATAATCGTCTGCGGCGGCGCAAATCTTTCCGTAACCGAAGATCAGATCGACTATACCGTTGCCCAGCTCCGCAAAGGCGATATTATTCTTTTGCAGAACGAAATAAACGGAATCGAAAAAATTGTCGAAAAGGCTCTTGCCGCCGGCGCAAAAGTTGCGCTTAATCCGGCTCCTTTCACAAAAGACCTGCGCAATCTTCCTCTTGAAAAACTTTCCTACGTTTTTGTAAACCGCTTTGAAGCTTCGGAATTCACCGGCGCAAGCCCCATGGACCTTGAGGCGCTTATTCCCGCGATAAAACGGACTTTTCCGAACGCGGAAACAATTCTTACCCTCGGCGTAAAAGGTTCGATGCTTATCACCAAGGAAGATACTTATTACCAGAAAATATACGATGCTCCGGTAAAAGATAAAACCGCCGCAGGCGACGCTTTGATTGGATTTTACCTTGCAACCGTAGTCCGGGGCGCAAAGCCGAAGGACGCCCTTATGATGGCGGTGAAAGCCGCTTCCATAACCGTTTCCCGGGCGGGCGCCGCAAGTTCCATTCCGATGGTCGAAGAATGCTATCAGTTCGGTAATTAATTCAATAATTTATTGCAGGGCGGGGGATTGCTCCCGCCTTTTTTATTGTGAAAATGCTGCTGCCGACGGTCGTGATAAGCGCTTTGCGTTCCCGGCAATCCCTCATACGCCGTGCCATACTGCAACGGTCACCCTTCCTCTCAGGGAAAATAAAAAAAGAGCTCCAGTTCCTTCAGGAACGGGAGCTCTTTTTAACTTTATTGAATCCCTCCGTCACCTTCGGTGACACCTCCATTTAGGCAAGGGAGGCAAAAAGGAATTATTCCGCGCTGATGATGTAGTAATAAACGGGCTGGCCGCCGTAGATGGTGTTGACTTCGATGGAATTGGGAAGTTTTCCTTCGATAACGGTGCGGATTGCTTCAGCCTGTTCTTCGGTAACGTCTTCGCCGTAATAAATGGTTACCATGGAAGTTTCCTTGTTTACAAGAGCTTTTGCAAGTCTTCCACAGATAAGATCCATTTCCTTGCCGGTATAGAGCATCTTGCCTTCTTTCATTGCAAGAAGTTCACCTTCCTTGATTTTGTGACCGTCAAAGTCGGAATCTCTTGCGGCAAAGGTTACCTGACCGGTTACAACGGAAGAAAGAGCTTCGTTCATGGCTTCGGTGTTTTCTTTTACGGAAGCGTCGCAGTCATAGGAAAGCATTGCGGAAATACCCTGGGGAACGGTTTTGCTGGGGATTACCACAACGTTTCTGTCAGCGATTTCAGCAGCCTGCATTGCCGCCATAACGATGTTTTTGTTGTTCGGAAGAACAAAAACGTTTTTTGCGGGGGTTGCCTGAACCGCGGCAAGGATATCCTCGGTGGAAGGGTTCATGGTCTGTCCGCCGGAAACAATGTTGTCGCATCCGAGATCCGAGAAAACGTCGGTAAGACCTTTTCCGGCGCAAACGGCAACGAAACCGTATTCAACGGAAGGATCGACCTCCGCATAGGGGAATTTTTCCTCTTTGGTTTCTTCTGCTTCGGTTTTGTATTCAAAGTTGAGTTCGGTATGGGAAACGCCCATGTTTTCAACTTTGGTTGCAAGAAGGGTTCCGAAAGAAACCGCTTCGGTGATGATTTTTCCGGGTTCGTTGGTGTGGATATGGAATTTTGCGCCCTGGGTTCCTTCGGTGTATTCAACAACTTCGCCGAGAGCGGAAACCGCTTTTTCAAAATCCGCGGAAGCGTTTTCTCCGCGTTTTACAACAGCTTCGACGCAGTAGGTATATTCCGCAGCTTTTGCCGCGGAAGTTTCCTCGGTTTTGGGCATGATCATTTTTCCGCCGGAAATAACGGACCACATACCTTCGAAGATATAAACAAGTCCCTGGCCGCCTGCGTCAACAACGCCGCTCTTTTTAAGGATCGGAAGCATTTCGGGGGTCTGTGCAAGGGTGCGTTTGCTCTGAAGATACATTCCGTAAATTGCAGCAACGGTGGAATTGTCATATTCGGCGATCTGTACGGCTTTTTCTGCAGCGCAGCGGGAAACGGTGAGGATAGTTCCTTCGGTGGGTTTCATAACTGCTTTATATGCTGCTTCAACGCCAAGGGAGAATGCATTGGCAATATCTGCGCCGGTTGCGGTTTCTTTGCCTTTCATTCCTTTGGAAAAACCGCGGAAAAGAAGGGAAAGGATTACGCCGGAGTTACCTCTTGCGCCGCGAAGAAAACCGGAAGCGGCAACTTTTGCAACTTCTTCAACGGTTGCTTCGTCGCCGAGTTTTTCAAGTTCTTTTGCGCCGTTGCCGATGGTCATGGACATGTTGGTGCCGGTGTCGCCGTCGGGAACGGGGAATACGTTAAGTGCGTCAACTTCTGCTTTTCTGTTGCAAAGATTGTTTGCACCGGAGATCAAAGCATCGCGAAGCTGCTTTCCGTTTATCAAAAATCTCAACTCCTCTTAAAAATCATAAAAAACATTTATTCTTACTGTTCGGATTTATTTTATTAAAAAAATAATTCACATGGATAAAGGCATATACTGTTCACAGCATATACCAAAATACATTATACCATAAAAAATACCATATGTAAAAGAAAATTTTTGTAAAAAAGCAGTTTTTTTGCAAAAATTATTCAATTTTCCATTCAAGAATGTTGTAGAACATATTGTAATCCGTTCCGAAAAGGGAAAAAGGCAGGTCACGGTTGAAAATTGCGCAACCTTTTGTATAGCAAAGGGGAACAAAAGGCGTTACGCTTTCAAAAGTTTTTGCAAATTCGGAAGGGGTGACTGTTCCGCTCATATAACCGAGCCAGCCGAAATAGAGCTTTTCGCTGTTCGGAATACCGTAGTTTATATATTCAAATTCCGAATACTGGTATTCATACGGAGTAAGGATTCTTGTAAGGTCCATATCCGCTCCGAGATGCATTTCGGCAATATAAAGGTCATAGTTTCCGTTCTGAAGGGCGGTCATGAATGCGCTGTATGAAAGGGAAGAAACCTTGACTTCGATTCCCGCTTCAAGAAGCATTTCCGCAACGGCGTTTGCAAGTTCGATTTTAACGGCGCTTTCGTTGCAGACGATGAGCTTCAATGAAATCCTTTTTCCGCGCTTGTTGGTGCGGAATCCTTCGGAATCCCTGTTTCCGAATCCCATATCGTCAAGAATAAGGTTTGCGGACATAAGGTCAAGGCTGTTTTGGGAAACGTATTCCATTCCGTAAAAATCCGGGTTATAAAGTTTTTTCGGCGCGGCGGCAAAATGTTTATAAACGTCGGAAACGATTTTTTTATAATCTATCGCGGCGGAAACGGCTCTTCGGAAATCCGCATAATAGGTGAAGGAATAATAGCTGTTCATTCCGAGATAGACCATTCTGTTGCTCTGCATTCCGAGAGTGCCGCCGTTTCCGGCGGAACCGAGATCAAGAGGATCGGAAACATAAATGCAGTCATATTTTCCCATCCTCATTTCATAGGTGAGAAGATCCATATCCGTTGCGGAAACAAGTTCGATTTCCTGGGCGGCGGAATAGATATCGCAGACAAGCTTTGTTCCGTCCTCGTTAAGGGAATAAATATCCGGAAAATAAAGCGGATTGTTTTCTGTTTCATAAGATATTACCGGAAAAGTAAGAAGATTCGGGAAATATCTGTTCGCGTAATATAAAGTCACCCGAAGGCAGGCTGCGTTTATAACTTTAAGCGCGCTTACGGATTCAAGGCTTTTTGCGTAATAGCTGCCTTCCTCCATTGCCTTTTGGAAGGAATAGCGCAGGTCGTATGCGGTGAATTCCGTTCCATCGGGAAAAGTTTCGCCTTCGTTGAGGTAAATATACCAGTTTATATTGTCTTCGGTATAAATTTCGGAAACAAGGTCGAGTTCATACCGGTAATCGTAAGTTAAAGTCACCATTGAACGGTAAACAAGTTCGCAGACAAAACGGTTGGATTTTGAAAGAGCCTTATAAGGCGCAATTCCTTCCTCATAATCGAAAGGAATCCGGAGAGTGAAAGGCGTTTCCTCAATTTCCTCAACAACCGGCGGATTTTCCGAAGGGATTACAACTTCCGTAACCGGCGGAGTTACCGTTTGCGCTTCGCATCCGCAAAAAATCATTATTGCGGCAAGAAAAACGGAGAATATTTTAATGAATCTCATTTTATGGGGTCTGTTATTTCAAATCGCTCAATGCTGAGCGCCTTTCCTGTGGAATCGTCTGTTTCTGTAAAAATTCCCTGGATTTTGCAGGGACCTTTTGCAATTTCCATGCCCTTTCCCCGAAGATGGGTTATCATGAAATCGGTGGAGCATTTTGTTACAACGCCGAGGACGGAATCAATGGGTCCGCACATTCCGATATCGGTTATATATGCGGTTCCGCCCGGAAGAACGGTTTCGTCCGCTGTGGG
The DNA here is from genome assembly GCA_015067315.1 of Oscillospiraceae bacterium. Lineage (GTDB taxonomy): Bacteria > Bacillota > Clostridia > Oscillospirales > Ruminococcaceae > UMGS1668. Next base: position 84,191 of record SVMR01000003.1, on the reverse strand, counting down.
AACGTGGGTGTGGGTTCCGAAAACAAGGGAAGCTCTTCCCTCAACGTATCTTCCGAGGGCGATTTTTTCGCTTGTGGCTTCGGCATGGATATCAATGGCAACGTGTTTTATTCCGAGCTCTTTGATGATTTTATCCGCGGCAATAAACGGACTTTCGTAAGCAAGATCGAGAAAAACGTTTCCGATAAGGCTTATTACCGCGCAGCGGTATTTTCCCCGCTCATAAACGTAAACGCCGGAACCGGGAGCGTTCGGATGAAGGTTTGCCGGGCGGATCGCTCCGTATTCCCGTTCATAAATTTCGTTCATGTCGCGGTTATAAAGGGAATGGTTCCCGCCGGTGATAACGTCCGCGCCCATGGAGAAAAGAGCATCGCAGTTTTTCGCTGTGATGCTGCTGTTTTCGCCGGCGTTTTCGCCGTTAACTATTATGATATCCGGGGAATATTTTTTTTTGATTGCGGGCATATGGCGGCGGAGCGCTTCGGTGCCGATTGTTCCGACAACGTCGCCGATTGCAACAATTCGCATATTTTCACCTTATCTGGCAACAAAGCCGACTTTTTTATACATTTTATCGATGGTGCGCTGTGCAATTCTTTCTGCCTGTTCAGCGCCCTTGCGGTAGCAATCCTCAAGATATGCTTTTTCGGAAAGATATCTTGAATAGTTTTCGCGGACAGGAGCAAGATGTTCCGCAACCGCTTCGCCGACAGCTTTTTTGAAGTCGCCGTAGCCTTTGCCCTCGAAATCCCTCTGGATGGAATCCATTGAAAAACCGGTTACGGCGCCATAAATGGTCATAAGGTTATTGATTCCGTCTTTTCCTTCCCGGTATGCAACTTCCATATCGGAATCGGTTACTGCGGATTTGAATTTTTTGATGATTACGTTCGGTTCATCAAGAATATAAACGCAGCCTTTGGGGTTTTCGTCGGATTTGCTCATTTTTTTGGTGGGGTCGGTAAGGCTCATGATTTTGCCGCCGCCCTGGGAAGAAGCGATATAGGGTTCCGGAACGGTGAAGGTTTTTCCGTAAAGACCGTTGAATCTTTCGGCAATGTCCCTTGCAAGTTCAAGATGCTGTTTCTGGTCAACGCCGACGGGAACAACGTCCGCCTGATAAAGAAGAATATCGCCCGCCATAAGAACGGGATAGGTGAAAAGACCGGCGTTGATGTTGTCGGCGTGTTTTGCGGATTTATCCTTGAACTGGGTCATGCGGGAAAGTTCGCCGAATTGGGTGGAACAGCCGAGAACCCAGTTTGCTTCCGCGTGGGCGGGAACGTGGCTCTGGATGAAAAGAATGCTCTTTTCCGGGTCGATTCCGCAGGCAAGAGCGAGAGCATAGGATTCAAGGGTGCGTTTGCGAAGTTCCGCCGGGTCCTGGCGGACTGTGATTGCGTGCATATTGACGATTGAATAGATGCAGTCATATTCGTCCTGGAGCTTTTCCCAGTTTTTGATTGCGCCGAGATAGTTTCCAAGGGTGAAAACTCCGGTGGGCTGAATTCCGCTGAAAATGCGTTTTTTGCGCTCCGGAGCGGCATTTGCGATGTTTTCGATGTTTTCCATATTAAAACCTCCTGATAGAGATGAAAAAATACATAATTATCCATGATAATTATAAAATTACATTTTAGTATAACATATAATAATATATTTTACAAGTGCGGTAAAAAAAGCTTTTTTATGGTAAAATAAATCCGGAAGAAGCGGGACGTTTTTTGAAAAAACGTGTCTTTATAGGTGAAGGCCTTCGGGAAAAAACAAATTTTTCGGAAAGGAGAGAGTTTTTTTGGAAGACAGCAAAATAATCGGTCTTTTTGAAAACAGAAGCGAAGAAGCGCTTTTTGAAACGGAGAAAAAATACGGTTCCTATTGTTTTGCCTGCGCGAACAATATTCTTGGAAACGAAGAAGACGCAAAAGAAACTGTTTCCGATACATATCTTTCCCTTTGGAACAGCATTCCGCCGAAAAAACCGGAAAGCCTTAAAGCCTTTGCGGCAAAAATCTGCCGCAATCTTGCGCTCAACAAGCTTCGTTCGGAAAAAGCGGAAAAACGCGGCGGAGGAGAAACAAACGTTATTTTTGACGAAATCTCCGAATTTGTTTCGGGAAAGGATAACCCGGAAATAAGCTTTGAAAAAAAGGAACTTGCGAAAGCAATCGACGGTTTTCTTGAGGAACTTCAAAAAGAAAAAAGAAAGATTTTTATTCTTCGTTACTGGTATTTTGAAAGCATTGAAAAAATTGCCGAAAGAACCGGAAAAACCGAAAGCAGCATCCGGAACTCTCTTTTCAGAGAACGAAAAAAACTGAAAAAATATCTTTCGGAAAGGGGATTTGAAATATGAAAACGGAAGATTTTGTATTTGCAATGAACGAAACCGCCGATAAATTTATTACCGAACCTTTTGAGGAAGCAAAAGAAGGAAAGATAATCCGTTTCAGAAAATGGGCGGCGGTTGCGGCCTGCATCTGCCTTGTTCTTGCAAGCGCAACGGTTGTTGCCGCGGAAGTTTTTGATATCGGGTTCAATCTTTTAAAAAAAGAAATAAACGACAGAAACGGAACATACACCGCGGAAGGATATGTTCTTGATTTTGAAATCGGAACGCATCCGCAGGAATCGGTCGGAGCAATGGAAGAAATGAAATATGTTCTTGATTTCAATCGCTATGGTTCCGAATACGGCGGAATTGACCGTTTGGGAAATCACTCGTACGGAAAACATTTCGGAGATCTTAAAACAGCTTTTGAATATATGGATTTTTATGATTTTGAAATGCCGGATTTGAATTTAAGGAATGAATACATTTCCGTTTGGCTTTCGGGATATTCAGGAGAAGAACTTACAAGTCTTTCTGTTAACGTATATGATAATATGCATGAGATTGACGAGCCCCATGTTATATTGAGTTATGGCGCAAAACTTTATTTTGAAGGAAACGAAACGACGGAAACAATTTCCTATGTTGGTGACAGAGGTGAAATTTTTACCGAAGAACATTGCGTAAATGAAAACGGAACGGAGTATCTTGTTGTAAGATGTATTACCGCCGAAGGAAGGTTAAGAACAATTTCCGCTTTTCTTATAAAAGACGATATTCTTTATAAAGCGGTTATAAATTCCACAGAAGCAATTTATGAATTTACAGAAAATTATTCCAATCCGGAAGACCATATCGATTTCATCCATAACTGGGCAAATTTCTATTGATGAAACAAAAAAGCTGAAACGCGGCGGAAATTCCGCCGCGTTTCTTAATATTTTCTTAAGATTCGCCGCAAGACGTTGAAATGTCAACTTTGTGGTGATAAGATTAAGAAAAGGGGGGACGGAGCATGAAAAAGAAAATAATCGCCGTGCTGCCTTTCGCAATAATTCCCGCTTTTATTCCGCTTTACAGCTTTCTTGACAGCATGGTTTTAGTGGAAATTTTCGGCTGCGGGTGCGTTCCCGGCGCCCAGACGAATATGCTCGGAATTCCTTTTAACGCAAACGATCTGCGCCTTGCGGTGTTTTCCGCTTTAACGGTCGCTTTGTCGGTATGGAGCGGGTTTACCGCAAAAAATTTCAAAAATAAAATTGCAAAAACAATGTATTGCACTGGCGCGGTTCTTTTTAATATTCTGATTACGGCCTGGTTTTGCAAAACGGCTATGTGGATGTGACAAAGGGGGCGGAAAAATGGAGTTTATATTTAGACCGGAAAAAATTACCGAAAACCTTTTTTACGAAATTTCGGAAGCGGTTGCAAAGCGCGCGGAAATTTTTTCGCGCAGAAAACTTCCGGGTCTTTGGGAAAAAACGGACAGACTGAATGAAAACAGACTGCCGGAAAAGGCTTTGATACGCCGAAGAAAATTCCGCAGGTTTTACGGAATAATATGCATCGCCCTCGGATTTTTCCTTTTTGTTCCGGGTCTTGTTAAACCGGATGAACTTTTTGTTCCTCTTGTTGTGGGCGCGGTTGCAATGATAACCGGAATTTCGGCGGTTATTCCGCGGAAAACAAACGCCGAAAGATATCTTAAAAAAGCAAAAAAACTTGCAAAAGCAATAAATTCCTCCATCGAAAAGGATGATACGGTCGTTTTCGGCGATAGCGGGATTTTTGAAAACGGCGCTTTGCTGATGAAATATGAGGAACTTGAAAATCTTATTGAAAACCGGAGCATTTTTTTGGTTTGCGGTGGAACAAAAATTATGGTTCTTCGGAAAACGGATATGGTTTCGGGAAATCCGGAGGAATTCGGAATTTTTATTGAATCAAAAACCGGAAGAAAAATCGAAAACTGCAATTAAAAAGGCGCCCGAAGGGCGCCTTTTTTGACATAATTTTTCAGTCCTTTGAGTTATATTGATTCTGTCAAAAATAACGCAAAGGAGCTTTTTATAAAAATGACGGAAGTTAAAACAAAAATCTTTTCTGCAAAAATGCCGAAGATGCTCAAAACCGCGGCGCCGGATTTTTTGAGCACGGCGCTTTGGATAATAATCTGCTTTGCCGCATCAAAAGCCTTTCTATTCGGAAAAATTGCGCCTTTCGGGGTTGCGGCGGCCGCGGCATCAAAAAGAAATTCCGCAATCGGTGCGGCTTTCGGCGCGGTTATGGGATACATATTTTCGGAAAATCCGGAAAACACCCTGCATTACGTTGCGGCGGTGCTCATGGTTTTCGGCGCAAAACTTGTTTTTGAACGGTTTGCAGGCGGCGATGCCGTTTCGGTGCTCATCGCCGGTGCGGCAACGGCTTTTGCCTCCTTCGGATATGCGGCGGCAACGGTGTTTTCCGGTTACAGCGGGGCAATGGCCCTTGCGGAAACGGTTCTTGCTTCCGGCGGGGCATATTTCTTCAAAAGAACCGGAATTGCTTTTGAGCACGGAAAACCTCTTTTTTCTCTTTCCCCAAGCGACAGAGCCTGCGTGATAATGTCCGCCGCGATAGCTTCTTCCGCATTAAGCGGAATTTTCTTCGGAAAGCTGAATCTCGGAGGAATCGCCGCTTCTTTTATAGTAATAACCGCGGCGGGATACGGAAAGGAAAATGGCGGAGCGGTTGCCGGAACGGCGGTTGGAACCGCCCTTGCGCTTACCTCCGGAAATATCGGAACGGTTCTTGCGGAATATGCCGCCGGGGGGCTTTTTGCCGGGGTTTTCTCCGCCTTCGGAAAAATCGGAACGGCGCTTTCCTTCATTGCCGTAAGGCTTATAATCTGCCTTGTTTCCTCGGATTTTCCGGATTACGTTCCGGTTTATGAATCTGTGATCGCCGCGGGGATTCTGATGCTCATTCCAAAGAAGGCGGGGAGATTCGTTTCGTCAATAGCCGTCGGCGGGGAGAAAAATGCCGATTCCGAAACGGTGAAGGAGCTTGTTTTATCAAAAATCGGAAGGGCGGCGGACGGACTTCTCGATATTGCCGCGGCAACAAAAAAGGTCGCCGCCTCCGTTGAAAAAGAAAATTCCGCAGGAATGAGCACGGTGCTCAACTTTGCGGCGGAACAAAACTGCACCAGATGCTCAAAAAACAAAACCTGCTGGAACGAAAGATATTCAAAAACCGCAAAGGCTTTTTATGAATTCGGAAAAGCCGCAAAGGAACGGCGCAAACCGGAACAGGAAGAGGATTTTTCCGGAATCTGCTCCCGGACGGAAGAAATATTTAATGATATAAAAAATAAATATAAGGAAATTTCCGAAAAGAATTCCGCGGAGCGGAAACTCCGGAACGTCCGGGAAGTTGTGACCGACCAGTTCGACGGAACCGCGCTTCTGCTTAAAGATATTGCGGCGGAAGCGGCGGACGTAAAAAGCGTCGATAAAAAACTTTCCCTTGGGGCAAGAAACGTTTTTGAAGGAAGAAATATTCCGCTTTTTGCCTGCACCTGCTACCGGAATTCCGACGGATGCATCGTTGTTGAAGTTTCCGGCGCGAAAGAAAGACTTAAAAAAGCTGATATTCCGGAAATAACCGAGGAACTTTCCGACGTTTGCGGGGTTGATCTTTCGGAACCGGTGAAAAGAGATACGGAAAACGCAAGGCGCTTTGTTTTTTGCGAAAAACCGCTTCTTGAAGCAAAATTCGGAACGGTTTCGATCAATGCGGAAGGAGAAAAATTCTGCGGGGATTTTTTTGAAAGCTTCGTTGATCAATATGGCTGCGCCCACATGATATTGAGCGACGGAATGGGAAGCGGGGAACACGCCGCCCTTGATTCGATGATGACCGCGGGGCTTGTCGCAAGAATGGTCCGGGCGGGCTTCCGCTTCGGTCCGGCAATAAAGCTTGTTAATTCCGCGCTTCTTTTAAAATCGGAAGATGAATCCCTTGCAACGGTGGATGCCTTTTCGATAAATCTTTATACCGGATATTCGAATTTTTATAAAGCCGGGGCGGAAGCTTCGTTCGTGCTTAAAAACGGAAGAGCCTCGAAGGTCGAAAATATCTCCCTTCCGGCGGGAATCCTCGGCGGAGCGGAATATGAGCAGAGCAGTATGCATCTCGGCGAAGGGGATATTGTTGTTCTCCTTACGGACGGGGCAACCGCTTCCGGAAGCGATTGGATTTTTTCGGAGCTGAAAAGCCTTTCGGAAAAATCTCCGGCGGAAATTGCCGAAGGAATTGCAAAAACAGCTTTTGAAAGAAGAATTGACGGCCATTCGGACGATATAACCGTTGCGGTTATGAAGCTTGTTTCAGGATATTAAAGCATTGAAAAATTTTTTCAAAAAAGTGTTGACATTCTTTTAAAAGGGGTATATAATGCACTCATTAAGCTGAATATCCGAAAGACAATGAAGAGAAGAGTAAGCGCAGGATGCGGCCACAGAGATTTCCCGGTTGCTGAAAGGGAAACGAACAGATCGCGCTGAAGATGGCCTTGGAGTTGCGCACCGAGCCGCTTTTGCGGTAAGGCTGCGACGGGGTTCGCCCGTTAAAGCGATAGGGTATAAATAAAAGTACCCGATGAGGCTGTAACAGCAATGTTGCGGCGAAAAAAGGTGGTAACACGTGAGTTTTGCGCTCTCGTCCTTTTAACAGGACGGGAGCTTTTTTATATCCCGTCAAAAAGGAAAATTTTTAAGGAGAAGATAAGATTGATACGTATTGAAAACCTGTCGAAGATCTTTAAAACTTCAAACGAAGTTCATGCTCTCCGTTCGGTTTCAACCAATGTTGAAGCGGGAGATATCTTCGGCGTGATCGGTATGAGCGGTGCCGGTAAATCAACGCTCCTTCGCTGCATTGCCCAGCTTGAAAAACCAACAAGCGGCGCAATTTATATTGAAGGAAAAAATATAACCGAACTTTCCGGAAAGGAAAACATCGAACTTCGCAAAAGGGTCGGCGTTATCTTCCAGGGATATCACCTCCTGATGCAGAGAACGGTTCGGGACAACATCGGTTTTCCTCTTGAATTAAGCGGTGTTAAAAAAGAAGAAAGAAACAAAAAAATCGACGAGCTTCTTGCTCTTGTCGGACTTGAAAACAAAGCCGACGCATATCCTTCCCAGCTTTCCGGCGGACAGATGCAGAGAGTTGCAATCGCAAGAGCCCTTGCAAACAACCCTTCGATCCTTCTTTGCGACGAACCCACTTCCGCATTGGATTCCCTTACAACAAAGGCGATCCTCAAGCTGCTTAAAGACATCAACGAAAAGCTTGGAGTTACCGTTTTCATAATCACCCATGAAATCGGTGTTGTAAAATCGATCTGCCGCCATGTGGCTGTAATAAACGAAGGCGAACTTGTTGAACAGGGAGCCACCGACGAAGTTCTTGCAAACCCCCGGCACAGCGCAACAAAACTTCTTCTCGGAATCTCCAACATCGCCGAAGGAGGTGATGCCGAATGATGGAATTCTTCCTTGAATACAAAGATATGCTTCTTGAAGGAACTTATGAAACCTTGCTCATGACCTTCGCTTCAACAATCTTTGCTTATGTTATCGGGCTTCCGCTCGGCGTCATCATGGTAGCGACCGACGCCAGAGGCATAAGCCCCAACAAAACGGTTAACACCGTCCTTGGAACAATAATCAATATCGGACGTTCAATTCCTTTCGTAATTCTTATCGTTGCGGTAATTCCGCTTACAAGAGCTATCGTCGGAAAAGCGATCGGTCCGGTTGCGGCAATTGTTCCGCTGACCATTGCGGCGGCGCCTTTCGTTGCAAGAATGGTCGAAACAGCATTGCAGGAAGTTGATCCCGGCGTTGTGGAAGCAGCCAAAACAATGGGCGCAACAAACTGGCAGATTGCCGGAAAAGTTCTTCTTCCCGAAGCTGTTCCTTCCCTCATAAGAGGATTTTCAATCACCACAATAACCCTGATAGGCTATTCCGCAATGGCGGGCGCCTTCGGTGCCGGCGGTCTCGGCGATATCGCAATCCGCTACGGACACCACAGATATCAGGCGGACGTTATGTGGGTAACAGTTGTTCTTATTGTTGTAATCGTTCAGGCCATCCAGATGGCATTTGAAATTGCGGCAAAGAAAATTGATAAACGAAACAAATAATCTCATAAAAGGAGAAAACACCATGAAAAAAATTATCGCTATCGCACTTGCACTCGTTCTTGTACTCAGCTTCGCAGCATGCTCCAAAGAAGATGAAGCAAACGTCATCAAAGTAGGCGCTTCCCCTGCTCCCCATGCAGAAATCCTTGAAGTTGCAAAAGAAGTTCTTGCAGCAGACGGCTGGACCCTTGAAATCGTAGAATTCACCGACTACGTTCTTCCTAACGAAACCCTTACCGCAGGCGAAATCGACGCTAACTATTTCCAGCATACCCCTTACCTCGATACCTATAACGCAGAACACGGCACCGATATCGTTTCCGCAGCAGTTGTTCATTACGAACCCCTCGGAATCTATCCCGGAAAAACCGCTTCCCTCGATGCAATCGCAGAAGGCGCAGTAATCGCAGTTCCCAACGACGGTTCCAACGAAGCACGCGCACTCTACCTCCTCCAGGATCTCGGTCTTATCACCGTTGACGATTCCAAAGGCTTCAACATCACTGTTCTCGATATCGTTGAAAACCCCCTCAACCTCGAAATCATGGAAGCAGAAGCAGCACAGCTCCCCAACATCCTTGCAGACGTTGACTTTGCAGTAATCAACGGCAACTACGCAATCGGCGCAGGAATCGACGGCACCGTTCTTGAAACCGAAGCAAAAGATTCCGAAGCAGCACAGATTTACGGCAACATCATCGCAGTAAGAAACGGCGAAGAAGCAACCGAAAAAACTCTTGCTCTCATCGAAGCAATCTGCTCCGAAGAAGTTCGCGCATTCATCGAAGAAAACTACGGCGTTTCCGTTGTTCCGGTTTTCTGATTAAAGATTAACAAAAAAAGAGCCGCTCGCAAGAGCGGCTTTTTTATTTAGCCTTCCGGTCGGGCATTTGCCTCCCTTGTCAAAGGGAGGTGGCATTTCCGCAGGAAATGACGGAGGGATTCTTTCAAATGTAAAGCCGGAAGTTAATTGGAACTCCGTAGGGGCGACCCTTGTGGTCGCCCGCAAAAAATGAAACCCGGAGGGTAAGCCTTCCCTTGGGGGAAGGTGTCACGCCAAAAGAATAAAGCGTGACGGATGAGGGATAAACCCTGTCCAATCCAAAAACGGGCGGATTTACCTCCCCTCAAGGGGAGATAAAAAATATTCCTCCGTTCGGGTATTGCTCCCGCGGGAATTGTATGCTAAAATAAAATAAATAAACGAAACTTTCGACGGGACGTCCCGTATTCTCTTTCCCTGAAAGAGAATACGGGACGTCCCGTATTCTCTTTCCCTGAAAGAGAATAAAGACTCCTGTTCGGCGAAAAAACAGGAGGAAAAATGAAAAAGATATTGTCGTTTTGTCTTTGCCTTTTGATGATTTTCAATATAACGCCGATAAAAACCTTTGGGTCGGAAGAATGGAGTATTGAAGAAATAATCCGCCCGCAGATGGAAGCATTTGCAAAATCCATCGACCAGAAAAATGCGGACGGAAAGGCGCAGGACGCGCTTATTTCGCACGGAATGTTCGGCGGCGGAAAAAAGCTTTCCGTCGGAAAAAGCAGCGCGCTGACGGCGACCATTATGAATAGTGAATTGGCAAAAGAATATCTTACTGTTATCTGCGCGGATTTGATTAAATCTGTTTATGATTTGGAAATGGAAAAAATCTACACCCTTGGATTGATCTCGTGGAGAATTTCAGGCGACAGATACTATTTCTATAATTTCTACGATTATAATTCTTCAGAAAGCTTTTTAAATGGAAAATTTTCTTTCCCGGAAGATAAATTTAAGTATAGCGGTAATTATACATATACGACAAAGTCAAATTCATACGATAATTCTCTTGAATTAATTGCCGGCGGACTGCATGCAGATATAGATATAAAAATCAAAGAAAGAAATGAAAGTAATATTGTTTACGATTTCAGTGTGAGATTTTTCGACAGATTCGATTTCGATACGGACAACAGTTCCGCCCTTGAAGACCTTCTCGGCTTCATCGGAATGCTTCTTTTCGAGCCTTTTGAATGGGAATCAAAATTCAATTTCCAAATCGAAATCCCGATAGAAAAACCGGAGGAGAATATAATCTTCGGAGATTTTGACGGAAGCGGAAGCGTTGACGTTGCGGATGCCTATTTTGCGCGGCTTGTTTCCGCAAAACTGGTTGTTCCTACGGAGGAACAGATTGCCCTTTGCGACGTTGACCTTGACGGAAGAATTACCGCCATGGACGCGAACATAATCAGAAAATACGCTCTCGGAATCATAAAAGAACTTCCGGTCAAATGAAAAAAAGCTCCCGAAAAACGGGAGCTTTTATCTTTTTTTGCTGAATTATTTTTTTACGCGGTAAGTTGCATAATAAACGTTTTTTCCGGAAAGGTCTTCGCCGAAATCAACCGCCCAAAAGCCGTATTTGGTGAAGAAATCGAGGGAATATTGGGGAACTTCGGCAACAACAGCCTTCGGGTTCTGGTCGGAAATTGCTCCGCTTATAAGAGAGGTTGCAACGCCGGATTTTCTGTAATCGGGGTGAACGCCGATGAAAAGAATGTTCATAACGTCGGAAGTCGAAGGGCTTGTAACACAAAAACCGGTTACAAAATCGCCGTTCATTGCCGCATAGATGGAAACATCGTTGCTGTGGCAGAAAGTTTCGATGGGAGCGATGGTTTCTTCGCCTTTGAAGAAAAGTTCTTTTTCAATCTGCTGGAATTCGGGGCTGTCCGTAAGAATTTTTTTAATTTCGTACATAAACCTTTAACCGCCTTTACCAAAAAAATTATACATTTAATTCTACCACATAAAACCCGAAGTATCAAGTTAAATTGACAAAAAACGGCAAAAAGCGGGCGGAAATTTTCCGCCCGCTTTTGAACGGTTATTTTTTGTTTGTAAGATGTACGATTCCTTCAAAAATTCCGAAAAGAACCGCCGTTACCGGCCAGATAATCCATGTCCTATGCCATTCCATTGTGTAAAAACTCCAGCCGAGATAGACCGCGGTTACAACGCACCAGTAAATCGAAGCTATGGGGTCGAGCTTTTTTTCAAGTGTTTTGTTTTCAACGGTGTAATCGTCCTGCTGAAGAAGTTTTTCGGTTGTTGCCCAGGGAATTCCGGTTCGGATAAGGATATAAACTCCCGCGGCAACGATCATGAGAGTGAGGCAAAGACCGATTAAAACTTCTCCGTCCGCTTTCTCAAAAAAAGCGCCGATGAAAAGCGGAATAGCCGCAAGAACGCAAAGGCAGATTCCGATTACGCAGTCACGGATATGTTTGTCGCGGAGTTTGTTCTGCCGTTCTTTAACCATTCCCGCAACGCCGTAGGCAAGCTCTATGGGCTCTTTTTCAAGGTATTCAAAACGGCCGGTCTTCATTCCGCTGGTGATAAAAAGCGCCACAGCTGGCACAACAAGAAGCACCAGCGCTATAAGTCCGATTCCGCCGGCTCCGTTTTCGGTGATTCCGATTTTTCCTGCGGTCTGCATTGCGATAAGGAAGAACATTATAATCGGAGAAAGAATGCAGAGCACAACACCAAGGGCGACCATGGGAGCGGTTTCGTCCTTGATTTTTATAAATTCGTTTGCTTCTTCAAGAGAAACTTTCCGGAAAGTGCTTTCGCTTATTTCCTCCTTCGGAGAAAGAATTTCGTCGCCGAGTTCGTCTTTAAGAAGAAAATCGGTTGAAACCCCGAAGATTTCGCTCATCAGCAAAATTTTATCAAGATCGGGAATTGAAAGAGCGCCTTCCCATTTTGAAACGCTTTGGCGGGAAACGCCCATTTTTTCGGCAAGTTCCTCTTGGGAATATCCTGCTTTTTTTCTTAATTCGATTATTTTATCTGCAAGGATCATTGTTTTCACCTCGGTTCAAAAGTCCGGAAGAAATTTCCTCCGTCTGATGAAATCATAGTCTTTTTTGCGGTGGAATGCCATAAACCGCGCTTTTCAATTTGTCAACCGCCGGTTGCAACCGGGTCAAAGCTGTAAAAAAGCCGGAAAAGCTTTGCTTTTCCGGCTTTTTGTTAAGGTTCAGCTGAAATCAGAATACGATCTTTTCTTCGATGTAGGAAACGAGTTCGCTGATGGGCATTCTTACCTGTTCCATGGAATCGCGGTCACGGACGGTTACGCAGCCGTCTTCTTCGGATTCGAAGTCATAGGTGATGCAGAAAGGAGTACCGATTTCGTCTTCGCGGCGGTAACGTTTGCCGATGGAGCCGGATTCATCGTAATCGACCATGAAGTGTTTTGCAAGTTCGTCGTGAACTTTAAGGGCGCCTTCCGCAAGTTTTTTGGAAAGAGGAAGAACCGCGGCTTTGAAAGGAGCAAGCGCGGGATGAAGGCGGAGAACGGTACGGACGTCTTTTTCGCCCACAACTTCTTCGTCGTATGCGTCGCAGAGGAACGCAAGGGTTACGCGGTCTGCGCCGAGGGAAGGTTCAACAACGTAAGGAATATATCTTTCGTTGGTTTCCGGATCGAAATAATCCTGGGTTTTGCCGGAATGGTTGCTGTGCTGGGTAAGGTCATAGTCGGTTCTGTCCGCAACGCCCCAAAGTTCGCCCCAGCCGAAGGGGAAGAGGAATTCAAAGTCGGTGGTGCCTTTGGAATAGAAGCAGAGTTCTTCCGGAGAATGGTCGCGGCGGCGAAGGTTTTCTTTCTTCATGCCGAGGCGGAGAAGCCAGTTTTCGCAGTAATCTTTCCAATATGCGAACCATTCCATATCGGTTCCGGGTTTGCAGAAGAATTCGAGTTCCATCTGTTCGAATTCACGGGTACGGAAGGTGAAGTTTCCGGGAGTGATTTCGTTACGGAAGGATTTACCGACCTGGGCAATACCGAAAGGAAGTTTTTTACGGGTGGTTCTCTGTACGTTTTCGAAGTTTACGAAAATTCCCTGCGCGGTTTCGGGACGGAGATAGATCTGGCTGGTTGCGTCCTCGGTTACGCCCTGGAAAGTTTTGAACATAAGGTTGAAGGAACGGATGTCGGTGAAATCATGTGCGCCGCAGTTGGGGCAAACAACGTTCTTTTCATCAACGAATTCTCTCATTCTGCTGAATTCCCAGCCTTCGGGAGAAATTCCGGTCTGGTCTTCGATAAGTTTATCTGCTCTATGGCGGGTTTTGCAGGCTTTGCAGTCCATAAGGGGGTCGGAGAAACCGCCTACGTGGCCGGAAGCTACCCAAACCTGGGGATTCATAAGGATCGCTGCGTCAAGACCTACGTTGTAGGGGCTTTCCTGTACGAATGCTTTCCACCAGGCGCGTTTTACGTTGTTTTTAAATTCAACACCGAGAGGGCCGTAGTCCCAGGTGTTGGAAAGACCGCCGTAAATTTCAGAACCTGCGTAAACGAATCCGCGGCCTTTGCAAAGTGCGACGATTTTTTCCATTGTTTTTTCGGTTGCCAACATATTGTAACACTCCTTGAAAAAAAGTAATGATTTGACATTTCGCCTTATTATATAAATATATCCCTTTAACTTGATAAAGTCAAGTGATTATAATTTATAAAAGCCATATTCCGCTAAAAAATAGCTGTTTTTCTTGACAAGCGGGTTTTTAAAGTATAATATTATATATTAGAAAATTATAGGCATAAAGCCTCCCATACAAAGAATTACAGTAGGGCGGGGGCTTGCTCCCGCCGTATTTTCATAAATCTTTTGAAAAGATGAGGGAATTAAAAAATGATTAAAAGCATGACCGGTTACGGCGCAGCGGAAGAAATTCTTAACGGAAGAAACATCCGCGTTGAAATAAAATCCGTAAACCACCGCTATTTTGAATATTCCGCAAGGGTTCCCCGTTCCTGCGGATTCCTTGAGGAAAAACTCAAACGCCTTCTTTCCGGGGTCATAAGCCGAGGCAAAGTTGACGTCGGAGTTATGATCCAGACCATTGAAGGCGCAAACGAGGAAATCACCATCAACAAGGAAGTTGCAAGAAGCTATATCGAAGCTCTCCGTTCCGTAAAGGACGAATTTGACCTTGCCGACGATCTTTCCCTTTCCGTTGTTGCAAAATTCCCGGACGTTTTCACAGTTGTGAAAGCCCAGACCGACGAAGATGCTCTTTGGGCGGACGTTGAATCCGTTGCAAAAAAAGCCGCCGCCGCGTTTGTTGAAATGCGCGAAACCGAAGGCGAAAAAATGAAGGCTGACGTTCTCAACAGAGCCGCTTATATTGAAGAAAAAGTCGGAATCATCGAAAAACGAAGTCCCGAAACCGTTAAGGAATACCGCGAACGCCTTTATAACAAGATGCTTGAGGTTCTTGACGGAAAACAGATCGACGAAGCAAGAATCATTCAGGAAGCGGCAATTTACAGCGACAAAGTTGCCGTTGATGAGGAAACAGTCCGACTGAGAAGCCATATTGCCCAGCTTCGCGAAATTGTGAACCTCAACGAACCGGTCGGAAGAAAGCTCGATTTCCTTATCCAGGAAGTCAACCGCGAAATCAACACCACCGGAAGCAAATGTTCCGATGTTGAAATTGCCCAGATTGTTGTGGACGTTAAATCCGAAATCGAAAAAATCCGCGAACAGATCCAGAATATCGAATAAAACGGAGGCTTTTTTAAAATGAAGCTCGTAAACATCGGATTCGGAAACCTTATAAACGCAAACCGCGTTATCGCAATGGTTTCTCCGGAATCTGCGCCGATTAAAAGAATCATAACCGAAGCGCGCGAAAAGGGAACCCTTATCGACGCATCCTTCGGAAGAAAAACAAAAACCGTTCTCGTTATGGATTCCGGTCATGTTATCCTTTCGGGTATCCAGCCGGAAACCGTCGGAACAAGAATGACTGCGGAGGGCGAAGATGAATAAAAGAGGAGTTCTTACTGTAATTTCCGGTCCTTCCGGAGTCGGAAAGGGAACGGTTATAAAACGTCTTTTTGAAATTGAGGACAACCTTTATTTTTCCGTTTCCGCAACAACAAGAAAACCCCGCCCGGGCGAAATCGACGGAGTTCATTACAGTTTTAAAACAAAGGAAGAATTCGAGCACGATATCGAAACCGGCGAAATGCTCGAATATGCCGTTTTTAACGGCAACTATTACGGAACGCCGAAAAGCGCCGTTGAACAAAAGCTTTCCGAAGGAAAGGACGTTATCCTCGATATTGAAATCCAGGGAGCAAAAAACGTAAGAAAGATGATGCCGGAAGCGGCTCTTGTCTATCTTCTTCCCCCGAGCATCGAGGAACTTAAAAGCCGCCTTGTCGGAAGAAACACCGAGGATGCGGAAACAATTGCAGGAAGACTTCACGAAGCGAAAAGAGAACTTCATGAAGCGCCGGAACTTTATAATTATTTTATTGTCAACGATTTGGTGGATAACGCCGCCATAAAAATAAAAGATATAATCGAGGGCGAACGTTGCAGCAAAACCGCAATGCAGGAAGTCCTTAAACAAATTTTAGAGGAGGCAGAAAACCTTGCTTAACCCGAACGATACTTACGATCTCAACCAGCTCAACAGCCCCTATGCAAACGTTGTTGCAATCGCAAAACGCGCACGCAAAATCAGCGAAGACGCTGAGGAAAATCACGAAATCATCTCCGAAAAACCCCTTAAACTCGCAATCGCAGAGTTCATCGGCGACAAATACCGCGTAAACAAGGTAACCGTGGAGGAAGACTGATATGCCCGAAAAGAAGAATCTTCTTCTTGGGGTTTCCGGCGGAATCGCAGCCTATAAGGTCTGCGAAATCGCTTCATACTTCACCAAAAAAGGCGTCAACGTAAACGTCGTTATGACGGAACATGCCGCCGAATTTGTTGCGCCCTTAACTTTCGAGGCACTTACAAAAAACCACGTTTATACCTCGCTTTTTGACGGAAAGGGAACGGATCCGGTTGCCCATGTGAACCTTGGAAGAACGGCGGACGCCGTTCTTATCGCGCCGGCGACCGCAAACATAATTGCAAAAATCGCAAACGGAATTGCGGACGATATGGTTTCAACAACCGTGCTCGCGGCAAACTGCAAGAAGATAATAGCGCCGGCAATGTTCACCGGAATGCTCGAAAACCCGGCAACAAGGCGCAACCTTGCGGTTCTTGAAGCGGACGGCTGGGAAATCATCGAATCCGAAAGCGGAAGACTTGCCTGCGGAGCAATCGGAAGCGGACGCCTTGCGGGAATTCCGGAACTTATTTCCGCCGTTGAGGAAGCGCTTTTTGCGGATGAGCAGCTCCTTGGAAAACGCGTGCTCATAACCGCGGGAGCAACCCGCGAAAGCATTGACCCGGTTCGCTTTATTACAAACCGTTCAAGCGGAAAAATGGGCTATGCCCTTGCAAAAATGGCAAAAACCATGGGCGCGGAGGTAACTCTTATAAGCGGAAAAACCGAAATCCGCCCGCCCCACGGAGTGAGCACCGTCTTTGCGGAATCCGCGGAGGATATGTATAACGCGGTTGCAAAAAGGGCGGAAAATTCCGATATAATCGTAATGGCGGCGGCTGTTGCGGATTATACTCCGGCGGAATATTCCGACCAGAAAATCAAGAAAGCCGAAGGCGACAACTGCCTCGTGCTCAAACGCACGAAGGATATTCTTGCGGGAATCGGAAGCAGCAAAAAATCCGGTCAGGTGGTTATCGGTTTTTCCATGGAAACGGAAAACCTTATTGAAAACAGCCGCAAAAAGCTCGTTTCCAAGAACGCGGATATGATAGTTGCAAACTCCATTGCATCCGAAAACACCGGCTTCGGCGTTGATACCAATGCCGCCGTGCTCATAGGAAAAAACTTTGAGCACGAAACCGGACTTATGAGCAAGGAAGAACTTGCAAAAATCATTCTTGAAAAAGCGGCAGAAATGCTTTAATTAAAAAAAGACGGCGGAGCCGTCTTTTTTTAATTCTTATTTGCCGCAAAAAGCCGCGATTGCTTTTGAAACAAATTCCGCGGTGCCTTTGCCGCCGGCTTTGTCGATGTTTTCGGTGAAACGCTCGTCGGAAACATACATTTGCCCGAGCCCGAAAAGGATTTCGTCGGTGCAGCTGTAATAATTTTCGCTAATGAAGCCCTGGAGCTTTTCAACAAGCTTTTGCGCTTCTTCGGATTTTGGCGAACCGCCGGAAATTTTTCCGAATTCCTCGAAAATTTTCATCATTCCGCCGGCGATAAAAGAGTTTTCATCATCGGAACGGACTTCGTTTTTAGATTCAAATTCTTTAAAAGCCGAAGTTTTGCCCCATTTTTCTTTTGCTTCCGCCTCATATTCTTTAAGTTTTGTTTTATCAAATGCAGAAAAATCCAAGATTTTTTCCTCCTTGTTAATAAGTTTTTCGGCAAGGGAGATTAGGGAATCGATCTGTTCGCGCCGGAGTTTTAAAAGATTTATCTGGTCGGAAAGGGCTTTTTCCCTGTCAAAATCCGGGTTTTCGATGATTTTTTTGATTTCCTTAAGCGGAAATTCCAGTTCCCGGAAAAGAAGAATTGTCTGAAGTCTTTCCAAAGAATTTTCATCATAAAGCCGATATCCGGAATCTGTAAAACCGCTTGGCGGCAAAAGTCCGATTTTATCGTAATACTGCAAAGTCCGGACGCTTATTCCGGCAATTTTGCTCGCTTCGTTTACTGTAAACATAAAAAACATCTCCCTGCGATATTCATATTACACTATTACGCAACGTAACAGTCAAGGGCTTTTTTTAAAAAATTCATAAAATTTTTAAAAAATATTCGAATCAAATTAAAATCAATGGCATATAATTACAATCGGTGCTTTACTATTATATGAAAGAAGGTGTTACGCTTTGGTAACTTATGAAACAGTAAAAAACGACCCCACGGTCAAAGTATATATCCAGAAAGCGGGCGAAGCGCTTAAAGCAATCGGTTTTTCCGAACACAGCTTTGCCCATGTCTGTCTTGTTGCGGAAAAAGCCGCATACATAATGGAAACCCTCGGTTATTCCGAAAGGGAAGTGGAACTTGTTAAAATTGCGGGATATCTCCACGATATCGGAAACGTAGTCAACAGAAGCGACCATTCCCAAAGCGGCGCGATTATGGCTTTCCGGATCCTTGATAAAATGGGAATGGATCCTGCGGAAATTTCCGATATTGTAATGGCAATCGGAAACCACGACGAAGGAACCGGAAAACCCATAAGCCCCATGGCGGCGGCTCTTATTATTGCGGATAAATCCGACGTCCGCAGAAGCCGCGTTCAGAACGACGATGAGGAAACCTTCGACGCCCATGACAAGGTTAACTATTCCGTAAAAAAAGCGGAACTTAAAATCAACGAGAACAAAACTCTTATAAAGCTCAAGCTTTCCGTCGATACCCGTTACGGTTCCGTAATGGATTATTTCAGAATTTTTATGGACAGAATGGTTCTTTGCAAAACCGCCGCGGAAAAACTCGGTCTTGATTTCAAGCTTATGATAAACGAACAGCAACTTGTTTAATAAAAAATCCTCCGGAAATCCGGAGGATTTTTTTATTTTCTTATATTTTCGGAGATTATTTATGTCATTGTTCCGATAAAAATTCCGATTCCCGCGCCAAGGGTCGCGCCAATGCTTTCGCTTGCGGTTCCGATGGCAATTCCAACGGCAACGCCGAGGATTGGTCCTATGGAGGAAAAATCCCAATCGTTTTCGTCTTCTTTTCCGCGGTGTTTTTTATAATATCCCGCGGCAAAAATCGCAAGGGAAATGCCGATCAGGAAAAAGGGAAGTGCGGATTTTATGAATTCAGCCATCAGGTTTTCACTCCCTTATGGAATGTTCTTTTTTAAGTGCCTTGATTTTTTTGTTTATTCTGGAAACGCCCCAAAAAATCAAAACTGCGCAGGCAATATTTATAAAAGGAACCCATATTATCTCTCTTGCGTTGAACCAGGTGTTTATAATATTTCCTATTCCGACGCAAAGGTTCAATACTCCGAAAGGAAGAAGTAGTTTTTTAATAAGGATTTGGTGTTTAAGCTTTGATTCGATGTCGGAGAAAATCTCGAAAGAACCTTCGGAGGTCTTTTTGCGGAAATAGACCCAGTTAAGATAGCTTGCAACCTGTTCTGCGCCGGTTTCTTCCATGAAACGGATATACTGTTCGCTTTCGGGGTGGTTGGGATTATGTTCAAGAAGCTGGATCTTAAAGCTGTATTCGCCGGGTTCGCAAGGTTCAAAAGAATAGCGGAAAATAGAATAGTCAACAAGGGCAAGACCTTTTGCGGCCATTTCATTAAGCCATTTTTCCTCTTTTTCAAAATCCCAGGCCCAGAATAATTTTTTTATGACTTTTCTCATTTTTCCCAGCCTCCCGTCAGTTTTTCGCCGTTTTCAACAAGTTCTTTAAGGCGTTCGATTTCGGAAAGAACCGCCTTTTTTCCGAGTTCTGTGATAATATATTCCTTTTTGCGGTCGCCGCTTTCCCCGGGAACAAAAGTTATCCAGCCTTTTTCAAGAAGGGTGTTGATTGCGCCGTAAAGGGTTCCGGCGGCAAGTTTAACCCTTCCGTTTGAAAGTTTTTCCGCGTTCTGCATTATTCCGTAGCCATGAAGCGGTTCGCTGAGCGAAAGCAAAATATAAAAAACCGCTTCGGTGAGAGCTACATTTTCCATAAGCATATCCCCCTTCGATATATCTTTAACCGTTATATCGGCTTACGATATAATTATATCGTCGGCCGATATATTTGTCAATGGTTTTTTACAAAAAAATCCCTCCGGATTTACCGGAGGGATTTTTGTTTGAATTTTTAATTACATATTCCAGATTCTGTCGCAGTATTCCTGAACGGTTCTGTCAACAAAGAAGGCGGGGGAACCGGCAACGTTCATAAGAGCCATGCGGTTCCAGGTTTCCTTATCGCGGAAAAGTTCCTGGGCTTTGCGCTGGATATCCATATAGCTTTCAAAATCTGCGGCAGCCATATAGAAATCCTTGCCTTCGATAAGATCCGCAAGGTCGGAGAAATCTTCGCCGGCGATTCCGTGACGCATACGGTCAAGGGCGGCTTTGAGTTCGTCGTTCTTTTCGATGTATTCCATGGGGTTGTAACCCTTAAGGCGGAGCGCATCAACTTCGTCAGAAGTCATACCGAATTTAAGGAAGTTTTCTTCGCCGACTTCACGGAGGATTTCAACGTTTGCGCCGTCAAGAGTTCCGAGAGTCACCGCGCCGGAAAGCATGAGTTTCATATTGCCGGTGCCGGAAGCTTCGGTTCCCGCAAGAGAAATCTGTTCGGAAATATCCGCTGCGGGCATGAGAAGTTCGGAAGTGGTTACGCTGTAGTTTTCAAGGAAGCAGAGCTTGAGGGTATCTTTAAGAGCGCTTTCGGAAAGTTCTTTTCCGATGCACCAGATAAGACGGATGATGCGTTTTGCAACGTAATAACCGGGAGCGGCCTTTGCGCCGAAGATAAAGGTTTTCGGGTCGATATCCGCGTTGGGGTTTGCTTCAATCTCGTTGAGAAGGGAGATTATGCGAAGGGCGTTGAGGTGCTGGCGCTTGTATTCGTGAAGGCGCTTTGCCTGAACGTCGAAAAGGGAAGAGGGGTCAAGGCTGTTTCCCATAACGTCGCGGTTTTCTTTTGCGAAGAGTTCTTTTCTCTTGAGTTTTACCTTGCCGAAATCTTCAAGGCAGACCGGATCGTCCGCGTGTTTTGCAAGATTGTGCATCTTGTTGTATTTCTTTTCAAAATCCCTTGCGCCGTATTTTTTGACGAATCTGGTGAGTTCCGGGTTTGCGGCGCAAAGCCATCTTCTTGCGGCGATACCGTTTGTAACGCTTGTGAAGCGTTCCGGGAATGCACGGTAAAGGTCACCGAAAACGCTGTTTTCCATAACGGTGAGATGATGTTCGGAAACGCCGTTTGTGCTGTGGGTTGCAAAAACGCAAAGATTTGCCATTCTTATTTCGCCGTTTTCAACAACAGCCATGCGGCTGATTTCATAATCGCTGAAACCTTTGTCACGAAGGATTATGCGGAGGCGGCGGTCGAATTCACAGATAATTCCGTAAACACGGGGAAGAAGGAAACGGAACATTCCCGCATCCCATCTTTCGAGAGCTTCCGGAAGAACGGTGTGGTTTGTATAGCTGAAAAGATTGAAGCAGATTTCGGCGGATTTTTCCCAGCTGTATCCGCATTCATCAAGAAGAATACGCATAAGTTCCGGGATAGCCATGGTCGGATGGGTATCGTTGATATGGATAGCCGCTTTTTCCGCAAGGTTTTCAAGAGTTCCGTATGCGGCAAGATGGCGGCGGACAATATCGGCAATGGAAGAGCATACAAGGAAATACTGCTGTTTAAGGCGGAGAACCTTTCCGTCGGAATGGTTGTCGTTGGGGTAAAGAATGGAGCTTATTGCCTTTGCTTCGGAATTCTTTCTCATTGCTTCCGCATAAAGACCGCGGTTGAAAAGTTCCATATCGATTCCGGAAGTTTCCGCCTGCCAAAGGCGAAGACGGGAAACGTCCGCGGAATCAAAACCGGGAACGTACATATCATAGGGAACCGCAAGAACGCTGTCATAGTTTTTATGGAGAATCTGGTGATATCCGTCGTGCCAGGATTCTTCGATTTCTCCGCCGAAACGGACTTCAACGGCGTGTTCGCGTTTTTCCGCAAGCCATGCTTTTCCGCCCGGAAGCCAATCGTCCGGTTTTTCGGTCTGCCAGCCTTCGGTAAGCTTCTGGCGGAAGATTCCGAATTCATAGCAGATGGAATATCCCATTGCGGGTTTTTCGATTGTTGCAAGACCGTCAAGGAAGCAGGCGGCAAGTCTTCCAAGTCCGCCGTTTCCGAGGCCTGCATCCGGTTCTTCGGCATAAACAAGTTCCGGATCCGCGCCGAAGGATTTTATTGCTTTTTCAAAATCCTTTGTCATTCCGAGGTTATGAAGATTGTTGCGGAGAGAACGTCCCATGAGGAATTCCATGGAAAGATAATAAACTCTTTTTTCGCCGCGGGAAGAATGGGTTGCGGCGGAAGCTGCATATTTTTCCGCAAGAATTCCGCGAAGGGTTTCTGCGGCGGCATCATAGATATGTGAATAGTCCGCTTCTTCGGGTTTTTCGCCGTAAGCGGTTTGAATTGATTCGGTGATTTTGGATATCCAAAAATCTGCACCTTGCATCTGGTTAATCCTCCTTACAGGGGTATTTTACAACCATTATATTTTACACAAAAAGCCGTTGATAGTCAATAATAATATATTATAGACAATAAGGGTGGAAACGATTCCAACTTGTGTAAAAATCATTATAATAGGCTTTAAAATTGCTTTTATTTGTGGCGTTTTAACAATATATTCGGAAGAAATCCAAAGCGCCGGTTTGCTTTTAAAGTGCAAAATGCACAAAAACCAACGGAAAAGTTTGGTAATAACGCAAAAAGCTTTTTATGGTAGGGAACGGTCTTGACCGTTCCGTTCTCTGCGTTACGGTAGGGCGGGGGCTTGCTCCCGCCGTAAAAATGCAAAATGCGTTACCACCCTTCCGTCATTGCTTCGCAATGCCACCTCCCCTAATAGTGGAGGCTGAAAAAAGGCGGATATTATCCGCCCCTACGGTTTTGAAACTATAACCCAATCGCGTTACGGTAGGGCGGGGGCTTGCTCCCGCCGTAAAAATGCAAAATGCGTTACCACCCTTCCGTCATTGCTTCGCAATGCCACCTCCACTAATAGGGGAGGCTGAAAAAAGGGCGGAAAATTCCGCCCTTTTTTAAAAGGTTCAGTTCATAGGTCTGATGCCTTCGGCAACTTTGATGATTTCTTCTCCGTCGATGTTACCGCAAACAAACAACAGTGTATCAGGAAAACTCCATGTTATGTATGCTAACCCGCCTTTTTCAACATATAGCGCCTGACTGTTATTGATGGTTAGCTCCTTTATTATATCAGCATTTTCGGTGTCGATATGTGATCCAGCTGTTGTACCGTTTTGCTCAATGTATATAAATTTATCTTCAAAAGTATAGATATGAATTTTAATATCTGTACCGATGCTACAATCGGTTTGAACAAACTCTTCGGTCATATATGTTGGCGCATAAGCCCCTTCCCAGTTAAAAACCTCGGCATCGATAAATTCATATTCTTCGGCTGGTGCTTCATATTTTTCGATGGGCTTTATGCTCTTTGCGATTTTGATGATTTCTTCGGTGGGTGCCATTCCGCTTACTTTCAGCAATACACCGTCAACATTCCAATATACAGAGGAAGATTCGCCTTTTACAACCAAAAAAGCCTCGCTTTCTCCAATAAATATAGTTTTTGTAAGGTCAGCATTTTCGGTGTCCACATATGAAAATCCTTCACCTTGTGCTTGTTGAAAAACTATATATTTACCATTTAATTTGTATGAAACAATTTTCTGATTGATCAGATCTTGGAATTTTTCAAAGTGGCATCCATCAGGCATATAAGTCGGCGCAAAAGCCCATTCCCAATCATAAATCTCCGGGTCAACGAATTCATATTCTTCGGTTTCGGTTTTGCCAAGGGGTTTAATGCCTTGTGCCATAAAAATTAAAGTATCTGCGGGTAATGTTCCTCTTAATGAAAAGAAAGTGTTTTGATTGTTCCAGGTAATGATTACAAATCCATCTTTCTCAACAAGGAGAGCCTCACTTTCATTGATTATAATAGTTTCAACATTTTCTGCGTCTTCGGTATCAACTCTTGCAATAGGATTGCCGTTTGATTGCGAAAAAGTAAAATGTCCGTTGTTGCTTTCATAAATTATTACGTTTTTTGTTCCTGCGGATTTTTTCTCTTTGAATTTATATGCGTCCGGAACAAAAGTCAGACCATAAGCACCTTCCCAATCATAAATTTCCGGGTCGATAAATCCGGTGCTTTCGCCAATGCTGACTTCCGTATATCTGTCATATTCTTTAATCATAAGATGATAAATCGCTTCCGCAACGGCTTCGCGCGCTTCCGCAGAAGCAACAACTACCGAAGAAAGGGAAATTACCGCAACAAAAACCACCATAGCCGCAAAGGTAACGAGTTTTTTGGAATATTTCCAAAGGGTCGAAAAATTTTCGCGGCGTTCGGTTTTCGAATAGATTTTTTCAATGTTTTTCGGGTCGGCGGGTTCTTCGTTTTCAATTTCCGAAAGGATTTTTTCACTTTCCTCCGCCGCATAAAGAGCCATTACTTTTGTGAAAAGAAGGTCCTCATATTTTTCCGCAATCGCTTTTTCCGAAAGATTATATGTCATATCATTCAACCTCCTTCATAACGGAATAAGCCTTTCTGCGCGCTCTTAAAAGTCCGGAACGGACCGCGCTTTCGGAAATTCCGAATCTTTCGCCTATTTTGGAATCCGAAAGACCGAGTATGTATTTGAATTCAAGAAGATTTTTGTATTTTTCCGGAATTTTTTCAAGTGCCGCCCGAAGTTCCGCAACCGCTTCGTTTTTTAAATAAATCTCCTCCGGAATGGAATTTTCGTCTTTAACAAGCTCAATATCTTCGCTTTCAAAATCCGAAAAATTCAAGCGGCTTTGCTTTTTGTTCCTTGTATATGCGCTGAATTTTACCGCGGAAAAAAGATATGCAGGAAGCTTTTTTCTTTCGACAGCCATAACGGAATCAACGCGCTTTATAAGGTCGGCAAAAACTTCCTGAACAAGTTCTTCGGCATCTTCGTTGTTATCAAGCAGCGAAAAAGCTTTTTTCAGCATGGCGGAATAATATTTTTTATAAATCTCCGTAATAAATTCCCGCTGAAAATCGTTTTCAATCGCGGAAATCATCATTGTTATCATAAAAAACCACTTCCTTTATGTTTAAATCATATCACATATTTTTTTGTCTTCAATATGTAAGTATGATTTATGCGGAAAATGTTGCGGAAAAAATAAAAAAAGGACGGCGGAGCCGTCCTTTTCCTTTTTGCGGATATGATATTGTTTGCAAACACCTCATCCGCCGCGGCTTACGCCATGCGGCACCTTCCCCTTTAACAAGGGGCGCTTGGATTATTTGCAGACTTTGTTGTCAACTTCCTCGCGGATTCTTGCGATGAATTCATCAAGAGCAACCGCGCCGAGGTCGCCTTCTTTTCTGGAACGGACGGCAACTTTGCCTTCTTCCATTTCCTTTGCGCCGACTACGAGCATATAGGGAACTTTTTCAAGCTGTGCTTCGCGGATTTTGAAGCCGATTTTTTCATAACGGGAATCAACTTCCGGTCTGAAGCCGAGTCGGAGAAGTTTTTTTCTGATTTCTTCCGCATATTCGTTCTGGTCTTCGGTGATGGGAAGGATACGAACCTGTTCGGGAGAAAGCCAGGTGGGGAGTGCGCCGCCGTATTTTTCGATAAGGAGAGCGATTGTTCTTTCATAGCATCCGAGAGAGGTTCTGTGGATGATATAAGGATAAACCGCCTGGTTGTTCTGGTCGATATAGGTCATTCCAAAACGCTGCGCAAGCATCATATCGATCTGGATGGTTACGAGGGTATCTTCTTTTCCGAAAACGTTTTTGCCCTGAACGTCAAGCTTCGGACCGTAGAAAGCAGCTTCGCCTTTTTCTTCGGTATATTCAAGACCGATGTCGTCGAGGATCTTTCTCATTGCGCCTTCGGCTTCTTCCCACATTTCGGGGGTGCCTTCATATTTTTCCCTGTTGTCCGGATCCCATTTGGAGAAGCGGAAGGAAAGGTCTTCATAAAGACCGACGTCGGTCATAACCTCTTTCATGAGTTTTACGCAGTTTTTGAATTCTTCCTCAAGCTGGTCGGGGCGGATGATGAGGTGACCTTCGGTGATGGTGAACTGGCGGACGCGGATAAGTCCGTGCATTTCGCCGGAAGCTTCGTTGCGGAAAAGGGTTGAAGTTTCGCCGTAACGGAAGGGGAGTTCACGGTAGGAATGTTTGTCGTTAAGATAAACCTGATACTGGAAGGGGCAGGTCATGGGACGGAGAGCGAAAACTTCCTTATCTTTTTCCTCATCGCCGAGAACGAACATATTCTCTTTATAGTGATCCCAATGTCCGGAAACCTTGAAGAGGTCGGATTTTGCCATAAGGGGAGTTCTTGTCATGACGTAGCCGTATTCATATTCTTCCTTATCCTGGATATAGCGGTTGAGGATCTGGAAGAGTTTTGCGCCTTTCGGCATAAGGAGCGGAAGACCCTGTCCGATATAGTCGCTGTTGCAGAAATATTTGAGCTGGCGGCCGAGAACGTTGTGGTCACGGCGTTTTGCGTCTTCAACAGCTTCGATATATGCTTCAAGCTCTGCTTTTTTCGGGAAGGAAATTCCGTAGATACGGGAGAGCATCTTGTTCTTTTCGCTGCCTCTCCAGTAAGCGCCGGTGGTGGAAGTGAGTTTGAATGCTTTGATGGGAGCAATGTTCATAAGATGGGGACCGGCGCAGAGTTCGGTGAAATCGCCCTGTTTATAGAAGGAAAGAGCTTCGCCTTTTCCCGCGTGCTCGTCGATGAGTTCGAGTTTATAGGGCTGGTCTTTCATAATCTCTTTTGCTTCTTCGGCGCTCATGGTGAACTTGTTGAGTTCAAGACCGGTTTTGATGATTTTTGCCATTTCGTCCTCAATTTTTTTGAGGTCATCGACGGTGAAGGGTTTTTCAACGTCGAAGTCATAATAAAATCCGTTGTCGATGGCGGGACCGATGGAGAATTTTGCATCCGGGAAAAGATGAAGAACGGCCTGCGCCATAACGTGGGAAGTTGTATGCCAGAAAGCTTTTTTGCCGTAAGGATCGTCGAAGGTGAGGATTTCAACTTCGCAGTCTTCTTCGATTGGAGTGCGAAGATCAACTCCTTCGCCGTTGATTTTTGCCGCGCAGGCAACTCTTGCAAGTCCGGCGCTGATGCTCTGGGCAATCTGATAGGGGGTGACGCCGTTTTCGTATTCTTTAACGTCGCCACGAAGGGATACTTTAACCATAAATTTACCTCCTGTTTTTTTGCGGGGCAAATAAAAAAAGCTTCGCCCCAAAAAATTAAGGGGCGAAGCTTTGAAGCTCCACGGTTCCACCCTTGTTTACGGAAAATCTTTTCCGCGCTCAAAAGTTCCGCCTTAACGCAGCGGGCAACGGTGTGTTCGCAAAAAATTTCGCTTGCACACGCTCCGGGGATGGTATTCGGCGAATTTCAACGGGCGGGCTTTCAGAATCTTGCCGTCCTCTCTGGGAAGAAAAAATCGCTTCGGTTTCCCCATCAACGCATTTAAAATATTAAGATAATACTATCACCGACAAGGGCATTTGTCAACGGTTCAAGGACAAAAAAGCAGAATTTTATTTTGAAGTATTATATTGTAAATTATATAAAACGGCAAAAATATGTATAATTTGGTCGTTTTTGCATAAAAATGGATATAAATTATTCATTTCCGAACAATATTCCTTGACAGTCACTTTAAATAGGTTTATTATTATATTAACATGTGCAAGTCTGTTTATTTTTTACAGCAGCAGACCTCTGGCATTTAATATATATAGAAAGGAATATTCAAAGCACCATGGAAATCATGACCTTTATCAAAAGCATGAATATCTTTGCTGATTTAACTTCCAGCGATATTCTTGTTTGCGTGATCGTTGGCATCATTGCTTTGGTCGTTGGTTTGATAATCGCTTTCCCGGTGGGTGTTGCATATAGACGCAGAGTTGCGGAAGCCGAAATCGGTTCCGCCGAAGAAGAAGCAAGACGCATTGTAAACGAATCAATCAAAACTGCTGAAAGCCGCAAAAAAGAAGCTCTTGTTGAAGCAAAGGATGAGATCCACCGCCTCAGAAGCGAAGCGGACAAGGAAATCAAAGACCGCCGCGCGGAAGTTCAGCGCAGCGAGCACAGACTCCAGCAAAAAGAAGAATCCCTTGAAAAGAAAGCTGACAACCTCGATAAAAAAGAGGAAGCCATGCAGGAAAAAATCCAGGCCGCGGACGCAAGACTTGCGGAAGCGGAACAGATCAAAAAAAGCCAGTTCGAAATGCTCGAACGCATTTCCGGTTATACCGAAGAACAGGCAAAAATCCAGCTTCTTGAAGAAGTTGAAGCAAAACTTTCCCACGAAAAAGCTCTTCGCATCATGCAGTTTGAGCAGCAGCTTAAAGACGAAGCAGAAGAAAAAGCGCGCGAAATTATCGGAACCGCGGTTTCCCGCTGCGCTCCCGATTACGTTGCGGAAGCAACCGTTTCCGTTGTTCCGCTTCCCAGCGACGAGATGAAAGGACGCATTATCGGACGCGAAGGACGCAATATCCGCGCTCTTGAAACCCTTACCGGTGTTGACCTCATCATCGACGATACTCCCGAAGCAATCACTCTTTCTTCCTTCGATCCCGTCCGCCGCGAAATTGCAAGACTTTCTCTTGAAAAACTTATCCAGGACGGACGCATCCATCCCGCAAGAATTGAAGAAACCGTTGATAAAGCAAGAAAAGAAGTTGACGCAAAAATCAAGCAGGACGGCGAACACGCAGTGCTCGAATGCGGAGTCCGCGGAGTTGCTCCCGAACTTGTCCGCCTTCTCGGCCGCATGAGATACCGTACCAGCTACGGCCAGAATGTTCTTATGCATTCCATCGAGGTTGCGCAGATTGCGGGACTTCTTGCAAACGAAATGGGCGGCGTTGACCCCAACATGGCAAGAAGAGCAGGTCTTCTCCACGATATCGGCAAGGCCCTTACCCATGAAATCGAAGGCAGCCACGTTACCATCGGCGTTGACGTTGCGAAAAAATATAAAGAACCCGAAGCAGTTATCCATGCTATCGAAGCTCATCACGGCGACGTTGAACCCAGAACAACCATTGCATGGCTTGTTCAGGCGGCGGACGCAATTTCCGCAGCAAGACCTGGCGCAAGACGCGAAAACCTTGAAAACTATATCAAACGTCTTGAAAAACTCGAAGAAATTGCAAATTCCTTCGAAGGAGTTGACAACTGCTTCGCAATCCAGGCGGGACGCGAAGTTAGAATCGTTGTCAAACCCGAACTTATCGACGACGAAAAAATGGTGCTTCTCGCTCACGATATCGCCGAAAAAATTGAAGGCGAACTCGAATATCCCGGACAGATCAAAGTTCATCTTGTCCGCGAAAGCAGAGCAGTTGATTACGCGAAATAATCCTTATATAATAATTAATGCCCCCCCTTTTTTATCAAAAGGGGGGCGTTTTTTTGCCTTCGGGCAAAAAATGAAGGGATTCGTCAAATAAACTATTTAGAAAATTTTCTAAATACCCCTTGACACCGGCGCCGACGTATGTTATATTCTATTTAGAAAAAATTCTAAATAGGGAGGCGGATTTATGACAGAGGAAAAAATCCTGATCGGCAAGGGAACGGAATTTCCCCTTAAAGGAATTTTAACCTTGCCGGAAAATCTTGAAAAACCGGTTCCGGCGGTTGTTTTTGTCCATGGTTCCGGTTCAAGCAATATGGACGAAAAAGTTATGAAGCTTACGCCTTTTAAAGACCTCGCAAAAGGACTTGGAAAGCTTGGAATCGCTTCCGTCCGCTATGACAAAAGAAGTTTTGCCCATGGCAGAAAGATGATGAAAAAGGGCAATCTTACCGTTAAGGAAGAGGTTATTGAGGATGCGGTTCTTGCGGCGGAATTGCTGAGAGGCGTTCCAAGAATCGATCCGGAAAAAATTTTTATAATCGGTCACAGCATGGGCGCAATGCTTGCCCCGAGAATTGACGCGGAAGGCGGAAACTTCCGGGGTCTTGTTCTTCTTGCGGGAACTCCCGATACCCTTGAGAATGTTCTTTTCCGCCAACTTGAGGAGATGAAAAAAGGAAAGAGCAGAATTATGGCTTGGGTCGCTTCCGCTCAGGAGAAGAAATTCAGAAAATCCTTTGAAAATCTTTATGAACTTTCCGATGAGGAAGCAAAAAAGATTCCTTATGCCGGCGGAGTAAGCCTTTATTATTTCAAGGAAATGGGTGAGCACCGGGCGGCGGAATATCTTGAAAAAACCGAAAAACCCGTGCTCATAATGCAGGGAAGCCGGGATTTGCAGGTCAGCGCAGAAAAAGACTTCGGCGAATATAAAAAACTTTTCGGAAACCGGGATAATTTCAGTTTCCGCCTTTATGAAGGTCTTAACCATTGTTTTGTTCCGGCGCTTTATGACGATATTTCAAAAGCCACCAAGGAATTTTCAAAGGAGCGCCATATCGGTGATAATATTATTTCCGATATCGCCGGCTGGATTCTGAAAAACTGCTGAAAAATCAGGGAGGGCTGTATGAAAAAATATCTTGCGCCGCTTCTTGTGGCAGTTTTGATGATAATTTATTTTATTGTCTATTTCGGCATTATTATAATGCTGATCGAAAACCTTCTGTTCAAGGTTTTGCTTGGAATAATTCCCGCAATTTTCAGCGGAATTATGATATATGTACTTATTGAAAGAATTAAAGAAATAAGGAGCGGAGAAGAAGATGATCTTAGTAAATACTGATTACATCACCGGAAAAGAATTTGAAATGCTCGGACTTGTTTGCGGAAGCACAATCCAGACCAAAAACATCGGAAGAGATATCACCCAAAGCTTTAAAACCCTTGTTGGCGGTGAACTTAAATCTTATAACGATATGATGAACAAAGCACGCGCTCTTGCAACAAAGCGTATGGTCGAAGAAGCGGAAGCAAAAGGCGCGGACGCAGTTATCAATATCCGATATTCCTCTTCGGCAATCATGCAAGGTGCTGCAGAAGTTGTTGCATACGGAACCGCAGTAAAATTCATCTGAGGTGAACCAAAATGAGCTTTGCCGAAACTTTCAAAGCTCTTTCCGACCCGGCAAGAAGAGAAATTCTTGTGATGCTCAGAAACGGAAAAATGTCCGCGGGAGATATTGCATCAAATTTTGATATGACCGGCGCGACGGTTTCGTATCATCTTTCGGTGCTTAAAAAAGCGGACCTTGTTTATGAAACAAAGCAGAAAAATTTTGTTTTCTATGAACTCAACACTTCTGTTTTTGAGGAGATAATGCTCTGGCTTGCCCAGTTTAAAGGAGAGAACAGCGATGAAAATAAATAAAAAGCTTCTTGTTATAACAACAATAATTATCCTTCTGCCGGTAATTATCGGAATCGTTTTTTGGGAACAGCTTCCGGCGGAAATGGCGACCCATTGGGGAAACGATAATCAGCCCAACGGCTGGACAGGAAAAACCATGGCGGTTTTCGGAATTCCGGGAATTATGGCGGCGCTTCATATCATCTGCCTTTTTGTCACCTATGCCGACCCGAAAAAAAGCAACATCGGCGCAAAAGCGATCGGGATCGTTTACTGGATTCTTCCGGTGGTTTCGATTGCGGTAATGAGCGCAACCTATGCTTATGCTCTTGGAACAAAAGTCAACATCGGAATGCTCTGCTGTATTCTTATGGGAATTATCTTTATCGCTCTCGGTAACTATCTTCCGAAGGCAAAACAGAACTATACCTTCGGATATAAGATTCCATGGACGCTCAACAGCGAGGAAAACTGGAACAGAACCCATCGTCTTGCGGGATGGCTTATGGTAATCTGTGGATTTGCATTTATTGTGAATGCATTCATCCTTTCGGAATTTGTTTTCGTTTTCTGCCTTGCTGCCGCTCTTGCACCGATGGTTTATTCCTATATTCTTTATAAAAAAGGAATATAAAAAAGAAAAACGCCGGCTTTGCCGGCGCTTTTTTATTCTTCAATTCTGTACCCGTCGATATGGATAAATCTTGCGGCGGAAAAAGGATAGCTCGAAAGGGGTCTGCAGGCGCAATCGTAGGAATGGGCGGCGATTTTTACGGTATTGAAATTAGGTCTGCCGCCGTCAACGGAAGTTATAACCGGGGTGTGCTGCCAATCTTCCGTGTCGATTATAAGCTGGCAGATGTCGCCGGGTTCAATTTCTTCGATTGAAACCGGGTGCCCGAAAGGTCCGGTTCCTTTGTTGTTGACCAGAAAATTGAAAAGAAATTTAACTCCGGTCCAGGCGGGAGCCCGGTCGTTGAGATTTCGGTAATACCAGCCGAAATCGGGGGTGAAATTCATCGGGGCGCCGCCCGCAAGAATGCATTGGCTTGCAAAGGAAGTGCAGTCACCGCCGATGGGACTGAAATCGTAATATTCCGGGTTGCGGAAATATGCCCAGCGGTTTGCGTATTCAACCGCCGCGGCGCGGTTATATTCTTTTTCGATAAGTGCCATTTTTCCTCCAAAAAGCGTTTTTTCCATTCTATGAAAAACAAAGCGCCGGTTTTCCGAAAAAGAATAAAATTTCTTAAAAATAGGCGTCCAAATCGTTGCAAGAAAGGCTTTCCCCGTGCTATAATATAGGTGTCGTATTATGACGAATGGGAGGAAATTTTGAATGGATAATCTTATTAAAGTTAAAATAGAAGTTGCGGGCGCAAGCTACACCATTGCAACCACCGAACAGGAAGGCTATGTCCGCGATCTTGCAAAGGAAATGAGCGAGGATATCGATTCCCTTATGGTAAGAAACCCGAGCCTTTCCATGAACGATGCGCTTGTTCTTTGCTCAATCGCATATCTCAGCGAATATAAAAAGGAAGCGGCAAACTGCGACCATATCCGTTCCCAGCTTAAGGAATATCTCGGCGACACCGCAAGAGCAAGAATGGAAGCGGACGAAGCAAACCGTCGCGCCGACAAACTTGCAAAAGAAGTTGAGGAGCTTCGCAGACGTTATGGCGTTTGAGATAAAAGTTAAAAAAATCCGCGAAAACGCGGTTGTTCCGAAGATTGCAACTTCCGGTTCCGCGGCGGCAGATCTTTATGCATGCATTGAAGAACCGCTTACCGTTCCCGCAAGGGGAAGCGCCGTTGTTCCCGTCGGAATTGCAATCGCCGTTCCGGAAGGTTACGGCGCGTTCATCTTCGCAAGAAGCGGACTTGGAATAAAACACGGAATTGCTCCGCGAAACTGCGTCGGAGTTATAGATTCCGACTACCGGGGGGAAATCTGCGTCGGTCTGATGAACAGTTCCGACGAGGATTATACCGTTTTGCCGAACGACAGAATCGCGCAGATGGCGATTATGCCGGTTATGCCGGCGGAATACGTTCTTTGCGAAGAACTTTCGGAAACCGAAAGGGGCAAAGGCGGCTTCGGTTCAACAGGAAAATAGACTTGCGCCCCTTGTTAAAGGGGAGAGAGCCACATTGCGTAAGCAGTGGCGAGGGGATTCATAAAAAAATCCGTCACGGAAGTGACGGATTTTTTGTTTTATTATCTATTAAACAAGACCAAGGAATCTTGCGGTTTCCGCAACCGGAAGACCCATTACGTTGAAATAATCGCCGACGATTCCTTTTACGAGCACGGAACCTTTTCCCTGAATTCCGTACGAGCCTGCTTTGTCCATCGGTTCAAGACTTTCGATATATTTTTCGATCGTTTCGTCGGAAAGTTCGTAAAATTCAACTTCGGTTTTTTGAACAAAGGAACGGACTGCGCCTTTTTCGGCGACCGCAACCCCGGTGTAAACAAAATGTTTTTTGCCGGAAAGGGCTTTGAGCATGGCGCGGGCATGTTCTTTATCCTTCGGCTTGCCGAAGATTTCGCCGTTGAGCACGACGACGGTATCGGAACCGATTACGGTGTCTTCCGGGCGGAGCTTTGCAACCGCAAGAGCCTTTTGTTCCGCAAGGATTGCCGGAACTTTTTCCGCCGGGGTTCCTTCCGGAACAAATTCTTCGCATCCGGAAACAAGCACTTCAAATTCATCGGTAATAAGGCTTAAAAGTTCCCGCCTTCTTGGGGAACCGGAAGCTAAAATCAACATACAAAATCCTCCGTTTTTCGCTTATCCAAGCAGTTTTTCGATTGCCGCAAGTTTTGCGGAAAGGCAGAAAATCTCCATTGCGTCCGGAAGTTCGGAAAGGGGAGCAAAGGTGGGCGCAATCCGAAGAATGCTGTCTTTCGGGTCCTTGCCGTAAGGATAAACCGCGCCCGCTCCGGTAAGAACAAGTCCCGCTTCCCGGCAAAGGGCAACGGTGCGTTTCGCGGTGCCATCAAGAAGCTCCGCGGAAACAAAATATCCGCCCTTGGGGGTGTTCCAATCTGCAATTCCGCTTCCGGAAAGTTCCTCTTTGAGCACGGTGAGCACGGTTTCAAATTTCGGGCGGATGATCTCCGCCTGTTTTCTCATATGTTTGAGCACGCCTTCGAGATTATTGAAGAAAAGAACGTGGCGCATCTGGTTTATTTTATCCGGACCGATGTTCTGGAAGGAAAGGGTGCGCTTAAAATCGGCGGTGTTCCTCTCGGAAGAAGCGACCGCCGCAAGTCCCGCCGTCGGGAAGGTGATCTTGCTTGTGGAACCGAGCATATAGACCATATCTTCCCTGCCGTTTTCCTTCGCAAGATTGAGAAGCGAAGGAATTTCGTCCGTTTCGCCGTCGAAATCAAGATGATGAACAACGTATGCGTTGTCCCAGAAAATTCGGAAATCGGAAGCGGCGGGGGAAAGCTTTGCAAAACGTTCCACAACCTCTGCGGAATAGGAAATTCCCTGGGGGTTGGAATATTTCGGAACGCAGATGATTCCTTTTACTGTTTCGTCCTTTATGAGTTCCTCGACCGCGTCCATATCCGGTCCGTCGTAATTCATCGGAACGGTTATTAGTTCAAAACCGAAAAGTTCGCCGACGGCAAAATGGCGGTCATAACCCGGAGCGGGGCAAAGGAGTTTGCGCTCTTTGCATTCGCACCAGGGGGCTTTTCCGCCGGGAAGTCCGTGGCACATTGCATGGGCGATAAGGTCATAGAAAAGGTTGAGAGAGCTGTTTCCGGTGACGATTACGTTTTCCATTGGAGCGTCGAGAATTTCACCGAAAAGGCGGCGGCATTCGGGAATTCCGTCAACAACGCCGTAGTTCCGGATATCAAAGCCGTTTTCGCATTTGAAATTTTCGGTTTCGCTGTTAACAAGGTCGAGCATCGGAAGGGAAAGGGCAAGCTGTTCCGGGGAAGGTTTTCCGCGGGAGATATCAAGCTTTAAGCCAAGAGCCTTTTTTTCGGAATATCTTTTCCGGACGGCTTCTTTCTCAATAAGAAGTTCTTCGCGGGTCATTTCGGAATATTTTTTCATAATGTCACCTCTTTTTATTTATTGAACGGGCAGGGAATCGATGATTCCCGCGGCAAATTTTCGGATTATGTTTGCGTCGATGGCGGAAATTTTTCCGTCGGAATCAACGTCGCCGGCAAGAAGCTGTTCTTCCGTCGGAACAAGAAGCTTTGCGACGATAAGCCTTGCGGTATAGGAGTCCTTTACGTCAACAAAGCCGTCGAGGTTCAGGTCGCCGAGGGAATAATTCCTTATTTCGATAACGGTTTGCTTTACGCTGTAACCGTAACGGACAGCAACCGACAAATCGAAAAATCCTGCGGAAACAAAATCCGTTGCTTCCGCGGAAAGAATATCAAAATCACTTCCGAGAATATCGGATATCTGCTTTTTAATTGCGTTTTCAGCCGAAGTTCGGTCGGAAATTCCGGAAGTGTTCCATTTCCGGTTTTCAAGAATTCCAAAAGCTTTGTCAAGCGGGTCAACGGTATATTCGGATTGTGCAAAAGTATTGAAATTTTTTACCGATTCACGGATAACTGCAAGGGTTTCTTCGTTCATTTTACCGCTGTATTGGTTTCCCTCGCCGCTTGCTTCCGGCTTGTTTTCAAGAGTAAGCGCCGAGGCAACATCGACTGCGCTGGTTCCGGAAGAGAGAGCGGTGCCGTAATATGCCGAAATTTCCGCCATAACGCCTGCGCCGAGGAGATAACGTCCCAATTCATAAGTCAAATGGGTCGTATCCCTTTCAAGAAGGCAGAATTTATCGTTATAATTGACAGTTGTTCCGAAATAACTGCTCATTCCGTTCTGCTTTATTGTGGAACCGTTTATTACGAAATCCGGCATGTTTTCCTCGCCGTTTCTGATGGATTCCTCAACGGAATTTATGTTGGCAAGGGATTTTTCATAAACCTGTTCTCTTGTTAAAACCTCAAGCCGGATTTTGTTTCCGTTTCCGTCCCGGAGGGAAGTATCGCCGCCGCAGGAGCGGATATCGACCCAATCCGCAAACCATGCAACTTCCGGTTCGCCCTGTCCGTTTTCATAGGCGATTGTTTTGATTGTTTTAATAAAATCCGAAAGTCCCGCCTTGAATATTTCCGGAGAATCAACAACGGATTCCATATAGTCCTGAATGATTATAAGGTCAAAGCGGCTTCCGGCAAGCCTTGGATATGCTCCGCTTTGGTTTTCTATTGCAAGAAGATGGGAACGGTAAACGGCGTTTACGTTGCTGTTCCTTCCGGAAAAAAGACCGATGCTTCCGATGATGGATTTTGTAATAACAATCTCCGTTTCAAGTCCGGAATTCTTCATATCCGCAATTATATTCGGCAAAAATTCCGAATAATCGGCAGTATGGCTGTTTCCTATTAAAAGAATACGGAGCTTTTCGATTTTGTAATCAAAGCCGTTTTCTTTTACGAAAGAATATGCAAACGAGTTTACGCTTACGATAAAAGTTGCGTTTTCATCGAAAGCTTTTTCGGAAATTGAAGTTACGGAATCGGAAATATAAACGTTTTTGATATAGGCATAAAGGCTGTGCCAAGGGGTATCCTCGATGTTTTCATATTCATACATATCCCCGGTTCCGGTTATGATAAGTTCAAACTTTTCCGTTTCCGGGTCGGCAGCGATTTTGTATTCAAGATTTTCGCCGCATTTTCCCGAAAGTTCATCTTTAAGAAGGTCAATAAGTTTTTCCGCACCGACTATTGCTTTTTTGTAATCGGATAATTCATATTCTTTTTCCGAAAGGACGTTTTTTAAAAGGATAAGGGTATCGGAAAGAAGTTCCGGTTCAATTTCCCCGTTGTTCATCAAAGCTTCTTCAAGATTTTTGAAATTTTCGATATGTTCTTCAAAATCGGTGTAATACATTGTCGGTTCGGAGATCGCTTCGGTGATTCGGCGGTTTCCGCTTCCGCGGATCCAGCGGTCAACGGTTTTTACCGTTGATGCCGCAAAAATGCTCAAAGGTTCCGCTCTTTTTGTTGTGCTGAACAAAACCGCGTTTTTGCTTATTTCCGCCGCGGGATTTTCAATGACGATTTCCGTGACTTTATCCATGTAAGTCAGAACGTAGGAACCGATATATGAAATGGATTCTTCAAAAATGACTTTTTCGATTTCGTTTTTTCGTTTGTACCATTCGGTAATGGCATAGTCGGCGGGGTCATCGCGCGAAATATTGGAATAATCCGGAAGGATTCCGCCCTTTTCGGTATTTTTGAAAACAAGAACGCCGTCTTCAATTTTATAATAAAGGTGGCTGCTTAGTTCGTCGGCGGAAACCGGAACGGGCGACCAGTTTCCGGACGAGGAAAGCTCTTCGCCGAAAGCGGTAATCCCGTAAAAAGCCAAAGCCGCCGCAACAAGAACGCAGAATATTCTCTTTTTCATTGCGGTCACCTCTTTATTTCATATATGAAGTATCGCTCATTTTTTTGATAAAGCGTTTGCCTTCGGCGTTTTCAAAAAGGAAGGAAACTCCGCCGGAAACGCCGAAAAGTTCGGCTTTTTCAAGGAATTCCGCAGGAAGACCGAGCCACATTGCGTTAAAAACGCTAAGCAGATCGCCATGAGATACAATAATTATATATTTTTCGCCGTTTGAAGTTATTTCGTCAAAAAACGGTTTAAGCCGGTTCCATTCCTCTCTTCGGCTTTCGGCGGAAGGAAAAAGCCGGTCGTCAACGGTCCTTTCCGGTTTTTCCATGTTTTCCCGGAGCCACCGGACGGATTTTCCGACAGCTTCGCCGAGGTTTCTTTCCCGGAGTTCGGTTTTATATATCGGTTTTACGCCAAGATATTTTCCGATTGCTTCGGCGGTTTGTTTTGCGCGGAGAAGGTCGGAAGAATAGATAACGTATTTTCCGGAAAGTTCTGCGGAAAGGTTTTTGCCGATGTTTTCCGCCTGTTCAGAACCTTTTTCGGAAAGGCTCCAATCCGTCCATGAACCTACCATTCCGTTGGTATGGTGAACGGATTCGGTATGCTGGATTGTGATTATGGTTTTCATTTTAAAACACCTCATCCGCCGCGGCATACGCCATACGGCATCTTCTCCTCAAGGAGAAGGCAATATGCAAAAAGCCGGAAGGAATTTCCTTCCGGCTTCGGTTTTTTGTTATTAGAATTCTGCGGAACCGGTTGTTCTCGGGAAGGGGAGAACGTCGCGGATGTTCTGGATACCGGTGAGGTACATGATGATACGTTCAAAACCAAGACCGTAGCCGGCGTGTTTGCAGCCGCCGTAGCGGCGAAGGTCAAGATACCAGCTGTAATCTTCTTCTTTAAGTCCGAGTTCGTTGATGCGGTCGATAAGAACGTCAAGACGCTCTTCTCTTTGGCTTCCGCCGACGATTTCGCCGACTCCGGGAACAAGAAGGTCAGCGGCGGCAACGGTTTTTCCGTCGTCGTTCTGGCG
The DNA here is from genome assembly GCA_015067315.1 of Oscillospiraceae bacterium. Lineage (GTDB taxonomy): Bacteria > Bacillota > Clostridia > Oscillospirales > Ruminococcaceae > UMGS1668. The sequence goes on along the minus strand of SVMR01000003.1, from coordinate 45,138 downwards.
CATATAGAATGCTTTGATTTCCTTCGGATAGTTGGTTACGAAGATAGGAGCTTTATAAACTTCCTCGGTAAGATAACGTTCGTGCTCGGTCTGAAGGTCGCATCCCCAATATACGGGATATTCAAAACGGTCTTTAACTTCGGTAAGGATTTCAACAGCTTTTGTGTAATCAAGGCGAACAAATTCCTGGGTGCAGATGGTTTCAAGACGTTCGATAAGGCCTTTGTCATAAAAATCGTTGAAGAATTTCATTTCTCTGGGGCAGTTATCGAGAACATAGCGGAAGATGTATTTGATCATATCTTCGGAAAGCTGCATTTCGTCTTCGAGGTCTGCAAAAGCAATTTCCGGTTCGATCATCCAGAACTCGGCGGCGTGGCGCTGGGTATAGGATTTTTCTGCGCGGAAGGTGGGTCCGAAGGTATAGATGTTGCTGAATGCCATTGCCATCGCTTCGCCTTCAAGCTGACCGGAAACGGTAAGACCGGTTGCTTTTCCGAAGAAATCCTGGCTGAAATCAACGGAACCATCCTCATTTCTCGGAGGATTTGAAGGATCGAGAGTTGTTACGCGGAACATTTCGCCCGCGCCTTCACAGTCGGAACCGGTGATGAGAGGAGTATGAACATAAACAAATCCTCTGCTCTGGAAGAACTGGTGGATTGCGAATGCGGCGGCGCTTCTTACTCTGAATGCGGCGGAGAAGGTGTTGGTTCTCGGGCGGAGATGTGCGATTGTGCGGAGATATTCAAGGCTGTGGCGCTTTTTTTGGAGCGGGTAATCCGGGGTGGATTCGCCTTCGATAATAACTTCGGTTGCGTGCATCTCAAAAGGCTGTTTTGCGTCCGGAGTAAGAATGATATTGCCGATTACGGAAACGGCGGAGCCAACGTTGAGCTTATTGATCTCCTTGAAATTATTAACTTTATCTTCCTCATAAACAACCTGGATATTGGTAAAGCAGGTTCCGTCATTAAGTTCGATAAAGCCTATGGATTTGGAGTTGCGGGAAGTGCGAAGCCAGCCGCAGATTTTAATCGGCTCTTCGGCAAAAGCTTCCGGAGAGGCAAAAACAAGCCTCAGCTCCGTTCTTTTCATGGTGATCACCTCATGTTAATTAATAATATTACACTTTAATATAACATATTAACTTTCTTTTTGCAAGTTTTTTATAAAAAGCCTTCATATTTGAAAAAAGACTTTTTCTTTCCGGGAAAATATTCCCATTCGGAATAGAAAATCTATTGACAAAATCGGTTGCTTGCAATACAATGAACTTGGATAATTGTAATACAAGGAACCGGAAAGGAGGAATTTTTTTGATTAACAAAACCCAGATTATGAAAGGAATTCTCGAAGGCTGCGTTCTTGCGGTTTTAAGCAGGGAAAAGCTTTATTCCCGGGAAATTCCGAAAAAGCTTTTGGAATATAAAATGTCCGACGTTTCCGACGGAACGCTTTTTCCGCTTCTTTTGCGGCTTGAAAGCGACGGACTTATTGAAAGCGAAAAAGTTCCGGTTTCTAACGGTCCCGCAAGAAAATATTACAAAACGACCGAAAAAGGTTTTGAAGAACTTTCAAAATTCAGGGAGATGTGGAATCTGCTTGATTTTTCGGTGAACGAAATTTTAAACGGAGGTGAAGAAAATGGCTGAACTCAAAGGTGAATATATTTACGATTTTTACGATGTGAAAGAATATATCGAATCCCATGCAAAAGCCTGCGAAAAACGCAACGAGGCCATTGAAACCCTCCATTCAATCTATCTTGAGGCGCAGGAAAAGGGAACGCCCCTTTCCGAAATCCATGAAGGTTCCCCTAAGGAATATGCGAAGGAGATTGTCGAAGGTCTTCCGCACATAAGTCCCGAAAAGAAGAAAATCATAAAAAGAGTTTTAATAACCGTTTTTGCTTTTGTTATTGCCGTTCTTGCCTATTTCACAAGCGATTATTACTATATGCAAAAATACGGATATAACTACTATATGAAATTTCCGGAAATCTTTTCCGGCGCGCCTTTTGGAAGAGGCGACGAAAACTATACTGCATATCTTACTGTTGGGGATGATGGATATCCTACCCAGGACGCAAATCTTTCCGCCGCAGGAATGTATTTTGACGGCATAATGGCTTCAAATAATTCCGATGATTATTTTACCGTTATAATGCGTTCCGAAACAAAGCAGGTTTCACCGCTTCACTATACCTTTAAGTACCCCGGATTTACTTATGGAGGCGGGGAATATCAATGGATGCACACAAAAAGCGGAAGAATTTCCGCGGAGGTTGGCGGGCTTCCTTTTTCCGGAGAAGTTGTAAGGGTCAACGCGACCGGAAAAGATCTTTGCTATTGGATAGATTTTACCGCTTCGGATGAAAATGCGGATTATTCCGGAATTGCAAAACGCATAAACTCCGGCGAAATTGTCACGGTTTATCTTAATGATATAAACAATATGAGCTGGCAGTACAGAGGGATTCTGTATGTTATTTTGGAAAAGCATTTTCCGTTTTTCGTAAGCTATAATTACGACCCGATTATCGAAGGCAAACAAACTTCGGGAAAAGAAGAAGTTTATTATTATCTTACAACTTCCGACGGAAAAGCAACGGCGGTTGTCCGCACGGAATATAACGAAGAACTCGGCGGTCAGGAACTTATTTGGGATTCCGTTCCGAGAAAGCTTGACGAAAGCCTTGATTGGGTCGAAAGCGGAATGCCTTTTCTTGACGATGAAGGACTTATCTGCGTTGAAATCACCGAAACTTTTAAAGACGGAACAACAAAAACCGAAACCATAAAAGCCGAAAAGAAAACAAAACTCGTCTATTCGGAATTTGTGGAATATATAGCAGACAAAGCTCTTGAAGTAAGAATCCATGCGGAACGGGACGAAGAAGGAAGATTTGTTGAACTGAGAGGACACGGCTTCGGAATCGGTCTGCCGGGATATGTTTATGACGAAAACGGAGATCCGATATATCAGTTTGCGGATTTTAATCCGGAAGTATATATTCTTGAAAACGGCGACGTTGCAATGGAAATAAAATATTACAAAACCGATGAACCGGAAAAAATCATAGAAGAAACCATTATTTTCGATCATAAAAAATACTGACGAAAAACATTTTTCTGGAGGTGAAGATGATGAACAGACTTGACGGAATCTATAAAGACGATTTTTTTGAAGTTAAAAAATATATTGAGAAAAATTCCGCAAAATGTTCCGAAAGGGAAGAAGCCCTTGAAAGCCTTTTGGGAATTTATCTTGAAGCGCAGGAAAAAGGAACGCCGATTTTTGAAATACACGAAGCAAACGCAAAGGATTACGCAAGGGAGATTGCGGAAAGCCTTCCGGAAAAAGGAAAAATCGACATCAAAAAGTTTGCCGGAATTTGTGCTGTTTTTGCGGTTTTGGCAGCTGCGGCCGTTTCTCTTTTGCTTAATATGAGCGATGCTTATCTTTTGCAGAAACACGGATTCAATCACGTTCTCAGCAGTGAAAATGAATATAAAATTCTGGTGGAGCTTCAGGAACACGGAGTGATTTCCTACATTGACGAAAAGTATGAACTTCAAAGGGAAAGTGCCTGGAAATCCGAACTTTTTGTTACAAAAAAAGGAATAATCGAAAAAGGTTTCATCCAAAAGAATGGAATTTTTGCGGATGAAATAACCGTTGACGAGGAAAATGAAACGGTTCTTATAAAAATGCACTGCGAAAAAATTACCGACGAATTCGGAAACGACCAGATCGTTTCTCCGGCAAATCCGATGCATAAAAGCAACGAAAAATTTCTTGAATACGGAACCATAACCCATTTCGGAAGAAGCACAGTCGAAATAAGAATCGGAGAAGCGGTTTTTCAAGGCATAATCGGCGACATTTACGTTTCAAAAAACGGGGATATCAGTTTTACCGCAAAGACCGAACTTGTTAAAGGAGAAATTTCCGGAACAAAAAACGCTGCTGAAAACGGCGAAACAATCGAAATTTATTTCGGAAGCATCTGTACGATAGATTGGGAAAGGCGCGAAGACAAATCCGGTTTTTCTTTTAATAATCTTTCTCCGAAAAACGATTATTATCCGGAATATCGTCAGGCTGTTCTTAAAAAAGAAAAGGACGGTATTGAAGTTGCAATAAATGTTTTTGTTGACAGAAACGAAAGAATTGCGGAAAAAGGAAATTCTCAAACCTCAAGCTGGGATGAGGAAACCGTAAAAAATTGCAATGCAGGATCTTTAAAAGATTCCGTTATTTATGATGACGGAGAAAAAATCGGGATTTTGATGGAATATGAACTTGTTTCCGGAGAAAAAATCAGCGAGGAATGGTTCTTTACCATCGAAGATGAAGTTATCTGGCCTTATTGAAACAGTAAAAAAGTCGCTCTTTCGGAGCGGCTTTTTTTGTCGGTGCGCTTTTGTGTTGAAAAATTCATAATTATATAATATAATATATAATTAGCTTATTTTAACCGGAGGTAAACCAATGGCTTTTTCATACGAAAGTTTAAACCCGCGCCAGATTGAAGCGGTGAACCATAGGGAAGGTCCTCTTCTTGTTCTTGCGGGAGCGGGAAGCGGAAAAACAACCGTCCTTATCGCAAGAGTTGCAAAGCTTATCGAAAGCGGAATCCGCCCCTGGAACATCCTTACCATAACCTTTACCAACAAGGCGGCGGACGAGCTTAAAAACCGCCTTGTGACAAAGCTCGGCGCGGAAGCGGCGGACGTTTTTGCTTCAACTTTCCACAGCATGTGCGTCCGTATTTTAAGAAGGGATGCGGAAGCGATAGACCTTCCGAAAAGCTTCACAATTTATGATTCCGATGACAGCCTCCGGGTTGTAAAAAAATGCCTCAAAAACCTCAATATGGAGGAAAAACAGTTTCCGCCGAAACCTCTTCTCGGCTCCATAAGCCACGCGAAGGAACGCCTTGAATCCCCGGAAGATATGGCAGATATTGCCGACCGCAACGGCGATTACAGAATGAAAATCACCGCAAGGGTATATGCCGCATATCAGAAGGAACTCCACGAAGCGGGCGCCCTTGATTTTGACGATCTTCTTTGCGAAACAGTAAGGCTTTTTAAAACAAAGCCGGAAGTTCTTGAATATTACCAGAACCGCTGGAAATATATTATGGTCGATGAATATCAGGACACAAACCACGTCCAGTATATGCTTGTGGCAATGCTTGCGAATAAGAACAAGAATCTTTGCGTCGTCGGCGATGACGACCAGTCGATTTATAAATTCCGCGGCGCGACCATAGAAAATATTCTTTCTTTCGAACGGCAGTTCCCGGGCGCAAAAGTTGTCCGCCTTGAACAGAACTACCGTTCAACCCAGAATATCCTTTCCGCCGCGAACAGGGTTATCGAGCATAACACCGAGCGAAAAGGCAAGAACCTTTGGACCTCAAACGGCGACGGAAGCAAAATTACCATTCGCCGCTGTGTTGATGAGGACAGAGAAGCGGAATTTATCGCGGATAAAGTTCTTGACGGGATTTCAAAAGGCGCGAATTACAGCGATTTTGCCGTTCTTTACAGAATGCATGCTCAATCCGCAAGCCTTGAGCGTACTTTTATGAGAGCGGGCGTCCCTTATAAAATCATCGGCGGGCTTCGCTTTTATGAACGCAAGGAAATCAAGGATATGCTTGCATATATGTCCGTAATCGCGAACCCGGCGGATAATCTTCGCCTTGAGCGAATTATCAACGAACCGAAACGCGGAATCGGCGCAACGACCCTTGCTGCCGCTCAGCATATTTCCGACGTTACCGGAATGAGCCTTTTCGAGGTTTTCGATCATTCCGATGAATACGCCGACCTTTATAAAAGAAGCGTCGCGCTCAAAGGTTTCACCGATATGATCAAGGAACTTGCGGAAATTGCCGAAGATTTTGATGCCGGGGAATTCTTCGATGCCCTTTGCGAAAAAACCGGATACACCGAAATGCTCCGGGCCCAGGGAACCGAAGGCGAAACCCGCCTTGAAAACATCGGCGAACTTAAAACAAACATGATGAAATATCAGGAAGCGGCGGAAAACGCCGAACTTTCCGGATTCCTTGAGGAAGTTGCCCTTTATACAGATCTTGACCGCCTTGAGGAAAGCGATTCCGTACTTATGATGACCCTTCATTCCGCAAAAGGTCTTGAATTTGAAAACGTATTTATAATCGGCGCGGAGGAAGGGGTTTTCCCCGGAATGCAGGCGATTTATGATATGACCGAAATGGAAGAGGAAAGGCGCCTTGCATACGTCGGAATCACAAGGGCGAAAAAAAATCTTTTCCTTACCGCCGCCGCAAGCAGAATGATTTTCGGCCAGACGAACCACAACCGTCTTTCCCGTTTTGCGGAGGAAATTCCGGAAGAATATAAAAATTTCTTCGACGAAAGCGAAAGCCGGAGAAGAAACATAAGCTATCATTTTGAAGATGAACCGGGCGGAAAAGTCCGGATTGAAAAAACCTTTACCGAAGCGCCGAAAGCGGAGGGAACTTCCTTCCGCCCGGGCGATTCCGTTTTCCATAAAGTTTTCGGAAAGGGAATGGTTGTTTCCGCAAAACCCATGAGCGGCGATACCCTTCTTGAAATTGCCTTCGAAAAAGTCGGCACAAAAAAGCTTATGGCGAATTTTGCAAAACTTAAAAAGGAATAATATATTTGTTTTTCCCCGGAAGGAGGACAGAATTTTGAAACGGATTTTAATGACAGCGGAAGAAGCGGTTACCGCTTCCGAAAGCGGAGTTTCAAGCGAAAGCATTGACGCTTTTCTCAATACTCTTGAAAAAATGGAACTGAGCGAAATAATAAAAAAATACGGCGAAAGTGTTCTTTGGGCGCTTGTTACCGTAATTGTGGGCGCGATTCTTGTTCATTGGGCGCTTAAAATTATCATGCGCTACGTTGAAAAAAGCAATCTTGCCCCGGGCGCAACAAAATTTCTCCACGGAATAGTTGCTTTTCTTCTCTATTTTATCGTAATTCTTACTGCCGCAAGCGTTCTTGGAATTCCGGTAACTTCCGTTCTTGCGGTTTTCAGCGTGTTCACCCTTGCGTTTTCCCTTGCAATAAAGGATATTATCGCCCTTTTTGCAAGCGGAATCACAATTCTTTTTTCAAAGCCTTTCAACGCCGGGGATTTTGTTGAAATTCCGGAAGAAGGCGTTTCCGGATTTGTTTCCCAGGTTGGACTTATCCATACCCATCTTTTTACCGCGGACAACAAGGAAATCATAATTCCGAACAGCATTGTTGCGGGAGATACCCTTATAAATTACAGCAAAATCGGTCTTCGCCGGCTTGATGCGGTATATTCCATCGGTTACGGCGAGGATTTTGAAAAAGCAAAAAGAATCATCCGCGAAGCTGTTGATTCCGAACCTCTCGTTGAAAAGGAAAAGGATATTTTCATAATGGTGACCGCAATGGGTCAAAGCAGCATTGATATTGTCTGCAAGGTCTATGTAAAATGGGACAGTTACGAAACCCTCCGCTGCCGCCTTAACGAAAAAATTAAGCTTGCTTTTGACGCAAACAAAATCGAAATTCCTTATAACCAGATAGACGTTCATATGAAATGAGGTAAAAGAAGAAATGATCGGAACTTTGAACCGGAAAGAAATCGGAAAAGGCGCTTTTATGAATTCGGTGACCGAACCGAAATTCAAACACAACAGAATGACCCTTTGCCTTGTAACTCCCCTTGAAAAAGAAAAAGCAACGGTGAATGCCCTTGTTCCCTTTGTGCTCCGAAAAGGCTGCAAAAGCTGTCCGGATTTTACAACCCTTAACAAAAAACTTGCGGAAATGTACGGCGCAATTCTTGAAGCGGACGTCGGTAAGCATAAAAACAAGCAGATTATTGAAATAACCCTTCTTACCGCGGACGATAAATACGCAATCGGCGGCGAAAAAATGACCGAAACCGCCGCAAATCTTCTTTGGGATATTGTTTTTGAACCGAATCTTGACGAAAACAGATTCTTCCCGGAAATCGACCTTGAACTTGAAAGGGAATATCTTATCGATACAATCGAAAGCGACCTTAATGACAAGCGCACCTATGCAATCGGAAAAGCCCTTGACCTTGTTTTTGAAAACGAACCTTTCGGAATAAAACGCTACGGCTATGTCGAAGATGCAAAAAAAATTACTTCGGAAAGCCTTGCAAACGCATGGCGCGAACTTATAAAAACGGCGGAAATCGAAATTTTCTTTGCCGGACCGGGAAATCCCGAAATTGCGGAAAAGGTTTTTGCGGAAAAAATCGCTTCCCTTGAACGCGAACCCGCCGGAAACGGCGAACCGGAAACGGTAGCTTATTCCCCTCTTAAAGAAGCGGAGGAGGAAATGGATATTGCCCAGGGAAAACTCGTTATGGTTTTCCGGATGGGCGCGCCGAAGACCGAAAAAGAAAAGAACGCCGCAAGAATGCTTTCCGCTCTTTACGGCGGAACGGCTTTTTCGAAGCTCTTTATGAACGTCCGCGAAAAAATGAGCCTTTGCTATTATGCGGATTCCCATTTTGAGCGGGGAAGCGGAATTCTTATTGTTGACTGCGGAATTGAATTTGAAAACCGCCAAAAAGCCCGGGACGAAATTATCCGCCAGCTTGAACTTGTTGCAGAAGGCGATTTTACCGAAGAGGAATTTGAAAACACAAAAGGCGCAATTTTCAATTCCCTCGGTTCCGTCGGCGATACCCTCTATTCCGTCGAAAGCTGGTATATGGGCGGAATTGTTGAAAACAGCTTGATTACCCCGGAAGAGGATAAAAAAGCAATGGAAAAAGTTACAAGGGAAGAAGTTATGGAAGCTGCCGGAAAAGCAAAACTTGCGGCCGTTTTCTTCCTTAAAGGAGGCGAAAAGAAATGAGCCGTGAAATGACAAAAATCGAAAGCAAACGCCTGGGCGACTGCTATTATAAAATTGAGCACGAAAGCGGACTCACAATTCTTCTTGCGCCGATGAAAGGTTTTTCAACCGCTTACGCAATGTTCGGAACAGCCTACGGTTCAATCGATACCTGCATAAAAACCGCCGAAAACAGCGAATTCAAAAAGCTTCCGGAAGGAATTGCCCATTATCTTGAGCACAAGCTTTTTGAAAGCGAGGAATGTTCCGCTTTTGAAAGATACGCAAAAACCGGAGCGAACGCAAACGCCTTCACCGCTTTTGACAGAACGGCATATCTTTTTGCCTGTTCCGAAAATTTTGAGGAAAACATCGAAATTCTCCTCGATTTTGTAACCCATCCGTATTTTACGCCGGAAACCGTTGCGAAGGAGCAGGGAATAATCGGTCAGGAAATAAGAATGTATGACGATTCCGCCGATTGGAGAGTTCTTTTCAATCTTCTCGGCGCGCTTTACCACAAAAATCCGGTAAAAATCGACATTGCGGGAACGGTTGAATCCATTGCGGAAATAACTTCCGGCCTGCTTTACGACTGCTACAACACCTTCTATAACCTCCATAACATGGTTCTTACCGTTGCGGGAAACTTTGATATTGATGCGGTGCTCAAAGCGGCGGATAAGGTGCTTGAACCCGCAAAGGATTTTTATCTTGAGCACGGAGATTGCGGCGAACCGGATTTTGTTGTCGAAAATTACGTTGAACAGCATCTTCCGGTTTCCGTTCCTATGTTCAACATCGGTTTTAAAGGAAAAACCGGAACCGAAGCGGAAAACTTCCGCGGGAGCATTCTTGACGAAATCTTTGTCGGAGCGCTTTGCGACGATTATACAAAAGTTTACCGGGAACTTTATGACGAAGGACTTATCAACGCAACCTTCGGAAGCGAGGTTTTTTGCGGAAGGGATTATATTTCAATCCTTCTTTCCGGCGAAAGCCGCGACCCGGAAAAGGTTTATAACCGCCTTAAAGAGGAATTTGAGCATCTTCTTGAGCACGGTATTCCGGAGGACGTTTTTGCCTGTGCTCAAAAAACGGTTTACGGACACTATATGCGTTCCTATGACAGGGTAACCGGCGTTGCAACAGCCCTTTTCAACTGTCATTTCCCGGGAGTGGATATGTATGAGATGCTCGACATTGCGGCAAACGCAACCCCGGAAAGCGTTGTTGAGCACGTTAAAGCAGTTTATTCTGCGGAAAATTCCGCGCTTTCCGTAATAAAACCATGACACCGAAGGAGGAATTTTATAAATGACGGATTTAATCAGTTTTCCCGGTCTTGGACTTGAATTTGAAGTGAACAGGGTCGCTTTTTCCCTTGGTTCAATGGAAATTTACTGGTATGCGGTCATTATCGCAACCGGATTCATGCTTGCGATGATCTTTGCGTTCAAAAACGCAAAGCGATTCGGAATCGACGGCGACAGAATCGTTGACGTAATATTTTTTGCGATGGTTCTCGGAATAATCGGCGCAAGGGCATATTACGTCGCATTCCAATGGGATATGTATAAGGACAACCTCATGGAGATTTTCAATATCCGCGGCGGCGGACTTGGTTTCTACGGCGGAATAATCGGCGGCGTTATCGGTCTTGTGATCGGATGCAGGCTTCGGGGACAGAAGATCCTTCCGTTCCTCGATCTTGCCGGCGGCGCGGTTCTGATCGGACAGGGAATCGGCCGTTGGGGAAACTTTGTTAACAGCGAAGCCTTCGGTTCCAACACAACCCTTCCATGGGGAATGACAAGCCCGAAAATCGTTTCGTATATCGAAAGACATTCCGACGAAGTTATGGGCGCGGTTATGGACCCGAACATCCCGGTGCATCCGACTTTTCTTTATGAATCCCTTTGGTGCGCCCTCGGACTTCTTGTTTTCTGCTATGTTATGAAAAAAAGAAAATTCGACGGCGAAATGTTCCTTTTCTATCTCGGCTGGAACGGATTCGGAAGAATGCTCATCGAAGGACTCCGCACCGACAGCCTTATGATCGGACCTTTCAGAATTTCCCAGCTTCTCGGCGCTGTTATGTTCGTTTTTGCGGTCTGCGCATATTTTTACGCAATGAAACTTATAAAATCCGGAAAAGCGCCGGAATGGCTTTCGGTTTTTGCGGAAACCGAAAAAGGAAAACTTGTTGCGGAAGGCAAATGGGATTATAAAAATGGCTGCGAAAAAACTTCCGGAGAAAAAGCGGAAACGGAAGAAGAAAAGGCATAAACGAAAAATATTGCTAATCTCAAAAAAGAATCCCCCAGTCAGCTTCGCTGACAGCCCCCTTTTAGGCAAGGGGGCCTTATAAGGAAGGAGAATTTTATATGGCAACGATAATTGACGGAAAAAAGATTGCGGCGGAAGTCCGCGGGGAACTCCGGGAAAAAATTAAAAGAATGGTCGCCGAAACAAAAAGAAGACCCGCCCTTGCGGTAATTCTTGTCGGCGAAGACCCGGCTTCAAAAGTTTATGTCCGCAACAAAGCGAAAGCCTGCGAGGAAATCGGCGTTGCAAGCGAAGTTGTGACCCTTGCGGCGGATATCACCCAGGAAATGCTCGAATATATCATAAATTCCTATGCCGCAAGAGTTGATATCGACGGAATCCTTGTTCAGATGCCCCTTCCGAAAGGTCTTGACGGCGAAAGAGCCCTTGCCTGCATTCCTGCGGAAAAGGACGTTGACGCTTTCCATCCGGAAAACGTGGGACATATAATGCGCGGCGATTACCGCTTTTTGCCCTGCACTCCGGCGGGAGTTATGGAACTTCTCCACCGCTACGGAATTTCTCCGGCGGGCAAAAAATGCGTCGTGATCGGAAGAAGCGATATTGTCGGAAAACCCATGGCGATGATGCTTCTCCACGAAAACGGAACCGTTGAAATCTGCCACAGCAAAACACCGAACCTTGCGGAGGAAACAAAAACCGCGGATATCCTTGTTGCGGCAGTCGGCAGACCGAAATTTGTGACTGCCGATATGGTAAAAGAGGGCGCGGTTGTAATCGACATTGGCATCAACAGGGACGAAAACGGAAAGCTTTGCGGCGACGTTGATTTTGAAAACGTCGAGCCGAAAGCAAGTTTCATAACTCCGGTTCCCGGCGGAGTCGGTCCCATGACCGTTGCGATGCTTATGCAGAACACCGTTACCGCATTTGAAAATAAGCTCAAATAAAAAACAGTTACAGTCCCGGCATGTTGTATGTCGGGACTTTTTTGTATATTAACAGATTTGCTGTATGTTCCTGGCTCTCCCAAAGGGAGAGCCAGGAGCGCTTCCGCACCGAAACGAAACGCAAAAAACCGGCCTATGATCGCAACCACAGGTCGGTTTCAATGTTTTATGCCGCTCCGCCTTTTCGGGAGAAGTTTTTTTATATTGCCATCAGCCTTCTTCCGGAGGATAATCAAGGTTATAGTTTCCGTCCGGCCAAAGATGATAAATGTTCTGGATGAATCCGTGAAGGTCATATTCCGCCTTTGTGTTGGGCTCGATTTTCATATCTTCGGAAAACTGAAAGAAAGGCATTACTTCAAATTCAGGTCTGCCGACAAGGTCTTCCGGGGAAAGTTCTCCGCCTTCGGTTATGGTCGGGTTTCCGTTTTCGTCATAAATGATATAAGTATGCGGCTGCATCCAGTCCGGATAATATCCCGCTGCGGTTATTTCTTCAAAAGTCATATAACCGCAGGCTTCGGCAATTTCTTCGGGAGTTTTCTCCGGTTCGGTCGGTTCCTCCGGAATTTCTTCCGGGATTTCTTCCGGTTCGGAAGATCCTTCGGAAAGCTGTTCGTTTTCCGGAAGCTTTGGTTCTTGGGTTTTTCCGGCGCATCCGGAGAATGCGGAAAGAAGCAGAGCCGCGGAAATAATGATTGCAAAAAGTTTTTTCATTTTATTGAGTCCTCCTTTTTATTTTTCGGCGCTTATGATTTTTTGTGAAAGATATCGGAAACTTCCGTTATCAAAAAGCCTTATTTCAAGAACGTAATTTTCGGCGGAATAAATTGTTCCGCTTTCTCCGTCATAAAGATGGTAATAAAGAATCAAGATATCGCCCTTTTGTTCATGGTCAACAACTCTTATCTCCGGAGCAACGCCGCCGCGACCGCCTTCGTAATAAAGCGTATCTGTTTTCTGGTCATATTCCGCGTTTGTATCCGAAAGAAGCATTTCTTTTGTCACACCGTCAAAATATTGGTTCAGCAAAAGAAGCATTTCGGAAACGGGCCAGTTGTTCCCGAATTCCTGCCAGGGATTTTGTCCGTTTTCGAAGTTATAAATATCTTCAAAAAGCCAAAGGAGGGTTGTTCCGGAAAAACAGGAGGGCGAATCAAATTCCTCCGGGCTTACTGTTATTGTGAAAATCGGGTCGATATATTTTTCTTTAAATTCAAGATTTTCCGCCGCATTTTCATAAAGTTCAAAATCGCTTATTATTTTGTAATAAACCGTGTCATATATTTCGGATTCTGCTGTCAGATATCCGAAATCGTTTATATAAATTTTTTCGATTTCTTTTTTGCTGCTGCCCGGTTCTTTTGTTTCCCAATCGATCCAATATTCGTATTCACATTCCGTTTTTCCGTTGTCGGAGATGAAACAGACGCAGGAAGCGTCTTTTGTTTCGTAATATTCAATATTGGTAAAACGGAAAACGTAAAGTTCCGCATATTCTCCCTTTTCGGCTGCTTCAACAAAATTCACCGCCGCAAGGCAATCGCTTATGGGTTCGTAATCATAAAGTATGACGGAAGGGCGGTTCATTGCTTCGGCGAACGCGGCGGATTCGAAAAGTTCTTCCGGAACGTTTTCGGGATAAAGAATTTCCGGTTTTTCAAATTCAAAACCGGTTCCGGAAAGTTTTTCGGGAAATTCTTCCGGTTCCGTCGGTTCCTCCGGGATTTCTTCGGGAATTTCTTCCGGTTCGGAAGATTCTTCGGAAAGCTGTTCGTTTTCAAAAATTTCGGGCTGGGCGGGTTTGCCGGAACAAGCGGAAAAAAGCATTGTTAAAACAAGGGCAAAACAGATTATTTTCCTCATAAAAACACTCCCTTTTTAACAAATACTTATTCTGATTCTTGGTTCTTCGGAATTCGGATCATATTCAACAAAATATTTTCCGTCCGGACTTCTCATAACGTATTCTCTGTATCCCGGAACAAAGGAATTTATATCGAATTCTGTGTTTCCGACATCTTCGGAAAATTCTCCGGTTTTATAATCGTAAGAATAAAGAATCATTGGTTCATAGGAAAAACCGCGGAAACGGATTTGTCCGTCGTCGCAGAAAGGGGGAGCGGCATCTCCGCGGAAAATTTCTTTGAGTTCAAGGTTTTTCGGGTCAATTGCGTAAACAATGCTTCCGTTCTCATAATAACCTTCGCCTATTCCTTCGACGGCAATTAGAATTTCTTTTCCGACGTAGAAATGCCAAAATTCTTTTCCGCCGAAAAGTTCTTCCGCTCCGTTTTCGTTTGCCTTAAAAACTGTTCCGACGCCGTTCGATTTTTCTTCGTTTTTATGCGCAAGATAATAAAAGCTTCCGTCAAGAACGCCGCATTGATTACTTTCAGCGCCGTAATAAACGCTGAATTTTCCGTATTTTTCGCCTAATTCGCTCATGTTGTCAAGAACTTTGCCTTCGTCTTTTGAAAAATTATAATAGATTATCCAAAGATGGCATTCAAAAACAACTTCGTCTTCGCTTATCCAATATGTTCTTTCGCCGTCGGCAAGATAAGTGTGGTCGGGATATTTATAAGTTCTTGAATCCGGAAGAACCATTTCATATTCGCCGTTTTTGTCATATCTTCCGGTTGCGCCCTTATTATATTCTTTAATAAGATTTCCTTCGATATCGAAAAGCACCACGTTTGCAAGATGCACCGTTCCGTCTTCGTCAAAACAGGCAATTCCATAATGTTCCCAGCTGGATTCCTGCTGTCTGTCAATGGCGAGAATGTATTTTTCGTTCCAGAACAGATCGTAACCGCCGTCTTCCGGAAGATATTCCTTCGGAAGGGTAACGGTTTTTAAAAGTTCGTTTTCAACCGAAATTGTATTAAGGGTATTTTCGTGCTGAAAAGTAAGAGTTCCGTCCTCGTTCCAAACGACTTTTCCGTTAACATAACTTTCTCCGTAATGGGTATATGCCGCGGAGGCGGGGAAGAATATTTCTTCCGGTTCCGTCGGTTCCTCCGGGATTTCTTCGGGAATTTCTTCCGGTTCGGAAGATTCTTCGGAAAGCTGTTCGTTTTCCGGAAGCTTTGGTTCCCGGGTTTCTCCGGCGCATCCGGCGAAGGCGGAAAGAAGCAGAGCCGCGGAAATTATGATTGCAAAAAGTTTTTTCAATGCTGTCACATCCTTTTTTGTTGTTCTAATTATATAGTGTCAAAAAAAGGCGGTTTTGTTGCATTGATTTTAAAAAAATAAAATAATTTTTGCTGCTCTATGTTTACATTGTAAACATAGCATATCACAACGTGTTTACTTTGTCAACAGCTTTGCTGAAAATTTACCCAATAAAAAAACTCCCGGAAAATCCGGGAGTTTTTTTGCTGCATTCTGTGAAAAATGCAAAATCATCTCATATAATCGAACTCGATATCGAGAATGCTTACTGTGTCGCCTTCGTTGATGCCCATTCTTTCAAGCTCATCAATGATTCCGGAAAGACGGAGAACCCTTTGGAAATACTGAAGGGATTCATAGTCATCAAGATCAACAAAACCGAGAGCATGCATAAGCCAGGGAGCTTCCACAACATAAATTCCGTCTTCGATATGAATTTTGAATTCCTGTTTGGAAGTGATTTCTTCGCGGACGGGTTCTTCGGTTTCATATCTTACGATGGGCGGAAGTTTTGCAAGTTCCGCGGCAACGGCGTTGATGAGTTCTTTAACACCTTCGCCGGTCGCGGCGGAAATAAGATAGGTTTTAAAACCGTTTTCTTCCGCAAATTCGTTGAATTCATCAATCATTTCCTCAATGGAGGAATCCGCTTTGTTGAGAGCAACGATCTGAGGGCGCTTTGCAAGTTCCGGGTTGAATTTTTCAAGCTCATAGTTGATCTGCTTGTAATCGTCGATGGGGTCACGTCCGTCCGCCGCGGAAATATCCACAACGTGGAGGATGAGTCTGCAGCGTTCAACGTGGCGGAGGAAATCATGTCCGAGACCGATTCCTTCGGAAGCGCCTTCGATAAGGCCGGGAATATCCGCCATTACGAAGGAACTGCCTGCGTCCATTTTAACAACGCCGAGAACGGGGGTAAGGGTTGTGAAGGGGTAGTTTGCAATTTCCGGTTTTGCGGCGGAAACTACGGAAATAAGGGTGGATTTTCCGACGTTCGGGAAGCCCACAAGACCTACGTCCGCAAGAAGTTTGAGTTCAAGGGTAACTTCGAATTCTTCGCCGGGGAAGCCGGGTTTTGCAAATTTGGGAATCTGACGGGTGGGGGAGGCAAAATGCTGGTTTCCCCAGCCGCCCTTGCCGCCTTTTGCGACAATATGGGGTTCTTTATCGGAAATATCCGCAAGGATTCTTCCGGTTTCCGCTTCGCGGATAAGGGTTCCAACCGGAACTTTTATGATAAGGTCCGGTGCGGATTTGCCGGTCATGTTGCTGCCGGCGCCGTTTTTGCCGTTTTCGGCAATATAGCGTTTTCTGTATTTAAAATCAATAAGGCTGGAAATGTTGGTATCGCCGACAAAGACAACGTTTCCGCCTTTGCCGCCGTCGCCGCCGTCGGGACCGCCGGCGTTTACATATTTTTCGCGGTGAAAAGTGCAGGCGCCGTTGCCGCCGTTTCCGGCCTTGATTCTGATTTTCGCGGTATCGACAAACATCTTTATACCTCCGATTGATCTTTGAGTGTAAGCTCCATATAGCTTTCCTGCTGTATGAAGCCGAGTTTTTCATATAGCGGTCTTCCGTCTTTTGAAGCGCCAAGCCAAAGCTTTTTGATTCCGCGTTTTTCCGCATCCTTTAAAAGTTCGGAAAGAAGCATTTTTGAAAGACCTTTTCTGCGGTGTTCCGGGGCGGTATATACGTTAGTAACATATCCCCGGAAACCGATTTTATTCGTGTAGGAAGGCGGCATATCGTAATAAATAACCGCCGCCGTTGAAAGGAGTTTTCCATCTTCCTCAGCAATAAGCTGGAGAAAATCTTTTGAAGCAAGCTGCCTTTTAAAGAAAGCCTCAAGCCCGGAATCTATATCGCATTCGGGCGCGATTCCTTCGTCAATAAGCTGGAGCTTCCGCGTTTCGGAAAGAAGCGGTATATCTTTAAGTTCGGCTTTTCGGATTATCATAAAGGAAAACCTCCTTTTTTGCAAAAAGGCAATTAAAAAGGGACGGAATTCCGTCCCTTTTTTCAACGCGGGCAGATTACTGCTCGACAGGATATACGCTTACCTGTTTGCGGTCTGCACCGAGGCGTTCAAATCTTACAACACCGTCAGTGAGAGCGAAGAGGGTATCGTCGGAACCTTTGCCAACGTTGTTACCGGGATGGAAGTGAGTTCCGCGCTGTCTTACAAGGATGTTGCCTGCAAGAACAAACTGACCGTCGGCTCTCTTCGGGCCAAGGCGTTTGGATTCGGAATCACGGCCGTTTTTAGTGGAGCCCATACCTTTTTTATGGGCGAAGAACTGCATACTGAGTCTAAGCATGTTATTATACCTCCGTAATTATAAGGTTGATTGTGTTCGGAAAATCCTCGGAAAGAAGTTTTAAGTGAAGCCTTAATGCCGAAACAAAATGCGTTGCCGCGGGTCTCGGATTGGGGGGAAGAATGCATTCGATGCAGTCTTCATAAACGTTAACCTCACATTTAACCTTCACAATTTCTGTAATTCCGTTAATGGCCATTTGTACGGCCGAACTTACCGAAGCACAGACAATGTCTTTTCCGCTTTCGGCAAAACCTGCGTGTCCGCTTATTGCGAAACGTTTCGGTTCGCCTTTCTTATAAAAGAATTGAGCGCGGATCATCGTTAATTAGCCTTCGATTGCTTTAACAAGAAGCTTGGTATAGGGCTGACGATGACCGAGAGCGCGTTTGCTGCCTTTTTTGGTGCGATAGGTGAAAACATTGATTTTCTTGCCTTTGCCGTTTTTAACGACTTCTGCGACAACTTTTGCGCCTTCAACATAGGGAGCGCCTACTTTGAGGGATTCGCCGCCGAGAACAAGAACCTTATCAAGAGTGATTTCTTCGCCTTCGTTGGCTTCGAGTTTTTCGACATAGAGAGTATCGTTGAGTTCAACACGATACTGTTTACCGCCGGTTTCGATTACTGCGTACATGATATTCCTTCTTTTCAATAGACTCGCTGACTTGAGGCGGCGTTCCTTAAAAAAGGACGCACTTTTAGAGCCTTTGGCATGCGGCAAAAAATATTATATCAGCATAAAGAACAAATGTCAAGTACCAAATATGTAAATTTTGCCTTATTTATGCGATTTTTTCAAAGCCTTGATCCGTTTTGAAGGAGAACGGCGGCAAAAACAAAAACCGGTCAGAAAATGACCGGTTTTTTGCTTTAATTCAGTCTTTTATAAGAACGCTTTCAAGGGTGAAGGAAAGGTTTTCGCCGTCTTCGGTTGTAACATGGATAAGATCATCTTTTGCAGCAGAATTAATGACCCAGTTCCATTCTTCCCTAACATAAAATTTGCTGTATTTTTCGCTGACGGGATTTCCGTCTTTGTCAACAAGCCAGAATCCTGAAGGCATCGGGTTTCCGTCCAAATCAAAAGTCTGGCGGTGCTCCGGGTCATCTTCCTTATTGCCGCAAAAAGCAATCCCGATATATCCTTCATCGCAAACAAAATATTCAACATGATTGTAGGAGTTGTTTATAATGTTTCCTTCGGGGTCAAGAATGTTGCATTGGGTAAAATACCATGACTGGATGCTTCCGTCAAAAAGCAAAATTCTGTCTTCGAACGGAATATCTACAATTTCATAGTTCGGCTCTGCAAAAACACTTCCGTCCGGCGCAACAACGCCATAACAAGGTGTTGAACCAAACCAGCGGTATGAGGTCACTTTATAACCGAAATATTCTTTTGTTTCAGGGGATTCGGAAAAATAAAATTCAAGACCGTTTTCGGTGATTTCATAAACTTCTATTGTTCCGTTTCGGAATCCGGCAAGGTAACCGATAAGCCAATCGAAATACTGATACGGTTCATCGTTTACGGTTTCTCCGCTTGAAGAAAGAAACCATACGTCATCCGCAGGACACTCTTCAAGGCGGTGGTCAACAACCCAACCGTCAGCGCTTGAAAAAACGGCTTTTGTACAGGTTTTGTCGGTTTTATTGGAAAGAACAAAAGAGCCTTCATATTCTTCAACTTTATCATAATCTTCCGGATTAATTCCACCGGGAAGAAGATTTTCCTCTTCGGAAGAAACTTCTTCGGAAGGTTTGCCGCTTTCCGACGGTTCGGAAATCGGTTCTTCGGGCTTTGAGCACGCAGAAAAAATCAAGACGAGCACCATGAGCACGGACAGAAGTTTTTTCATAAGACGGACCTCCTTTGATTAAAAATATCTTTCACTATATAAGTACCGAAAAAATCCGTTTTTGTTGCATAAAAATAAAAAGAATCCGCAGAAAATCTGAGGATTCTTTAAAAATATTTTTAATCATCAAATGTCTGTTTGAATCCTTCGCCGATAACGTTGCTTGCGGGGGCAACCATTATGAATGCGGCGTGGTCAACTTCAAGAACGATGCGTTTGAATTTGGAAAACTGACGGCTTGGCATGGCGCACATGATAACGAGTTTTTCGTTACGCTGAAAACCGCCTTCGCCCCGGAGATAGGTGATCCCGCGTTCCGTTTCGTCCATAACCCTTCGGGCAACTTCAAGCGGATGTTCGGTTACAACGTATGCAATTCGGGTTTCGTTGAAACCGTAAAGAACGCTGTCCATGGCTCTTTCGGTAACATATACGGAAACAAGGGCATAAAGCGCCGCATCAAGGGTTCCGTAATAAAATCCCGCAGCGGAAACAATGAAAAAATCAATGGCAAGAAGGATTTTTCCAAGGGGGATATGCTGGAAATAGCGGAGAAGAACCCTTCCGAGGATATCCGTTCCGCCGGTTGTGGAACCCCGAAGGAAGATTATTCCCATTCCGATTCCGATAGCCGCGCCGCCGAAAATCGAGGCGACAAGGGCGTTTTCGGTATATATGGGAAGAATGCCTTCAAGAATGTTGGTCGTGACGGAAAGGATAAGAAGGGTGCGGAAGGTGCTCACCGTAAAGCGTTTTCCGATTATAAAAAGCCCGAGAAGGATAAGCGGGATGTTGAGAAGAAAGGTGAGAGTACCCATCTGCATTCCGGTTATGGAATGAAAAATCGTTGCAATACCGGTAACTCCGCCCGGGGCAATATTGTTCGGCGTTGTAAAAACGGTTACGCCGATTGCAAAAACAACCGAACCGATTATATCCGCGCCGATATCTTTTAAAAATTCAAGGACAGATTCTTTTTTCAAGAATTTTCCTCCTCTTCGAAATGTTCAAGGATCAGACTGAAAAGTTTGCGGATTCTTTCGGTTTTCTGTTCAAGATAAAGCCAGCCAAAAAGGGCTTCAACTCCCGTTGCCTTGCGGTATTCAATGGCGTTTGCGTTTTTTGGGATATGGGTTGCGCTGGCGTTTCTGCCTCTGTGAAGAATTCCGCGTTCCGCTTCGTCAACAAGCGGTTCAAGAAAATCGAAAACCTCCGCCTGAAAGCTTGCCCGGACGTAATCAACGGTTTTTTTGTGGAGTTTTCCAACCTGGAGAGAACCGTGTTCAAGAAGATGTTCGCGTACGACTATTTCATAAACCGCGTCGCCGAGGAACGCAAGCGAAAGTCCGTTAAGGGAGTTTCCGTCAATTTTATTTTCCGAAAGTTCAATCAAAAACAAAACGCCGCCTTTCAAAATTCAGTAAATTTATTTTACCATTTTAATGCTTTTTTATCAACATGAATATTTATTCGTTATTTCCGGTTATGAATAAACGAAAGAAAACCGCAAAAAATAAAACCGGAAGAAAAAATCTTCCGAAAAAATTTGTTTTTTTGAACGGAGAACAAAGCCATGCCTGAAAATTATGCAAGAGAAAACGCAACAAGAGGAAACAATAAAAACAGCAACTGCAAAAACAAAGTTTCCAACGAAGCAACCAACAACAGAACTCCTATGAGCAAACAGAGCGCAGCGCAGAGAAAAACCCAGGACTGCGACAGATAATTATCAGAAAGCGGAAAAAATTCCGGAAGTTCCTTCCGGAATTTTTTTCTTTTTAAAAGCATAAAATCGGTTATACGGAAGGGGGGCAAAAAATGCAGAAAAACGAACAGCAGAAAAGGAAACACGATTTTTCCGTCGAAGACAGAAGATTGCTTAAAGCAACGGGCGTTATTGACGTTGAAGGTTTTGATGAAACAAAAATTTACGCAATGCTTGAGGAAACGGCCTTTACGATCGGCGGAAAAGATCTTAAAGTGATAAGCTTTTCCGCGGAAACGGGGGATCTTAGAATTGAAGGCGAAATAGATTCGGTTACATATTCTCCCGCGCTTTCAAGAAAAGCGGGGATTTTTGCAAGGATTTTCAGATGATATATACGACGGATATAATCGGGGATCAATGGAGGATTTTTGCGGAGGCGGCAAAACTCGGAATCGCTCTCGGCGGAACTTACGATATTTTAAGAATTTTCAGGATTTTTATCCGCTTCGGGAAAAAACTTTTTGCTGCGTCGGATTTTATATATTGGCTTTTTTCCGCTTTCATAATCTTTTCGTTCCTTCTTAACGAAAATTTCGGGATTCCGCGGCTTTATATTTTCCTCGGAATCGGAATCGGATTTTCCCTTTGGTATTTCACAATCGGAAAAATCACCGTAAAAATCGCCGGAAAAGCAAAACGGATTTTTAAAAGGATTTTTTCGCCTTTTTTCAAAATATTCCGAAATATTCTTAAATCCGCAAAAAACCGCGCAGATAAAACAAAAAATATTTTTGCAAATACTTTCAATAAACAGAAAAGCCTATTGAAAAAGAAAGCGGATATGGTATATAATATACTGTGTCTAAATATACAAAAGGCTTTTTCGTTTTGCGGAGGAAAAGCCGGAAAGGAGCGAAGCGGAATTGAAAGCGCAGGAACAGAAAAAACCGAAGAAAGGATCCTTCCTGAGGATAATAGTTATTGCCTTCGCGGTATATATCCTTTTTTCTCTGATTTCGACCCAGGCGAACATAAGCAGAAAACGCAATGAGCTTGATGCTGTGCGCCGGGAATATACCGAAGCGCTTATCAGGAACGAGGAACTCCAGAAGACGCTTGACAGTTACGGAACGGATAAATTCATTGAGGAACAGGCAAGAGAAAAACTCGGATATGCCTATCCGGAGGAACATTTTTATATCGACGTTTCCGGAACGGATTGAGTTTTTTATTATTTTGAGGGGGACAAAATCAAAAAAATGGATGTAGAAGTTGGCTCTATTATTGAGGGAAAAGTTTCCGGTGTTACAAATTTCGGCGTTTTTGTCGAAATCGGCGAAGCAACCGGAATGGTACATATCTCTGAAGTTGCAAGAAATTATGTAAAAGACATAAAAGAATACGTGAAGGTCGGACAGGCGGTAAAAGTTAAGGTCATTTCAATAAGTCCGGAAGGAAAAATCAGCCTTTCGATGAAACAGGCCGAAGAACCTGAACAAAGGGAAGAACGCCGCCGCAATCCGAGAAGGGACAGAGAACCCGCAAGAATTTCCCGCGGAGCGGATTCTTTTGAATTCCGCCCGAAACAGCAGGAGAGCCTTTCTTTCGAAGATATGCTCAGCAAATTCAAACAGACCAGCGACGAAAAATTAAGCGGCATGAAAAAGACCGACGGCAACAGAAGAACCGCCCAGAACCGCCGCAAACCGCAATAATATTATAAAAAACCGGCGGGAGCTTTTTTCTCCCGCCTTGCGTTTATTGAGGATTTATTAAAAAAGGGGTAAAACAGAATGCTTTTTTATAATGCGGGAATTTTTACCGCTTGTTCCGGTTTTATAAAAAACGGATATGTTTTCATCAAGGACGGACAGATAATCGACGTCGGCCCAATGGAGTTTTGCCCGAAGGACAGCGAAAGCTACGATCTTTCCGGGTTAACCGTTTATCCCGGCTTTATTGACGCCCATTGCCATCTCGGAATGTGGGAGGACGGACTCAGCTTTGAAGGGGACGACGGAAACGAAGATACCGACCCTGCAACTCCCCATCTCCGCGCTCTTGACGCAATCAATCCCGGGGATTACAGCTTTAAGGAAGCGCTTGAAGCGGGCGTTACCGCGGTTGTAACCGGCCCCGGAAGCGCGAATCCCGTTGCGGGACAGATGGCGGCAATAAAAACCTACGGAAGCTGCATCGACGATATGGTCATAAAAGCGCCGGTGGCGATGAAATTTGCCCTTGGCGAAAATCCGAAGAACACCTATCACAGCAAGGACGAAACTCCCACAACAAGAATGGCAACCGCCGCGATTATCCGCGAGCAGCTTAAAAAAGCGCAGAGATATCAGCGGGATCTTCTTGCGGCGGAGGATGATGAGGATACGGACGAGCCGGAAATCGACGTAAAAAGCGAAGCTCTCGGCGAGGTTATAAACGGCGAAATCCAGGCGCATTTCCATGCCCACCGTTCCGACGATATCTTTACCGCAATCCGAATTTCAAAGGAATATGACCTTGATCTGGTGCTTATACACTGCACCGAAGGATATCTCAACGCGGAAAAACTTGCGGCGGAAAAAGCAAAAGTTGTTCTGGGTCCTCTTATCTGCACAAGAACAAAACCCGAACTTTCGAACGAGCGGGATGAAAACGCCGCGCTCCTCAAAAAAGCCGGAGTTGAGGTCGCAATCTGCACCGACCATCCGGAAGTTCCGATTCAGTATCTTCCGCTTTCCGCTGGAATCGCAGTAAGAGCGGGAATGGATCATGATGATGCGATACGCGCAATAACTTCCGTTCCGGCAAAAATTCTCGGTCTTTCCGATAAAATCGGTTCAATAGCTCCGGGGCATGACGCGGACCTTGTTGTTTTCAAAGGCGATCCGCTTTCCGTTTACGAAACGCCTCTTTGGGTTGTTGCTGGCGGAAAAATCGTTAAAAAACCTTAACAAAAAATCCCTTTTCCGAAACGGAAAAGGGATTTTTTACTGCGTCAACATTTATATTTTATCATTAAAAGGAAAAAAGGTCAATATTGCGGAATGAAATTCTCCGAAAAGCATAATAATATGTTAACATTTCCGTAAAAATAAACAGTAGAAACGCCGCTTTTCGGGTGTTATAATTAAGTTGCAGAAGGAAGTTAAAAAAACTTCCCGAAGTGTTAACCAAAAAGGGGGTAAAAATATGAACATCAGCATCATTTCGAAAAACACAACCGTCCGCGATTCCTTCCGTGAGCGCTGCGACAAAAAATTCGCAAAGCTTGACCGCTTTTTCGGTGAAGATGCAAAAGCTGTCGTTACGGTAACGACCCAGAACGGCAGAGAAACGGTGGAAGCAACCATTACCGCCGGCGGAATGTTCTTCAGAGCAGAAAAAACCACCTCCGACAGACTTGATTCCCTTGAAGCAGTTGTGGACGTTCTTACAAAACAGATCACCCGCAACAAAAAGAAACTTGAACACAAATTCCGGGGCGAAAAATTTTCCGAACTGGCTGTGGATTTTTATGAGGAGCCGGCGGAGGATTTTGGAGTTGTAAGAACAAAACAGTTCCGGGTAAACCCGATGGACGTTCAGGAAGCGATTCTTCAGATGAACCTTCTCGGACATAATTTCTTTATGTTCCGCAACACCGAAACAGGGGAAATCAACGTTGTCTATAAACGCAACGACGGAAAATACGGCGTTATTGAACCCATTGACTGATTGTCGGAAAGGGCTCCCGCACACAAGCCCTTTTTTGAATAGATGTAAGCGCAGAATTAACATCAACCGAACAAAAAATCCCGTGCTCAAATTCTGAGCACGGGATTTTTTTATCTGGAAAGATTATATTTTTCTGCTATCTTGTTTTTTCTTGCGGTAAGAAGAATCTCCGCCGCTTCGGAAAAGCCTTCGCCGCCTTCAAAAGTTGTGATGTAAGTCGGAAGATGTTTTGAAAATTCCGCGTATTTCATGAAGTTTGCAACGGCGCAGGAAAGGGGAAAATATCCGAACATTTCCTCGTCGTTTGCCGCGTCGCCGAAATAAACGGCGCAATCCTCCGGATTTTCGATTCCGTAATGTTCTTTGAGGAAAAGAAGGCTCATGGGAAGTTTGTCATAATCCCCGAACCAGGTGTTGACGTGAATGGAGCTGATGTTTCCGGCTGCGCCGACTGCCTTTACCGCCTCGAGGATTTCCTTCGCTTCCTCAAAAGTAAGACGGTCTTCCTCGTCCTCGCCGTAATTGAGGGCAAAGTCGTTGAAACGGCTGTATTGGTCGATGCTGACCTTTATTTTCGGGTTCCTTGCAAAAGCCGCCCTTTTGATTTCTTCGTGGGCGGAACCTCTGTCCTTCGGAACGGAAGGATGGATAAATTCCTTTCTTGAACCGTTTTCGAGGTAATAGGCGATGCTTCCGCTTTCGGCAATTATTGCATCAACGGGCCAATCCATTATTGCAACGGAAGCCCAGCCGGCGGTTCTTCCGGTAACGGGGATGATTTTAAAACCCGCTTCCCGGAGTTTCCAAAGGGTTTCGTAAGTTTTCGGGGAAATTTTTCCGTCGGAACCGGTAAGGGTTCCGTCAATATCGGTGAGGATGAATTTTATTTTAAGAAGTTCGTTTTCGGTTATTTCGTTTATGTTTTTCAAAATCGGAAATATCTCCTTTTAAAAAATGGAATACATTTAATAATAACTCTATATTATTTTTAAGTCAACAGAAAACTTTTTCCGGAAGGTGATTTTTTGAAAATCGGTTACAGGGTTATAAAGCTTCGGCTTCTTGCTTTTCTGGCGATTCCGGTTCTTTTGAGCACGGCTTTTTCAGCATTGATGCTCAAAACGGAAAAAGCTGATGCTAATGCGGAAAAAACGGTTTATTTCACCTTTGATGACGGTCCTTCGGAAAGGACGGGAGAGATTCTTCGGATACTTTCGGAAGAAAATATAAAGGCAACTTTTTTTGTGATCGGCCCTTCGGAAAAGAAAACCGACGAAAGAATTTTCAAAATATATTCCGAAGGACATTCAATCGGTCTTCATACCATGAGCCACGATTATGAAAAAATCTATACCACCGCCGAAGGTTTCTGGAAAGATATCGAAGCGGAGCGAAGCTGGATTTATTCCGTAACGGGGGAGGATTGCAAAATTTTCCGTTTTCCCGGCGGAAGCAAAAATTCCGCGGCGCCGGAATGGCTTATTGAGGAAGTGAAGAAAACCGCCGAAGAAAAAGGAATGCGCTGGTACGATTGGAACGCTGACGGAAGTGACAGCCTTGGTGGGCTTCTTTCCGCGGAGGAAATTGCGGAAAACGTTCTTTCTTCCGAATTCATCGGAAGCGGCGATATAATCGTTCTGCTCCATGACAGTTCCACAAGAACAACAACTCCGGAGGCTCTTAAAATTCTGATAAATGAATTCCGCAGGCTCGGTTACGGGTTCGGAAAACTCGAATGAATAAAAAACTTTACAAAACAACCGGTTTTTGCTATACTGAAGGCGGAAATTATGGCAATTTTTCACAACAAAAACCGCGAAAGGGGAGAAAAACATTGATTATCACTATCGGAAGACAGTTTTGCAGCGGAGGCAGCGAAATCGGAAGAAAACTTTCCGAAAGGCTCGGAATTCCTTATTATGACAAAAACATCTGCGAATTTGCGGCAAAAAACCGCGGTTTAAGCGAAAGATACGTCGGCGAAATTGAAGAAACCCCGACCGGAAGCTTCCTTTATTCAATGGCGGTTTTTCCATATACGGATTTCGGCGCGGACAGCCTTATTCCGTCCGGAATAACCATAACCGCCGACCAGACAAGATTTATTCTTGAAAAAGCGGCGGAAGGTCCCTGTATTTTTGTGGGAAGATGCGCCGACAGCGTTCTTGAAGAAAGAACCGACGTCCTGAATGTTTTCATTTATGCCGACGTAAAAAACCGCCTTGAAAGAGCGATGAAACGCTACGGAATTTCCGAAAGGGAAGCGATGAAATCCATTCAGCAGACCGATAAATCCCGCGCTTCATATTACAATATGAACAGCAGGAAAAAATGGGGAATGAAGGAAAGCTATCATCTTATGCTGGATTCCGGCGCATTCGGAATCGACGGAACGGTTGATATCCTCGAAAAAATCTATAAGGATAAACTGAAATAAAAGAAAGCGGGCATTTGCCCGCTTTTTTATAAGTTCTTTTTATATCCGATTTTAAAATCAATAACGTTTTCCGGTTCTTCGCCGTCAAGCCAGCGAAGGGTGTTTTTTAAAATAAAATCCCGGATTTTTCGTTCAAGGGGACTTTCGAGTGAACAGGAATTTCCCGCCGCATGGGGAGTTATAAGAAGTCTTTCCTGCTTCCAAAGGGGGCTTTCTTCCGGAAGGGGTTCCGGAACGGTTACGTCAAGACCGACCCCGAAGAATTTTCCTTCGGACATAACCTTAATAAGAGCTTCCTGGTCGATAAGGCTTCCGCGTCCGCCGTTTACAAAAACCGCGTCGTCTTTCATAAGGCGGAGCCTTTGTTCATCAAAAAGTCCGGTTGTTTCCGGGGTTTGGGGAAGAACGGAAATTACAAAATCCGCTTCGGGAAGCTTTTCGTCAAGTTTTTCAAGAGTTTCCATTTCGTCAAAAAATTCCGGAAAATCCCTTTTCGTGCGGCGGATCCCGATTATTTTTCCGACCATGGGGCGCATCCATTTTGCAAGGGTCGTGCCGATATCCCCGGCTCCGATAATCAGAACGGTGCTGCCATCAAGAGGCTTGTCAAAACGGAGGATTTTCCATTTGCTTTCGTTCTGCTGGTTCCGGTATTCGGGAATCCGGCGGCAGATTGAAAGGAGCATTCCGAGGAGATGTTCCGCAATCACGTTTCCGTAAACTCCGGTCATGCAGCAAAGTTTTGCCCCTTCCGGAAATTTTCCACCTTCGACGTAATAATTTACGCCGGAGGAGGAACTTTGGACCATTTCAAGATTTTCGCAGTACTGAAAATCGTTGTTGTTCGGTTCGCCGATTATAAGATTTGCGTCTTTTATGGCGGAAAGATATTCCTCATGCTGAGTTTTTTTATTCAGAAAAACAAATTCGCATTTTCCTTCGGCAAAATCCGTAAGTTTCTTTTTATCCTCGTCTTTATACGGAATTATAACAACGGCTTTTTTCATAAAAATCTCCTTTCGGGGATGAAATCTCTTTCTGCAATATATCATATTACTGAAGTTTTGTAAATATAGGAATCCCGCCGCATAAAAAAACTCCCAGCCGATCCGGCAGGGAGTAATTTTTTTCGATTATCGGCTTCCCGGTTTCGATTAGTCGGAAACGTAGGGAAGGAATGCAAGATGACGTGCGCGTTTGATAGCGGTGGTCAGCTGGCGCTGATGGCGTGCGCAGGTTCCGGTAACTCTTCTGGGAATGATTTTGCCTCTTTCGGAGAGGAATCTTCTGAGACGGGGAACATCTTTGTAATCGATTTCAGCGATTTTATCAACGCAGAAAGCGCAAACTCTTTTGCGGCTTCTTCTGTTGCGGTTCATGGGTCTTTCGGATCTTTCCATGGTTCTTTTCCTCCTTATAGATTTTCAGTTAAACAAGATTTTTTTGAGCTTCGGGCTCTCAGAAAGGGAGATCCTCATCATCGACAACGGTGAAGTCGTCGGCGGAACCTGCGGAATAAACAACAGGCGCCGGTTCGGCAATGGGCGGAGCAAACTCGTTTCTTTCGGTATGGAAAGAAGGAGCGGCTGCGTCTTTGCTTCTCGGAACAAATTCGACATTGTCGGCAACGATTTCAACGGATTTGCGTTTCTGGCCGGCTTTGTCTTCCCACATTCTGGTCTGGATAGAACCTTCGACAACAATGGGGGAACCTTTCTGGAAGTATTTGCAGACGAACTCGGCGGTGTTTCTCCATGCAACGATGTCGATCCAGTCGGTCTGACGGTCGGAACCCTTGGTATAAGGGCGGTCAACGGCAATGGTGAAACTTGTTACGGCGATTCCGCTTCCGGTCTGACGAAGTTCAGGGTCAGCGGCAAGTCTGCCAATAAGGGTCGCTTTGTTCATTGGATTTCCTCCTTAGTCTGCTTTTGCAACGATCAGGTGACGGATTACGCCGTCGGTGATGTTGTAGTGACGGTCGAGCTCTGCCGGGAAGGAAGGAGCGCTGGTGAAGTTAACAAGCACATAGTAACCTTCGGTCTCGTAGTTGATAGGATAAGCAAGTCTCTTTTTGCCCCATTCTTCAACACTGTCAACGGTTGCGTTTTCAGAGATAAGAGCGGTGAATTTTTCAACGAGAGCAGGGATTGCTTCCTCATTCTTGCAGCTGAAAACCATAACGGTTTCGTAGCTCTGGGAAAGTTTTGCCATCTTTGGTACACCTCCTTTTGGACTTTGGCCCCGCTTTGCGGAGCAAGGATGTTCGCTTTAAGTCATAAAGCAACATTGTTTATTATAACAGCCTAAAACCGGCTTGTCAACAGAAAAAACGCGATTTTTAAAGAAATTTTGATATTTCCGAAATTTCCGGAAGAATGAAGAATTCGGAATTTACAATAAAGCCCGCAAGAACAAAATATGCCGCAAAAATAAGGATTCCGAAGATTATCGGAACGGCAATTCCGGTTCCGCCTTTTCTTTTGAAGAAGGAAGCGATTACGTTTTCGCTTTTATCCGCAAGGGAAGGTCTTGCGTTTTTTATTGTTGAAATTACCTTTGAATAATAAAGGCGGTTGAAGAACATCATAAGTCCGATGCGGATTGTCCAGATTATAAGTCCGGCGATTATTGAATAAACCGTAAGAGCGTCCTGATGTGGAACTTCCCATATCATCCGGGAAAGCATTCCCATTTCGATATACTGCTCCTGGATGATCTGGAAATCAAGAAGAAAAGTCGGGATGCTGAGAATCATTGTCGCAATAAAAACCGCGATTCCAAGACCGTACATTTTTCTGTAAAAAAGATAGAAATAGGAAAAAATGAATGCGGAAAAGTTTGTGTCGAATTTTGCGCCTTTTGAAAAAGCGGCAAAACGGGGAAGAAAATATCCCACGTTGCTGCGGACAAAAACCGCGGCTTCCTTTGCGGAAACCCCTTCGAAAGATGCGGAACCGAGAGCTTCGGTTAAAATTCTTTCTCTTTCGCGCTGGAATTCCTCAAAGGAAAGTTTCGACTGATCTTTTTGGGGCTTTTCTTCTTTCAAAGGGGCGCCGCATTTTAAGCAGTAGCGGGAATTTCCCGGGTTTTCGCTCCTGCAATTAAAACAGAGAACCGTTTCCGGGGAATCCGGGGTTCTTTCTTCGGTTTTGTGAACGGGAGGAACAAAAGCGCCCTTCCATTCAAAATTTTCGCTGTGCTTTTCTTCGTTCGCACAGGCGGAATGTTCTTTATAACAACCCCTGTGGTGCGGAGTTCCGCATTCGGGACAGACAACAATATCGTCGCCTTCGGCAAATTTTTCGCCGCAATAGGGACAGGGGGAACCAAAAAAGCTTTTCATATAAAATCCTTTCGCCAAAAAAGCATAAATTTCTTTATTATATTATAAAGTTTTCGAAAAAGAAAATCAAACTTTTTTTGAAAAGTTAATAAAATGTTTATATTGAAAATCAAAATAACAAAAAAGAGGCTTTTTAAGCCTCTTTAATCTGTTTGATGTGTTGGAATTTGTTCTTCTCTTAAAAGGGAATACAGTTTCATATCAAGTACTTTTCCATTCTTTACGGCATTATTCCTTAATGTTCCCTCATATTGAAAACCTGCTTTTTCAAGAACCCGACAAGAGCCTGCATTATAGGAAAACGGTTCAGCATAAATTCGAAGGATATCACTGTTCTTAAATACATATTCGCAGATTTGTTTTACCGCATCTGTCATAATGCCTTTTCCCCAATACTCTTCTGCAATATAGTATCCCATTTCTGCTGTTTGCCTGTGGATATTTTGCTGACGAAAAGCTCCTATACTGCCAATCGCTTTATCATCCAATGTAATTGCAAATGCAAATGTTTCGTTTTCGTTTGCAGAAAGCATATTTGAGATAAAATCAATCCCATCTTGTTCAGTATAAGGATAGGGCAAACCATCTCTAAGATTATCCTGTATTTTTTTATTCGACAAAACAGTTGCAATATCCTTTGCGTCTGTTAATTTCCATTTCCTGATTTTACATTTCATAATGTTTTTCTCCATACTTTGACAAATTCAAGCTTGTTGTTCTGTTTAAAGTATAGCAGAAAAATCATTGTTTTTCAACGAAGGATATGCAGCATAAAAATTAAAAACTGTTTATTGACTATTGAATTTGAATAATATATAATATAATGTTGTATTGTATAGGATTGCGCCCGAAAGGGCTTTTACCGATTCGGAGGAATAAAAATGCTTGAATTTGAAGAACTTAAATTAAGACTTGTTGCTCTTGAACCCCAGATTGAGGATCTTAAAGACGCTCTCGGTCTTGAACAGTGCCGCGCGGAAGTAAGAAGACTTGAGGCGCAGCAGGAAGACCCGAACTTCTGGAACGACGTTGAAACTTCCACAAAAGTTCAGCGCAAACTCAGCCAGCTCAACGGAAAAATCAATTCCCATAAAGACCTTGAAACCCGCTATGAGGATACCATGACCCTCATCGAAATTGCGGTTGAGGAAAACGACCCTTCCCTTTATGACGAGGCTCTTCCGGAAGTTGAAAAACTCGAAAAAGACGTTGACGAACTCAAACTCACAACTCTTCTCACCGGAGAATATGACGAAGGCAACGCGATCATCACTTTCCATGCGGGCGCCGGCGGCACCGAGGCGCAGGATTGGTGCCAGATGCTTTACAGAATGTACACCTGCTGGTGCAACAAACATCCGGAACTCAAATATACCCTTGTTGACTGGCTCGACGGCGATGAAGCGGGCGTTAAATCCGCGACAATCATCGTTGAAGGACCCAACGCCTACGGATTCCTCAAATCCGAAAACGGCGTTCACCGCCTTGTAAGGGTTTCTCCCTTCGATGCTTCCGGAAGAAGACAGACTTCCTTCGCTTCCCTTGAAGTTATGCCCGAAATCGAAGACGACAAATCCATCGAAATCAAGGAAGACGATATCAAAATGGAAGTTTACCGCGCATCCGGCGCAGGCGGCCAGAAAGTTAACAAAACTTCCTCCGCGGTTCGTCTTATCCATATTCCCACCGGCATCACCGTCTGCTCCCAGATCGAGCGTTCCCAGTATCAGAACCGCGAAGTATGTATGAACATGCTCCGTTCCAAACTTGTTGAAATCAAAGAACGCGAACACCTTGAAAAAATCGAGGATATCAAAGGCGTACAGAAAGAAATCACCTGGGGAAGCCAGATCCGTTCCTATGTATTCATGCCCTACACCATGGTAAAAGACCACAGAACCGGTTTTGAAACCGGCAACGTCCAGGCTGTTATGGACGGCGAAATCGACGGTTTCATCAACGCTTACCTCAAACAGATGAACAAAGGTCAGTTTGAAGGCGGAAACGACGATATGGTATAATGCGCCATTTCGGAAATCCGTAGGGAACGGTCTTGACCGTTCCGAAAAAACAAAATCAAGCGGGAGTTTCCTCCCGCTGTTTTTATAGGTGATTTTATGATTAAAGCAGTTTTTATTGATATTGACGGGACTCTTCTTGATTTTGAAGCCTGCGTTGAGGAATCAATGCGCCTTGGGCTTATTGAAAGAGGAATTGAATATAAACCGGAAATGCTCGAAACTTTCCACAGAATCAACAACGGCCTTTGGCGGGACCTTGAACAGGGAAAACTCACCTTTGAAAGGCTTCTTGAAATCCGCTGGGCAACCGTTTTTGAAGCTCTCGGAATTGATTTAAACGGTCCGGAATTTGAAACTTATTTCAGAAAACGCCTCCACGAAAGCGCAATTCCGATGGAAGGTTCTTACGAAATGCTTGAATATCTTTCCGGAAAATATCGTCTTTTTGCCGCAAGCAACGGACCCCATGAACAGCAGGAGGAAAGGCTCCGCAAAGCGGATATGCTCCGGTTTTTTAAGGAGGTTTTCACTTCCGGGAAAATCGGAGCGGAAAAACCTTCCGCCGATTTCTTTGCATATTGCTTTGAAAAATCCGGTGATGTAAAACCGGAAGAAAGCGTAATGCTAGGAGATTCTCTCACTTCCGATATGAAAGGCGGTTTTGATTTCGGAATGGAAACGGTCTGGCTCAACCTTAACGGAAAAGAAGCTCCGGAATGGATCGGCCACGAGATAAAATCCCTTGATGAAATTAAAAAAATCATATAAAACAAAACCCTGCGGAATTTCCGCAGGGTTTTGTTTTTGTGGGTATAGAAAAGAGTTGGGGGTAATTATCTTACCATTACAAGACCGCCGTTTACGCAGATTACCTGACCGTTGATGTAACGTGCGCCGTCGGAAGCAAGGAATACCATTACGGGAACAAGGTCTGTATCAACTTCACCCATATCGCCGAAGAGCGGGAACATCTGTTTAAGACCTGCTTTATAGGGTTCAACAACCGCGGGGTCTGCGGTTTCAAGCCAATATTTATACATAGGAGTTTTGATGGAGGGGTTTACGCAGTTGCAGCGAACATTTGCTTCACGTGCCCAGTCAAGAGCGATAGAACGGGTCCAGCCAAGAACAGCTGCTTTGGAGGAAGCATAAACCGCTCCATTGGGCATGCCGGAAAGGCCGGTGTCGGAAGCATAGTTGATAATTGCGCCTTCAATGCCGTTTGCTTTGAAATATTTGTAAGCTTCCTGGTTGGTCCAGACAGTGCCTTTGAAGTTTACACCCATAACAAAATCAATGTCTTCTTCTTCAAAGGTTTCTGCGGGTTTGTTGCGTTCAACACCGGCAATGTTTGCAAGAACATCGAGTCCACCCATGAGTTCGATTGCTTTTGCAAAGAATTCCTGAACAGCGGTTTTATCGGTGATGTCGCAGTGGAAATATGTTGCTTTTCCGGTTACGTTTTCCTGTGCGTTTGCTGCGGTTTCGGTGGCTTTTCCGCCTTCGTCATTAACGTCGCAGAAAACAACCTGCGCACCAGCGCGAACGTATCCTCTTACGCATCCTGCTGCAATTCCGCTTCCGCCGCCGGTTACGATTATTTTTTTGCCTTCAAGTTCCATTTACTTTTTCCTCCGTTTGCGTTATAATTTCGGTGACACATTTGTGTCATAGTCACATTCTAAATGCTTTGAAAGCAAATGTAAATATTTTAACAAAAAACTGAAACAAACAAAGGTGATATGTATCATGAAAAGCGAAATGACCCTCAATGAAAGCGTAAAAGAAGCTATTGAGATTGCACTTATAAGACTTTTAAATAAAAAGGACATAAATAAAATAACAGTTACAGAACTTTGCGAAACTGCGGGAGTTGGAAGAAGCAGTTTTTATCGGAATTTTGAAAGTTTGGAAGATGCCGCAGTAAGCTATGTAAACAGGATATATCGGGAATATTTCAGAAATAATCCGGTGAATCCAAACGCTTATAAAAAACCCAATTTCTCATTTTTTCTTAAGGAAAGATATAAATTTGTAAAAAAACACAGGAATGATTTTACTGTTTTATATAAAAATGGGATTCTTTATAAATCCCTTCTGAAAATGGATCCGGAAATCAAAGCACAGTATCTTTTGGCAGACGTAAGTGAAAGCCGATATTTCAGCGCAATGGTAATGGGTTTTTCTGCAGGCGTAATTGAAGAATGGGTTGCCGGAGGAATGAAGGAAAGCGAAGAGGAACTTGCCGAGATAACAAAAGCCTGTCTTTTTGGAACGGTGAACAGCCTTAAAGATGCATTTTAATCAAAAAAATCCCCTGCTCGAAAGAGCAGGGGATTTTGCGCTTTTATTAAAGAACTTTTTCGTAAGCAACTCTGGGGTCGCCGTTTTCAAGATGGATGATTCCGCATTTTTCAAAGCCGCATTTTTCAAGAAGCTTCTGCATTGCGATATTGTCTTCGTGGGTATCGACGCGGATCGAAGGAGTTTTTTTGACTTCGCAGATTTTGTCCGCAAGTCCCATAAGCGCGGTTCCGAATCCCATTCCGTGCCAGTCGGGGTTGATTCCGAAGCGGTGAACAACAAGATAGTTGTCGCCTTCGGTTTTCCATTCGCCTTCAATTTCGGAATAGGTGGGGTCCGCTCCGATTATGAAAGAACCGAAACCGACAAGAACTTCGCCCATATACATTACGTAGAGAGCTTTTTTATCGACGTCTGCGGAAAAAATTTCGCGGGAAGGATAATCATCGCCCCATTGATTGATGTTTTTCGGGGCAAAATATTCGTTTTTGATGCGGCGGACACAGCCCATTACGGACGGGACATCGGGTTTGGATGCGGGACGTACTTTCATTTTATTACTTCCTTTCGGTTAACGATTTTTAAGAAAGCGGATATCTTCGCCGGCGAACAGAAGCCTTTTGTATTCGCCGAGAATACGGCTTGCGGTTCGTTCGGAATATCTTTCGGAAAGTTCCTTTACGGAAAGATTTGTGCTTATTACTGTCGGGCGGTTTTCAAAAAGACGCTCGTTGATAAGGTTGCCGATGGCGGCGGAAGTGAACTGGGAAGGGAATTCCGCCCCAAGGTCATCGATTATAAGAAGGTCGCAGTTTGTATATTTTTGCAAAACCGCGTCGCTTCCGGAAAAGGAAAAATGTTCGCGCTCAAGATTGGAAACAAGCTTCTGCGCGGGAGCATAAACAACGCCGAATCCCTTTTCAACAACGGTTTTTGCAATGGCAAGCGAAAGATGGGTCTTGCCGAGTCCGGTCTTTCCGATCATGACGATGCTCGGGGAACCGGAAACAAAATTTTCTGCATAATTTATACAGAAATTGTAATAATTTTGCATTTTTCTCCGGGGGTTGGTGCCGTCTTCGGCGCCGTTGTCCGGGTAATATCCAAGTTCAAAATTGCCGAACGAGCACGAAGCGGAACCGGAACTTGCGGCCAGTTCATTAAGCGCTTCCTTGCGGCAGATTTCCTTGAAACATGAGCACAGAATGCCGTTTTTGCGTCCGATATCGCTGCATTCGCTGCATATATAATGCGGTTCGAGGTAATCTTCCGGAAGCCCCTTTTCAGCAAGAATTGCGGCGCGTTCCCGGCGGATATCCTCGGTTTTTGCCTTCATCGAAGCAAGAACGCCTTCGGTGTCGCCCTGTTCCCGAAGCATGAGCACCGTAAGGTTCGCCATTTCGCGCATAAGCCGGTTATCAAGTTCGCGGATGGCGGGATATTTGGCATAAACATCGGCTTTTCTGATGCCTGCATCTCTGTCGGCGGCCGCTCTTCTTTCATCAATAATTCTTCTTGCGGAAGAATAAACTTCGGAGGAATAGGGCAATTTTCCGTCGCTCCTTTCTTATAAAATCAAGGTTATCTGTAATTTCTTATAATTCATTTTTTATATGTATGCTCAAGTTTTTTCAGATTACGGAATCGTCGAGCATCATCCGGCGCTCAAGTTCTTCAAGATCGAAGGAAGGTTTGTTTCCTTCGGATTTCGGCTTGTTTTCCGCGGCGGCTTCCGCAACGGTTTTGATGCCTTTCTGGTGCCAGCTGAGCAGGATTTTGTTGATGTAGGGGAAGGAAAGCTTCGCGGTTTTCTCAATACATTTTTCGTATGCAAAATGTATAAGTTCCGGGGAAATATTGTATATTCTCCAGCTTTCGCAGAACTCTTTTTCCTTTGAAACAAGGCTTCTTCCGTAAATTTCGAGCACGCGCTTTACTTCGCCTTCCCAGCTTTTTGCCTCGTTGAGAGCATGGATTCTTTCCTCCGCCGCCTCGATGGTATCGATTCCGGAATCGAGCCATTCAAGGGCGGTTTTCTGGACGTAGCGGAGATTGTTCTTTCCGATGGAAGCGCAGTATGCGATTACGGTTATGAGAACTTCCGGCGCAATTCCTGCATAGGAGATGAGCCAGACCATTGTTTCCGTATCGGAAGTTGTGAAAGTTTTTCCGAGGATTCTTTCCGCTTCGGAAAGAACGTGGGCAATTCCCGGATCCTCGTCTTTAAGCCGCATGACCTCTTTCATGGTCAGCTTTGTTTCCGGAGGCTTCGGAACTTCCCGTTTCGGTTCGGAAACCGCGGGAGCAGGGGAAAGGCTCTTTGGAACGGAAACGGACTGAACCGCGCCGTCGCTTTCAAGAATTCCTCTTCCGACCCAATAATCAAGAAGATCTTTTGCGTCCTCGGGTATTATTCCCAATTCTTCCGCAGCCGATTCTGCTGTTGTTTCGGAAAAACCGCGGCTTAATGCAAACAAAAGGACCCGAAGCTGTCCGGCTGTGCAAAGTTTAAGATTTTCCGCGGCTTCGTTCGGAACAAAAAATGCTCCGCCGCCGCATTTTACAACAACGCGGTATGACATAGGTTTCGGCTCCTTTCATAAAGTTTCGTAAAATTTATTATACCACAAGGGATTTTGTTTTGCACTATAAAAAACAAAAAATGTCGCAGAAAATAAAAAAGGAACACCGAAGGGCGTTCCGGATAAACAAAAAAGCTCATTCCGAAGAATGAGCTTTTTTCTGGAGCGGGTTACGAGGCTCGAACTCGCTACCTCGACCTTGGCAAGGTCGCGCTCTACCAGATGAGCTAAACCCGCAAGTCATTTTTGACTGCTCGACCATTATATCGAACTTTCGAAGGTTTGTCAATAGCTTTTTTGAAAATTTTTTAAGTTTTTTTCCTGCGGCGCACTTGAATATAGTTTTCTTCGGGTGTATAATATCTTTGTAAATTTATGTGAAGAAGGGGGTTCTGCGCCATGATCGGTGATATGCATTGCCATACCACAATGTCCGACGGTTCCACAACACCGGAAAAACTCGTCCAGTATGCGATTGACGCGGGACTTGATTTTATTGCCGTTACCGACCACGACACCATGGCCGGAGTTCAGACCGCAGTTAACCTTGGAAAACGCAAAGGACTTAAAGTAATCCCCGGCGTTGAAGTTTCGACCTATGATTCAAAAACCGGAAGAAACGTCCATCTTCTTTGCTATATGCCCAAAAAGCTTGAAAAGCTTGAAAAGATGATTAACAACACCCTTAAAAACCGCAACGCGGCAATTAAAGGCGTTATCGCAGAGATTGCGGAAAAATATCCGAT
This sequence comes from Oscillospiraceae bacterium, assembly GCA_015067315.1. GTDB lineage: Bacteria > Bacillota > Clostridia > Oscillospirales > Ruminococcaceae > UMGS1668. The sequence goes on along the minus strand of SVMR01000003.1, from coordinate 6,796 downwards.
TACCTATGAAGACGTTGCGGGAGCCGCAAACGGCGCCCAATGCCTTTACCGCCAGCACGTTGCAAGGGCGCTTATGGAAAGAGGATATACCGATTCGATTTTTTCCGATCTTTTCGGAAAAGCCTTCGGCGAGATTCCTTATTCCGTAAATTTCCCGGAAGTTAGGGAAGCGGCGGATATAATTAACCAAAGCGGCGGAATCTGCTGTCTTGCCCATCCAGGAAGATACGATTCCATCGAACTTGCCTGGGAACTTGCGGAGGCGGGAAAAATTCAGGCGATCGAACTTTCCCATCCCGCAAACAGCGAGAGCGATAAAAAGGAAATTGAAAAAATTATCAGGAAGTATTGGCTTGTTCCCCTTGGCGGAACGGATTACCACGGCTATTTTAGCAGCCATCCCCATCCGCTCGGAACCTGCACAACTCCCGGCGAGGCTCTTGATGCTTTGCTGAAAGTAAGAGAAGAGCTCAATAAATGATTTATCCGGGGCGGAGTGCTTTTAAAAAAAGCGCTTTGTCCCGTTTTGCTTATTTCGGAAAAGGAGGCGGAAGAATGTACGGAACGGACGACAGCGATATGAAAATCGTCGGAAAAAGACTCCAGCCAATCGACGAAAGCGATATGGAAGCGAAGCTTTATAACCACGAAAGGGAAAACGGAAACCTTGAAAAAGCGCACGATATCGGAAGATTTTTTGCGGAAGCGCTTATGAACAGCGACGGTTTTGCATACGAAAAAAACCGAGCATCGGATTTTGAGGCAAGAAACCGCAGCATTCTTTTTGCTTTCACCGCCGACAGAGTTCTGAGCACGTTTATGCCAAACCACATAATTGCGCGTTCCGCACAGAACGAGTTTTTTGACGTTATAAGACGCGGCGATATTGGACTTTATGAATCGATTTCCCGTTCCGGCGCGTTTTCGATGTACCTTCTTTGCAGAAGGAGAGGGGACGGACGCTATATTGGAATCGGAAACGTCTATGCGGGCGTTGTCCGGCGGCCGGAAGATTCCGCAACCGCGGAAAAAGGCGACGAAATCTATGAAAAATATTTTAATTTTTGCATTGAGCACATAAAAAACATCGAATTTGCCTTTTGAGCATTGCAAAAAAACACAGAAGGAGCCGCAAGGCTCCTTTTTTATACCCGAAAGTATATCGCAATGCTCGAAAAGTTCACAAAAAGTTTACAATTTCTTTTGCCGTGCTCACCGTTAAATAAATCATGCTCAAAAAAAGGCCAATGCGCTTTAACTCGCTAAAATGTCAATAGGAAAATGCAAAAAAAAGTTTGTTTTTGATAATTATTTTTCTTATAATATACTTTACAAATCGGGACTTCCCTTGTATAATATAGCTGTATAGGACTTGAAGTGCGTCTATAGGTGCGTCCTTGGACAAAGCTTCGTATTTTGGAACAGGAGGAAGTATAGCATGTCGCAGAACAATGAATACTCTTTGCCGCCTCGCTCAATACAGGAGTACGTTCCCGGAAAGCAGGTCACTCTTGCCCACAGAATTTCAAAACCGGACAGAATGATCTACAAAAAACTCGGTCTTACCGATGAGTTTACCGAGGCAATCGGCATTATCACAATCACACCCTCCGAAAGTGCGATTATCGCGGCGGATATCTGCACAAAAGCAGCAAGAATCAAACTCGGATTCGTTGACCGCTTTTCCGGCGCAGTTGTTTTTGTCGGCGAAATCGGCGCAGTCGATTCCGCGCTCAACGCAGTAATCGACCGTTTCGAGGATATGAAATATTCCACGGTTAAAATAACGAGAAGCTGATGGCAGAAGAAAAGAAACCCCGCAAGATAATCCTGATGGGACGTTCAAGGGTCGGCAAAACCACGCTCCTTCAGGCAATGCACAACGAGGTTATCGAATATAAAAAAACCCAGGAGATAATCGTCCATGACGATGCGATCGACACTCCCGGAGAATACATAGATCAAAGCGGTCTTTGGCGCGCCTGCATAGTTGCGGCCTGCGACGCGGATATCGTTGTTCTCGTCCATGACGCGGGCAACACAATGGGAAGACTCCCGCAGATGTTCAGCATGACTTTTGCGAAACCCACAATCGGCGTTGTAACAAAGATCGACGGAAAAACCGAAGAGGAAATTGAAATTGCGGAAAATTTCCTCAGAATGTCCGGAGCAAGCAAAATCGTAAGAACAAGTTCCTATGACCATGAGGGAATTCAGGAACTCATAGAACTTATTGAAAATCTTGACCTTACGGATTATTGATTTACGGCAATTTGTGCTTAGCATTCAGATAGAAATGAAAAGTCAAAGGAGAATGAAGTATGAAAGAGAAAATACTCAGCGCAGGTATTGATATCGGTACTTCCACAACACAGGTTATTTTCAGCCGATTCACTATCGAAAACACTTCCGGCGAATACATGGTTCCGAGAATCGAAATCACCAACAAGGAAGTTGTTTACGAGAGCAAAATCTACACCACTCCTCTTATCGATGAAAGAACCATCGACGAAGACGCGGTACATAGCATTATCGTAGGCGAATATGCAGCTGCGGGGCTCAAAGCCGAAGATATCGACACCGGCGCAGTAATCATCACCGGTGAAACCGCAAGAAAAGAAAACGCAAGAACCGTTCTTAACTTCATGTCCGGCATGGCGGGCGACTTCGTAGTTGCAACCGCAGGCAACGACCTTGAAGGCGTTATCGCGGGACGCGGCGCAGGCACTTCCGCAATGTCCATCAAACAGCATGTTGTAACCGCCAACTGCGATATCGGCGGCGGTACTTCCAACATCGCAGTATTCAAAGAAAACCGTCCCGTAGATACCGGATGCTTCGATATCGGCGGACGCCTTATCAAACTTGATTCCACAGGCAAAATCCTTTATATTTCCGACCATCTCGGCAAACTTTGCGCAAAACACAACATCAACCTCAAAGTCGGAAATAAAATTGAATATAAAGAAATTTATAAAGCATGCGTCCTTATGGCACAGGTTCTTGCAACCACCCTCGGTTTCAAAACCTTTGACATGGATGACCTTGCAATCATGACCACCGACCATCCGCTCCACGATATTGAAGAAATCAAGTTCGTAACCTTCTCCGGCGGCGTCGGCAACCTCATCTACCATCCTTATGAAGGAAAAGATGACTTCCCCTACAACGACATCGGCGTCGTTCTCGCAAGAGCCATCAACGAAGTATTTGCTCCGTTTATGGATAGAGTTGTTGAACCGGCAGAAACGATCCGCGCAACCGTAATCGGCGCGGGTACCCAGACAATGGAACTCTCCGGCTCCACCATCGCATTCTCCCAGAACACCAAGCTTCCGATCAAGACCATTCCGGTAATCAAACTTGCAGAGGAAGCAGAACAGTTCAGCCCTTCCGAATTTGCAAAACACCTCGAGCCCATGCTTGAATGGTATAACGACCCTGACGAAGGTCAGGAACTCGTTGCACTTTCCCTCAAAGGCGCAAACTGCCCGCTGTTCAAAGAGATCGAACGCTATGCAGACCTCATCATCGCAGGTATGCAGCCCATCATCAAATCCCAGCATCCGCTTATCGTTGTAATCGAAGAGGATATGGGCAAGAGCCTTGGACAGAACCTCATGGTCAAACTTAACAGAAGCAAAGATATCATCTGCATCGACTCTGTAAGAACCAACCAGGGCGACTACATCGACATCGGCGAACCGCTTATGCACGGAAGAATTCTTCCCGTTGTAGTAAAGACTCTTGTATTTAATTAAGGAATAAAGAAGATATTTATATATTAATAAGGTTTGGGAAAGGGGGAAATCCCGCAAACAATAAATTTTCCACCACTAGGCATCCAAATTTTATAAAGGAGTGAGAATTTTTGATTCTGAAAGCAAAATTATTTGGACAGGTCTATGAGTTCAAAGACGTTAAAGACGTACTTGCTAAAGCAAACGAACTCAAATCCGGTGACCAGCTCGCTGGTATCGCTGCAGAAACTATGCAGGAGCGTATCGCTGCAAAACAGTGCCTCGCTAACCTCACTATTAAGGACATCTACGAAAACCCCGTAGCTCCTTACGAAGAGGACTCTGTAACCCGTATTATCCAGGACGGCATCAACTTCACCATTTATGAAGAGATCAAAAACTGGACCATCGCAAAACTTCGTGAATTCATCCTTGATGACCACGTAACCGGCGATCAGATCAACCATGTAGCAGCTGGCCTTTCTTCTGAGGTTGTTGCAGCTGTTACCAAACTTATGTCTTCTCTCGACCTTATGATCGGTGCAAGAAAACTCCCCATCTACAGAACTTGTGTTACTACCTGCGGTGCACCTGACAGACTTTCTTTCCGTCTTCAGCCTAACCACACCACCGACGACGTAGAAGGTATGAAAGTTTCCTACTGCGAAGGTTTCTCCTACTGCACCGGTGACGCACTCTTCGGTATGAACCCTGTTGACGACTCCCTCGGCGCTGTTGAAAGAACTATGAACAGCTATCAGGAATTCGTTGAAAGATGGGAAATTCCTACCCAGTCCTGCTGCCTCTGCCACGTAACCACTGCTATGGAATGCATCAAAAACGGTGCTCGTGAAGCTCTCTGCTTCCAGTCCATCGCTGGTTCCCAGATCGCTAACGAAGCATTCGGTATCACCCCCGAAATGCTCGACGAAGCAGAAGATCTCATGCACCATTACGGTGTAGCTCATGGTCCCGACGTACTCTATTTCGAAACCGGTGAAGGTGCAGAACTTTCTTCCGATGGTCACTGGGGTGCTGACGAACTTACCATGGAAGCTCGCTGCTATGGTTTCGCAAAGAGATATCATCCTTTCCTCAACGACTCCGTTGTAGGTTTCATCGGTCCGGAATACCTTTATGACGCAAAACAGGTTGCTCGTGCAGGTATGGAAGATATGTTCATGGGTAAACTTTCCGGCGTATCCATGGGCTGCGACGCTTGCTACACCAACCACATGAAATGCGACCAGAACGACAACGAGAACCTCCAGATTCTCCTTGCTGCTGAAGGATGCAACTTCTTCATGGGCGTACCTTGCGCAGACGACTGCATGCTCATGTACCAGTCCACTGGTTACCATGACAACCACGCAACCCGCCAGGCTCTTGGCAAAAAACCTCTTGCTGAGTTCGAAAAATGGGCTCAGAAGATGGGCTTCCTCGAGGAAGACGGCCTCACCCTTGGCCCGAACGCCGGTGACGCTTCCGTACTTTTCTAATTTAGAGAATTGTGCGTAAAATATATTTGACGGGAGGATATACAAATAATGGTATCTGATGACAAACTTAAAGAGATTATCGCTCAGGTTGTCGGTGAAATGATGAAAGAAGCTCCCGCTGCAAAAGCTACTACCAAAGCATGCTGCTGCTGCGAAGACGTTTCTGATGACGATCTTGAAGATCTTACCGCTTATGAGCTTAACGAGTGGTACCAGGTTCCTAACGCAAAAGACGAAGCAGAGTACAGAAGACTCAAAATGGTTACCCCTGCACGTCTTGGTGTATGGCACTGCGGTCCTCGTGAAATGACCAACACCATGCTCCGTTTCCGTGCTGACCACGCTGCAGCACAGGATGCAGTTTTCAATGAGTTCCCGAAAGCATTCCTCGAAGAACGCGGAATCCTCGAACTCCAGTCTCGTTGCGACAGCAAAGATACTTATCTTACCAGACCTGACCTTGGCAGAAGACTTTCCGAAGAATCTGCTAACACCCTTAAAGGCTTCTACAAAAAAGCTCCTCAGGTTGTTGTATTCGCAACCGACGGCCTTTCCGGCACTGCAATCGAAGCAAACTATGACATCGTTATCCCCGCAATCATGAACGGTCTTAAAGCACACGGAATTGAAGCAGGCGAACCCTTCTTCGTAAGATACGGCCGTGTAGCTTGCCAGGACGAAGTTTCTGAAATTTCCGGATGCGACGTTTGCGTATGCCTCGTTGGTGAAAGACCTGGTCTTGCAACCGCAAAATCCATGTCTGCATACATCACCTACAAAGGCACCATCGGCATGTCTGAAGCAAGACGTACCGTTGTTTCCAACATCCACAATGCTGGTACCCCTGCAGCTGAAGCTGGTGCACATATCGCTGATATCGTTGACATCATGCTCAAAGAAAAAGCTTCCGGTACTGACCTCAAGCTCTAATATTAACTTATTTTATAATTTATTAATTGCTTGATATTTGCTTTTGAATGCAAATAATATCTACCTTAAAATTTAAAGGAGGTACATATCGTGAAATACGATGAACTTAGAACTACTGTACTTATGATCAAGGTTATCCCGAGCGTAAGCCCTGACCTCCAGAAACAATGGAACATGCCCGAAGGCCACAGATCCGTTGGTTTCTTCTCCACTGACTGCGATGATGTCGGCTATACTGTAGTTGACGAAGCAACCAAAAAAGCAGACGTTAAAGTCGTACTTGCAAAATCCATGTACGGCGGCGCTGGCTGCGCACAGCAGAAATATGCTGGTGAATTTATCGGCATGCTCTCCGGCCCCAACCCTGCAGAAGTAAAAGCTGGCCTTGCTGCTGCTTTCGATCTTCTTAACGCAGACTGCACCTTCTATTCCGCAAACGAAGATGACACTGTTGCATACTATGCATACACCATCTCCAGAACTGGTTCTTACCTTTCTGAATGCGGCGGTATCCCCGAAGGCAGCCCTATCGCATACCTCATCGCTCCTCCTGTAGAGTGCCAGTATGCAATCGATGCTGCTCTCAAAGCTGCTGACGTAAGAATGTGCTGCTACTTCGAGCCTCCG
>SVMR01000017.1 GCA_015067315.1 Oscillospiraceae bacterium | reverse complement strand
GGAAATAAGTTTAAGTGCATCCATTTTAAATATCCTCCTTGTTATTTTTCAGACATTCATACTCAATGGACACCATTGACAGAGGACTGTCCGCCCGACATATTTTTTGTCGTTCATGTCGCCGGGAATGCGACAGCGCCGTTTAGGCATACTAAACAGCCTTATTATAATACCACAAACAAAATATAATTGCAAGTATTATTTTTAAAAAATCAGCGGAATTTTTCCATTTTTTCGTTATATACAGCCATTCTTCTGACTTTTACGTCATCCGGAGAATAACCCGCAAAATTACTGAAAGCGGAAAATACAAGATCCGGATTTATGTTGAGTTCAACGCCGGAAGCAAGTCTTGCCCTGAGGAAATATCTTCCCTCTTTATGTTCAAGTTTTGAAAGTTTTATATGGGGTTTTATATCAATTTCCTTTTCGCCGCTTTTGGTCTTTTTGATAACCGCAACAGTTTCTCTGTCGAAACATCTGTACCATTCAGCAAGAGTTTCCTCAACGTCCCTGCCTTCTGCTTCAAAGGAAATTTCGTAATCCGCAAAACGGATCTGCTTTGCGTCCATCTTCGGTTTACAGGCGGCAATCGCCTTGAAACCGACCGGAAGAACCGCGTTTATTCTGTGAACAACTTCCTCATAAGGCATCGGAGAAACAAGACGGAAATCAACGCTTTCCGCAACACTTTCATAACCGAGAGAAAGCGGCAGAGCAAAAGTCAGATAGAGATGAGGATGAAACCCTTCGGTGTACCAGAAATCAATTTTGGAGCGTTTAAGAGCGCGCTGAAAAGCTCTCATAACGTCAAGATGGGAGATATATTTTGCGCTTCCGGTTTTTGTATAAAAAAGCCTTACGTCGATAAAATCGGTAACGTTATTCAAAACAAGCGCCCCCTTTCAGGCAGTTTGCTCCGCAGCCGGAACATTTAAGACGGCAGTTCGGGGTTGTAACGCTTTCATGCGCCTTTTTGTTTTCGTTGATGATGAATTTTTTTGTAACGGCATAATCGAAGATATCCCAGGGCATAACTTCGTCATAGCTTCTGGTGCGGTTTGCATAAAATTCCGGTTCAATGCCGCATTCCGCAAAAGATTCCATCCAGACATCGAATTTAAAATGCTCGTCCCAGCTGTCAAGGTTGCAGCCTTTACGCCATGCAGTTTCGATAACTTTTCCGATTTTTCTGTCACCGCGGGCAAGAACCGCTTCAAGATAGGAAGTTTCCGCATCGTGCCAGTCAAGATTGATTTTTCTGCTGTGAACGGCGGAGCGCATAACTTCCTGTTTTCTGTGAAGTTCTTCCCTGCTGTCCTGGGGTTCAAACTGGAAAGGAGTAAAAGGCTTCGGAACAAAGCTTGCAACGCTGCAGGTTACCTGAACTCCCTTGCCCTTCGGCTTGTTCGGAAGTTCATAGAAAAGGTTTACAACGCGCTGGGCTGTTTCAACAATTCCCCTTACGTCATCATCGGTTTCGGTCGGAAGACCGATCATAAAATAGAGCTTTACCGCGGTATATCCGCCTTCAAAAGCGGTTTTTGCGGTTGCCATAATTTCTTCTTCCGTTACGTTTTTGTTGATAACGTCGCGCATTCTCTGGGTTCCCGCTTCCGGAGCAAAAGTAAGTCCGCTTTTGCGAACCTTGCTTATTTTCTGAAGAAGGCTTTCGCTGAAATTATCAACGCGAAGGGACGGAACCGCAAGGTTAACGTGTTCCTTCGGGGTCCATTCAAGAAGGTCATCAAGAAGGGGTTCAAGTTCGCCGTAATCGCTTGTGCTCAGCGAAGTGAGCGAAAGTTCCTCATAACCGGTGCTGTCACAAAGGTTATGTGCGTCTTTGCAAAGAGTTCCGAAATGTTTTTCCCTTACCGGACGGTAGATAAAACCTGCCTGGCAGAAACGGCATCCGCGGATACAGCCGCGCATAAGTTCAAGCTGGCTTCTGTCATGGACAATATCAATAAACGGAACAACAAATTTATCCGGATAAAAAACGCCGTCAAGATCTTTGATAATGCGTTTTGTAATGGGAAGAGTTGCCGTTTCCTTTGCAATAAATTCTTTTACTGTTCCGTCTTCGTTATAGATAACGTCAATGAGTGAAGGAACGTAAACTCCCGGAATTTTTGCGGCTTCGCAAAGATACCGTTTTTTGCTCCAACCTTCTTTTTTTGCGGTTTTATAAAGATTTACAACTTCCGGAAGAACCTCTTCCCCTTCACCGGGCATAAAAAGATCGATAAAATCGGCAATGGGTTCCGGGTTGCAGGAACAGGGACCACCCGCAACAACAAGATTTTTGAGTTCGGTTCTGTCCTCTGCCCGAACCGGAATTCCCGCAAGATCGAGCATATTGAGGATTCCGGTATAGGAAAGTTCATACTGAAGAGTAAAACCGATCATATCGAAATCTCCGACGGAATCCCGGCTTTCAAGCGCAAAAAGCGGATAGCCGTTTTCCCGGAGAATTTTTTCCATATCCGTATCCGGCGCAAAAACTCTTTCGCACCAGACTTCCGGATCCTTGTTGAGAAGGCTGTAAAGTATTTTCATTCCGAGATGGCTCATTCCCACTTCGTAAAGATCGGGGAAACAGAAAGCGAATCTCACGGAAATATCTTCTTTCTTTTTAACGATGCTGTTAAGTTCGCCGCCGCAGTATCTTGCGGGTTTTTGAACAAGGTTAAGAACTTTTTCGGGAATTGCAGGCAAAGCGATTCCTCCTTTCCTGTATAACTATATAAGTATAACATAATATTTAAACGTTTTTCAATAGTTTACGAAGCGTTGATTTACAAAAACAATGCGCCATGATAGAATTGAATCAGAAAAGGAGGAGATTTTTTTGGATGTCACAAAAACCGGAAATCTTATAAAAGAACTTCGCATCGAAAAAGGACTTACACAAAAAGAACTTGCAGTAAAACTAAATGTTTCAACTGCCGCCGTTTCAAAATGGGAAAACGGAAAAGGTTTTCCGGATATTTCGATTCTTGAACCGCTTTCCTCCGAATTGGGAATTTCAATAACGGAACTGGTTAATGGCAAAAAAACGGAGGAAAACAAAGAATCCGATTCCATCGCGAAAGATATAATCGAAATATCAAAAAAAGAGATGAAGTTCGAAAAAGCAAGGCAGATTTTTGTTGTTGCAGCTTTTTTGACAACTATTTTGCTTGTTAATGCTTTTGTTATTTTCGATGCTGTATCAAGTTATAAAACGAACGCGGAATTCGGCATTCCCGTTCCGAGTATTCTTGGTTTATCAATGTTTCTTTTTGGAGGAAATGCCATTGTTTTTGCCATTTTTAACCTTATTTTAGGAAATAAAATTTCTGTTCAAAAAGCATTGCAAATCGGGCTTTTCAGCGAAGCCTGCTGCGCCGCTTCTGTTTGGATGGGTTCCGTTTATACAAATTATAAAGTTTCCGTAAATGATATTTCTGCCGTTTTGGATACCGCAAAAGGAATTGAACTTTATTCAAGAATGCTTTTTCTGATAACTGTTTTAATAAATGTTTTTGCATATTGGAAAATAATAAAAAATAAATAACAGAAAAAGAGCTGCCCTATCGGGCGGCTCTTTTTCCTGCGCAGGAAATTATATAAATAACGGCAATCAAAATAAAATAATTCTTCGTGATAACAAAAAGAACAATCAGCAAAACCGAAAAAATCAAAGCAAAAATCCCCGAAACAATCCCGAAAACTTCTCCCCCGTTTTTCGGTAAGAATTCTTCAAGAACCGTCTTCAAAATCTCCCCTCCGTCAGTAGAAGGAAGCGGAAGAGAAGTAAAAATCCCGATCAGAAGATTTATATATCCGAAAATCGGTTCCCGAAAAACAAAAAACAAAACCGCAAAAATATAATTCAGCATAAATCCCGACATGAGCACAAGGCATTTTTCTCCGGTGCTCAAATTTCCCGGAAGGCGGATATGTATTCCGAAAAGAGAAAGCCGGAATTCTTTCGGTTTTATTTTTCCGCATAATAAAGCCAGAATATGCCCGAGTTCATGTAAAAGCGAAAACAAAACCGCAAAACCAGAAACGCCTGTTTTGTCCAAAAGCAAAACAGTGGTGAGCACCGAAAAGAAAAGCGGCGAAACGGAAACTTTTATTTTGAGCACGGAAAAATCCATCAGATTTCAAAACACTCCATCGGGTCAATATTAATTCCTTCTATTATAACTTCAAAATGAAGATGGCTTCCGGTTGAACGACCGGTGTTTCCCGCCTCTCCGATTTTTTCCTCCGCATTCACAAAATCTTTTTCAGAAACGCAGATTTTTGAAAGATGGCAGTATTTTGTAAAAAATTCTTCCGAATGTTTTATAACAACAAAATTTCCGTATATGTTATCATAACCCGTTTCAAAAATCTTCCCAGGCCATGCGGCGGTTATATCGCTTCCGGAGGGAAGCGCAATATCAATTCCCGAATGATTATCCGCAAAACCGGAAAGAGGATCGTCCCTTTTTCCGAAGGCGGAAGTTATCCTGCTTTTTTCCGAAGGAAATTTTGCGGCGTTCGTTATAAGAACAAAACCCGGCTTTTCAATATCGGAAAAACTTTCCGATATATTTTCTTTTGCTAAATCAAAATAATATTCCGCGCTTCCCATAAGTTTTTTTGATATTGCGGATAAATCCGAAAAAAACGAAATTTCAAAATCGCTTCCGGTTAAATCAATAATTCCGTTTATTTTTTTGTCAAGAAGTTCCATTGTAACCGGAAAAGAACCCGAATACCAGATTATTCCCGCAAAAAACAAAATCAAAAACAGCAGTTTTAAAAATAAATGTTTCTTTTTCTTTCCTGTTTGTCCCATAAAATTCAGCCTCCTTTTTATATATTCAAAATATGAAAAAGAAGGCTCAATAATGCTTTTAAAAAATAAAAACAGGCGCGGCTTTTTAATTTCCGTACCTGTTTTTTGTTTTAACCGAATATATCAAGTACTCCGGAACTGCTTCCTTCGGAAGAAGAACCGCTTTCATTCTCCGAAGATTCCGGTTCCGAAGAAGATCCGGAAGATTCCGGTTCGGAAGAGGAATTTTCCGGAGGAGCATAGCTGCTTTCTCCGCTTGTTGACTGAGTTCCGTAGTTATAAGTTCCGTTTTTTCCGACTCCGTAAAGATAGGAAGAAATGGAATCCGCAATAGCCTCTGCAATATCGCGCTGATAGCTGTTCTTGATGAGTTTGTAATAATCGGATTCGTTACTTACAAATCCCAATTCGCCGAGGACGGAAGGATATTCCTGAATTCTTGTTACGTAATAACGTCCAATCATATCTCCCCTGTCTTTTGTTCCAAGGGCGGACGCAACGTTGGATGCAAAATAGGAGGCAAAATTCTGGGAGAATCTTGTGAAATAGAAACATTCCGTTCCGTAGCCGGAACTTGAAGTTGCGGAGTTGCAATGCACGCTTACGAAAATAAGCGGGTCTTTTCCGGATGCATAGGCAACCCTGTCCTCAAGGCTCGGGCGCTGGTTTACCGTATCCATCATATAAACGGTTGCTCCGCGGCTTTGGAGTTCTTCTTTAAGATATTTGCCAACCGCAAGGTTGATTTCATATTCACCGTAATCCGAAAGGAATCCGAGAGCACCGACGCCAAGAGCGCTGTGACCCACGTCAACAACAATCGGAACACCGGAAAGGCTTGAAGTACCCGTCGGGTTATTGAAGCGGAAAACAAGATCTCCGCCGTCATAATAAGCAGTATATCCGAGGAAGCCCGCCTTTGTGCTGAGTTTAAGACTAAGGGTGGAACCGTTCCATTTTGCGGAATCGAAAAGCGGAGTGCAGTTCAGATTAAGGTCGCCCGGGGTTTCGTTTGTATAGAAGAACTCAATGGTGAATTCCGTCGGGGAATATTTTGCGGAATATGCAACCCGCTGTTCCGTTTCAAAGATAACGTAAGTATATCTGCTGTTTGCGGAAACCGTCATATTTTTAATTTTGTTTCCGCCGAGTTCGCCGGAAACGGGACTTACGTCTTTTGTATAAACCCTCTGTCCAGACTGGAGATTGTAATATGTGAACGTTTTGCTGCCTTCAACGTAAACAATCTCATCGCCTACAACGTAATCCCTTGTTCCTTTTGCAAGAGGATAGCAGTCATAATCGGAAAAATCGTTAAGAACGTTGGTCGGGAAGGTTTCCGCCGCTTTTGCCGTAACTTCAACAAGTCCGCCGGCTTTCGCTTTTGCGGAAACGGTTACGAAGGCACCCTCTTTTGTTTCGGTTGTTTCTTCCCATGTTCCCTTAATGACAATATTGCCTATTCCCTGTTCTTCGGAACCGGAAGGAGGCGCGGAAAGCATTCCCGTATAAAGAACATAGGTGGAGTCCTGTTCCTCTTCGGTGGAATCGTCCGCCTCGGTGCTTTCTTTAAGCGTAATTGTTGATGAACCGAGAGTTGCGGTTACAACGGAACCTTCATAAGCAAGCGCTGTTACGGTGATGCTCATTCCTCCGCCGACAGTTACGTTTCCGAGAGGCGTTACTTCTTTAAGAACCATTATATTTCTTGTGATGTTATAAGTAACGGTCTTTTCTTTATGTTCAAATTTGAAAGTATTAAGACCCGGTTCAAGTTCAATCGTAAGCATAAACGCGCCGTTTGAATCGCGTTTAACCTTAACCCCGTTCATGGTAAGGTCGAAGTTAACGTCGGAAGCGCCGGCAAAAACCGCAACCGTATCATAGGTTGAATAGGTAAGTTTTGAAGGTCTTGTAAGTTCAAGCTGGGTAAGAAGGAAGCTTGGGTCAATGTTTTCGGTAAGATACTGGATAAGGGCATCCGTGGACTGTTTCGGGTTTTTCTGCAATGCCGCAAGGGAATCGAAAACGCTTCCCTTAAAACCGCTGAGTTTTTCCGCCGCAATAACCTGGTCGGAAAGTTCGGAAGGATCGTCCCAGCCTCTTTCGTCGGTGCAGGCTTTTGTTGCATACTGGAAAATATAAAGAGGAATTTCATCCGGAACAACTTCGTTCCACCATTCCATATAATTTATGAATTTTGCGTTTTTGCTTGCGGTTGAATAAAGGCTTTTTACCGCAACAAAATCCGCAAGACCTTCGTCAACGAATTTTTTTGTGTTTGCAAAACCGTCAACAAAGCTTTCGTAGGAAGCTTCGGTCGAACTTCCCTCCTCAAGAGTGACGCTGTTTGCCCAAACGGAATCAACCGCAAGACCCACAGCAATTCCGGGATTTTCCTTTTTTACCGCTTTATATGCCGCGGTCACCGCCGCTTCAACATTGGAACGGAGATAGTTTTCAAAACCCATTCCGCTGCCGTATTTCATATAGTCGGAATATGCCGTTCCTTCTGATTCAACGGTATATGTGTTGAGCATGATTCCGTCAATGTCATATTTTGCAAGAGCCTTTGCGTTTCTTCCGATTGCCGAAAGCTGTTCATCGTTGAGCACGGAGGAAACTTCCGCTTTTCCGGAATTGTTGATTTTGAGCACGTCAAAAACCGCATAGACAAAAAGTCCTTCGCTTTTTGCTTTTTCCGAAGCATATCCAAGCATATCAATGCTCGTTTTTGCCTGGGGCATATCCTCCGAACCGTAAATCACGAAATCTCCGAAAGAGGTTTCAAGAAAAATCGTGTTTGCGGAAAGATCTTTTGCGTCGGCAATCGCTTTGTCGATGGATTTTTTAATATCCTCAATGCTCATGTCGCTTTCGGTATAATAATCGATTCCGGCGGTAAGAGTTATTGCCATCATTCTTTCCGGGGCGCGGAAAACAATCGGTCCTTCGACAATATTTTCAATTTCCGGTTCTTCCGGAACGTCCGGGATTTCCGGTTCCATCGGATTTATTGTAACGTCATTGAGGTCAACTTCGTTTTCTTCCGGTTTTGAGGAATTTTCTTCCGATGGAGATTCAATTCCCGGCGAAAAATCCGGGAATTCCGGAAAATCCGGAAGTTCAATTCCACTTAAAATCTTTTCAGCTCCGGGAAGTCCGCCTTTAAAAGCCGCAAAAACCGCAGTTGAGCATATTATCAGAACAAGGCTGAGGCTTAAAACAACGGTCATCAGCTTTTTGTTCAAAAAGAATTTTTTCATAAGTTTTTTCCGTCCTTTTTATTAGGTTTCCCTTTGTTTAAAAAATATCGAAAAGATTTTCAATTTCCGCCGCAACGGCTTTTTTAACTCCCGAAGCGGGATTGTAAAGCGAATCGTAACGGTACATTGCAAAACCCGAATATCTGCTTTCGTTTCTTGCGGCAATAATCTGCCTTGCAAGAATATCGTTATTGTTTATCCATTCTTTCTTTCCGTTTTCTCCGGCATAGGTATCTTCTGCGCCGGCTTTATAGGCCGCAAGACCGATTATAAGCTCAACTTCGCTTCTTGTAATCATATTGTTGAATTCGGAAAGAACGTCAAGATAAGGGCAATCACGGTTGTTGAAACCGTAATAAAGCTGCGGACAGATATAATCAACATATCCCTTGCTTGTCACCCAGGTATAAACGTCGCAGTAAAGGCTGTTGTAGTTTCTGTCGGTGTTTCCGCCGGGGCTTATTCCGAAACGGCAGGAACTGTCGATTGCTTTTATTGCGGAATAAACGCTTTTAATAAGAACGTTCACGTTCTGTCTGCGCCATGCGGCAAGGCTTAATTTTCCGCCGCCCGCTTTATATTCATTATAATATGTTTTGTCGAAGGATTCCGCGGTTGTCGGATAGAAATAATCGTCAAAATGGATTCCGTCAACTTCGTAATTTCTTACTATTTCCTCAACTCCGGAAACGATAAGTTCAATAACTTCTTCGTCCGCCGGATTATAGAAAATTCCGTTATCGAGAACGATAACTTTTCCCGTTCCGAGCCATTTATATGCGGGACTTGATTTTGCGATTTTTTCGGTGTTGGAATTTCCTTTAACCCTGTAAGGATTTATCCATGCTTCAATTTTTAAACCGGCGGAATGCGCTTCCGAAACCATTATTTCAAGAGAATCGAATCCGGGATTTTTTCCTTCCGTTCCGGTGCAATATACCGACCAGGGAAAAATATCCGATTCATACATTGCGTCGCTGTGGGAACGCACATGGACAAAAACCGTGTTGAAACTGTCCGCCGCAAGATTTCCGAACATTGTTCTGATGTTGCTTCTGAACTGTTTTTCGGTTTTTCCCTGCAAAACCGACTGATATTCAAGATAGGATATCCAGACCGCTCTTGTTTCTCCGGAAGGCATATATGTATTCTGAACCGGTTCTTCCGTTTCGGAAGAAGAACTTTCGGAAGATGAAGAAACGGATGAACTTTCCGAAGAAGATTCGCTTTCCTGCGATGACGAAGAGGATGAAGAAGAACTTTCTTCCGTTTTTTCGGAAGATGATGAAGAACCGCTTTCCGCCTTGCTTTCGGAAGAGCTTTCCGAAGATGAAGTTTCGCTTCCTGAAGATTCGGGAACGGACTGAACTTCGCTTCCGGAAGATTCCTGTATTACGGAACTGCTTTCGGAAGAAAAATTTCCGAGAACTGTTTCATTTTCGATAATTTCCGGTTCTTCCGCCGCACAGCCGAACAACGAAAAAATCATTAAAAAAGCAAGAAAAACGCAGATTCTTTTTTTCATCCTTTTCGCCTCCTTTTTTAAAATAGTATAAAAAAGAAAATTAAAAATAACAAGATTTTATTCCAAAACGGAAAATTATTTTATAACAACGTTCTCTTCTCCGAGGATTTTTGCAAGACGCTTCGGAACATATCCGTTTTCAAGGGTTGCATCGACCCAGAGTTTTGTGGGCGCTTTTACCGTCTTTTTTGTATCCGCAAAATGGATATAAAGCGGAGTAAGACCTTCGAAAACTGCAAGAAAATCCATAGCTTTTTTATATTCCGGGGAATTTTCCGAAGGAACGCGGATAAAAAGTCCGTTTACGGAAGATTTTTTTGCGTTTGAAGCGGACTGCTGCGGAGCGGGTCTTCTCTGATATGCGGAAACAGCGGCAAAGGGAATCCTCTGGGCTTCCTCAAGGGTAAGGAATCTTTCCGCAACAAGCTTTGTTTCCTCGTCTTCCCGGGAAGAAACCCTTGCTTCAACAACAACGGCTTCGTTTACGTTGATTATTCCGCCGTTTTCCTGAAGAATCCTTGGGAAAACAAGTGCTTCGAGGCTTCCGGTAGTATCCTCAATGGTTACAAAAGCCATAACGTCGTTGCTCTTCGTTGTTTTCATCTTTTTGCTTAAAACGATTCCGCAAAGACGAACTCTTTTTTCACCCTCTTCGGTGTTCATCTTCTTTATATCAAGAACCTTTGTTGCGCCGATTTTTTCGATTATTCCGCTGTATTCGTTCATCGGATGTCCGGAAAGATAAAGTCCCGTTGTTTCCTTTTCCATATTGAGAAGTTCCCGGAGGGAATATTCCGCCATTTTCGGAAGATTGTCTTCCTCATCATTTTCCTCCTCAAAACCTCCGAAGAGGCTCATCTGTCCGGAAACGTTTGCCTTTTTTTCCGCTTCAATGGAAGAAAGAATCGATTCATAACCGGAAAGCATCTGGCGGCGGTTTGCATTGAAAGAATCAAGCGCGCCGCATTTTATAAGGCTTTCAAGCGTTCTTTTGTTGAGTTCCCTTCCGTAAGCGCGCTTGCAGAAATCTGTAAAGCCTTTATACTTTCCATTCATTCTGCGTTCGGTTATTATATCGCGGATAATGCCTCTTCCAAGGTTTTTTACCGCAAGAAGTCCGAAGCGGACTCCCTCGCCGTCCCAGATAAACCCGCTTTCGGATTTATTGACGTCCGGACCGAGAACTTTAAGGCCCATTTTCTGGCATTCACCGATATATTCTATTACTTTATCGGTATTATCGAGAACGGAACTGAGCTGCGCCGCCATATATTCTCCCGGAAAATGGCATTTAAGATATGCCGTGCGGTAAGCAACTGTCGCATAGGCGGCCGCATGGGATTTGTTGAAAGCATAGGACGCAAAAGAGCTCATTTCATCGAAAATCTCGTTTGCGATTTTTTCCGGAACGCCGTTTCGGACAGCGCCGGGAAGTTCAAGATTTCCGTTTTCGTCATATTTTCCGTGGACGAAATATTCCCTTTCCTGCGCCATAACGTCAAGCTTCTTCTTGCTCATTGCGCGGCGCACAAGGTCCGCCCTTCCGTAGGAATAGCCTGCAAGCTTGCGGACGATTTCCATAACCTGTTCCTGATAAACAATACATCCGTATGTAACGTCAAGAATCGGTTTAAGAAGCGGAGTTTTATACGTAACTTTTTCCGGATTATGGCTGTTTTCAAGATACTTCGGAATTGAATCCATAGGACCCGGACGATAGAGCGAAATAACCGCGGTAAGATCCTCGATTGATTTCGGTCCAAGTCCCATAAGAACGCTTCGCATACCCGCAGACTCGAACTGGAAAACGCCCTGGGCGGCGCCTTTTGTAAGCATTTCATAAACTTCCGGGTCGCCGTCAGGAACGTTTGAAATATCAAAATCCGGAATACGTTTCCGAACCGCTTTTTCGCAGTCGCTTATCGCGGTAAGGTTGCGAAGTCCGAGGAAATCCATTTTAAGAAGTCCGAGTTCTTCAAGAGTTGTCATGGTGAACTGGGTTACAACGGATTCATCCGGTTTTGCAACGGGAACAAATTCGGTAACGGGTTCCGGAGCGATTACAACTCCCGCCGCATGAACGGAAGAATGGCGCGGCATTCCCTCAACCCTGCTTGCGGTATCGATAAGTTCATAAATTTTCGGGTCGGTATCATAAAGTGCTTTGAGCTCGGAAGAAATCGAAAGCGCTTTTTCAATGGTCATATGCAAATCGGTCGGAACAAGTTTTGCAACTTTATCGACGTCCTGATATGCCATTCCGAGAGCTCTGCCAACGTCACGGATCGCCGCCCTTGCGGCAAGAGTTCCGAAAGTTATGATCTGGGCAACGTGGTCTTCGCCGTATTTGCGTTTTACATATTCAATTACTTCCTGTCTTCGTTCATAGCAAAAATCTATATCGAAGTCGGGCATTGAAACACGTTCCGGGTTAAGGAAGCGTTCAAAAAGAAGATGATATTTAATCGGGTCAATATCCGTGATTCCTATGCAGTATGCGCATATACTTCCCGCGCCGGAACCTCTTCCGGGACCGACCGGAATTCCGACGCTTTTTGCGTAGTTTATAAAATCGTGAACAATGAGATAATAGTTGACATATCCCATCCTCTCAATTACTCCGAGTTCATAGTTAAGCCTTTCCCAAAGTTCCGGGTCGGGATTTTTTCCGTAGCGGCGGTAAAGACCTTCCTTGCACATGCTCTCGAAATATTCAACGTTGTCGCGTCCGTCCGGAACCACAAAAGCCGGAAGTTTTGTATGGCCGAACTCGAAAGTCATATTGCATCGGTCGGCGATTTTCTGAGTATTATCAACCGCTTCCGGAATGAAGGAGAAAATTTCACGCATCTCCTCTTCGGATTTGACATAAAATTCTTCCGTATCAAAAGCCATTCCGTTATCTTCGTCAACGGTATGGTTCGTTCCGATGCAGACAAGAACGTTCTGCATTTTTGCGTCGTCCTTGCTGATATAATGACAGTCGTTGGTTGCAACAAGCGGAATTCCGGTTTCTTTTGAAAGTTTTATTAAATTCGGAAGAATTCTTTTCTGGTCCGCAAGTCCGTGATCCTGGATTTCGATGAAATAGTTGTTTTCGCCGAAGATATCGCGGTATTCAAGGGCAACTTTTTTTGCGGTTTCGTAATCGTTCTGAACAAGATTGCGTGGAATTTCCCCCGCAAGGCATGCGGAAAGCGCAATAAGTCCTTCGTGATGTTTTTTAAGAAGTTCCTTATCAACACGGGGTTTTTTATAAAAACCTTCGGTGAAACCGGAAGAAACAAGTTTTATTAAGTTTTTATAACCGGTGTTGTTTTCGCAAAGAAGAACAAGATGGTAACTCCAGTCCATCATATGCTCCTTGCTGAAACGGGAACGGTTTGCAACATAAACTTCGCATCCGATTACCGGTTTTATTCCGTATTTATTTGCTTCACGGTAAAAATCAATTACACCATACATCGCGCCGTGGTCGGTTATTGCAACTGCGGTCTGACCAAGTTCCTTGACCCGCGGAATAAGTTTTTTTATTCTGCATGCGCCGTCGAGCAGGCTGTATTCAGTATGGAGATGAAGATGTGCAAAGCTCATGTTTTCCTCCTTGATTTTTTAATTGAGTTCCGGCTCCTCATTATGAACCGTCATTCCGTGGCGGAGCCAATCGCCTTTCAGATATTTTACAACAAAAATAACCGCTTTAAGGAATTCGTCGCTGCAAACTATTGCCATTACAAGAAGAGGATCGAGTTTAAGCCAAAGTCCGCAGATTGCGCCGACGACGCCTTTCATAAAAATTGCGGAACCGACGTCGATTTTTGCGACAAAACCTGTGTCGCCTCCTGCCCTGAGAACTCCCGCGCCGAGGTTCCAGCTCATTCCGTAACAAACGTCAATATAGGCGCAGACAAGAAGCATGCTGAGAATATAGTTTGCAGTGGTTTCCGAACAAACAATAAATCCGGGAGCAAAAGGTCTTATAATCATAATTACCGAAGCCATGAAGATTCCGACCCCAAGACCGCCGACAACAAAAACTTTGCTCCATTTTCTTGCTTCCCGGTCTTTTCCTGCGCCGATCATATTTCCCATAAGAATAAGCGAGGCATTTGAAAAACCGCACATTGCAACGGTTGAAAGGTCAAGAATTACAAGAACAAGGCTGTATGCGGCAAGGAATTCCTTGCTGTACTGACCGAGTATTGCGGACTGCATCGTCATTCCGAAACCCCAGATAAATTCGCTGCAGAAAACGGGAATTCCGAATTTAAGGAACGAAGGAATATACTGCCTCGTCTTTGCAAAAATATAATGCATTCTGAAATTGATACGGTGCTCAAAACAATACATATAAGTGAGCACGAGGATAAATTCAAGAGATTTGCTTACTGCAGTTGCAATTGCCGCGCCGGTTACTTCAAGCCTCGGCGCGCCGAGATTTCCGTAAATGAGCACCCAGTTAAGACCGAGATTTGTAAGGCAGGCGGTTGTATAAACCACAACGGAAATTCTTACATCGTGAATTGCCCGGAGATTTGAAAGGAATGTTGTTGAAATTGCCGGGAAAACATAAAACCATCCCATTATTTTAAGATATTCAACACCGTACGCAATAACTTCCGGGTCGCTTGCAAAAATCCTCATTACAACCTGCGGAACGGTAAGGGTTACCGCGGAAAGCAAAAGACCCGCAATCACGTTGATTTTCATTGCAAGACCGATCATATCGCGAATAGGGTCGATTTTTTGCTGTCCCCAATATCTTGCGGTGATTACAACGGTTCCCATGCTGATTCCCCAGACAAACATGTTGAAGAAAAGATAGAGGGAGTTTACCTGGTTGATGGCGCCAAGCTGAGCTTCGCCCACGGAACCTATCATTATGGTGTCAAGCATGTTTACCAGAACGGAAACAAAATTCTGCGCCGCAACCGGTATTCCTATCTTAAACATCTGTTTGAATATTTCTTTTTTTGTGTACATCTGTTCCATTTTATTCAATCTTTCCGTTTCTCAAAGCATTTGCAATCTCGCTGATTTTTTTTAGTCTGTGGTTAACTCCGGAGCGGGAAAGCGGCGGTTCAACCGATTCGCAAAGTTCGCGAAGGGACATTTCCGGATTTTCAAGACGAAGTTTTGCGACCTGCAAAAGTTCATCACTTAAATAATTTTCGTCCTTGTTTTCAAAAATATAATTGATATCCTCAACCTGCTGCAAGGATGCATTAAGAGTTTTGTCCATATTTGCGTTGTCGCAGTTCATACGGCGGTTAACTCTGTTTTTGATGTCCTTTTCGATTTTTATATTCATCATTTCAAGAGAGGAAAGCATTGCGCCGATATATGTAATTGTATCTTCAATGTTTTCGCTTTCTTTATAATAGACAATATATGAACCGCGGCGGGTGGAACTTTTCGGCTGGGGAAGAACTTCGCCGATAAGGGTCGCAAGGTCGCGGCTGAGGTTCATATAGCTTACGCCGAATTCAAGATGGTATTCTTTATGCGGGTCGGTAAGGCTTCCGCATACAAGATACGCTCCGCGAAGGAAGAACGGAACGTCCTCTTCGTTTTCAATGTTCGCTCGGTTTATACGAAGGCTCGGTTCCTTCGGAGTATGATAGAAAGCATCAAGGATTTTTCTTCTTTCCGAAGCTTTTTCGATGCTTACCTTATAAAGCGTTCCCCTTGCCCTTTCGTGAAAAATAATTTTTGCGGAAATTCCGCAATGGGTCGCAAGAGTTTCGGCAAAAAGTCTTGCAGTAGGTTCATGCACGACGGAAAAACTTATTTCGTCGGCGCTGAATTTATGGGAAAAAAGCAGGAATCCGTAAAGAAGCGCATGTATCGCGCTTTCCTGCTCCGGAACGTCTTTACAAAGTTCGTCTTTTAAATCTGTCGCAAAGGACATTTTTTGTTCTCCGCCCTTCTTTAAAATTTATCCTAAAATTTCAACTTCCGGTTCAATGAAGAATCCGGTTTCGTTCTTTACCTTTTCCTGAATATCCTTAATAAGCTGAAGCACGTCCGCGCAGGTTGCTCCGCCGACATTAACAACGAATCCTGCGTGTTTTGTGCTAACTTCCGCGCCGCCGACCCTGTATCCTTTAAGTCCGCATTGGTCAATAAGTGCGGAAGCAAAAGCTCCTTCCGGTCTTTTGAAGGTGCTTCCGGCGGAAGGTTTATCCATCGGCTGTTTATCAAAACGTCTTCCGAGAAGATCGTCCATTTTTGCTTTTATTTCGGTCTTTTCGCCTTTTTGGAGCTTAAAAGCCGCACCGGTGATAAAATATTCCTTATTGCTGTAAACGCTGTGGCGGTAACTCATAGCGAGTTCTTCGCCGGTGAATCTTCCGGTTTTTCCGTTTTTGTCAACATGATCCGCATATACGATAACGTCTTTTATTTCGCCGCCGTATGCTCCTGCGTTCATAAAAACGGCGCCGCCGACGGAACCGGGAATTCCGTACGCAAATTCAAGTCCGGTAAGTCCGTTTTCGAGGGCAAAATTGCAAAGAGCCGCAAGGCTTGTTCCCGCTTCGCAATAAATCGTTTCATCGTCAAGAAGCTTTATTTTTCCGAATCCGCTTCCGAAATGCATTACAATTCCGGAAATTCCGTTATCGGAAATAAGAACGTTTGAACCTTTTCCCAAAGGAAGAAGCGGGATTTTATTTTCCCCGCAAAATTCCGCAATTGCGGAAACCTGCTCCGCATTTTCCGGTTTTGCAAAAATTTCGGCAGCTCCGCCGATTTTGAAGGACGTATGTTTTGAAAGTTCTTCGTGCTCAAGATATTTTATTCCGTGCTCATCGGCAAAATTATAAAAAGCAATTTTTTCCAAAAAATCTTCTCCTCCTTATTCATCAAGTCCGTAATATGAATCCCATTCACCGAGGTCATCGTCAACTTCCCAATCGGGCATGCTGATTCTTTCCATAAGTTCAAGGGCGGCGTTGTTTCCCATTCGTTTCTGGCGGTTGTTCATTGCCGCAACTTCGACAATAACGGCAATGTTTCTTCCGGGCTGAACCGGAATAGTATAAAGCGGAACGTCAACGTCAAGAACTTTTGTATAAATATCTTCCGCGCCCATTCTGTCATAAACCTTGTTGTTGTCCCAAGGTTCAAGGTTTATTATCATATCAAGCTTCGCGCTTTTTTTAACCGCGCCCATTCCGAAAAGATTTCTTGCGTTAATAATTCCGACTCCGCGAAGTTCCATAAAATGGCGGATATTTTCCGGAGAAGTTCCAACAAGGCTTCGGTTTGAAACGCGGCGGATTTCAACCGCATCATCCGCAATAAGGCGGTGTCCGCGTTTAATAAGCTCCATTGCAACTTCGGATTTACCGACTCCGCTGTCGCCATAGAGAAGAACGCCTTCGCCGTAAACTTCAACAAGAACGCCGTGGCGGGTGATTCTTTTCGCAAGTGCGACGCTCAGGGTCTGGGTAAGTCCGGCAATAAATTCGGAAGTCATTTCGGAAGTTCTGTAAATCGGAACATTGTATCTTTCCGCAAGAGCAAGGAACTTTCTGTCAACGGTAAGATTCCACGTGATGATAATTACCATCGGTTTTCTTGAAAGGAATTCTTCAAGAGCTTCGTACATTTTTGCGCCGAGATTGCGCAGATAGCTGTATTCGGTTTTTCCGATAATCTGTACCCTTTTCGGGTCAAAAAGTTCATAAAAGCCCGCAAGCTGAAGTCCCGGACGGTTGACCTCGTTTGTGCTTATCTTAATATTGCTTATATCATCCGGAGCCCAGATTTTTTCAAGATTGAACTCCTTTATGATTTTCGTAAAATTAACGCTGTAATTAGAAGCCATTTTAATTTTGCCTCCGTTTCATTTATATAGTAAACCTATAATATTATACTATAAAAAGCATTAAATTTCAATATACTATATAAATATAAAAGCTTCGGCAGCCTTCGTCATTTTTTATAATACGACGTTTTTCGCCTTTATGTTTTTTTGGATTGTGGATTAAAATTTATAATATTTTGTAAATATTTTTGTAAGTTTATATAAGTTTTAAAAAAACATTTGAAAGATTCATCAATACATGATAATATTATGATGTTCAATTATGTTTATTTAAAAAAGGAGTTGAAAATACATTGGCACGTTCCAAAAAAACTATGGACGGCAACACCGCTGCCGCTCATGTTTCTTACGCTTTTACCGATGTTGCAGCAATCTATCCCATTACCCCCTCTTCCGTAATGGCAGAGCTTGCTGACAAATGGGCAGCAAACGGAAAAACCAATATCTTTGGCAACAAAGTTCAGGTTACCGAAATGCAGTCCGAAGCAGGTGCGGCAGGTTCCGTTCACGGTTCCCTTGCAGCAGGTGCTCTTACCACCACTTTCACCGCATCCCAGGGTCTTCTTCTTATGATCCCGAACATGTATAAAATCGCCGGCGAACTTCTTCCCGGAGTTATCAACGTTTCCGCAAGAGCTCTTGCATCCCATGCGCTCAGCATCTTCGGCGACCATTCCGACGTTTATGCATGCCGCCAGACCGGTTTTGCAATGCTTTGCTCCGGCAACCCCCAGGAAGTTATGGATCTCGGCGCTGTTGCACATCTTTCCGCAATCAAAGGCCGCGTTCCCTTCCTTCATTTCTTCGACGGTTTCAGAACTTCTCATGAAATCCAGAAAATCGAAGTCTGGGATTATGACCAGCTTGCAAAACTCGCTGATTTCGATGCAATCGAAGCATTCCGCGAACATGCACTTAACCCCAACCACCCCGTAACCCGCGGTACCGCACAGAACCCCGATATCTTCTTCCAGGCACGCGAAGCATCCAACAAATTCTACGATGCCCTTCCCGCTGTTGTTGAAGATTACATGAACAAAGTAAACGCAGAAATCGGCACCGATTACAAACTCTTCAACTATTATGGCGCACCGGACGCAGAACACGTTATCGTAGCAATGGGTTCCGTTTGCGACACCATTGAAGAAACCATCGATTACCTCAACGCAAACGGCGGCAAATACGGTCTTGTCAAAGTCCGTCTTTACAGACCTTTCAGCAAATGCCATTTCATTGATGCAATCCCCGAAACCGCAAAAACCGTAACCGTTCTTGACAGAACCAAAGAACCCGGTTCCATAGGCGAACCTCTTTATCTTGATGTTGCAGCAGCAGTTCGCGGAACCAGATTTGAAAACGTTGAACTTCTTGGCGGCCGTTACGGTCTTGGCAGCAAGGACACCACCCCTGCACAGATCATTTCCGTTTACCGCAACGCAGAAGCAAACGGCAAACACACCTTCACTCTCGGTATTGAAGACGACGTCACCAACCTTTCCCTTGAAGTTAAAGAGAACCCCGATACCACTCCCGCAGGCAACATGAGCTGCATGTTCTGGGGTCTCGGTTCCGACGGTACCGTTGGCGCAAACAAAAACTCCATCAAAATCATCGGCGACCATACCGATCTTTATGCGCAGGGATATTTTGCATACGACTCCAAAAAATCCGGCGGCGTAACAATTTCCCACCTCCGTTTCGGAAAATCCCCCATCAAATCCACCTATTACATCAACAAAGCAGACTTTGTTGCATGCCACAACCCCTCCTATGTTGATAAATACGATATGACCGCTGTTCTTAAAAAAGGCGGCAAATTCCTTCTCAACTGCGGATGGGATCTTGAAGAACTTTCCGCCCGTCTTCCCGGTGACGTAAAACGCTTCATCGCTGAAAACGAAATTGAACTTTACACCATCGACGGTATCTCCATTGCAAAAGAAATCGGTCTTAACGGAAGAATCAACACCATTCTCCAGTCCGCTTTCTTCAAAATCACCGGAATTATCCCCGCAGAGGAAGCAGAAAAATTCATGAAAGACGCGGCATTCGCAAGCTACGGCAAAAAAGGCGACGCTGTTGTTGAAATGAACTATAAAGCAATCGAACGCGGCATGACCAGCTTCACCAAAGTTAATTATCCCGCAGACGAATGGGCAAAAGCGGAAGGCGCAATCCCCACCCCTGTTGCAACCGGCGAAGATAAAGAAATCGTTGATTTCATCAACAGCATTCTTGTTCCCGTTTCCGCACAGAAAGGCGATAAACTTCCTGTTTCCGTATTCTCCGGACGCGAAGACGGTACCTTCCCCGCAGGTTCCGCCGCTTACGAAAAACGCGGAATAGCAGTTGACGTTCCCGCATGGCTTCCCGAAAACTGCATCCAGTGCAACATGTGCTCCTATGTATGCCCTCATGCCGCAATCAGACCCGTTGTTCTTGACGATGCTGAACTTGCAAACGCTCCCGAAGGCACAAAATCCCTTCCCATGACCGGTCTTGCAGACAAAAAATTCGCTCTCACCGTTTCCGCTCTCGACTGCACTGGCTGCGGTTCCTGCGTAAACGTCTGCCCCGGCAAAAAAGGCGTTAAAGCTCTCGAAATGAAAGCTCTTGACAGCCAGCTTTCCGAACAGAAAGTTTTCGATTACGGTGTTGATATCCCCGAAAAAATCGAAGTTGCACAGAAATTCAAAGCAAACACCCTTAAAGGTTCCCAGTTCCGCCGTCCTCTTCTTGAATTCTCCGGCGCTTGCGCAGGATGCGGCGAAACTCCTTACGCAAAACTCGTAACCCAGCTCTTCGGCGACAGAATGTATATTGCAAACGCAACCGGCTGTTCCTCCATCTGGGGCGGTTCCGCACCTTCTACTCCTTATACCAAGAACGCGGAAGGAAAAGGTCCCGCATGGGCAAACTCCCTCTTCGAGGATAACGCAGAATACGGTTACGGTATGTTCCTCGGCCAGGAAGCAATCCGCAGCAGCTACATTGCAAAAGTTAAAGACGTTGCAGAAAACGGCACCAACCCCGCTGCAGTAAACGCCGCAAACAACTACCTCGAAACTCTTAACGACGGCGAAGCAAACGCTGTTGCAACCAAGGAACTTGTTGAAGCTCTCACTGCATGCGATTGCGACAAAGCAAAAGCAATCCTCAAAGGCAAAAACTACCTCGCCAAAAAATCCGTCTGGGCATTCGGCGGCGACGGTTGGGCATACGACATCGGTTTCGGCGGTCTTGACCATGTTCTTGCTTCCGGCAGAAACATCAACGTTCTCGTATTCGACACCGAAGTTTATTCCAACACCGGCGGTCAGTCTTCCAAAGCAACTCCTACCGGCGCAGTTGCACAGTTCGCTGCAGCAGGCAAAGACGTCAAGAAGAAAGACCTTGCGGCAATCGCAATGAGCTACGGTTACATCTACGTTGCACAGATCGCACAGGGCGCAAACATGGCACAGGCAGTTAAAGCAATCTCCGAAGCAGAAGCTTATGACGGTCCTTCCCTCATCATTGCTTACGCACCCTGCATCAACCACGGTATCAAAGGCGGCATGGGCAACGCAATGGCAGAAGAAAAACGCGCTGTTGAAGCAGGTTACTGGCATCTCTTCCGCTTTGACCCCAGACTTGCTGAAAAAGGCGAAAATCCCTTCCAGCTTGATTCCGCCGCGCCTTCCGCAGACTATAAAGAATTCATCAAGAGCGAAGTCCGTTATTCCAGCCTTATGCGCGCATTCCCCGACAGAGCCGAAGTTCTCTTCGACAAAGCAGAGAAAAACGCCGCTGAAAAATACGAACATCTTGAAAAACTTGCAGGCAAATAATCCTTGCAGATATAAAACAAAAAAGCCCTTCGCTTCTGCGAAGGGCTTTTTTATGCTTTTTTATGGTATGCAATAAAACGTTGCGTGACTTTTTTAGCTTCTGTGATATAATCAAATCATAGAAAGAGGTGAAATATATGACCAATGTCGGCGAAAACATAAAGAAAATGAGAAAGAAACTGAAAATAACCCAGGACGAACTTTCCGAAAAACTGAACGTCACCCGCCAGGCGGTTTCAAATTGGGAAAACGGAAAGACCGAACCGGATATCGAAACTCTTACAAAAATGGCGCAGATTTTTGATATCAGCATTGACGAACTTGTTGACGGAATTCCGAAAGGAATCAAAGAACTCCGGGGCAAAAAATCACATCTTTATATCGGAATCGCTTTTACCCTTTTTTATATTTTATCTTCCCTTACAATGATTCTTATTGAAAAAATGTTTCAGGATTATGTCACTTTTACTTATGACTTTTTTTACAGTGCATTTTATGTTTTTGTATGGAAACCTCTTACCGTTGCTTTCGCCGGAATCGGAATTCCCGCGCTTATTTCTTACATAAGCGGTCTTTATATTGAAAACAAAAAACTTCGCATTGCTTTCCTTGTTTTCGGAATAATTGTTTCCGTCTGCACAAGCGGTTTTATGATTTTCCAGTTTCTCGGTTTAAGGATTTTCAATACTCTTACCGCTTTGCATTCAATTTTTATTAATTATTATGTTTTTCTTTGTGAACACACAATACTTCATATCTTCGGAGCGGTTCTTATCTTCTTCGGATGCGCCAAAAAATAATTTTGAGCACCGTGTTTTATCGCGGTGCTCATTTTTAATAAAAACTGATGCTCATGCGGTTTTTCCGTATTTTCAAATAAAAAAATCCCGCCGGAATCGGCGGGATTTTTTTATTTAATATGTGTTATGAATTACACAAATCTTGCAGGGTTGATCTTTACGCCGGGGCCCATGGTTGCGGAAACAACGCAGGATTTAACGTACTGACCTTTTGCTGCTGCGGGTTTTGCTTTAACAATTGCACCCATAAGAGTGTCAAAGTTTTCCTGGAGTTTTTCAACGCCAAAGGAAGCTTTACCGATCGGGCAGTGGATGATGTTGGTTTTGTCGAGACGGTACTCGATTTTACCTGCTTTAGCTTCTTTAACAGCTTTAGCAACATCGGGGGTTACAGTACCTGCTTTGGGGTTAGGCATAAGGCCTCTCGGGCCAAGGATTTTACCGAGTCTACCAACAACGCCCATCATATCGGGAGAAGCGATAACTACGTCAAAATCCATCCAACCTTCGGACATGATTTTCTGCATGTATTCTTCTGCACCGGCATATTCAGCGCCTGCATCAAGAGCAGCCTGAACTTTGTCGCCTTTTGCGAAAACGAGAACTTTAACTTCTTTACCGGTTCCGTTAGGAAGAACTACTGCACCACGAACCTGCTGGTCAGCGTGACGGGAGTCAACGCCGAGACGAACGTGGCATTCAACGGTTTCGTCGAATTTTGCAGTTGCAGTTTTGCAAGCGAGCTCGAGAGCTTCGTTTGCTTCGTAGAGTTTAGCATGTTCAACAAGCTTAGTGCTTTCAACATATTTTTTTCCGTGTTTCATTAATGCTAACCTCCTTCACTTAGTCTTCAACGGTAACGCCCATGGAACGAGCGGTACCAGCTACCATGCTCATTGCTGCTTCAACAGATGCTGCGTTAAGGTCAGGCATCTTGGTTTCAGCAATTTTGCGGCACTGTTCGGAAGTGATGGATGCTACTTTGGTTTTGTTCGGAGCACCGGAAGCCTTGGTGATGTTAGCAGCTTTTTTGATAAGAACTGCTGCAGGCGGGGTTTTGGTGATGAACGAGAAGCTGTGGTCAGCATATACAGTGATAACGACAGGGATGATCATGCCGATATCGTTTTTGGTGCGTTCGTTGAATTCTTTGGTGAACGCCATGATGTTTACACCGTGCTGGCCAAGTGCAGGACCAACAGGCGGTGCGGGAGTGGCTTTGCCACCCGGAATTTGCAGCTTAATTAAGCCAATAACTTTCTGTGCCATTGTTTTTACAAACCTCCAACCATTACGTGGTCAAACGGAACCGATTGAAAAGATTTTCGATTCCTCCCACACGCAGAATACCTATATTCTGCGTTCGCCGGCCGTTTTGGCCGACTACCTCAAAAAGTAATCAATCTTTGCGAGCAACCTGCTCAAGCTCAAGCTCGGCAGGGGTATCGCGTCCGAACATGGACACGATTACACGAACTTTGTTGTCGGGAATGTTGATTGATTCAACGGTTCCCTCAAATCCTTCAAGCGGACCACCTATAATGGATACGATGTCGCCGACGGCATATTTTACTTCGACCGACCTGGATCCTATTCCAAGTTTTGCAACCTCTTCTTCGCTGAGCGGTACGGGTTTGGAAGCAGGACCTACAAAGCCGGTTACACCGCGGGTGTTTCTGACAACGTACCAGGATTCGTCCGTAAGAATCATCTTTACGAGGACATAGCCCGGAAAAATTTTGCGTTCCACTTCACGCTTTTTGTTGTCGTTAACCTCAACGATAGTTTCGGTCGGGACGCTTACATCGAAAATAAGGTCTTTAAAACGTTTATTTTCGATTACCTTTTCAATATTCTCGGATACCTTGTTTTCGTAACCGGAATAAGTATGGACAACATACCATTTAGGAGTTTCAGACATAAACTCAGTTCCTTTCGCGCATTAAGAGCCGAAGAACAGCCTTACGATAAGACCAAAGAAATAGTCAATAAGGCTGATGCCGATTGAAGAGATGATAACGACTACAATTACAACAGTGGTGTTGTTGATGACCTGTTTTTTGCCGGGCCATGCAATTTTTTTGAACTCACCACGGATGTCTTTGAAGAAACGTTTTACTCTTGAGAAAAGGGACGGCTTTTTCGCAGTATTTTCATTAGCCACGGTTAATACCTCTTCCTTTCCTTACTTCGTCTCTTTGTGGAGCGTGTGTTTACGGCAGAACCTGCAATATTTATTCATTTCAAGTCTGTCCGGATCGTTCTTTTTGTTTTTCTTGGTTGTGTAGTTGCGTTGCTTGCACTCAGTGCATGCCAACACTATTTTGACTCGCATTGCGGCACCTCCTGATTCTTGGAATTTTTGCCTCCCTCATATTAAAGGACACGGGTTTTTTTGCGCAAAAAAATAAACCCTTTTAGAGGTATATATACTATACCATAAAGTATATATGCTCGTCAAGAGGTTTTTTAAAAATTCTTTATAAAATATTAAATTTATTTTTTATAACAATATTATATGTCTTTTTCGGGCAATAATCAAGCAAAAGATTGGCGCAAATATTAAAACGCAACTTCGGAAAAATAATTTTTAAAGGAGGTGAAATTTTGATTTACAGATTTTACAGAAAATTTGCGGCAGCTTTTTCCGTTTTTGCCGTTCTTACAATCGCTTCGGTTTCGGTTTTCGATGAGATTCTTCCGGAAAAATTCTATTCCGACGGAAACCGGATTTCAATCGCTTCATCATACGGAAAATTCATTGTGTTTGAAGAAAATTCCGGAAACGCAAGAACGGTTTTCAACGAACAGAACGATTCTTACAAAGCGACGGCAAAACTTCTCGGAATCTTCCCCGTCCGTGAAGTTGACGTAACCGTTACGGAGGAAAAAATCGTCAGAGTCTGCGGAACGCCTTTTGGGGTAAAAATGTTTACCGACGGCGTGCTCGTTGTCGATTTTTCAAAAATCAACACCGAAAAAGGATACCGTTGTCCCGCAAAGGAAGCCGGACTTCTTGAAGGAGATCTGATTACGGAAATCGACGGGGTTCCGGTCTTCCGGAACGAGGACGTTGCAGAGATAATAGAAAACAGCGGCGGAAAAACCTTGGATTTTTCGGTAAACAGAAACGGCGTAACGGTTTCCGTAACAATAACTCCGGAAATGCTCGAGGATAAAAGCGGTTACAAAGCCGGTTTCTGGGTCCGCGACAGCTCCGCGGGAATCGGAACTCTGACTTTTTATGACCCGGAAAATCTTTATTTTGCGGGGCTTGGACACGCCGTCTGCGACACCGACACCGGAACAGTTCTCCCCTTTTCAAGCGGTGAAATTGTTGAAGCGGCAATTACAAAAATCAAAAAAGGAACTGCCGGCGCTCCCGGCGAACTCAGCGGCGCTTTCACCGGAAAAGAAAACCTCGGAATCGTGAAAAGAAACAACGAAACCGGACTTTACGGCACTTTGGAATACGAAATTGAAGGTATCGAAATGCCCGTTGCTCCGAAGCAGGAAATTTATGAAGGCGCGGCTGTTATTCTCTCGACTTTAAGCGGAACAAAAGCGGAAGAATACGATATCGTAATCGAAAAAGTCAGCCTTTCCGACGGCAGCATGACAAAAAACATGGTCATCAGAGTTGTTGACGAAGAACTACTTGAACTCACCGGCGGAATCGTTCAGGGTATGAGCGGCTCCCCTATTATTCAGGACGGAAAATTAATTGGCGCCGTGACCCACGTTTTCGTCAACGACCCGACAAAGGGCTACGGGATTTTTATAGAAAATATGCTGGAAGCGGCGAGGTAAATACCCTCTCCGTCTCTGCTTACGCCGCGCCACCTCTCCCATGATGAGAGGCAAGTCTTGGATCCCCCTTTGGGGGAGCTGTCAGCGCAGCTGACTGAGAGGGCGACATCACAGATTAACATTTAGAACAGGGGTAATATACCCCTGTCTTTTTATTTTTGTATATGATATAATGAGTCCGAAAAATTTGAATTTTAGGAGAACGGATGATAAAACACATTGCGAATATAGTCACAGGCTGCCGTATTCTCGGCAGTATTTTGCTGCTGTTCTTTCCTGCGTTTTCGGCAGAATTTTATATCGTATATCTCATCTGCGGTTTCAGCGATATGATTGACGGAACCATTGCAAGAAAGACAAAAAGCGCCTGCGAATTTGGTTCTAAACTCGATACAGCCGCCGATCTTGCGTTTGTGACGGCATCTTTGATTAAAATATTGCCGGCGATCAATATTCCTCAATGGTTATGGATATGGGGCGCCGTAATTGCAATTATCAAAACCGGCAGTATTGTATGGGGTTATATTTCCCAAAAACGGTTTATATCCCTGCATACTGCAATGAACAAAATTTCGGGATTTTTTCTGTTTCTTTTGCCCTTAACGCTGAATTTTATCGAATTGAAATACAGTTCCGCTGCGGTATGTTCCGCTGCAACTTTCGCGGCAATTCAGGAAGGGGTTTATATTGCAGGAGAATGCAAAAGAAAATAAGGCAATTTTAACTTGCGGAACCGAATAAAAACATGTTCATCAGCCATACATCCGGAATGTATGTTTATTTTTGAGGTTATGTTTTTTGAGAAAATGCTGAAATCGGTGAGATAAAAACCCTCTCCGTCACGGCTTACGCCGCGCCACCTCTCCCATGGTGAGAGGCAAGTCTTGGCTCCCCCTTTGGGGGAGCTGTCAGCGCAGCTGACTGAGAGGGCTGCAATCAAGATTGACATTTTAGAACAGTGGCAATTTGCCCCTGTCTTTTTTTGTTATTTTGTGCTATAATAAATTTATATTAAAAACGTACAGAGGTGGAATTACAATGAAAAAATACGTTGATTACATCACCGATATAACCTGCAAACTCCTTGCAATCGACAGCCCCACAGGCTACACCAAAAACGCCGCGGAATTCGTTATGGAAGAATACCGCAAGCTTGGATATGAACCCAAAATGACCATAAAAGGCTGTGTTCTCGTCGATATCGGCGGCAAAAACAAGGATAACGGAATCGTTCTTGCGGCGCATACCGATACTCTCGGCGCAATGGTTTCCGAAATCAAGGGCAACGGAAATCTTCGGGTTTCCCCTCTCGGCGGAATGAACCCCAACAACGCCGAAGCGGAAAACTGCCGCATTATCACCCGCTTCAACGGAATTTTTGAAGGAACCTTCCAGCTTGACAACGCTTCTATCCACGTAAACGGCGATTACAACGACATCAAGCGCAAATATGCCGGAATGGAAGTTGTTCTTGACGAAGTTGTAAATTCCAAGGAAGATACAGAAAAACTCGGAATCATGGTGGGCGACATCGTCTGCTTCGACCCCAGAACAACCGTAACTTCCAAAGGATATATCAAAAGCCGCTTCCTCGACGATAAGCTCAGCGTCGGAATCCTTCTCGGATATGCGAAATATCTTAAAGAAAACAACATTGAACTCGAAAACCGCCAGTATCATTATATCACCGTTTATGAGGAAGTCGGTCACGGCGGCGCCGCTTCAATTCCCGAAGGCGTTACCGAAATGATTTCCGTGGATATGGGCTGCGTCGGCGAAGGTCTCGGATGCGACGAACACATGGTTTCAATCTGCTCCAAGGATTCCCGCGGACCTTATAATTATGACGTTGTGACAGGTCTTATCAAGGCCGCAAAAGAAAACGATATCAGCTTCGCTGTTGATATCTATCCTTTTTACGGTTCCGACGTTGATTCCACCCTTGACGCGGGATATGACATCCGCCACGGACTTATCGGTTCCGGAGTATATGCATCCCACGGTTATGAAAGAAGCCACAAGGACGGCGTTGAAAACACTCTTAAACTCCTTGCGGCATACTGTAAATAACAAATTCGTCCGCATAAAAGGCAGGGGCTTCCTCCCCTGCCTTTTTTCTGTTTTTTATTGACATAATCAAAAAAATATTCTATTATATTTTTTGATATTTTAAAAAACTTGATAAATCAACATTACATTCGACATCCCGGAGGTGTTTTTTTATGTGGCTTTTTTTCACCCTTGCAACAACCTTGCTTTGGGGTATTGCGGAACTTTTTTATAAAAAAGGTTCCCACGAAGATGCAAAATATGACCATCTCAGAGTCTGTATTTTAGTCGGTGCGGTAATGGGAATTCATGCGGTGTTCACCCTGCTGACTTCCGATATTGATTATGATCCGATGAACCTCGTCGTCTATCTTCCCGTTTCTCTCTGCTATATTCTTTCAATGGCATGTTCCTTCTTCGGAATCAGGTTCATTGAAGAATCCCTTGCGGACCCCATTGAAAATACCGCAGGCGCAATGTGTTCCCTTCTCTGCGTGATTTTCCTTGGCGAAACAATCGCTCCCGGAGTCTGGTTTGCAATCGCCCTTACCGTAATCGGTATAATCGGCGTAAGCTATACCGAAAACAGTTCCGAAGTCAACAGAAAACAGCGTCTTGGAAAAAAACTTGCAGTAATCGCTTTCCTTATGCCTTTCTGCTATGCGTTCATCGACGCATTCGGAAGCTTCCTTGATATCTTCTTCCTTGAAATGGAAACAAGTCCTCTTGTCGGAATCAACGAAGAAAACATCGAACTTGTCGCAAATATTTCCTATGAACTTACCTTCGCAATCGTCGGAATCATTCTTTTCGCGTTCATGAAATTCAAAGGAGTTAAATTTGAACTTCCGAAACAGAAGGACAAAGCAATCGCCGCCGTTTGCGAAACTGCCGGTCAGCTTACCTACGTTTACGCAATGAGCGGAAACGGAGCGATCGCGGCGCCCATTCTTTCCTGCGTATGCGTCGTTTCCCTTATCCTTTCAAGAATTTTCCTTAAAGAAAAACTCACGAAGAAACAGTATGTGTTCATCTCCATCATCATCCTCGGCATTCTTATGCTTACGGTTATTGAAGGGGAATAAAAAATATCCAAATCGGCAAAAGGACAGAGCAAAATGCTCTGTCTTTTTTTATCCGGATATGGTAATATAAAGACATAAAATCAAAAAGGAGAAAACAATGAGCTACCGCAAAGAAATAACAAAAAAAGATGCTTTTTTTGTTTTTATCATAGGTTTGATTATGGGTACTGTTTTTTGTTTTGGAAATCAGTTCTGGTATCGTCCAATAACACCCGAAGAAGCAATACATACGACCGCAACTTATTCAAAATTTGATCTTCAATATAATTTACCTCGTTTAAACCACACGCATAGTCATAACTACAAACTCCGTGTTTATTTTGAAGATTATGAATCCTTATTGATATATTCATGGCGTTTATATGGCGAAAAAGAAATGATAAATAAATTCCATCAGCTTTCTCCCGGAACGGAAGTTGAACTTATCATTCATCCCGATTCGGATACAATTTTGGATATGCGCACGGATAATGCTGTATTAATAGAATTCGATGAATCCATAGATATTCTTTCTTATGAAAACAACGGTTTTTCGGTTCTCAGCATAATTATGTATTCATTTTCGGCTTTGGGTCTTTTTTATTTTATACATCTTAATTACAAAAGATATAAAAAAATAAAACAGAAAAAGAACAAAAGAAAAAATAATAAATAAATTTTACGGGAGTAATTTATGGAAATTACAATCAATAACCTCGAATCCTATCTTGCAAAAACCTACGGCGGTTTTGCGGAGAAAAACGGAGTTTTCCTTGCGGAAAACAATCTTTTTATGAAGCTTGTTGAAGAAATGGGCGAAGTTGCGGAAGTTATCAACAGAAAAACCGGAAGGAAATCAAACGACGGAACCGATTTGCAGGCTGAACTCGGAAAGGAACTTGCGGATGTTATACACTATGCAGTTGCAATCGCCGCGGTCAACAATCTTGATTTGAACGATATCATAATCGAAAAAGACCGGAAAGCCGCAATTAAATATAACCATAAAATCAATCTTGAAAATTATATTGCCAAAGCGGAGAAAGAAAATGATCAATAAAATAACCGGACATATTTTTATTTATTCCGCGGAACATTATACCGACAGACCGAATATCGGGATTATAATCGGCAAAGAAAAGTCCTTGCTTTTCGATGCGGGAAATTCCGCGGAACATGTTAAAAAAATCAAAGCCGAACTTTCGGAACAGGGGCTTCCCCAACCGGATTTTGTTCTTCTTTCCCATTGGCATTGGGATCATTCCTTCGGCGCAAAATTCTGGAAAGTTCCGATCATTGCAGGAAGAAAAACCGATGAACAGCTCCGAAAAGTTTCAAAATGGCAATGGGACAACAATTCGATGAAAAAACGCATTGAATCCGGCGAAGATATCGTTTTCTGCACAGAAATGATAAAGCGGGAATATCCTGACAGAAGCAAAATCGAAGTTGTTCCCGCCGATACCGTTTTTGAAGGAAGAAAAACCCTTGATCTCGGCGGAATTTCCTGCGAACTCATCCACGCAAAAGGTCCCCATTCTGAAGATTCGGTAATCTGCTTTATTCCTTCGGAAAAATTTCTATTCCTCGGCGACGCAAACTGCAAGGATCTTTACGGAAAACCCTGGGATTTCGATATTGAGCACGAGGAGGATTTTCTTGAAAACGTCGCAAAAATCCCTTATGACAAAAAACTTTTGAAAGATTTTCTCTCCCTTCTGGAAACACTTGATTTTACCCATTGCATAAGCGGACATTCGGAACTTATGACCCGCGAAGAACTTTTTGAATCTCTTTCCTGCTGAAACGGAGGCGTTTTTTTGATGACAAAGGAAGAAATCGGATACGCAGTTGAACGAATTGAACATCTTGAAAAGATTTTCGACGAAGTTAGTTCCGCTTTTAATTCAAATCCGGATTTTTTAAACGATAAAAAAATGCAGGTGAAAGTTTCGCTTCTTACTCAATATATGGAAAGCGGACAATGGCTCCGGGATTATTCCCTTGATGAAAAAGGTGAACTTCCGGCGGATTTAAAACGTGGAATTCTTTCCGAAGACGGTCTCTATAATCTTATCTGCGATATTGAACAGAGCAAAAAACAAAAATCGAACCCGCTTTTTAAATTTTTTCAAAAAGATAAAACCGTTTTTGCAATCGTCTGGATAGCAATATATGTTCTCGGTTTCGGAAATGCGGATTTTCTTTCCGATTCAATCGGATATCCAAAACTTTTAACCGTTATTTTCGGTGTTTTGCTTTCCACCGTTCTTATAAATTTTATTAAAACAAACGGACTTTTTGATTATTTCGGATTTTGCAGACCAAAAAGACCGGCGAAAGATTTTCTTTTTTATATTCCCCTTTTCCTCATTTCCTCGGTAAATCTCTGGTTCGGTTTTTCCGCGGATACAGAACCGCTTACGGCGGTCCTTTCGGTTTTAAGCATGTTCCTGGTGGGTTTTCTTGAGGAAATCATTTTCCGGGGAATGTTTTTCAGCGGAATGGCGGAAAACGGAATTAAAACCGCAATAATCGTTTCTTCCCTTACCTTCGGAATCGGTCATATAGTAAATCTTCTGATGGGTGCTCCGGTTTTTGAAACTCTTCTTCAAACCGTATATGCTTCCGCCATAGGTTTTTGCTACACCGCGGTTTTTTATAAAGGAAAAAGTCTTATCCCCTGCATCGCTTCCCATATTTTTGTTAACTCAACGAGTATTTTTGCCGCCCAACCTTCGAACGAAATGCTTATTATAACCGCAGCTTTGCAAACGGTTCTGAGCATCTGGTACGGAATCCGGATTTTAAAAAAAGATAAATCTTTGACTTGATATATATATATATATGATAAAATGAATACAAAGGGAGGTTATTTTTATGGGATTATTTAAGAAACTTTTCCGCAG
This sequence comes from Oscillospiraceae bacterium, assembly GCA_015067315.1. Classification (GTDB taxonomy): domain Bacteria; phylum Bacillota; class Clostridia; order Oscillospirales; family Ruminococcaceae; genus UMGS1668. The sequence continues at coordinate 8,867 of SVMR01000017.1, read as the reverse complement.
TATTTCATCAAAGAGCAAACTTGAAAAAGATATTTATTCCGCTTCCGATTGGATTTATAAAGCATTGACCTCTTCCGGCTACAATGTTTCATATTCTGTTGAAGGAATGAAAGAGATTGACCGTTTTTTTGATAATCCAAGCGGAAGAGCACATATTGACTCAAAACCCGGAACAATTTTATTTGCTCTCGGTTCCTTTGTCGGTGAAACCGCAATAAAAGTTTACGGCGGCGAATGGATCGTTGATGACGAAGACCCGGAGGGTGAAGTTTCAATAGCGGTAAAACTCACCAACGGTTCCATGATTTTTCCCGTAATCAAATGTATGGAACGATATAAAAACGGCGGAGAAGACAGTATTTTTGCATATCTTTCATGTTTAAAATAAACAAACAAAGGAGCGTGCTCAAATGAGCACGCTCCTTTTTATTTCTTTCTGAGTTCCCAAAAAGCAACCGCGCTTGCGGCGGCAACATTGAGGGAATCGACCCCGTTTGCCATCGGGATTTTTACTGTATAATCGCAATCTGCAATTGTTTTTTCGCGAAGACCTTCCCCTTCCGTTCCGAGAACGATTGCAAGTTTTTCTTCCTTTCCAAGCCGTTCGTCGTCGATGCAGATCGTATCCTCGCAAAGAGCCATTGCGGCGGTTTTAAAACCGAGCTTTTTGAGATTTTCCTGCCAGTTTTCTTCCGCAAAAGTCCATGGAACCTGGAAAACCGTTCCCATGCTCACACGGATAGCCCTTCGGTAAAGCGGGTTGCTGCATCCTTCCGTAAGAAGAACCGCTTCAATTTTAAGGGCGGCGGCGGAACGGATTATCGCGCCGACGTTGGTCGGGTTCATAACGTCTTCGAGCACCGCAATTCTTTGAGCACCGGCGCAGATTTCTTCCGTGCTCAAAAGCGGTTTCCGCTTCATGGCGCAAAGAAGTCCCCTTGTTAACGGAAAACCGGTAAGCTCTTTAAGAACGTCAAATTCCGCCGCAAAAACCGGAATATCTCCCAATCTTTCAAGAACTTCCCTTGCTTCTCCTTCGATATGCTTTTTTTCAACAAGAACCGAAACCGGTTCATAACCCGCATCAAGCGCCCTTTCGATAACTTTCGGGCTTTCGGCAATGAACATTCCTTTTTCCGGAAATTCCCGGTTAAGAAGCTGAACTTCCGTAAGGCGGGCGTAAATATCAAGTTCCGGCGCGGAAAAATCGGTTATTTCAATGATATCAGGCATAAAAATCTCTCCAAATGTTTTATATTATCATTATATATAAAACGGCTTTTGTTTTCAATCAAATATTTTTTCTCTTTATGCAACAATTCCCTGTTTTTTTGACACTTATTATATAGAAAGTTTTTTGGGAGGTTTTTATGAAAAAAATATTGTTAACCGTTCTTTCCGTTTTGTTTATCTTATCCTCATGTTCTTTTGGCGGAAGACATAATCCCTGCTCCGGAAATTCCGGAACAGACTGAGGAACCTTCTTTTTCTTCCGAACCCGATTTTACGGAAGAATTTTCAGAAGCGGAAATTCCCTATTCTGAAAATCCGGTTATGGTTTTCCCGGAAATTTATAAACCGGAAGATATCCCGGAAAACGGCAGATTCGTTAAAGTTTCCCTTTCCTGCTTCACGGAACTGTTTTGCTATGCTCTTACGGATTCCGGAAATTTATACCGCTTCAACTATCTTGACGAAAGCATGGAATGTGTAAAAACCGGTGTAAAGGATTATTGGGCCGGCTGTTACAGCGATTTTCCGAATATTATTTTTGAAAACGGTTGGGTTTCCGTTGAAGAAAATCTTTACTATAAACCGGAATTTGTCGGCGTTGCAGGAAATTTTTTCCTCACAGAAAGCAATGAACTTGCTTTTTTAGACGAAAACGAATGGCATATTTTTGAAGCCAACGCAAAAATAATAAAATCCCATGAACCTTATGTTATAAAATACATTGACGAAAACAATAATCTTTATTCATTTTCAGAATATATCGGTGAACCGGTTTTAATTGCGGAAAACGCCGCGGATTTTGATTTCAACTATTTTGATAAAATCAACTATGCCGAAGAAACGATTTATATCACAACCGAAGGATTTGTCAATATAGTTTTTGATGAGGAATTTTCAAAACCGGAACTTTTTCTTTCCTTTGTTCCAAAAAACGCAAAACGGGTTTATTCCTCTTCTGGAAACTTCCTTTTCCAAAAGGAAGACGGAACATATCTTTCCGGTAACAAAAGCATGGACAGAAACAAAAATATAGATATTATCGGAACGGATGCCGATGTTTTAATCAGGGATTATGCAATCATCGGAACCGACGGGAAAATATATCTTCATATTGAAGAACTGACTTATTTCGGCGAAGCTGTTGCGGATGAATATACCGTTATAAAGGATTTTGTTATTGAACTTCCCTGATGTTCCATGATATAATTTACCGGAGGTGATTTTATGAAGCTTTTGTTTAAACAGCGTTTTTTCTCCTGGTTCGACAGCTATGATATCTATGATGAAAGCGGAAACACGGTTTATACCGTAAAAGGTCAGCTTTCCTGGGGACATTGCCTTAAAATTTATGACAGCCTCGGAACGGAAATCGGAACGGTTAAGGAAAGGGTTCTTACATTTCTTCCGAAGTTTGAAATATATCTCGGAAACGATTACGTCGGATGTATCAGCAAGGAATTCAGTTTTTTCGTTCCCCGTTTCAACATTGATTTCAACGGATGGCATGTTGACGGAGATTTTTTTGAATGGGATTACAGAATACTCGATTCCCGCGGCGAAGAAATTGCAACCGTTTCAAAAGAACTTTTTAACTGGACCGATACATATGTAATTGATATAAATGACCCGAAGGACGCAATCTGCGCTCTTGCGCTTGTTCTTGCAATAGATGCGGAAAAATGTTCGAGGAACTGAACAAAAAGGAAAAAAGCCTGCGAAACGCAGGCTTTTTTTATATATGTTCCTTTGCCCAATTGAACAGAACTTCCGACATTTTATCAAATTCAACCGCTCCGCCGTTTTTTAGATAAAGAAAAGTTTCAACAATCGCTTTTTCCTCTTCCGAAACAACCGAAAGCAAATCTTTCTGGCAGGTTACATATTTTCCTGTTTCTTTGAAGCAAATCGCCTGGATTACAAAAGAAGCGGATTTATATAATCCCCGAAGGATTTCCTCGTCTTTTTCATAAAGCATATTGTGAACGCAGCCATGGTAAATATTGCATGCTCCGGATTTTATCGCTTTTTCAACGGCGCTGCCGTCGATTTTTTCAAGCAGTTCGTCAAGGCTTCCTTTTATCGGTTTTGTATCGTAATAAAACTGAAAAAGATCTGAAGGTTCCCAATTAAGGAGCTCATTTTTTCCGGAAATAAAGCCGCAGATAAGTTCTCTTTCCGGCAGGGAATCAAGCATTGCATTATAAATTTTTATATCGCCGCAGGAAAGTTCATCAAGAATCACGACCGTATCTATATCGCTTTTTTCCGTTGCCTCTCCCCGGCCGTAGCTTCCCTGTAAACCGATGAAATATACCCTTTCTCCGAAAACTTCGCAAAGTTTATCGGCAAAATGCTTCATCCAGATATTGATATCAACCAATTTTATCACCTCTCCGATTTATTAAGTCAAGAACAGGCACAGCGATTTCGGGCTGTGCCTGTTCTTTGTTTTTATGCAAATATTACATGCTTGCAAGAAGATCTTTCATCCATGCGCAAAGATTTTCGCTTGCTTCGTTCGCAACGCGGACAACTTCCTCGTGGCTGTGTTTAACTGTTGCAATTCCGGTTGCCATATTGGTGATGCAGGAAATCGCAAAAACTCTCATTCCCGCGTGGTTTCCTGCGATTGTTTCCGGAATGGTGCTCATACCGACAGCGTCGGCTCCGAGAGCCGCAAAAGCGCGGATTTCCGCGGCGGATTCATAGCAGGGTCCGTTAAAAAGAGCATAAACGCCGCGTTTATAATCAATTCCGAGTTTTTCGGCGGATTTTATTGCTTTTTCAAGAATTTCCGGAGCATAGGGTTCGGACATATCCGGAAAACGCGGTCCCAATCTTTCGTCGTTTTCTCCGATAAGCGGATTGACTTTTATGAAATTTATGTAGTTATCAATGATCATAAGGTCGCCGGGTTTAAAATCCCTGTTAACTCCGCCCGCCGCATTTGTTACAACAAGATTTTTAACTCCGAGAAGTTTCATTACATAAACCGGATGGCAGATTTCCTTTGCGGAAAAACCTTCATAATAATGGAATCTTCCCTGCATTGCGGCAACAACCTGGGAACCGATTTTTCCGACAACAAGATTTCCCGCATGACCGGCAACGGTTGACTGGGGAAATTCCGGAATTTCCGAATACGGAATAACGGTTTTGTTTTCCATTATATCAACAATTCCGCCAAGACCGCTTCCGAGAATAATTGCGGTTTCGGGCATTTCGGAAAGTTTTTCACGAATATAATCCGCGGATTTTTTTATTTTGTCGTAATACATAGTAATCTACCTCCTTTTCAATACAATTATATAATATGAAAAATTTTCTTTTTCGTCAAGCAATTTTGATTTTCTTAATTTTTCAACTGTAAATTTTTGGTAAATCTATTGACAGTTTGGAAAAATATGGTATTATTTATTTATGGATATCCAATTATTTACATTTTAGTTAAAATATGGAATTTATACCGCGCATAAATTCCGGGAAAAACAAAAAATAAAGCGCGGAGAAGAGGCTTTTATAATATGGAAAATAAAATCAGAATTTTGGTTTCGGACGACAACCGGGAATTTTGCGATTCCTGTGAAAATACCCTTTCTTCCCTCGGTTTTGAAGTTTTTATATGCGAAAAGGACGGCAAAGCGCTTCTTGACAATATTATTCTCAAAAAGCCTTCCGTTGTTCTTTCGGATGTTTTTATGCCGCAGATGGATCTTGTAAGCGTAATTTCTTCAGTAAAAGACAAAATCGGAAACGATTCGCCTTTGTTTATGGCAATCGTTCCTTCCGAAAACGGAATTCTTGAAAAAGAACTTCTTTCCGGCGGAGCGGCATATTGCTTTATAAAACCGATCGACTGCAATTTTCTTGCGGACAGAATACGCAGCATTTGTCTGAGCACCGGCCGCAAAAACGAAGATTCTTCTTCCGGCGAAAATTCAAATCTTGAAATAATAATCACGGATATCATCCACCAAATCGGCGTTCCGGCACATATAAAAGGTTACCATTATCTCCGGGAAGCAATTACCATGGCGGTAAATGACATTGAAATTATGAACTCCGTCACAAAATGTCTCTATCCTTCCGTTGCAAAGAAGCATGGAACCACTTCTTCACGCGTTGAAAGAGCCATCCGCCATGCAATCGAAGTCGCCTGGGACCGCGGTGACGTTGACGTGCTCAATTCCTATTTCGGTTACACCATCCACAGCAGCAAAGGCAAACCCACCAACAGCGAATTCATCGCACTTATCGCTGATAAATTAAGGGTCAATATGAAGACGGCGTAAACCTAAACAAAAAAAGGAGCAGAACCTTCCGGTTCTGCTCCTTTTTATCTGTAATGTCATTAAACTTTACACCTAAAAACAGCCTTATTAATGCGGTTTAACCGCCAAAGAAAAGATGTTCGATAAGAATTTTGGCACCGAGTGCCATAAGCACCGCACCGCCGAAAAATTCCGCTTTTGACTTATATTTATCTCCGAAAACACTTCCGATTTTGATTCCTGCGGCAGAAAAAAGAAAAGTTGTAACGCCTATAAGAGTTACCGCAAGGATTACTTCAACTTTAAGGAAAGCAAAAGTGATTCCCACTGCAAGTGCGTCAATGCTCGTTGCTATCGCGAGAACAAGCATTGCCTTGAATCCGAAAGAAGCGTCCGCTTCGCTTTCCTCTTCTCTTGATTCTTTTATCATATTAAAACCAATTATGCCGAGAAGAATGAACGCAACCCAATGGTCGATGCTCGTTATGTACTGCTCAAACGTTGAACCGAGCAGATATCCTATAAGCGGCATAAGCGCCTGAAATCCGCCGAACCAGAGTCCGGCAGTTATCATATGTTTCGGTTTAATCTTTCCAACGGAAAGGCCTTTGCAGATTGAAACAGCAAAGGCATCCATTGAAAGACTTATTCCGATAAGAATCAGTTCGATTACGGACAAAATTGACCCCTCCAACTCAAAAAAATAAAGACTTATCCGCAAAACGCGGATAAGTCTCATCATTTAAAGCAATGCCAGGATTAAAAATCCAGTCTGTTGACATAGCTGCGCATATTGCGCCGACTACTCCCTTATTCAAAAAATCATTATAACATTTTATAATCAAAAGTCAAGGTTTCATATCTCTTTTCCGGTTTCGGAATCATATATATTCTCATAAACCGCATAATAGAACGGCGGAATTCTTCTGTCAAGATGGAAACAGCCGAAAAACCATTTTCCGAACTTGCAGGATGTTGAAACTTCGTTGAGGAAAGCATGGAGATTGTTGAAGCAATTGCTTTCCATTTCGAGGAATCCGCGCATTTTAAAACCGGCGTCATAAGTTACGATGTAATCGATTGCGTGCTCGTTTTTTTCAAGATTTTCGCGAGCATGCTCACATTCTTCCTCGTTCGGAAGCCTTGAAAAATCCGGACATTCCCGGAAATCCATCACGTCGAGTTCTTCATCATCGCCGCCGCCGAAAGCAAAGATTTTCTTTCCTTCAATTTCAAAAACCTCGCCGCGCATAAGCTGATAGATATTTTCGGAAATTTTTCTTGCTTTTCCGCCGCAAAAATCAACTTTCGGGAATTTTTCAAGAAGCTCGAAATTTTCATGAGCACCCTCGACAAAAAGAACGTTGTATTTTCGCTTTGAAAGCCATTTTATGTTGGCAAGTTCTTCCTTTGATTCGTTCCATACAAATCCGAAATCCCCGCAAACGATAAGGGTATCGCCTTTTTTGATTTTTTTTGCGCCCGGGGTTTTGAATCTTGAAAGCTCGCCATGGGTATCACCGGTAAAATAAATCATTTTTTCCTCCGGAATTTTTAATTTTCTGCGGCAAAAAATTAATAAAAGATTAATTTTTAACAAACCGCTTTAAAACTATTCCATTATACACCAAATCCTGCTATAATATCAATATAATATATTTAAAATCAGATTTTTACATAATTTGATTTTTTATATGGTTTCGGAGGAAATTTATGAAAAAAGCAATATCTTTTATTCTTGCAATTATTCTTGCGCTTTCCTGCTGCATAAACGTTTTTGCGGCAACAAAATATCAGCCTTCTTTTGAGATAAACTGCGAATCGGTCTATCTTGCGGACGGAAACGGAAACGTTCTTTTTGAACAAAATCCGGAACAGCGCATGTATCCCGCTGAACTTGTCCAGATTATGACCGCGATCATCGTAATCGAAAATATCGAAGCTGTCGGAGGCTGGGAAGCAGAAGCCGCTTATGAAATGAGCACCCAGAACTTCCTTTATGAAAACCGCCACGGAATTATTTCCACAGGCATGCTCGCCGGATATGTTTTCACCGCCGATGAACTTTTCCACGCAATGGTAATCGCTTCCGGTTACGATGCTGCAATGACCCTTGCAAAACTTATTGCGGGAAGCCAGGATGCGTTCGTTGAACTCATGAACGCAAAGGCAAAGGAACTCGGCGCAAGAAACACCAACTTCACAAACTGCCACGGACTTCACGATACCGCAAACTATACCACCGCTTATGATATGTATCTTATTTCAAAATACGCCATGAGCCTTGATAAATTCCGCGAAACCGTATCCAAAAAATCCTATACCTGCGAAGAAACCGACACCCATAAAAAACTCACCTGGAACACCGACAACGGACTTCTTGCAAGCGGAAATATCCATTATTATTCCCCCGTTATCGGTATTAAATCCGGTTACAGTTCCGAAATCGGAAGAAACGTTGCTTCCTATGCGGAATATGAAGGCTTCTCCTATTATCAGGTAAATATGGGAGCGCCTTTTGAACTTGACGAAGGTTACAACCTTGCTCTTTTCGATGCAAAACAGCTTTATAACTGGGCTTTCACCGAATTTGAAGTTAAAACAATAGTCGAAGCCGGTTCCCAGATTGCCGAAGTTCCCCTCGAACTTGCCTGGCAGAAAGACCATCTTCAGCTTATGATCGGCGAAACTTACCGCACCCTTCTTCCCCTTGAAATCGATATTGCTTCAATCACCTATGATTACGACCTTCCCGAATCCGTTGAAGCTCCCGTTGAAAAAGGCGAAGTTATCGGAAAACTCAATCTTGTTCATTCCGGCGAAACAATCGGAAGCGTTGATCTTGTTTCCGCAGAAGACGTTGAACAAAGCGAACTTTTAAGCGGTCTTAAAAACTTTTCCGATATGACCCGTTCCTTCTGGTTCAAATTTATTGTTATTACGATCTTCATTCTTATTGCGCTTTATATTGCGCTTATGATCGTAAGAAACTATAACAAGAAAAAATACGGAAACTTCAAAAAAAGAAGACGCCTTTGATAAAAATTTTTGAAAATATTTTAAAAAAACTCTTGACATTATAAATCATATTGTATATAATATTAACGCTGTCCAAAGACAGCAGGTGCGTTTCTGCGCTTAAACGGTCAAAAATGACCGGCCTGCCGAGGATGAGTGTTTTAATGTGATTTATTACGCTCCTTCCACGGCTCGCGGAGGGAGCTTTTTTTATTATAAAAAATCAGCTCCCATCACAAAGCAGGAGGTGAATTTTTAAAATGGCCAGTGAAAAAATCTTGCAAGCGAAAAAAGAAGCTGTTGCAGAGCTCGTTGAAAAGCTTAAAGCTGCAAAATCCGGTGTTC
>SVMR01000002.1 GCA_015067315.1 Oscillospiraceae bacterium | reverse complement strand
TGATTTTGGCTTAACCGAAGACGATATGCTCGGAATGGACGGCTGGTGGGGAACCAACGGAGAAATATATCTTTCCCTTTCCTATTACGAGGGAACCGTGACCGTTGACCACACTTACGAACTTCCTAATCTTGAAGATTATTTCGGATAAACAACACAGATTATTTTTAAGGAGGAAATTATTATGGCATTTTGCGGAAAATGTGGAACCGAATATGAAGAAGGAGCAAAATTCTGCCCTTCCTGCGGAGCATCAACAGAAATCATCGAAGAACCGGCACCGGTTATTGAAGAACAGCCTGTGGAACAGACTCGGCCGGAAAACTTTGCCGATAAATTTGCAGCAATGAACGAAACCCCGGATATCACCGATTCCTATACTGCGGAGGATATCGGCGCAAACAAAGTTATGGGAATCCTTGCCTATTGCGGACCGCTTGTTCTTGTTCCCATTCTTGCGGCAAAGGAATCTCCCTTTGCAAAGTTCCATTCCAACCAGGGACTTGTACTTATGATTTTGCATATCATAATCATCATCGCCTGCACGGTTCTTGCGGTTATTCCGATAATCGGCTGGATAATCGGACTTATTCTTCCCCTTGTTTCCTTCGTGCTTTCCGTGCTCGGAATCATCAATGTTATTAACGGAAGAGCAAAGGAACTTCCCCTTGTCGGAAAATTCAGAATCCTGAAATAAATTCAAAAAAGAGAAATCAAACAAAACAATGCACTTCGTATTTAAATACGAAGCGCATTGTTTATATAAAAGGTTTATCTGTTTTATGGACATTGGAGCGATTTTTTCAAGGGTTGCAGGGAATTTCCTGCCAAGATCTGCCGTGGCTGTCCAAAAGCGTTGCTTGCGACGGAGTAATAGCAATATTACAGGATTGCGTTACCAAAGGCGTTTTCAATCCTTGTTCACAAACAAAATACAGAAAATCCAAAAAATCCGGCATAAATCGCCGGATTTTTTGGGTAATATATAATTGCTCAAAAAGGAGCAAAAAATGAATATCGATGGATATCGTGCTCGAAAACATGAAAAGAGTATTTATGAATGTAAATCTTTTCGAGGAGCAATTTGCCAAAAAGCAGATGGAAGCCTACGGCGAAGAAAAGAAGAAAGAACTTTCCGAAAAGCGGAAGGAACTGAGCAAAGTCAAGAAACAATTTTCTGAAATAGACATTCTTATCCAGAAAATCTACGAGGACAACGCAAGCGGAAAACTTTCCGATGAACGCAATGCCACGATGTCAATATCTTATGAGAAAGAGCAACAGGAGCTGAAAGAATCCATCGTTACTCTTGAAGAATACTTGAGCACGGAAACTGACAAGACCGAAAATCTCCAAAGATTCATAGACAAAGTCAAACGGATAACCGAAATCAGAGAACTCACACCCGAACTTATCCATGAATTTATCGAAAAGATAGTTGTGTCTTCACCGAGATATTTTGACGGAAAAAGATATCAGATAGTGGACATCTACTACAACGGAATCGGCATTATCCGAGGACTCACACCGGAGGAAATGGAAGAATCTTTCGAGCGTGCCCTTGAACGAATAAGAAAGAATCTCCTTTATGAACTTGGCGAATAAAACGGAAAAAACATGCAATTATATTTCGGCATTAAAAAAATCCCTGCCTTTGGGCAGGGATTTTTTTAAATAATATTTATAATTTCTTCTTTTTCCGGAACAGGACGAACGATTTTTCTCAAAGCTTCCATTCTTCTGTCAAGATCCGCGCTTATTGCGGCGCAATCCGCAAGCTCATTTGCCATTTCTTCGGTGAAATTGAAATCCTTCTTATAATGGATCTGATGTTCAAGGCTTGCCCAGCAATCCATTGCAATGGTACGGAGCTGAATTTCAACTTTCATCATGCGTTTTTCCTTCGCAAGAAAAATCGGAATTTCGATGATAAGATGAAGGCTTCTGTAACCGCTTGGCTTCGGGTTCTTGATATAATCCTTCATAACAAGGAGATTTACGTCATCCTGGTTGAGAAGCGCTTCAGCAATGGTATAAACGTCGCTGGGGAAGGAACATATAACGCGGATTCCCGCAACGTCATGAAGCTGTTCCTCAATATTCTGCATTGTAAGGGGATAGCCGTATTTTTTGAGTTTGTTGCGGATGCTGATGGGTCTTTTAAGGCGGCTTTTGATGTTTTCGATGGGGTTGCGGTCCAACCGAAGGGAAAATTCTTCGTTGAGCACCTTGAATTTTGTTTCAACCTCCATCAAAGCGCAGCGGTAATATGCCATTAGCTTTGCATATTCATGGGCGCGCTTTGCGATTAAATAATGGGCTTCTTCGCTTTCAAAAATCTGTTCAAACTCTTTTTCGAGTTCGCGTTCGTTCGCAAATTCCTGGGACATGGCGCAAATCCTTTCAAAAGGGTATTTCTTTAAATACAGTATAACATAAAACTTTTAAATTTCCTAACAAAACCGATTAAAATATCATCGGCATATCCAACAAAAAACAAAGAGATTTTTTGGCACAAAAAAAGCTCCGCAGATAGCGGAGCTTTTTTATAGCTTTTTTCGCTTAATTATTTAAGGAAAAGGGGAAGGAATACAACAGATACAATGGTCATGAGTTTGATAAGGATGTTAAGGGAAGGACCGGAAGTATCTTTGAAGGGGTCGCCGACGGTATCGCCGACAACAGCAGCTTTATGGGGTTCGGAACCTTTGCCGCCGTTATGACCGGTTTCAATGTATTTCTTTGCGTTATCCCAAGCGCCGCCTGCGTTGGACATGGTGATTGCCATGAGAACGCCGGTTACGAGAGAACCTGCGAGAAGACCGCCGAGAGCTTCAGTACCGAGGATAAGACCGACAGCAATGGGGCAAACGATTGCAAGAAGACCGGGAAGAAGCATTTCTTTAAGAGCTGCGCCGGTGGAGATGTCAACGCATCTTGCATAGTCGGGTTTCTGGGTTCCCGCCATAATGCCGGGAAATTCACGGAACTGACGGCGAACTTCTTCAATCATCTGGTTTGCTGCTTTACCAACAGAGTTCATGGTAAGAGCGGAGAAAAGCATGGTGAGCATACCGCCGATGAGAAGACCTGCAACAACTGCGGGGCTGAGAAGGTCGATTTTCTCAAGGTTTGCAATCTGGGAATAAGATACGAAGAGTGCAAGCGCAGTGAGAGCTGCGGAACCGACTGCAAAGCCTTTGCCGACTGCTGCGGTGGTGTTGCCGACGGAGTCGAGGGTATCGGTGATTTCGCGTACTTCTTCGGGAAGTTCGCTCATTTCTGCAATACCGCCTGCGTTATCGGAGATAGGACCGTAAGCGTCAACTGCAATAACGGTACCGGTGGTGGAAAGCATACCTACTGCTGCGATTGCAATGCCGTAAAGGCCGAAGAAATAATATGCACCGAGGATGCCGACTGCAATGAGGAGAAGCGGGAAAACGGTGGAGGTAAGACCGGTTGCAAAACCGCTGATAATGCAGGTTGCGGAACCGGTTTCGCACTGTTTTGCAATTTCCTGAACGGGTTTGAAATCGCCAGAGGTGTAGAATTCGGTGATTTTACCGATTGCAACACCGACAACAAGACCAATGGTAACAGCAATGAATGCTTTGATATCGCCAAAGAAAACTTTGCTGAGGAAAAATGCAGCTGCAATTACGATTGCAGAGCTGATATAAGTACCGAGGTTGAGCTGTTTTGCGGGGTTGTTGGTTTTTCCGTTAACAAAGAATACGGAAATAATGGAAGCGATAATGCCGATTGCAGCAAGGAAAAGAGGGAAGAGAGAACCATCAACCTGGTTTACAACGTCAATAGTAAGAGCAAGGGTGATTGAAGAAACAATGGAACCGACATAAGATTCGAAAAGGTCGGAACCCATACCTGCAACGTCACCGACGTTGTCGCCTACGTTATCAGCGATAACTGCGGGGTTTCTGGGGTCGTCTTCGGGGATACCTGCTTCAACTTTACCAACAAGGTCTGCACCGACGTCTGCTGCTTTGGTATAGATACCGCCACCAACACGTCCGAAAAGTGCAACGGAAGAAGCACCAAGACCGAAACCGGTAAGGATGGAAGCGAAGAGTTCGCTTTCAACAGCGAAAATACCGTTGTTGGGGTTGCAAAGAACATAGATTACACTTACGCCAAGAAGGCCGAGGCCAACAACGCAAAGACCCATTACAGCGCCGCCACGGAATGCAACTTTAAGTGCGGAAGGCATACCGCCTTTGTTTGCTGCGTTGGTGGTACGGACGTTTGCGTCGGTTGCGGTTTTCATACCGATAAAACCAGCAAGTACGGAGAAAATTGCACCTACAAGAAATGCAACAGCGGAAAGCCAGCTGATAGCAAAACCGATAATTACAAAAAGAGCAGCTACAAAAATAGCAACCATTTTGTATTCGCGGCCGAGGAAAGCCATTGCGCCTTCACGGATGTAGCCTGCGATTTCCTTCATTCTGTCGTTGCCTTCATCCTGTTTGCCGATCCAGCTTTTAAGTACGAGAGCGACAACAAGAGAGATGACACCGATTACGGGAACAGCATAGAGAAGATTTTCCATAAGCTTTGTTCACTCCTGTTTCTGTTTCTTAATTTCGGGCATTTTGCCCACTGTTGTATATCAACACCTTATTATACATATTTTTACAATATTAAGTCAATAGATTATTCAAAAAAATGACCAAAATAATAAAAAAATTATCACATTTCCGTCAAAAACAACAAGCTGAATTTATATATAATATAACAAAACCGTTAACGCAAAACAAAGTTTTGCATTAACGGTTTATAAAAATTGCACTATTTTGACAAAAGATGTTTTATTACTTCAAACCATTCGATTATTTTAAAGCGGATTTCAACTCCGCTTCCGGTGACGAATCCGGCGTTTTCCTCATATTTTTCAATGGCTTCTTCGGCGCCGGGAACGCAAAGGGCAGGATACATCACGCACCACCAGTTTTTTCCTTCGCCCGCTCCGATTATAATCCGGACTGTGTCATAATCCCCCGCGGGAAGGGAAAAATTTTCGTAATTCCTTGTTTCAAACCACATTTCCGTAACTTCGACCTGGATCGGATAATCAAAACCCTCGTCGGAGATTACTTTTTCGGCAATTTCTTTAATATCGTTTGCGGAATATTCCGCCGCGGCAACCGCTTCGGTTTTTCCGGAAACTTCCGCAAAAAGTTCACCGGTTGCGGAAAGAACCGCATCCCGTACTTTTAATTTAAGCTCCTGATCCTCTTCGCTGTCGGAATTGGCGATTATATGAAGCCGGAGAGTTTCGGAACGGATTTCGTTTCCGGCGGCAACGGTGCGGTTTATTCCGGAAGAAAGCATTGTGAAAATAAGACCGATAAGCAAAACCGATTCAATGCCTTTCATTTTTCTTCCGTGTCTATAATATTCGGGTCGATAAAAACTCATAAAAAATTCCGCCTTTGCTTTGTTGATACCAAAAGCATTGGCGGATTTTTAAATAAATATTCATCAGATTTTTATAAAATCAATTTTATTTCCGTTCTCTCTGATTACTTTCATTAAATCATCGAATGTCAGCCAGACAGTAGATGTGTTCTGGTTAGGATGAACGCCGACGCAGGGACAGTTTTTGAAATCGCTGTCGATGATGAATTCAACGGCGGCTTCCCTGTCGTTGATAACCCCGAGAGGGGAAACGGAACCTTTTGTAAGTCCGAGGAATTTATCAAGCCTTTCCGCGGAACCGAAGCTGACGTGCTTGATTCCGAGTTCGTCCTGGATTGCGGCAAGGTCGGTGTGCTTGTCGCCATATACAAAAACAAGAAAATGGCGTTTTCCTTTGTTGTCGCGAAGGAACAGGTTCTTTCCTATGATTCCTTTTTCAAAAATTCCGAGGGCGTCCATTTCTTCCATGGTATAAACCGCCGGGTGGTCGATCCGTTCGTATTCGATTCCCAGTTCGGCGAATTTTTCAAAAACCGCCGCGCTTTTGTCAATCTGAACTCCGGTTCCGGTGGGTCTTGAAAGAAAAACGGAAGAATATTTTTCCGAAAGAGAATCCTTTGCCGCAACGGCTTTTTCCGCGGAATCGAAGATTCCGAAAATGGCAGTTCCGCTTCCGGTCATCATTGAACCCATGGCACCGTTTTTGAGCATCTCGCTTTTGATTTCGCCGATTATAGGGCTCAAAACGGTATGCTCAAGAACATTGTAAAGGTTTTCGGAGATTCCGGAAAGGTCTTTTTCTTCAAGATTTGCAAGAATTTCGTTCCTATCCGGGTGCTCAAGGTAGGAAAGACCGTGCTCATCGTAATATTTATAGCTTTCCGGCGTGCTCATACTGAAATCCGGCTTAACAACAACGATCCAGCAATCCGGAATTTCCGGAGCTGGGGAAAGCTTTTCGCCGAAACCTTCGGAAAGCTTTGTTCCGCCGACTATTGAAAAAGGAACGTCAGCGCCGCATTCCGCGCCAATTGAACAGAGTTCTTCTTCGGAAAAAGGCCCGTCAAAAATTATGTTGAGTCCGTAAAGAACTGCGGCGGCATCCGCGCTTCCGCCGGCCATTCCGGCCTGCATCGGGATTCGTTTGTCAATAAAAACGGATGCGCCGGATTCGATTTTGCTTTTTTCAAAAAACAGTTTTGCCGCTTTATACGCAATGTTTTTTTCTCCGTCGAGATTGCCGCTGCTGCATTTTACGGAGATTTCCCCGGCTTTTTCGATTTTTACGTAATCGAAAAGGTCAACCGTTTGCATAACGGAGGAAATTTCATGGTATCCGTTCGGAAGTTTTCCGGTTATATCAAGAAAAAGATTGATTTTTGCCGGCGCTTTAAGGCTGATTTTATCCATTTTTCAATTCCTCAAGGAATTCTTTGATTCTTCTGGTTGCTTCCATTATATGTTCAATGGAATAGGCATAGGAAACACGGACAAAACCTTCGCCGGAAGAACCGAATGCTCCGCCGGGAACGACGGCAACTTTTTTGCTTTTAAGAAGCTTTTCGCAGAATTCTTCCGAGGAAAGTCCGGTGGATTTAATGCAGGGGAAGACGTAAAAAGCGCCTTCGGGAGTGAAGCAGTCAAGTCCCATGTCGTTGAAAGCTTTTACAAGAAAACGTCTTCTCATATCGTATTCGTTTTTCATTGCCTCAACCTCGCTGTCACAGTCGCGCATTGCGACAACGGCAGCATACTGGCTGGTTGTGGGGGAACTCATAATCGCATACTGGTGGATTTTAAGCATCTGAGAAATTATCGGCGAAGGACCCGCGACGTATCCAAGGCGCCATCCGGTCATTGCATAAGCTTTGGAAAAACCGTTTACAAGAATAGTGCGTTCCTTCATGCCGTCAATTTCGGCAATGGAAACATGGCGTTCGTTTCCGTAAGTGAGTTCGGCATAAATTTCGTCGGAAAGAACCATAATATCCGTTCCGCGGAGAACTTCGGCGATTTCTTCAAGATGTTCTCTTCTCATAACGGCGCCGGTGGGGTTGTTCGGAAAAGGAAGAACAAGAAGCTTTGTTTTCGGGGTTATTGCGGCGCGGAGTTCTTCTGCGGTAAGGCGGAAATCGTTTTCGCGTTTGGTTTCAATGGTGACAACGTTTCCTCCGGCAAGTTTGCAGATGGGATCATAGCAGACAAAAGAGGGGATTGGAAGAAGCATATCGTCGCCGTTATCAATAATGGCGCGGATAGTAAGGTCTATTGCCTCGGAACCGCCGACGGTTATAAAAATATCCTTGGAGTCATAATCAAGATTAAATCTGCGTTTCAGATATTTTGAAGCTTCGTCGCGAAGTTCGGCAAGACCCGCGTTTGCCGTGTACCAGGTGCGGCCTTTTTTAAGGGAATCAATACCCGCTTCGCGAATATGCCAGGGAGTTTTAAAATTGGGTTCGCCTATGGTAAGAGCGATAACGTCTTCAATTTCTGCGGCGAGGTCAAAGAATTTACGGATTCCGGAGGGCTTGAGTTCAGAAACCTTTTCTGAAAGGACTTTGGTATAATCAATCAATATTAAGCTGTCTCCTTTCATCTTTGATTTCATCGGTAAAGTTAAAGAAATGTTCTTTATAGCGTTTAAGAACAAAATTCGTTGCGGTGGAAGTTACGGAATCAAGAGTTGCAAGGCGTTTTGCAACGAACATGGAAATATCCTTGAAGCTGTGTCCGCGGATTATAACGGAAAGGTCATAGCTGGAGCTGCTCATAAGCCAGACGGTCTGAACTTCATCAAAACGCATGATTTCCGCGGCAATTTCGTCATAACCGTAACCGCGTTTCGGCTGGACTTTAAGTTCGATAACGGCGGTGCAGTCGTTGGGATCGATTTTTTCCCAGTTAACAAGCGCGTTATATCCGATTATAACATGTTCTTTTTCGTATTCTTTTATTGCGGAATTGATTTCTTCTTCGGTTTTTCCAAGAAGAGCGGAGAGTTGGTCGGTTGTAAGTTTTGCGTTGGTTTCAAGAAGTTTAAGAAGCTGATCCATTTTTAAATCTCCTTTATTCAATATTGATAAATACGGGTTTTCTGTCTTCAAAATAGCAATAGGAATCAAAACCTGCCTCGTGAACAAGGCTTATTCCTTCGCTTAAATCCGCTCCAAGGGAACCGCAGCTGTGGGAACCGGAACCTACCGTTACGAATTCTCCGCCGA
Source organism: Oscillospiraceae bacterium (assembly GCA_015067315.1). GTDB lineage: Bacteria > Bacillota > Clostridia > Oscillospirales > Ruminococcaceae > UMGS1668. The sequence continues at coordinate 138,591 of SVMR01000002.1, read as the reverse complement.
GTTCGCGGAACATTCTGAGATATCTTACCGGCGGAAGAATCATATTGAGTTTTCCGCGCAAAGCGGAAGTGTTTACCTCAAGAGCCTTTCCGTTTTCGGCAAGTTTTTTCAATATCTCTTCGATTATATCGTCGCAATGGCGGATTGAAAAATAGGGAGCGGATTCGCTGTTAACGTATCGCATCGGAAGAGTAAGCTGGCTTAAAACGTCGAAGTTATCCCATTTTGAAGTTTCCAAAAGGATTTTGTAATATGATTCAAGAAGTCTGAAAATTTCGTTTTCAGAAAGTTCGGAATAGTTGATATCGCTTAATTTTCTTCCGTCCGGATATTTTTTTACGGAGGCAAGAACAACGTCAAAATGGGTTCCGTTTATAATTTTGTCCGCTTTTCCGATATTATCAAGGGGCTGGCCGACTTCGATTCCGTTTGAAATAACAAGGGAATCTTCAAAAACGGAGCGGGCTTTATATACGCCGTAAACGGATTCCCGGACTCTTTCGGAAAACTGCATTTCGTCAAAACGGTCGCAATCGCAGCAATCCGTTATTGCCATTCCGAAAAGTCCGCGGTTGATTGCCTGTTCGCAAAGGCTCATAATCGGATGGACTCCCCTTGGGGAACAGTCGCTGTGAACATGTCCGTCAAATCTTTTCTGATAATACATAATGCTCGCCCTCTTTCTATAATATTATATAATAACACATATTATAAAATTTGAAAAGAGAAAAATGAAAAACGGACATTCGAATCGAATGTCCGTTTTTCTTATACAGCATACTGACTGTTGTAAATTTCGTAATAGAAACCTTTTTTTGCAAGAAGTTCTTCGTGTTTTCCGGTTTCAACAATTTCGCCGTTGTTGATGACGAGTATCAAATCGGAATCGACTATTGTGGAAAGGCGGTGGGCGATTACAAAGCAGGTTTTTCCTTCCATAAGCTTATCCATTGCTTTTTGAATAAGAATTTCGGTTCTCGTATCAACGTTGGAAGTCGCTTCATCAAGAATAAGAAGACGGTGGTTTGCAAGAAGCGCCCTTGCAATCGTAAGAAGCTGTTTCTGTCCGCCGGAAATATTTGTTGTATCGTCGCCGATTACGGTATCGTAACCCTGGGGAAGGGTGCGGATAAAATGGTCGCAATATGCTTCGTCGCAGGCGGTTATTATTTCCTCAAGGGTTGCATCAGGTTTTCCGTAAGCGACGTTTTCCGCAACAGTTCCGCCGAAAAGCCATGTTTCCTGGAGCACCATTCCGAAAAGTCCGCGGATTTCCTCCCGGGATATTGTTCCGATATCGTGTCCGTCGATAAGGATTTTTCCGCTTTGGGGGTCATAAAAACGCATCAGAAGGTTTACGATGGTCGTTTTTCCTGCGCCTGTCGGACCGACTATTGCGATATTCTGTCCGTGTTTTATTTCAAGATTGAGATTTTTTATAAGCGGTTTGTCTTCCTCGTAAGAAAAGTTCACGTTTTCAAAACTTACGTTTCCGAGGATTTTTTCTTTATCAACCGTTCCTTCGTCGGGGATTTCCTCTTCAAGGTCAAGAAGAGCGAAAACCCTTTCGGAAGAGGTGATCGCCCTTTGGACTTCGCCAAGACCTTCGGCGATCTGTTCAAGCGGCGCGGCAATCTGCTTTGCAAAAAGAACAATCGTGACAATCGTTCCGACGGAAACCCCTTCGTTGAGAATAAGCCATCCGCCGAGGAGGTTTATCGCAATATAGGCGAGAGAATTTGTAAACGCAATGCAGGGACGCACCGCGGAAGAAATAAAGGTTGCCTTTACTTCGGAATTTTTTACTTTGCGGTTTATTTCATCGTGGCGGCGCAGGGTTTCGTTTTCCCAGTTATATGCCTTTGTTGTGGCATAGTTCGTATAGCTTTCTTCAACAACGGAGTTGAGATTTCCGAACTGGGTGAACATTTCGTGGAAGTGTTTTTCGCTCATTGCGGAAATTTTCGAGGAAAGATATACGGAAACGGGAGTTATAACAAGAACCGCCGCGGAAAGACGCCAGTCCTCGAAGAACATCATCACCGTAATCACAATAATCTGCAAAAAACCGGTTGAAAGGGTTTCAATCATCGTATGAATGGAGGTTCCCATGTTGGAAACGTCGTCGGTCATACGCCGGAGAATCTCACCGACGGGTGTACAGTCAACAAACTTTACAGGCAGTTTCTTGATTTTTTCGGATATACGGATCCGAATATTGCACGTAAAATAGCGGCTTACCACGTTGTTGAGCAGATACATATTCGCAAGTTTCACAAGGCTCAACAAAAGATATATGATTCCAAGGGGAATAAGTCCCGAAAGTATCGTTTTTGCAAAATTTTCGGTAATTAACTCTCCGGACCAGAAATCATAGAGTTTCTGAACAAGTTCACCGAGCATTTTAGGGGAAACAACGGTGAAAACGATTGAAAGAAGGCAAAGAAAACAGGAAAGGAAAAGCCATCCCCAGATGGGTTTTGCCTCTTTGTAAATGCGCCAAAGGGCTTTTGCGCGGTTTTGTTTCTTTTCGGAAATCATTTTTTTGCACCTCCCGTCTGGGAAGCATAAATTTCCCTATATATTTCACAGCGTTCTAAAAGTTCGGAATGTTTTCCGGAATCCACAAGATTTCCGTTGTCCATAACAAGAATCATATCGCTGTTCATGGCGGAAGTTACCCTCTGGGTTATAACTATCTGGGTTTTGCCTGCGGCTTTTTTTGAAAGTTTTGTGCGGACTTTTGATTCTGTAAGGAAATCAAGAGCGGAAAAACTGTCGTCAAAAATATAAATCGGAGCATTTTTGATGACCGCTCTTGCTATCGAAACGCGCTGGCGCTGTCCGCCGGAAAGGTTTTTGCCGGATTGGGTGAGTTCGTGTTCATAGCCTTTTTCAAGGGTTCCGATAAAATCCGAAAGTTCTGCAATTTCTCCGGCTTCCCGGATTTCATTATCGGAAGCGTCCGGTTTTCCCATAAGAATATTTTCTTTAATTGTACCGGAATAGATTGAGGAATTCTGGAGGACGCAGCTTATATTTCTGCGGACTGTTTTATGGCTCAGGGTATCGGAAGAGCGTCCGTCAAAAATAACTTTTCCTTCGGTCGGCATCCGAAAACACAGCATAAGGGAAACAAGAGTTGATTTTCCGCTTCCGGTGCCGCCGATTACGGAAACTTTCTGCCCGGGGAGAATATGAAAAGAAACGTTGCTTACCGCAGCTTCGGTTGCGCCTTCGTAACGGAAAGTTACGTTGTCAAAAACAATATCTCCGGAAAATTCAATATTTTCTTCCGCAATTATATCGTCATAGCCTTTTGCGGAAAGAACTTCGCCGATTCTTCCTGCCGCAACTTTTGCGTGGGGAATCATTACGATTACAAAAGCGGCGTTCATAATGCTTGTCATAACAAGGGTGACGTATTGTATAATTGCAAAAATATCGCCGGCGGAAACGGCGCTTGCGCCTGTTTCCATTCTGAATGCGCCGATATAAATTATGAGCACGACGGAAAAATTGAGCAGGAAAAGGGCGAGAGGAGCGATTATTCCCATGCTCACGTTGGATTTTATGATATTGAGAGCCATTTTTCGGGTTGCGTCGGCAATTCTTTCGTGCTCATGTTCCTCGTTCCCGAAAGCGCGGATAACGCGGATTCCGCGAAGGCGTTCGCGCATGATATCGTTCTGTTTGTCGATGAATTCATCGGCGATTCTCCAAAGCGGTTCGATTTTTCTTCCGATAAGAATAACAACGGCAAAAACTATTGGAACAAAGAAAAGAAGAACAAGCGAAAGAAGAATGTCTTTGCTGAACGAAAGGGCAACGCCGCCTATAAAAAGAACAGGAATGGTGATTATGTTTCCGCAAAAAATGGAAGCGATCCAGCCGAGAGTTTCGGTATCATGGGTGGAACGGGTTATAAGCGCCGCGGTTCCGATATTGTTCATTTCTCCGAAAGTCATTGTATTGACCTTCGCGAAAACCGTTTTTCGAAGGTCGGAACAGAATCCGGCAACAATTTCGGCGGTTATTTTTCTTCCGATTATAACCGTTGCAAGACCGGCAAGGGAAACAAGAAACATATAAAGACAGTTTCTTTTGATAAACTCCATATCGGAAAGATAGATGCCTTTGTCCACAATATCGCTCATTATGGTGGGGAGCATAAGGTCGCAGATTGTGGCGGCAGTCATAAAAAGCAGTGCAACCGGAATCCTGCTTTTATAATGCAGCAGGTTTTCAAAAATCTTTTTCATTTCTACCTCACTAAACAAAGATTTTTATTACGCGAAAAACCAATTTTCAGTATAACACGACCAAACTTGCTTTTCAATAAACCGTTGGTATATTCAACAAGATTAATAGTTAATCCTTCCGGGGCAACAGCGGGTTGCTTGTATGATAATGATATAAATGTTAGAATAATGCCGAGGTGATGATAAATGGATACAAAAGACGTTATTTTTGAACTCAGGACAAAAAACGGTTTTTCCCAGGATGAACTTGCGGAAAAGGTTTTTGTAACGCGCCAGGCTGTTTCCCGCTGGGAAAACGGCGAAACGGTTCCGAATACGGAAACGCTTAAAATGCTTTCAAATCTGTTCGACGTTTCGATAAACACCCTCCTCGGTTCTCCGAGGAAACTTATCTGTCAATGCTGCGGAATGCCTCTTGAAGATTCCGATATAAGCAGGGAAAAGGACGGAGTTTTAAACGAGGAATACTGCAAATGGTGCTATGCCGACGGAGAATATATGTATCACGATATGGATGAACTTATTGAAGTTTGCGTGAAAAGTATGTCAAACGAACATTTTTCCTCCGAACAGGTTCGGGAATATATGAAAAATATGCTCCCAAGCCTTAATTACTGGAAAAAATATCTTAATATCGGCGGAAAAGAAAAATTTGACGAATTCAAACAAAAAATCATCGATGAGTTTAATGAACTGCATATTGAAGGAATGCCGGAAGTAACAAGCGTCAATGCTTTGGTCGGAAATTTCATAAACCTTGAATACCGCCTTCCGAACGGAAAACTTGTTAAATTCCTTGATGACAGAGCGACATATCTCGGAACACAGCTTGAAAGTGAATTCGGGGACGAAAGATGCTTTGGTCTTGCGGCAAATATGGATTTTCTTCTCGTCTGCACCTATGAAAAAGACGGAGCAAATCCGGAACTCGTGATTTACAAAAAGAGATAAAAACAAAAAAGCCCTTCCTTTCCGGAAGGGCAATTTTTATTGGGTTTCAATCGGCCATTGGCAATATATATTGTCTTTCGTATCAAGAAGTACGGAACTCATATATGAGCCCCAGCCGGTTCCTTCTGCCGCCGCAAGAAAATCCTCCGCAACCGAAAGATCAACGTCGGAAAAAACTCCACCGAAATACGCAACGTTAAGCTGCGCGCTGAAAACGGAATATTTTTCCGCAAGTTCCTCATCTTCAACCACGGAATAAATTGCTTCTTTTGCCTGCGCATAAGCTCCGTCATAGAAGAAGCCGTAGCCGTAATCGCCGTAATTGAGCAAATCCGGATTATCAATACCCGCGGAAGAAGCATAAGCGGAAACATCCGTTGCTTTTGCTTCATATTTCCAGCCTTCGGGAGAAATTTCAATATAACCGTAGCGGTGGGGATATACACAAAATCCTCCGGTTACAATATCGGTAAGTTTTTCCGTCTGAACAAAATGCTGGGTATGAAGATGTCCGCAAAGATAAAGCGTACCGCCGTTTTCGGCAATCATATCGGAAACGTCATCGCCGTTGCTGAGTTTATATGTAAAATCAAAACGCGGATTATGCGAAAGTACGCTGTGGTGTCCCGCAAAAACCGGTATGTTTTCGGATTCCCTGCAAAGCGCGAGTTCCTTTTCAAGCCATTCAAGAGTTTTTTCGCTTAACTGTCCAAGGGATGCGCCGTATATAAGATTTGTATCAAGCATAAAAAATCTTATTCCTTTTCCGGAATCAAATACATAAGAAAGGGAATTTTCATCGTAAGAGATTCCGCCGGAATATCCGAAATCGGAATAAATTTCCATGAATTCTTCCGGGGTTACGGATTCGGAATCTTCCGGTTCGCCATTCGGGAAAACATAGGCGGAACCTGTTATATCGTGGTTTCCGGGAATAACAAGAACGGTTATTCCTTCTTGTTTTAAAACGGAAAGTTTTTCCGCAACCGCAAGATGGGAAACTTTTGCGCCGTTAAAAGCAAGATCGCCGGTTATAAGAATATAATCCGGTTTTTCCGAAAGCATTTCGGAAATAAAAGCATCGAAGATTTCTTCAACGTAGCGGATCTGTTTTCCGGTTCCGTTGCTGTCGTTTGCGGCGGCAAAAGTTCCTTTATAGGAAAAATATTCCTTTCCGGTAAAATGAAGGTCCGTGACTGTCACAATCCGGAGCGGGTCTTCCTTTGAACAGCCGCCGAATGAAAAAGCGAGAATAATCGCAAAAATAATTGCAAAAAATTTTTTCATAATATCACCCCTTGGATTAATGAAATAATATCATAAAAGGGGAGAAGGGACAATATGATTTCAATATTTTCCCGTGATAATATAATATCCCGTATTATCGGGGGAAATTACAATTTCGGAAATTCCTGCGGGAATGCTGTTTAAATCGCTTTGCTTTGTAATAATATAATCGCCGTAAAAATAATATGTTCCGGGAACGAATTGGTTTATATATTCCTCAAGAGTAAGTTTATTATTCATTATTATTTCCGAATGGGGAAGGCCTACATAGCGAAGATGCCAGGGTTCATAAGAAATTCCGGTTATTTTTTCGCCGTAATCCGGATAGCGGATAATAAATCCGTATTCATGGCAGAAAGAATTTACAAACTGTCCCTCGGCGCTGTCGAGAAAACCCATTCCGGCATGGTATTTTACATAAACGTCAAGGGCAAGACCGGTTAAATGTTCGCTTGAATTAACGGAAGCGGCATATTCGTTTCCGGATTCTATGATCGAAGCCTGTTCTTCCGGAGTCCGGAAGGCACTCATAATATAAATGGAATTTTTGAATTTGTTTTTAACGGCAGAGGAAAGTTCTTTATAGGCTTTTAAGGCGCAATCGTTTATATAAATGCCTTTATATTCCGCAAGAACCGGTTCGTAATTTTCCGAAACGGGATTTTCTTCGTTTATAAGCAATAAGGAATCGTTAAAAACCGCACCGTTTTCAAGAAGACTTTTCAAATCTGTTTTTTCGGATTCAATATTTTCTTTCGGAACAAGCGTTGATTTTGCGGAAAAATTTGAAAAACGTGACATAAAAATATAAGTTTCGCCGGGGAAAAATGTTTTTATAAAAAAGATGCAGGATGCGGAAAAGATAAAAATAAAAAGAATAGCGAATATTATTTTTGATTTTTTCATTTAACAAAACCCTCCGTTTCTTCATTTAATTCTATCAATTAAATTTTTAAGAAAACAGTAGGGGAAATCTTAAGATTTTCTTAAAAAAATATTAAGATAAAAATTTTTTGAAAAATTTTAAAAATTGTGTTGACAAATCTTTTCTGATGTGGTAAGATAACATTCGTCGCTGAGATGCTGGTGTAGCTCAGTTGGTAGAGCAGCTGATTTGTAATCAGCAGGTCGGGGGTTCGAGTCCGTCCACCAGCTCCACTATCGACATTAACTTAATACATGGGAGTGTACCCAAGCGGCCAAAGGGGGCAGACTGTAAATCTGTTGTCAGTGACTACGGTGGTTCGAACCCACCCGCTCCCACCAGGAAAAAGACGATTGCAAAAGCAATCGTCTTTTTCAGTTATATTCGCCTTCGGCGAGTGATATTGGGCTTTGCCCGGTTTTATGGCGAATATAATATCACTGAAACCGCAGGTTTCAATATCACTTTTATGAAATGAAAATATCACTCCGACGAAGTCGGAATATCACTAAAATCTCCGTCAATATGGATTCGAACGACCGAAACTATCATATCTTGTTTAATTCTTTCGTTTATGTTATATTTAATTAAAGGCGGTGATTTTATGAAAACTGCGTATTTTGCCGGCGGATGCTTCTGGTGCATAACTCCGGTTTTTAAAGAAACCGAAGGGGTTATTGAAGTTACAAGCGGCTATTGCGGCGGAAATGAGGAAAATCCTACTTACAGCGAAGTGAAAAGTCAGCAGACCGGTCACCGGGAAACAATAAAGATTGATTATGATTCCGAAAAAGTTTCTTTTGCCGAACTTTTTGAAATTTTCCTCGGCGGAGTTGACCCTTTTGACAGCGAAGGCCAGTTTATCGACCGCGGTTTTTCATATACTCTTGCAGTATATTATAATGATATAAAAGAAAAAGAAACCGCCGAAAAGATGATTGCGGAACTTGAAAAATCTTCCGGAAGAAAAGTTTTCATCGCCCTTGAGCCTTTTGCTGCATTTTATACCGCCGAAGAAGAGCATCAGGATTATTACATAAAACATCCTGAGGAATTTGAAAGGGAACTAATCGAATCCGGAAGAAAAAAGATATAAAAAAGCCTGCTTTGCAGGCTTTTTCTTTAAATACTGGAAAAATCTTTATTATTATGCTATACTCAATTTATCTCAAAGAAAAGGAGAAAAGCAAAAATGACAGAAGAACTTACCGCAAAACTCGAAAAACTTGCGGAGCTCCAAAAACAGCTCTATGCATTCAGATATGCAACTTCTTCAATCTATCTTGACAGCGCGACCGTTGCGCCGAAGGATACCGAAGAGGGCAGAAGCGAGGCTCTTGGAATCCTTACCGGATATATGTATGAACTTGCAACAAAACCCGAAACAATCGAACTTCTCGAATATCTTAAAGAACATAAAGATGAACTCACTCCCCACCAGGCAAGGGAAGTTGAACTTCTTCTCCGGGATAACGAATTTATGAAAACAATTCCCGCTGAGGAATATATCGGATACCAGAAAGTTCTCAGCAAGGCGGAATATGTCTGGCACAAAGCAAAACTTGAAAGCGATTTTGAATCCTTTAAACCCTATCTTAAAGAAGTTTTCGATTACAACATCCGTTTTGCAAAATATTACAAACCGGACGAAGAACCCTATAACACCCAGCTCAATATGTACGAACGCGGACTCACCATGGAAAAATGCGATGCTTTCTTCGCAACTCTCCGTGAACATATCGTTCCGCTTATCAAAAAAATCGTCGCAACCGGAAAAAACGCAACCCTTCCCGTTAAAACCGGTTTTTCCATTGATAAACAAAAAGAATTCACCAAATATATCATGGATTTTATGAGCATCGACCCGAACCACTGCGTTTGCGGCGAAACCGAACATCCTTTCACTCTTGAATTCACCAAGGACGACGTCCGCATTACCACTCATTATTATGAAGACAGCTTCGAATCCTCCATGTATTCCGTAATCCATGAAGGCGGACATGCTCTTTATGAACTCGGCGGCGCGGATGAACATAAATATACCGTTGTTGCCGGCGGCGTTTCCATGGGTATCCATGAAAGCCAGTCCAGATTCTTCGAGAACCTTATCGGCAGAAGCGAAGCATTTATCGCCGCAATCCTTCCGAAGGTAAAAGAACTCTTCCCGGAACAGTACGGCGATATTGACGCAAAAACCGCTTACGAAATGATCAACAAAGCGGAACCTTCCCTTATCCGCATCGAAGCCGACGAGCTTACCTATTGCCTCCACGTAATGGTTCGTTACGAAGTTGAAAAGAAGATGTTCAAAGGCGAAATCACCGTTGACGATATTCCGGCAGAATGGAACAGACTTTATAAGGAATATCTCGGCGTTGACGTTCCGGACGATGCTCACGGATGCCTTCAGGACAGCCATTGGTCCGGCGGCAACGTTGGTTATTTCCCGTCCTATGCGCTCGGAAGCGCTTACGGCGCGCAGATGCTTGCAAAAATGCGCGAGGATATTGACGTTGAAGCAGCAATCGCTTCCGGAAGCCTTAAACCCATCGCAGATTGGCTTAAAGAGAAGATTCACCAGCACGCAAGCATGTATGACCCCAACGAACTTTTCGAAATGGTCTGCGGAGCACCTTTCGATCCGACCTATTACGTCGAATATCTTGAAAAGAAATTTAGCGATATTTACGGAGTATAATTACGATAAAAAAGCCCCTCGAAAGAGGGGCTCTTTTATTGCGTGCTCAAATTTGAGCACGGTGCTCATTTGGTCTGTTCACCGTAATATTTTGCGATAAGTTTGATCATTTCAACCGCTTTGTCCATCTGTTCAATGCTTGCAAACTCGAATTTTCCGTGGAAGTTGTAACCGCCGGTTCCGAGGTTCGGGCAGGGAAGACCCATGAAGGAAAGAACACAGCCGTCGGTGCCGCCGCGGACAGGGTTGGTAACGGGTTCTGTGCCGAGTTCGCGGATTGCTTTCTGGGCGGTTTCGATAAGATGCCAATGATCTTTGATGATTACGCTCATGTTTTTGTAATCGTAACCGGTTTCGGCAACGGCGGTTCCTTCGCCGTAACGACGGTTGATTTCCTCTGCGGCGCGTTTGATATATTCAACGCGGTAGGTGAGTTTGTCTGCGTCGTGGTCGCGGATAATATAATAAAGGTCGGCGTTGTCGCAGGTGCCTTTCATTCCGGTGAGGTGATAGAAACCGTCATATCCGGAAGTATGGCAGGGTCTTTCAACTTCCGGAAGAAGGGAATCGAATTCCATTGCAACAAGTGCGGCGTTTACCATTTTGTTTTTTGCGCTGCCGGGATGAACGGAAATTCCGTTGAAAGCTATATGCGCGTGAGCGGCGTTGAAAGTTTCGCATTCAACTTCGCCGAAGGCGCCGCCGTCGAGAGTATAGGCATAATCCGCGCCGAAACGTTCGAGGTCGAATTTGTTTGCGCCTCTGCCGATTTCTTCGTCGGGGGTGAAGCCGATCACGATTTTTCCGTGTTTGATTTCGGGATTTGCAAGAATTTCTTCCGCGGCGGTAAGAATTTCCGCAATTCCGTTTTTGTCGTCTGCGCCAAGAAGGGTTGTGCCGTCGGTTACGATAAGATGCTGACCTTTGCATTCTTCCATTTCGGGGAATTCCTTGCAGGAAAGATAGATCTGCTCCGCTTCGTTAAGAAGAACGTCGCCGCCGTTATATTCAACAATCTGCGGTTTGATGTTGGTGAAGGGAACTTCGCGGACAACGTCCATATGTGCGATAAAACCGATTACCGGTGCGTTTTCACAGCCTTCGGATGCGGGAATTTCACCATAGACATAGCCATTGTCGTCGATGTTGACGTTGCTGATGCCGAGCTCCTTCATTTCGTCAACAAGAGCTATTCCGAGAATGGTCTGTTCGGAAGTGCTGGGGCAGGTTTCGCTTTCTTCGTCGGAAGCGGTGGGGTACTGTACGTATTTAAGAAGTCTTTCGTATGCTTTCATTTTTTTACCTCCGGAAAATAATGCTTTAAAAAAGCAGCTTACAATCTGCATTATAGCAGAGATTTTTATTTAATGCAATGCAGAAAAAAAGAAGTTCCGTTTTATGAAACGGAACTTCTTTTTTAATATCATTTATTCTGTTCGGCAAAAAGTTTTAAGGCTTTTTCCATATCCTCTTTTTCAAAGCCTTTTGAGGAATTCGTTTTAACCTGATGAGCGGAAATGATTTCGTTGTTCAGTTCAAGATCATCGATTACAATCCATCCGGAAACTTCGCCGTGTCCTTTTATCCAGCAAAGAATTTCCTCCGCTTTAACAAGGCTGAATTCTTTTGTTCTTCGGATTTCTTCGGTTGAAAAATCCGGAGTGAAATCATAAAAAGAAATGTTTTCTTTTTTAAGCAGATTGTAAAAATATTCTGATTCTTTTCTGTTCGGATTAGATTTGCCGTCAAACCAAAAACGCCAGCCGGAATGGAGAACGATTTCAGCATTCGTTTTTCTGATTAATTCGCCGAGAAGAAAAACCTTTGTTTCGTCAATAAGAAAACCTTTTTTTATTTCATTGGGGTGTTGTTTATTCCAACCGGAACTGTTGAGAACTCCGTCAACGTCGAGAAATATAATATTCATTATTTTATCTTCCGAAAAGTTTTGCAAGGGGCTGAATAACTTTCTGCAAATCGGCGATTGCGGAATTGAGAGTTTCAATGTCAATCTGCGAAACGGTGCCGAGAGCCTCATCAACGTCCTCAAGCGCTTTTGTAAGCGCGTCGCCGCTTTCTTCAATAAGCGCGTTTGCGTTGTTGAGAAGTTCGGTGATCTGGCTTTCCTCAAGAATCGTGTTGAGTTCAGTTGTGAGAACGGTTATTTCATCAATGGCGGAATTTGCCTGTTCAAGAACTCCGCCGACCTGGACGCTTAAAACAAGAAGAGCAACCGCAACAACAAGCATAAGACCGGAAACAATTATGGTTTGTATCTTCGAGTTTTTTGCCTGTTTTTCAATAAGCTCGGTCTGTTTAAGACTTTCTTCATAAATAAGTTTTTGATAATTCATTTCGTTTTCGATGTTTTCCATTTTGTTTTCCTCCTTATGCTAAAAATATATCCGCTATTCCGAAAGAAAGTATGCCCATTATAATTCCGCAGGTTATTATTCCCAAAAGAATCGCAACGCTTGATTTTAAAACCCGAAGCTGAAGAAGCGTCGCAATAAGCGAAGCAGTCCATGCGCCGGTTCCCGGAAGGGGAATTGCAACGAATAAGAAAAGTCCGAGGAGTTCCGCATTATGGACTTTATGGGCTTTTTTGTTTCCGTGGTCAATTATTTTTTGGAAAATAAAACCGATTTTCGGAATTTTTGAAAAATGAACAAGAACGGTTTTTGCAAACTTGATTAAAAAGGGAACGGGAAGAATATTTCCGAGGATACAGCAGAGAAGGGAAGGCAGAAAAGGCATTTCCGCAACTGCCGCATATATCATTGCTCCGCGCAGTTCAACAAGCGGAACCATGGAAATCAGAAACAGATAAAGATAATCCTGCAATGAATCACATCCAAAAATTATTTGATGATTCTATTTTAAATGAATTAATAATAAAAGTAAAGTAAAATAAATTTAAATAAAGTCTTTTAATTATATTCATTTTGTGATATTATTAATCTGTATTTTTATGACCGGGAGGATATAATGAAAAAATTTATTTCTATTTTACTTGCAGCTATCATGATGCTCTCCGTTTTTGCCGGATGCAAAGAAGAAAAGCCGGAGGAAAATGAACCTCCGAAACAGGAAAACGAAATTGTTGTTGCTCCGCTCCAAAAATCTTTCACCGCAATAATCTATGATGACGGCGACAATAAAGCTTTTTGGGAAGAAGTAAAATTTTCTTTTGAAAGCGCAAACGACGGCGTTACAATCAATATGGTGATCACAAAAGATGCGGCATACGAAGTCCGCGACAGAATCCTTGCGGGAAATTCCCCGGATTTTGTTTTCCTTCCTCTTGAAGAAGAAAGCGGAGTTACCGAAGCACTCGTAAAAGACAAAGCAATGCTTGCCCTTACCGATATTGAATCTTCCGCACCGGACGGCGCTTTTGATAACAATATCTGCAAACCTTATGAAGACGGCGTTTCCTATCTTGCGCCGGTTTTCTTTGAAGAAACCGGACTTATCTATAACAAAGAAACCCTTTCTTCCAACGGTTTTTCCGAACCGCAGACCTGGGACGATTTCATTTCCATTGCGGAAGGATGCAAAAACAAGAATTTTGAATTCTTTACCTATGCAGGTTCCGAACCGGACGAATTTGTCGATATCTTTGCGGCAGCTCTTGTTCCGGTAATCGGCGCCGATGAAACCGCAAAACTTTTCGCTTATGATGAGGAAGCCTGGGAAAACGAAAACATCAAAACTTTTGCCCAGAAAATTGAAAAAATAATAAAACTCGTCGTTTCCGGAAGCAGCACCAAATCCAAGGAAGACACCCTTTCCGCCCTTAAAGACGGAAAAGCGCTTTTCATTTCCGGAACTGTTTCCGACCTTGAAGAACTCAACAAAGACGGAGAAAAATACGCAATCTGCAGTTATCCCGCACTTTCCGGAAGTTCTGCGGAAATCGTGACTTTCTCCGAAATGTATATTCCCGCAGAAGCAAAAGAACCGGAGCTTGCAAAGGAATTCATGAAACATATTTATGAAAAATCCGAACAGCCCTCCGCTGTTTTTGCTCCCGTTTTTGAAACAAAATCCGCAGAAAACGAAACCCTTTCCGATGAATTCTGCGCTCTTGTTGTCGATATTTTCAAAGGCGATGTAAAAGCTGATGAATTCGCAAAAAAAATGCTTGAATATATAAAAGAATTCTGACATTATAATCCAAAAGGAGATTTAACATAATGTGCAAACCTAAGTTTTACATAACAACTGCCATTGCTTATACTTCAAGAAAACCTCATATCGGAAACAGCTATGAAATCGTTCTTACCGATGCTATCGCAAGATATAAAAGAATGCAGGGATATGACGTTTTCTTCCTTACCGGAACAGATGAACACGGCCAGAAAATTGAAAAATACGCCGCGGATGCGGGAGTAACCCCAAAACAGTATGTTGACAAAGTTGCGGGAGAAATCAAAGAAATCTGCGATCTTCTCAACACAACCTATGACCATTTCATCAGAACGACCGATGATTATCATGAAAAAACCGTTCAGAAAATCTTTAAAAAGCTCTATGACCAGGGCGATATCTATAAGAGCGAATACGAAGGTCTTTACTGCACTCCCTGCGAATCTTTCTGGACCGAAAGCCAGCTTGTTGACGGAAAATGTCCCGACTGCGGAAGGGAAGTCGGCAAGGCAAAAGAGGAAGCATATTTCCTCCGCCTTTCAAAATATCAGAAACAGCTTGAGGAATTCATTGAAAGCAACGAAAACTTCATCTATCCCGAAGCCCGTAAAAAAGAGATGCTCAACAACTTCATCAAACCCGGTCTTCAGGATCTCTGCGTTTCAAGAACTTCCTTCAAATGGGGCGTTCCCGTAACTTTCGACGATAAACACGTTATCTATGTATGGATCGATGCGCTTTCCAACTATATAACCGCTCTCGGCTATGACCCGGACGGAAGTTCCGAACAGTATAAAAAATACTGGCCCGCAGACGTTCATATTATCGGTAAGGATATCGTAAGATTCCATACGATTTACTGGCCCATTATGCTTATGGCTCTCGGCGAACCGCTTCCGAAACAGGTTTACGGACACCCCTGGCTCCTTTTCGGAGAAGACAAAATGTCCAAATCCCGCGGTAACGTAATTTATGCGGATGACCTTACAAAAGTTTTCGGCGTTGATGCGGTGCGTTATTATCTCCTTACAGAAATGCCCCATGCAAACGACGGTTCCATTACTTATGAAGCAATGATCGACAGATTCAACACCGATCTTGCAAACACTCTCGGAAACCTTGTCAACAGAACCGTTGCAATGCAAAACAAATATTTTGACGGAGTTATCCAGGTTCCCGTTTGTTCCGATGAACTTGACGAAGACCTTAAAGCTTTCGCCAAAAAAGCCATTGAAGGCTTTGACAAAAACCTTTCCGAATATAAAATGAGCGATGCAATCGACTGCATTATGGATTTTGCAAGCCGCTGCAACAAATACATTGACGAAACAATGCCCTGGGCTCTTGCAAAAGACGAAGAAAAGAAAGCAAGACTCGGAACTGTTCTTTATAACCTTCTTGAAGGAATCAGAATTCTTTCCGTTCTTATCGCGCCCATTATGCCCGAAACCACCGATAAAATTGCCGCCCAGCTCGGAATCGAAGCTCAGACCTATGAAAGCATTCTGAATTTCGGCGGACTTGAAGCGGGCAAAAAAGTCGGCACCGCAACTCCTCTTTTCTCCAGAATCGATAAAGAAAAACTTATCGCAGAACTTGAAGCGGCGCATAAAGCACAGCTTGAAGCGGAAAAAGCGGCAGAAAAACCCGCAATCGAACTCCAGCCCGAAATTGCAATCGACGATTTTACAAAGGTTGAACTTCGCGTAGCGAAAATCCTTGAATGCGAAAAAATTCCGAAGGCAAAAAAACTTTATAAAATCCAGCTTGACGACGGAATGGGCGGACGCCAGATTGTTTCCGGAATTGCACAGCACTATACTCCGGATGAACTCATCGGCAAGAAAATCGTTGTTGTCGCAAACCTTAAACCCGCAAAACTCTGCGGAGTCGAATCCTGCGGAATGCTTCTTGCGGGCGACAGGGAAGACGGTTCCGTTTGTGTAACCTTCATCGACGATTCCGTACCGGTAGGAACGAGGCTCCATTAATGGAATACAAAGGAATCTTCGACACCCATGCTCATTACGATGACGAAAGATTTGATGAAGACCGCGACACCGTGCTCAAAAAAGTTTTTGAGCACGGCGTTTCCTTGATTGTGGATCCGGCGTGCGATCTTGAATCATGCGAAAAAACGCTTGAACTTTCGTCAAAATACGATTTTGTATATTCCGCAGTCGGCGTTCACCCCCATTCAGCAGAGAGCGACGGAAACGGCGATTGGCTTGAAAAAATCAGAGAATTTGCAAAAGAAAAAAAGGTTGTGGCAATCGGCGAAATCGGTCTTGATTACCATTACGATTTTTCTCCGCGAGAAAAACAGAAAGAGGTTTTTGCCGCGCAGCTTGAACTTGCGAACGAACTTGATTTGCCTGTAATAATCCATGACAGGGAAGCCCATGCGGATACTCTTGAACTGGTGAAAAAATACCGCCCGAAGGGAATTATCCATTGCTTTTCCGGTTCCGCGGAAACGGCGAAGGAATTTCTAAAACTCGGAATGTATATCGGTTTTACCGGTTCGGTAACCTTTAAGAACGCAAACAAGCTTCTGCTTGCGGCGGAAGCTGTTCCGGAAGACAGAATTCTTCTTGAAACGGATTGCCCTTATATGGCTCCGGTTCCGTACAGAGGTCAGCGCTGCGACAGCAGCCTTATTCCTGCGACAGCCGAACGCCTTGCGGAAATCCGGGGAACTGACGCGCAGACACTTATTAACAGAGCCTTTGAAAACGGCTGCAGAATTTACGGAATAAATGCGGAGGAATTGAAATGAGAATCAGAAGAAAACCCTGGGCAAGACCGGAACTTGCCGAATGGGAAAACTGCATAGACGTTCCGGCAGAAAACAGAGGAAAATGGCATTCCGTTTTTAAAAACGATGCGCCGCTTATGATTGAACTCGGATGCGGAAAAGGTGGCTTTATGTCAAAACTCGCCGTTGCAAATCCGGATATTAACTATATTGCGGTGGATATCAAAAGCGAAATGCTCGGTCTTGCAATGCGCAACATAAAACGCGAATATGCGGCGGCAAACAGGGAAATCGACAACGTCTATATTTTCAGCCAGGAAATAATGCTTATCAACAAGGTTTTTTCCACCGAGGACGTTTGCGACAGGATTTATATCAACTTCTGCAACCCCTGGCCGAAGACCCATGACCACAAAAAACGTCTTACTCACAACAACCAGCTTATGCAGTACCGTGAATTTCTGAAGGACGGGGGAGAAATCCGCTTCAAAACCGATAATGACGATCTTTTCCTTTCTTCAAAAAGATATTTCACCGAATGCGGTTTTGAACTTACTTTTGTCACCGAAGACCTTCATAATTCCGGCTTTACCGACAATATAATGACAGAGCACGAAAAAATGTTTTCCGAGCAGGGAATTCCGATAAAATTCCTTATTGCTAAAAAATTAACAATCAATCCCTCTGAAAATGAGCTCAATGAGTGCGAAAATTGTGCTGAAACTGTCGAAAAAACTGCTGAACAGCCCAAAAATTCTGCTGAAAACTAAAAAATCCTGTATTTCATGAAAAATATGACCCAAAATCATTGACATTTCGGGTCATATAGTATAAAATATTATTAGCACTTTTGAATGTTGAGTGCTAAACGAATGTTTATCAATAAATAACATATATTTAGGAGGATTTCCAATGAACGTAAAACCCCTTGGAGACAGAGTTGTTATTAAAATGGTAGATTATGAAGAAAAAACCAAAGGAGGTCTTTTCATCACTGCAAACGCACAGGATAAACCCGAAATTGCAGAAGTTATTGCAGTAGGCCCCGGCGGCTTTGTTGACGGCAAAGAAGTCGAAATGCAGCTTAAAGTCGGCGACCATGTAATCATGGGCAAATATGCCGGCACTACCGTTAAAATCGACGGCGAAGAAATCATCATCCTCTCCCAGAATGACATCCTCGCAGTTGTTGAAGATTAATTTTATAAGTTAACTTTTCGGAGGTAATATATATGGCAAAACAGATGCTTTACGGCGACGAAGCAAGACGCGCTCTTCAGTCTGGTATCGACCAGCTCGCCAATACCGTTAAAATCACCCTTGGTCCCAAAGGCTGCAACGTTGTTCTCGATAAAAAATTCGGAACTCCCATGATTTGCAACGACGGTGTTACCATTGCAAAAGAAATCACTCTTCCCGATCCTTTTGAAAACATGGGTGCACAGATTGTTAAAGAAGTTGCCGAAAAAACCAACGACGCAGCAGGCGACGGCACCACCACCGCAACCATCCTTGCACAGGCTCTTGTTCGCGAAGGTATGAAAAACGTTACCGCCGGCGCAAACCCCATGCTTGTAAAACGCGGTATTCAGAAAGCAGTTGACGTAGCAACCCAGGCTGTTCTCGGCAACGCAAAAGCTGTTTCCGGTTCCCAGGATATTGCAAGAGTTGCAACCATCTCCTGCGGCGACCCCGAACTCGGCGAACTTATTGCAAAAGCAATGGAAAGAGTTACCACCGACGGTATCATCACTGTTGAAGACAGCAAAACCGCAAACACCTATATTGAAGTTGTTGAAGGTATGGAATTCGACCGCGGCTACCTTTCTCCTTATATGGTAACCGATGCGGACAAAATGGTCGCAATTATCGAAGACTGCTCCATTCTTCTTGTTGAAAAGAAAATTTCCTCCTTCCAGGAACTTGTTCCGATTCTCGAACAGACCATGAAAGCAGGAAAAAAACTCCTTATCGTTGCTGAAGATATCGACGGCGACGCTCTTACCAACCTTATTGTTAACAAACTCCGCGGCACCCTTAACGTTTGCTGCGTAAAAGGCCCCGGCTTCGGCGACAGAAGAAAAGAAATGCTTCTCGATATCGCTGCTCTTACCGGCGCAACCCTTGTTTGCGACGATATCGGTCTTAACCTTTCCGAAGTTAAACTCAACCACCTCGGCTTTGCTAAAAAAGTTAAAGTTGATAAAGATAAAACCCTTATCGTTGACGGCGCAGGTTCCAAAGAAGAAATCCAGGGCCGTATCGCTGTTATCAAAGCTTCCTATGAAACCGCACACAGCGACTATGACCGTGAAAAACTCCAGGAAAGACTTGCAAAACTCGTTGGCGGCGTAGCAGTTGTTAAATGCGGCGCAGCAACCGAAACCGAAGCAAGAGAAAAGAAACTCCGTATCGAAGACGCCCTCAACGCAACCAAAGCAGCAGTTGAAGAAGGTATCGTAGCAGGCGGCGGCGTTGCTCTTGTAAACGTAATCGGCGAAGTTGAAAAACTTCTTGCACATACTTCCGGCGACGAAAGAACCGGTGTTTCCATCGTTGTTCGCGCTCTTGAAGAACCCATGCGTCAGGTAGCTGTAAACGCAGGTCTTGACGGTTCCGTTGTAATCGATAAAGTACGCCGTTCCAGAAAAGTCGGCTATGGTTTCAACGTATTCACCGAAGAATTCACCGATATGATCGAAGCAGGTGTTGTTGACCCTGTTAAAGTAACCCGCAGCGCACTCAACAACGCAGCATCCGTTGCGGCAATGGTTCTTACAACCGAAAGCCTCGTTACCGAAAAACCCGAATATCAGGGCAGATTCATCAACGAAGTTGCTGAAAAAATGCACCAGGTTCCGAAACCCTCCGGCAACTGGTAATCATAAAACTGAAATTAAAAGAGCTTCCCGGAAGGGAAGCTCTTTTTTGTTGCGTTTTTTTATTATTATGGTACAATATTTTCGGAAGGTGATTATATGATGAATATTCAGAACAGAAACCCTGATGTTGAAGTTTTATTTGAATTCAACGGTGCAAGGAAAAATCCCATTGCTGATGGATACAGCCCTTCGCATCTTATCAAAGAAAACTACCTTACAATTGGTTTGCATAAATATTATGAAAAAGAATTTGTTGAATCGAATGGAACTGCAAAAGGAACAATTACATTTATTGTTCCGGAAGAGTATCCGGGCTGCCTTTGGGTCGGTAAGGAAATTCCTTTCTTTGAAGGAGAGAAGAAAACCGGAAAGGCAATTATTGTAAAAATTTATAATAAGATTTTAGGAAAATAAAAAGGGCTTCCCGGAAGGAAAGCTCTTTTTTTGTATCAGTATTTTATTTTCATAAAACCTTCGCATCCGATTTCCGAATAGGGGAGGAAGCCACAGGATTTATAGAAAGCAACGGTCTTTTCGGTGTTGTCGGTTGCAAGTTCGGTCTGGTAAACATCCGGATAAAGTTCCAGCATCGCGCTTATAAGTTTTCTGCCGATGCCTTTGCGCTGATATTCCGGAAGAACAAGAATGTCCTGGATTAAAAGCACCGAATATCCGTCGCCGACGGCACGGATTATTCCGATAAGTTTTTCTCCGTCATGAGCACCGAGGATTTTAAGCGAATGCTCAAATGCGTGTTCAAGCATATCCGGACGATTGGTATATGAGCACCAACCGACGCTTTTATATAATTCCAGGATTTCTTCGGAATTATATTTATTATAGTCTTTTATTGTTAAATTCATAAAATTCTCCTTTCGATATTATATCAAAAGAGAACAAAACGCAATCTCATACAAAACCTCCGATTGAATTAAAATAAAAAAAGCCGCCTTCGGGCGGCTTTTTTGTTCGCTTATTCTTCGACTTTTCCAAGCTGACGGTCAAGCCAGGTTGATGCAAGATCAAGAGCGGCATAAAGTCCGTCGCGTTCCGCGCGTTTTACAACCATTTCGGTGGGAGCCGCGTTGGGGTCGGTGGACATCATTTGGAGTACAATGTGACCGGCAACTTCGGTTCCGCCTGCGGTTGCGGTGTTGTTGATCTGAAGCATAACAACATAAGCGTCGCGCATATCTCCGTAATAAAGAATTTTTTTGCTGCGAACAAGGGGACGGCCCTTGTAAGTCATAAACTGTTCAGACATAGTTTCCTCCAAATATCAATCGTTAAGATATGTTTTTACAAGAATCTGAAGAAGCTCGTCGCGGTCGATTCTGCGGATAAGGCTTCTTGCGTTGTTGTGGGTGGTGATATAAGTGGGGTCTTCGGAAAGGATGTATCCGACAATCTGGTTAATGGGGTTATATCCTTTCTGGCGGAGAGCATCATAAACAGTTGTGAGAATTGCTTTGATCTCTTTCTCTTTATCTTCTCTTATGGAAAAGGAAATGGTAGGTTCGTTCACGGAAAATCCTCCTCTCGTTTTTGCATTCTGCAAAACATAAAAATTATCACATATATATTCTACATCAAAATTGACATTATAGCAAGAGATGTTTTATAAAAAATTATTAATTTTAATAAACATTATTTAAAATGGGTATATGAAAAATATTTT
This sequence comes from Oscillospiraceae bacterium, assembly GCA_015067315.1. GTDB lineage: Bacteria > Bacillota > Clostridia > Oscillospirales > Ruminococcaceae > UMGS1668. The sequence goes on along the minus strand of SVMR01000002.1, from coordinate 116,998 downwards.
TTGTATGCTATAATCATTTTGTAAAATTTTGTTTTTATTTGTCGCTTCGGCAAAAAAAGCGGAAAAGGGGAATCTGAAAAAATGGCAAAACTTTATTTCAAATACGGCGCAATGGGAAGTTCAAAATCCGCCCAGGCGCTTATTGCAAAATATAACTATGAAGAACGCGGAATGAAAGTATGGCTTATTAAACCGAAAACCGATACAAGGGACGGAGCGGAAATCATTAAATCCAGAATCGGACTTTATGCAGTTGCGGAACAGATCGGTTCCGAAGACAGCATCAAGGAACTTTTTTCGAATCATAAAGACTGCAACGTAATTATTTCCGACGAATCCCAGTTTCTCACTCCGGAACAGATTGACGAACTCCGCGATATTGTTGACGAAATGAATATTCCCGTAATGTGCTTCGGTTTAAGAACCGACTTCATCACAAAACTTTTCCCCGGAAGCATGCGCCTTTTTGAAGTTGCCGATTCAATAACCGAAATTAAGACGATCTGCGATTGCGGAGCCAAGGCAACCGTAAACGCAAGAATGGATGACAACGGAAAAATCGTTACCGCAGGCGAACAGGTTTGCCTCGGCGGAAACGACAGATATATCGCAATGTGCCACAAATGCTGGAAAAAAGCCATTGCAGAACAGAAATAAGGAGGAAACACAATGTCCAATTATCCCACCCCCCATATCAATGCAGTACCCGAAGATTTTGCAAAAACCGTTCTTATGCCCGGAGATCCTCTTCGCTCCAAGTATATTGCCGAAAAATATCTTGAAAACGCAAAACTTGTGAACAACGTCCGCGGAATCCAGGGATATACCGGTACATATAAAGGCGTTCAGGTTTCCGTAATGGCAAGCGGAATGGGCATGCCTTCCATGGGCGTTTACAGTTACGAACTCTTCAACTTCTTTGAAGTTGATAATATTATTAGAATCGGTTCCGCAGGCGGAATGGGACTTCCGGTTGGCACAATTGTTGCCGCACAGGGAGCCTGCACAACTTCCAGCTATGCTTCCCACCATGAACTTCCCGGAGTTTTTGCGCCTATTGCCGATTTTGAACTTCTCAGCACCCTTGTTGATACCGCAAAGGAAAAAGGCGTTAACGTAAAAGTCGGAAACGTTGTTTCTTCCGATGTTTTCTATAAAGACGACCACATGGGATACGTTGAAAAATGGCAGAAAATGGGCGTACTTGCGGAAGAAATGGAATCCGCCGCTCTTTATCTCAATGCCGCAAGAGCAGGCAAAAAAGGTCTTTGCGTCTGCACAGTAACAGATGATATGCTTACCGGCGAGGGTATCAGCTCCATGGATCGCCAGACCAAACTTGATGAAATGATCACACTTGTTCTTGATACTGTCGTTAAATTCAGCAAATAATATTTTATCGGTAAAATAAAAAGCGGGAAGGTGCAAAAATGTTTGTAATCGGAATTGCCGGGGGAACCGGAAGCGGAAAAACAACTTTTACAGATGCTCTTGTCAAAGAATTCAATGAATATGTAACTGTTATCCACCATGATAATTATTATAAGGTTCAGGATCATCTTACTTATGAGGAAAGATGTAAGACAAACTACGACCATCCGGATTCTTTCGATACGGAGCTGATGATCGAACATATAAAAGCGCTTAAAAACGGAGAGACAATCGAGGAACCGGTTTATGATTACACTGTACATAACCGTGACAAAAGCAAAACGATTACCCTTAACCCGACCGAAATCCTTATTATTGACGGAATCCTTATTCTTGAGAACAAAGACCTTTGCGATCTTATGGATATGAAGATTTTCGTTGATACAGATGCGGACGTTCGCCTTGGAAGAAGAATCCTCCGGGATATGAACGAAAGGGGAAGAAGCCTCGAATCCGTTCTTACGCAATACGAAGCAACCGTTAAACCGATGCACGATAAATTTGTTGAACCAAGCAAGAAAAATGCCGATATTGTGATTCTTGAAGGCGGAAAAAACAAGGCGGCAATCGATCTTTTCTCCGGATATATCCGCGAATACATAAAAAATCAAAAATGATATTCAAAAAACGCACCGAAAAGGTGCGTTTTTTGGTATATTTTTTCAAAATTTTTTGCTTAAAATGCAAATAGACTTGAACTTATTTATGAAATATGTTATATTCTAAGTACTGTGAAAAAATATTACACAGGGGAGGAAAATTAAAATGAAAAAAATTATTGCACTTCTTCTTGCAATGGTAATGGTTCTCTCTTTCGCAGCTTGCGGTTCTAACGAAGAACCCGGCGAAGAAGCTGGAGAATATGCTGTTGCTATGGTTACCGACTACGGCGATATCACCGACCAGTCCTTCAACCAGACCACTTATGAAGCATGCAAAGAATTCTGCGAAGCAGAAGGCATCAACTTCGAGTATTTCAAACCCGCATCCGACTCCGACGAAGACCGTATCTCCATGATCGATAACGCTGTTGACCAGGGTTACAACGTAATCGTTCTTCCCGGATTCGCATTTGCAAATGCTATCATTGCAACTGCAGACAACTATCCCGAAGTTAAATTCGTAGCACTCGACGTTGCAGAATTTGACCTCACTTCCGGCGGCTGGACCATTCCTGAAAACGTATACTCCGCAGTATACCAGGAAGAACTTTCCGGCTACATGGCAGGTTACGCAGCAGTAAAACTCGGTTACACCGAACTCGGTTACTGCGGCGGTATGGCTGTTCCTGCAGTTCTTCGTTTCGGCTATGGCTTCCTTCAGGGTGCTGACGCAGCAGCTGTAGAAACCGGTGCTGATGTTAACGTTGTTTGGGGCTTTGCAAACCAGTTCTACGGTGACGCTGACGTTACTGCAGTTATGGATACCTGGTATGGCAACGGCACTGAAATCGTATTCGCATGCGGCGGCGGCGTTTACACTTCTGTTGCTGAAGCAGCAGCAAAAGTTAACGGCAAAGTTATCGGCGTTGACGTTGACCAGGCTGCAAACATCGATGCAGCATATGGCGAAGGCATGACCGTAACTTCCGCAATGAAAGGTCTTGCTCCTACTGTTAAAACCATGCTTGCAAAAATTATCGCTGGCGAATTCGTAGGCGGACAGGTTGAAAACCTTGGTCTCGTTTCCGAAATCCCGGAAGAAAACTATGTACAGCTTGCTCCTTCCACTCAGTTCTCTGATTCCTTCACCAAAGCTGACTATGAAGCTCTCGTAGCTGCAATGTTCAACGGCGATGTTGTTGTAAGCAGCGTTATCGAAGGCGCAGCAGCAGATTTCGTAACTGTTGTAACTGTTAACGATCTCGGCAACATCAAATAATTTTTATCACAGTGCTTAAAAAGGACGGGTTTTGATCCCGTCCTTTTTTTGTTTGTTTTTTGAACAAATTTTTCTTGTATTTAGTTGTATTTTGTAGTATTATGATTATAACTATAAGTTATAAATAGGAGGGATGGTAGAGTTGGAGAATCAGTACGCAATTGAGATGCTTCATATTACCAAAAAATTCCCCGGAATCATCGCCAACGACGACGTAACAATTCAGCTTAAAAAAGGTGAAATACACGCTCTTCTTGGCGAAAATGGCGCGGGAAAATCAACTTTGATGAGTGTTCTTTTCGGTCTTTATCAGGCAGAAGAGGGTATTATCAAAAAAGACGGTAAGGAAGTTCAGATTAAAAACCCCAACGACGCTAATGATCTCGGAATCGGAATGGTACACCAGCATTTCAAGCTTGTTGAATGCTTTACTGTTCTTGATAATATTATCATGGGCGTTGAACCCAACAAATTCGGTTTCCTTCAAAAGAAGGAAGCAAGAGAAAAAGTTCTTGAACTTTCCGAAAAATACGGTCTTCATATAGACCCGGATGCTTATATTGAGGATATCACTGTCGGTATGCAGCAGCGTACCGAAATTCTCAAGATGCTCTACCGCGAAAACGAAATTCTCATTTTCGATGAACCCACCGCGGTTCTCACCCCCCAGGAAATTGAAGAGCTTATGCAGATTATGAAGAACCTCGCAAAAGAGGGAAAATCCATTCTCTTCATCTCCCATAAACTTAATGAGATCAAAGCCGTTGCAGACCGCTGCAGCGTTCTCAGAAAAGGTAAATACATCGGTACCGTTGATACCAAGGACGCAACCATTGAAGAACTTTCCGCAATGATGGTAGGTCACAACGTCAACCTTCACGTTAAGAAGGAAGAAAGCACCCCCGGTGAAGTTGTTCTTGATATCGAAAACATGACCGTTGCTTCCAAAATGCATAAAAACAACGCAGTCAAAAACGTTTCCCTTAAAGTCCGCCGCGGCGAAGTTGTCTGCATTGCGGGTATCGACGGAAACGGTCAGACCGAATTTGTTTACGGACTTTCCGGTCTTGAACCTCTCGTAAGCGGAAAAATCACCCTTTGCGGCGAGGATATAACAAAAGCTTCTATCCGCAAAAGACTTCTTTCCGGCATGAGCCATATTCCGGAAGACAGACACAAACACGGTCTTGTTCTTGACTATCCGCTTGATTACAACTGTGTTCTCCAGCGTTATTTTGAACCGGAATTCACCGATAAATTCGGTTTCCTCAGAAAAGGAAATATCAGAAAATACGCAGAAAAGCTTATTGAGCAGTATGACGTTCGTTCCGGTCAGGGACCCGTCACCATTGCAAGAAGCATGTCCGGCGGTAACCAGCAGAAAGCTATTGTTGCCCGTGAAATCGACAAGAACCCCGAACTTCTTATCGCTGTTCAGCCTACCCGCGGACTTGACGTCGGCGCAATCGAATATATCCATAAACAGATCGTTGCACAGCGCGACGCAGGAAAAGCGGTTCTTCTTGTTTCTCTTGAACTTGAAGAAGTTATGGACGTTTCCGACCGCATTCTTGTTATGTACGAAGGCGAAATTGTCGGCGAACTCAATCCCAAGACCACAACCGAAGATGAACTCGGTCTTTATATGGCCGGCGCAAAAAGAGATGAGGTGAAAGCATGACCAAGAAAATTTTGAAAAACGAAGCGTTCCAGTCGCTTTTTGCTTCATTTATCTGCATTATCCTCGGTGTTCTCATCGGATATATCGTTCTTCTTTTCATCAACCCCACCGGAGCAGGTGAGGCTATCGGCGAAGTTCTTAAAAACTTCCTCCATTATTCAAAAACAAATCTTCAGATTAAAAACTTCGGCAACACCCTTGTAAAAACCGCGCCTCTTCTTATGTGCTCTCTTTCCATTCTTTTTGCATATAAAGTAGGTCTTTTCAACATCGGTGCCGCAGGTCAGTATTGCGTAGGTATCTGCGCAAGTATCTATTGCGCAATTTCTCTCGGACTCGGCTGGCTGCCCTGCATGATTATTGCCGGCGTTTGCGGAGCACTTTACGGCGCAATTGTAGGTCTTCTCAAATCCTACTGCAACGTTAACGAAGTAATTTCGGGAATCATGCTCAACTGGATCGCTCTTTATTCAACGAACATGATTCTCAGCACGGTTAAAGAAACCACCAGCCCTTATACCTTCCATCTCAATACCCACGGCGAACAGGCGATGCTTCCCGGACTTGGATTTGACAAAATCTTTGCGGGAAATACTTATGTAACAATAGCTCTTCCGCTTTCCATCCTTACCGCTGTTCTTATTCTTGTTATCCTTGAAAAAACCAAATTCGGTTTTGAACTCAAAGCAACAGGTTTCAATAAGAACGCCGCTAAATATTGCGGTATGGCAGAAAAGAGAAACATTATCGTAACTCTTATGATTTCCGGCGCTATTGCTGCTCTCGGCGCATCTTTCATGTATCTTACCGACTATGAACAGTGGTCCTGCACTTCTTCCGCTGTTCCCGCAATGGGCTTCAACGGAATTGCTGCTGCGTTCCTCGGCGGTCTTAATCCTATCGGAACAATCTTCTCCTCCTATTTCATCCAGCATATCACCAACGGCGGCGCTTATGTTGACAAGACCATGTATTGTTCCCAGATTTCCGACCTTATTTCCGCAATCATAATTTATCTTTGCGGTTTCGTATTCTTCATTAAATACGCAATGAATTATCTTCTTGATAAACAGGAAGAAAAAAAGGCTCTTAAAGCAAAAGAAGCTGCCAATGCTCAGGAAGGAGGCGACAAATAATGATTTTACTTATTCAGTACACATTAATTTTCGCATCGGTTCTTGCGCTTGTCGCTCTCGGCGGTTGCTTTGCGGAACATTCCGGCGTTATCAACCTCGGTCTTGAAGGTATCATGGTAATCGGCGCTCTCGGCGGCGCTCTTATGATGAGATATGCTCCCGACAGCTTCGGACCTCTTCCGCTTATCCTTTGCGTTCTTCTTGCGGCAATTATTTTCGGTGTTGCATATTCTTCGCTGCTCGGTGTTGCCTGCATCAACTTTAAGGCAAACCAGACCATCGTCGGTACCGCACTTAATATGCTCGGTACCGCAGGCGCAACCGTTGCTGTAAAAGCAATCAACACCGCAGCAAACCCCGACGACGTTTCTTCCACCATTCAGTACGTTGAAGAAAAGAAAGCTTTCATTGTTAACATCGGAAGCTTTGAATTCAACTGGTTTATGCTTATTGCTGTTATCGGCGTTGTAGCTGCTTATATCACACTTTATAAGACTAAATTCGGTCTTCGTCTTATGGCTTGCGGTGAACATCCTCAGGCAGCAGACAGTGTTGGTATCAACGTTTATAAAATGCGTTGGGCAGGCGTTCTTATTTCCGGTATGTTCGGCGGTCTCGGCGGTATCTGCTATATCCTTTCCGGTGTTTCCGAATGGAAATTTGAAAACGGTGTTGCAGGTTTCGGATTCCTTGCTCTTGCTGTTATGATCTTTGGTCAGTGGAAACCTACCAAAATTGCAATGGCTGCGCTTATTTTCGGTTTCTTCCGTGCACTTTCCAACGTTTTCTTCGGATTCCCGTTCCTTGTTGCTCTCAACATTCCGGGTTCCGTATATAATATGCTGCCCTATATCATCTGCCTTATCGTTCTTGCATTCACTTCCAAAAAATCCAGAGCACCTAAAGCAGAAGGTATTCCTTACGACAAAGGACAGAGATAATTCAGTTATCGTAATTAAAAAAACAGCCGTAAAGCTTAAAAGCTTTACGGCTGTTTTGCTGTCTGAAAATTATTTTTTCGGAATAAATGCCGGGTTAAAGGCATAATAATTGCGTTTATCAAGTCCGTCGAGAATGTGTTCAAGGCTTTCGCCGAAACGCTGGTAATGAACAATTTCCCGTTCGCGGAGGAATTTTATAACGTCCCGGACATCCGGATCGTCGCAAAGATTGAGGATGTTGTCATAGGTTTTTCTTGCCTTCTGTTCGGCGCCCATATCTTCGTGAAGATCGGCAATGGGGTCGCCGGTGGATTGGATTGTGGCGGCGCTCCAGGGAACTCCGTTTGCGTCAACAGGGTAGATGCCAACAGTATGGTCCACAAAATAGGGCGCGAAACCGCTTTTTTCAATTTCGCTCATGGAAAGATTTCTTGTGAGCTGATGAACAATGCTCGCGATCATTTCCATATGGGCAAGCTCCTCGGTGCCGATATCCGTTAAAGCGGCTTTAACTTTGTCGTTGGGCATTGCGTATCTTTGGTTAAGATAGCGCATTGAAGCGCCGAGTTCGCCGTCGGGACCGCCAAGCTGTGTGATTATGATTTTTGCCATTGCGGGGTCGGTTTTTGCAATTTTTACAGGATGCTGAAGTTTCTTTTCATAAATCCACATAAATCACGCCTCCTCATATTCCCAGGGCCAGGGACCTTCGGTCCATTGCCATGTATTCTGTCCGTTATAATCCTCATGGCGGAGCATTCCGAATTTTTCGGAATATTCTTCGGCGGCTTTTTTTCTCATTTCGAGATGCTTTTTATAAAAAGCAAGCGCCTCCGCGCAATTCGGATGGGTGTCAAGAAAAAGCGAGGTTTCCGCAAGGATAAAATCACAGGTTGCAATTCTTGAAAGAAGAGTTTTGCGTTCGTTCATTCCGTTGCCTTTCTGCCGAGATAGGGCAAATCGAGAGCAGGGAAGAGAGTTCCTCTGCTGAGAGCCGTTGAACCGTCATAAACCTGACACCAGGGCTGCATTGCAACTTTTGCCATTGCAAGCACTCCCGGAGCCGGTTCGCAGTTTGGAACAGGATTCATGCTGCCGATATTTTCCATATTATCAGTCTCCCAGATTTGTTATTGCGCGTTTTTGTACGCAAAATATACTATGCAGAATATGCCGGAAAGGGGAAATTTTTAGAAATATAAAAAAATTTTTGAAAAAACAAAAATAAAATACAAATTTTTTGAAAAATGATATTGCAAAAATAAATATTATAATTATAATATATTATATATAAAAGCGCAAAATATAAAACTTCATTGGAGGAAACTGACATGCCTGAAATCACTTATAAAATCACCGAAGAATGCGGCGTTATTTCCGAAAACTCCCGCGGCTGGACCAAAGAACTCAACCTCGTAAGCTGGAACGACCGTCCCGCAAAATATGACATTCGCGAATGGGCTCCCGACCACAGCAGAATGGCAAAAGGTCTTACCTTTACCGCTGAAGAACTCGGCGAACTCCGCAGACTTCTTGAAAATCTCGATCTTCCCACCGAAGATCTTCCGGACTGATAAAAAAGTCCAAACGACAGACTTTAAGAGATTTGTCCAATAACGGGCATTTCCCACGATTGACAAAACGGGGAACTGTCCGTTTTTTATGTTTATTTATTCCGGGAACAATCCCGCAAGGAAGGAAGAAAAAATTTTGATTCGTGAAGATTTAAGAAACGTTGCGATTATTGCCCACGTTGACCACGGCAAAACCACCATTGTTGACGAAATGCTCAAACAGAGCGGTACTTTCCGTGATAACCAGGTTGTTGAAGACCGCGTTATGGACTCCGGCGACCTTGAACGCGAAAGAGGCATTACCATTCTTGCAAAAAACACTTCCGTTCATTATAACGGTGTTAAAATCAATATTATCGATACCCCCGGACACGCAGACTTCGGAGGCGAAGTTGAACGTGTTCTTAAAATGGTTGACGGCGTAATTCTTCTTGTTGACGCAGCGGAAGGTCCGATGCCCCAAACCAGATTTGTTCTCCAGAGAGCTCTTGAACTCAACCATCCCGTAATCGTTGTTGTCAACAAAGTTGACAAACCCGACGCAAGACTTGACGAAATCGGCGACGAAGTTCTTGAACTTCTCCTTGATCTTGATGCTTCCGAAGAACAGCTTGAAAGCCCGATGCTTTTCTGCTCCGGAAGAGAAGGCACCGCTTCTTTCGATCCTTATACAAGAGGCAAGGATCTTAAACCTCTCTTCGATACAATTCTTGACCATATTCCCGCACCGGAAGGCGACGAGGAAGGCCCTCTTCAGATGCTCGTTTCTTCCATCGACTATAACGGATATGTCGGAAGAATCGGTATCGGCAGAGTTGAACGCGGACGCATCACCCCCAACAGAGATGTTGTCATCACCGATTACCACAATGAAAAAGCTGACTATAAAGGAAGAATCGCAACCCTTTATCAGATTGAAGGTCTTGCAAAAGAACCCTGCGAAAGCGCTTCCGTTGGCGATATCGTCTGCCTCAGCGGTATTTCCGATATTTACATCGGCGATACCGTCTGCGCTCCCGAAGCGGTTGAAGCTCTTCCTTTCGTAAAAATCAGCGAACCTACCGTTGAAATGACTTTCTGCGTCAACGACAGCCCCTTTGCCGGAAGAGAAGGCAAATTTGTAACCAGCCGTCAGCTTCGCGAAAGACTTTACAGAGAACTTCTTAAAGACGTTTCTCTCCGCGTTTCCGATACCGACACTACCGATAAATTCTCCGTTTGCGGACGCGGCGAAATGCATCTTTCCATTCTTATCGAAACCATGCGCCGCGAAGGATATGAATTTGCGGTTTCCACCCCGAAGGTTCTTTATAAAACCATCAACGGAAAACTCCACGAACCGATCGAACTTCTTTCAATCGACGTTCCGGAAGACTGCGTAGGCAACATTATGTCCGCAATGGGCAACAGAAAAGGCGAACTTACAAAAATGGCTCCCTTCGGAAGCCGCATGCGTCTTGAATTCAAGATTCCCGCGCGCGGACTTTTCGGTTACAGAAACGAATTCATGACCGATACAAAAGGCGAAGGCATTATGAGTTCTGTTTTCGATTGCTATGAGCCCTATAAAGGCGATATTCAGCGCCGCGCAACCGGAAGCCTTATTTCCTTCGAAACCGGCGAATCCATTACTTACGGTCTTTTCAACGCCCAGGAGCGCGGTCAGCTCTTCATCGGACCCGGCGTTCCTGTTTACGAAGGAATGGTTGTCGGTTCTTCTCCGAAAGCGGAAGACATTGCTGTTAACGTTTGCAAAACCAAACATCTTACCAACACCCGCGCTTCCGGTTCCGACGATGCTCTCCGTCTTGTTCCTTTCAAGAGAATGAGCCTTGAAGCTTCCATCGAATTCCTTAAAGACGACGAGCTTCTTGAAGTAACTCCGAAAAATATCAGAATCCGCAAAAAGATTCTTGATAACAACATGAGAATGAAAGCACGTTTCAAAAAGAATACCGATTGATTTTTATGAAAAACAAAAGCTCTCCGGAAAGGAGAGCTTTTTTCGTCAATATATATAAAAATAAAACTTCATTTTTTTAAAGAAAAGAAATGACAAATAATTGACAAAATTTGCTATCTTGTATATACTAATATAGTATAAGTGGGGTAGTATGTCCGCTTATATATTACGTAAATATGTGAAATTGCGTCCGAGATTCGGAGATGTTTTGGGACGTGGTTTCACATAAAAACGGAAAATATAAATTAACCAGTTTTCTGCATTTTGCGGAAAACGGAAAGGAGTTTTCACCTTGAAACTGAAAACCAGACTTAACGGAAAAACTTATGAATTCCGTGATGTCAAAGACGTTCTCGCAAAAGCCAACGAGCCGAAATCCGGCGACAGATATCTCGGAATTGCTCCGGAAACTGTTTCCGAAAAAATTGCGGCAAAAGTAGTTCTCAGCGAGCTTACCGTTAAAGACATCACCGAAAACCCCGTCGTTCCTTACGAAAAAGACGAGGTTACCAGAGTTGAGATCGACTCCATGAACAAACGCATGTATGATCAGTTCAAAAACTATACCATTGCCGAAGTTCGTGAGTGGATCATGGACCACAAGACCACTACCAACGATCTTTACCGTGCAAGCTATGCCTGGATCGGTGAAACCGTTGCAGCAGTCGCAAAAATCTGCTCCGCTTCCGACCTTATCTACGGCGCAAGCAAATGCTGCAGACCTACCCGCTGCGAAACCCAGATCGGTCTTCCCGGAACTCTTTCCTTCCGTGCACAGTGCAACTCCAGCACCGACGATCCCGAAACCATCGTTCTCGGTGTTCAGGAAGCCGTTTCTTTCGGTTCCGGTGACCTTTGCTTCGGCATCAACCCCGTAGAAGATACCGTTGAAACCACCCAGAGAATTTCCCATGCACTCCGCGATTTCAAAGATCAGTGGGATATTCCTACCCAGATTTCCGTTCTTTCTCACGTAACCACCCAGATGCAGGCTGTTCGTGAAGGCGCACCGCTTTCCATGTTCTTCCAGTCAATCGCAGGTACCCAAAGCGCTTGCGAAGCTTTCGGCGTAGATAAAGCACTTCTTAACGAAGCTTATGACCTTGCAAAACAGGAATGCTACGGTACCGGTATGAACAAACTTTATTTCGAAACCGGCCAAGGTTCCGAAATGTCTATCGACTGCGACGAAGGCGCAGACGAAATGACTCTTGAAGCACGTACCTACGGTTTTGCACGTAACTTCGAACCTTTCGGCGTAAACAACGTTACCGGATTCATTGGACCGGAAACCATTTACGACGGTAAAGAAATGATCCGCGGCAACCTTGAAGACCACTTTATGGCAAAAATCATCGGTCTTCCTATGGGTATGGCACCTTGCTTCACCAACCACACCGGCATTACCCAGGACGACCAGGAAATTGCTTGCCTGCTTCTTAACGCAGCAAACTGCAACTATTACATGGGCGTTCCTATGGGCGACGACGTAATGCTCGCATATCAGGACGTTTCCTTCCATGACGACAACACCATGCGTGAACTCAGCCACAGAAAACCTGCGCCTGAATTCCACAAATGGGCAATCAAGATGGGCATCCTCGACGAAGAAGGCCGTCTTGGCGAACGTGCAGGCGACGCATCCATGTTCTTTGCTAAATAAGAAAGGAGGCTGCAATTATAATGAACGATACCGAACTTATGAAAATCATCCGTGAAGCTATCGCACAGGCTACTCAGGGCGAAGCAGCTCCTAAATGTGAGTGCAAATGCGAATGTGACGGAGAGGTAGAAGACATCTCCGCATATAGCCTCAGAGAGGAATTCAACATTCCCAATCCTTATAACAAAGAAGAGTATATGAGAATCAAAGCTAAAACCGACGCACGTCTTGGCGTTTGGAGAGCAGGTCCCCGTCCTCTTACCAGAACAACTCTTCGTGTCCGCGCAGACAACGCTGCTGCAATGGACGCAGTTTTCAACGATGTTCATGAAGAATATCTTGAAAGAAACAACCTCAAAACCTATCAGACCAAATGCGACAGCAAAGAAACCTATCTTACCAGACCTGACCTTGGCCGTATCTTCGACGAAGAAACCGCCGCACAGATCAAAAAAGACTGTATTGCAGAACCCGACGTACAGATCGTTGTTTCCGACGGACTTTCTTCTTCCGCAGTTGAAGCAAACATCGACGCAGTTCTTCCCGCAATCTATAACGGTCTTAAAGCAACCGGTCTTAAAGTCGGTACTCCTTTCTTTGTAAAATATGGTCGTGTTGGCGCAGAAGACTCCGTTGCACAGATTCTCGGCGCAAAAGTAACCGTAATCCTTCTTGGTGAAAGACCCGGACTTGCAACTTCCAGCTCTCTCTCCGCATACTGCGTATATGGCGGCTATCCCGGCATTCCGGAAGCAAACCGTACCGTAGTTTCCAACATCCATAAAGCAGGTACTCCTCCGGTAGAAGCAGGCGCATACATTGCAGAACTTTGCAAACAGATGTATGACAAAAAAGCTTCCGGTCTTGACCTCAAAGCATAAGTTACATAATTTAAGCGGTGCTCAAAATGAGCACCGCTTTTTTTAATGCTTTTATTCTATGTTTAGTTCAAATTTTCCGCCTTCGAACACAATATCGTTTCCTTCTTCGTTTTTATAAAAAGATACTTTTTCGGTTCCGGTCAAAACGAAACCCAAAGATTTCAGAAAGGAAACGGAAGGGACGTTATTAATCGCAGTACCGGCGGAAAGCTTTTTTATTCCGATTTCAGGAAGATATTCAATTAAAGCTTTAAGACTTTCTTTTGCATAACCTTCTCCCTGATATGCGGAACTGAAGCAATATCCGAGTTCATGGGAATCTTCGCGGATATTGAAAGAAAAGAAACCGATAACAATTTCTTCAAGACAGACGGCAAAGAAAATATGCTCAAAACCTTTGCTTGCGTTGGCCCATTTTGAAATTCTGTTTTTAACGTCTTCGTCATCCGTGTTATGCGGCATATCATATTGGGAAAAGGGAGAATTATTAAAATCCTGCCATATTTTTTTTATATTTTTCCAATCACCGGGTTCTATATGTCTTATAGTTAGCCTATTTGTTTTTAATAACATTATGTACTCCTTAAAAAAGCCTGTTCGGTAAATTTATATTTATTATAGCCGAAATAATATAAATTTCAATACAAAATTATTTTAGCGATTTACTTGACAAAAGTGTTATTCGGTGGTATATATTATATATAATATTTTAAACCGATGATTGAGAATAGTAACTTTCAGGTTGGCTTAAAGAGAGCGGATGCTGGTGGAAATTCCGTAACCTTAATGAAAGCGAATGGACTCATGAGGACAGCAGGAAAGCAGTTTTTTGCAAGTAATGGCTGTCGGCGCCGGACCGTTATCAGACCGGAAGGATATGTCAGTATCCGATAAAGTGGGCTTTTGCCAATTCAGGTGGCACCGCAGAGATTTTTTTGAAGTCTTTGTCCTGTTTTAATGGGGGACAAAGGCGTTTTTTTATTTTGGAGGAATTATCATGAAACGATGGCACATTTTAAAATAATTTTTGCTTTATAACAAATTTATTTTGAAAGGAAACAGCTAAAATGAATATGACATATAAAGATTTTGACCGTTATCTTAAAGATTACCCCAATAAAGAAGGATTTTTCGGGGATTTCGGCGGACAGTTTATTCCGGATGAACTTGTTCCGGCATTTAGGGAAATCAACGATGCTTATGAAACAATCTGCCACAGCGCGCAGTTTATCAACGAACTTCGCAGAATCAGAAAAGAATTCCAGGGAAGAGCAACTCCGGTTTATCATTGCGAAAGACTTTCCAACCATCTCGGCAAATGCCAGATCTATCTTAAAAGGGAAGATCTTAACCACACCGGTGCTCATAAACTGAACCACTGCATGGGCGAGGGTCTTCTTGCAAAATATATGGGCAAGAAAAAACTCATTGCCGAAACCGGCGCAGGTCAGCACGGCGTTGCAATCGCAACCGCTGCCGCCTATTTCGGTCTTGAATGCGACGTTTATATGGGCGAAGTTGATATTGAAAAACAGGCTCCTAACGTTACCAGAATGAAACTTCTCGGCGCAAACGTAATTCCGGTCACAAAAGGACTTAAAACCCTTAAAGAGGCTGTGGACGCCGCCTTTGAGGCATATATGAACGAGTATAAAGATGCTATTTATTGCATCGGTTCCGTTGTAGGTCCCCATCCGTTCCCGAAAATGGTTCGTGATTTCCAGTCCATAGTAGGAATTGAAGCAAGAGAACAGTTCCTTGAAATGACAGGAATCATGCCCGACGCGGTTACCGCATGCGTCGGCGGCGGTTCAAACTCCATCGGTATGTTTGTTCCTTTCCTCGGCGATCCGGTTGATATATATGGAGTTGAGCCTCTCGGAAGAGGTTCTGCGGTTGGCGATCATGCCGCTTCCATGGCATACGGAAAACCCGGTATTCTTCACGGATTCAACAGCTATCTTCTCCAGGATGACGAGGGCAACCCAAGCCCGGTTTATTCCATTGCAAGCGGACTCGACTATCCTTCCGTCGGTCCGGAACACGCATTCCTCCGTGACGTCGGCAGGGTAAATTACGTTCAGATAAGCGACGAAGAGGCGATGGAAGCTTTCTATAAACTCTGCCGCTTTGAAGGAATTATTCCCGCTGTGGAAAGCTCCCATGCGGTTGCTTACGCTATGAAATACGCAAGAGAACACGACACGGGTTCAATTCTCGTCTGCCTTTCCGGACGTGGCGACAAAGATATGGACTTTGTTGTTGATGAATACGGTCTTGGTGAAAGATTTTTTGAATAATTAAAACCATATATTAAAAAAGCCCGCCAATGCGGGCTTTTTTTGATATGTAATATCATTTTACTTTACAGGCAATTTATTGTTTATTTATGCTTGTTCATGAATTTTGAAAAACTTGTATTGATTGAACGGGGAGTGATTCTTGTAAGAAAAGCCATGAATTTAACTTTAAAACCGGAGAAAACAAGAGATTTTTCTTTCATCATCGCTTTATATCCGATTTTTGCAACGTCGGAAGCTTTTGCAACCCCGAGATATCTGAATGCGTTGGATTCTCCGAAATCGGAAACGGCGCCGAAGTTTGTTTCCGTGGGTCCGGGGCAAAGGCAGGTTACGGAAACGCCGTATTCTGAAAATTCTTCCGAAAGAGCTTCGGAAAGGGAAAGAACAAAAGCCTTTGTTGCATAATAAACGGACATATAAGGTCCGGCGGAAAAAGCGGCTATGGATGCAACGTTCAGGATTTTTCCGCTTTTTCGTTCGCACATATCTTTTCCGAAGCAATGGCAAAGTTCCATAAGAGAAAGCACATTGAGCTTTACCATATTTTCGTGCACTTCATAATCTGTTTCGATATATCCGTGGTTGCTGCCGAATCCTGCGTTGTTTATAAGATAATCCACCGGATATCCGTCGGATTTTACCTCATCATAAAGTTCTTTTACTGCGTTTTCCGCGGTAAGGTCTTTTACGTAATAAACTACGTTGTTTTCGTATTTTTGGGTAAGGTAATCTTTAATTTTGCCGAGTTTTTCTTCGCTTCTTGCAACAAGGATTACGTTAAAGCCTTTTTTGGAAAATATTTTTGCAAATTCTTTTCCTATTCCGGAAGAAGCGCCGGTTATGAGAACTGTTTTTGTCATGATTTCTCCTTTTTTGTTTCAGAGCAGATTTTTATAAAATAATCCACGATTTTTTTATTTTCTGTTGCGGTTTCGCGGTCGCGTTCCGGATGCCATTGAACTCCGAGAACGAATTTTTTGTTTTTATGATAAATCGCTTCAACAATTCCGTCTTCCGAAACGGCGCAAACCGAAAAATCCGGAGCGATATTTTTAACCGCCTGATGATGATAGCTGTTTATCGTATGGGTTCCGAAACCCATTGCGTCGGAAAGGGGAGAGGATTTTTCAACGGTGAGGCTGTGGAAGGCAATCTCCGGTTTTTCAAGGCGGTGGATTACGGAAAAACCGTGTTCGGAAGGAATATCCTGAATAAGGCTTCCTCCGCAGAAAACGTTAAGAGCCTGCATTCCGCGGCAGATTCCGAGAACGGGGATATCCGATTCAAGGGCAAGACGGATATAAACTTCTTCCGCTTCATCCCGCAAAGGGCAGATTCCGAGACTTTTTCCGGAATTTGCTTCTCCGTAATATTTGGGATCAATATCCGTTCCGCCGGAAAGAATAAGTCCTTCGATTTTTTCGATTGCGGAAAAAACGATTTTTTGGTCATTAGTAAGGGGAAGTACAAAAGGGATTCCTCCGGATTCAATTACAGCGTCAACATAGGTTTCGTTAAGAAAAATCTGCTGTTTTTCGTCGTCATAAGAAGGCAAAATTCCGATAATCGGTTTCATATAAAAAACACCTCCCGTGTTCGGTATGAATTTATTATATATTTTTTAACTATATTTTGCAATAAATGTTGTTTAGTGATACAATAAAGTTATAAATTTTTTATTGGAGATGACATTAATGGAAACTCTTAAAAAATACGCAAAGAAATATTTCATTGACGCAATGTCCGCGATGGCGCTTGGACTTTTTGCTTCGCTCCTGATCGGAACGATTTTCGGAACGCTCGGAACATATCTCGGATCGGATTATATTGCAAACGAAACGGTTAACGCAATCGGCGGATTTTTCACCGAGATGAAAACTTTTGCACAGGGCGCTTCCGGAATGGCAATCGGCGTTGCAATTGCATATTCGCTTAAAGCGGATCCTCTTGTAATGTTCTCTTGCGCCGCGGTAGGAAGTATTTCGTATTCTCTCGGAGCTGCAATTGTTCTTGAAAGCGGAGAAAGCATTGCATATACGGCGGGTCCTGCCGGCGCATTTGTTGCCGTGATTTTTGCCGTTGAAATCGGAATGCTTGTTTCAAAAAAGACGAAAGTCGATATTCTTGTAACCCCGACCGTCACGATAATTGCGGGCTATGCCATTGCAAAACTCGTTTGTCCCGCCGTTGCATATATTATGTATTATCTCGGAGATTTTATTAATACCGCGACGGAAATGCAGCCCCTTCTCATGGGAATTATTATTTCCGTTGTTGTGGGAATGATTCTTACTCTTCCGATTTCCTCTGCGGCAATCTGCGCGATGATCGGCATAAGCGGAATTGCGGGCGGCGCGGCCGTTGCCGGATGCTGTGCACAGATGATAGGTTTTGCGGTAATTAGTTTTGCCGATAACGGCTGGGGCGGATTTTTTGCCCAGGGACTCGGAACTTCGATGCTTCAGATGAGCAATATCATAAAGAAACCGGCAATCTGGATTCCTCCGACTCTTGCGGCGGCGATTACCGGACCTGTAAGCACTCTTGTTTTCAAGCTTGAATGTACCGGAGTTTCCGCCGGAATGGGAACCTGCGGACTTGTGGGACCTCTTGGGGTTCTTTCCGATATGAACGGCGGAGCAAATATGTGGCTTGGACTTCTTATAGTCTGTTTTGTTCTTCCGGCGGTTCTTTCCTATCTTTTCTATGCGGTAATGAAGAAAACGGGACTTATTAAAGCAGGGGATATGATACTTTGATCAAATAAAAAATCCGGTGCTCAAAATGAGCACCGGATTTTTTTTGTAATAAAATTAAATTTCTTCGGGACGTTTTTTATATTTTCTTGCGGAGGAAAAACCTCTTCCGCGAACTTCGGAAACATGGCTTATGATTACAAAGCATTTCGGGTCGATGCTGTGGGCAATGCGTTCGACTTTTGCGATTTCGCGGTTGGAAACAATAGTCATAACAACTTCGGTGTGATAATGTTTATAACCGGTTTCGGCTTCAAGAAGGGTTACGCCGCGGTCGATTTTCGAAAGAATCGCGTCGGTGATTTCCCTTGCTTTTCTTGTGACGATTTTGATTTCGGTTCTGGATTTACCGAGTACAAGGGTTTTGTCAAGGACATAGGTATATGCAAAAGTGAAAACAATTCCGTAAAGGATAAGGTCAACGGATTTGAACATTGAAAGCAGAACAACAACGACAAAATCAAGAGCATAGAGAGTTGTTGAAACGGGGATATGGAAAAGTTTGTTGAGGATAAGCGGGGGAATATCCATTCCGCCGGTGGAAGCTCCGGAACGAATTACAAGACCAAGGGCAAATCCGATTCCGATTCCGCCGAGAACGGAACAAAGGAATACGTCGTCGGTAAGATAATAATCTCCGAAAATACGGTTGCAGATTTCAAGGAAAAAAGGATAGCAGAAAGAGCTGAGAATTGTAGTCATTGCAAAAGCTTTTCCAAGAACAAAATATCCGAGGCAAAGCATTACCATATTAAAAACGAAAACAAATCCGGAAATCGGAATATGGAAGAAATATTCGATTATAAGCGCAATACCGGTTGTTCCGCCAAGGGCGATTCCGGAAGGAAGGACAAAAAGCTTGATGCTCAGCGCATAGATTATATTTCCGAAAACGATCCAGAAAAACGGGGAAATCTTTTGCCAGATATTTTTTATTTTATCCATTTTAACAGCCCTTTCAAATCCGCAGTACGTATTACAAAAAAACGTTTGCCAAGTGTTTTTCCTGACAAACGCTTTTAAAAACTTACGCTTAATACATAAAATATTATAGTGTTAAACAAGCGTTATTGTCAAGTGATTTAAAGATAAAATTTGATTTCATTTTTTCTTCCGGAAACAAGATATGCCTTCAAAAACCATAAAGTTTTGAATTCAAGTGCGTTTTCGGGACATTCGGTTGCGCAGCGAAGACAGCGGATGCAGTTTTTGCCGATTATTCCGTTTTCAATCGCTCCCATGGGGCAATTTTCTGTGCATTTTCCGCAATTTTTGCAGTTACCGTTTCTTTTGATTTTTACTCCGATTCTTGTTCTTTTTGCAGGAATTAAATCCGCATAAAAATCCTTTGGGCAATGTTCGGTTTTTGCGCTTTCCGGGTTTTTTATTCTTTCGATAAACGGAAGAACGGATTCGAAATCAAAATCATCCGGTTCGGAAAGAAAACTGTGACCGCAGGGAACGCATATTCCGCCGATAAAATTTCCGGAAGAGATTTTTACCGCATCCTCAATTACGTTTCCGTAGGATTTTCTTCCGTAAACCGCGGCAAAAGCTATGTTTTCGGCTTTAAGTTTTTTAAGAAAACAAATTACGGGATCCGGGAGATTCTGGCAGTAAACGGGAAAAACAATTATTGCAGTTTTGACAAAAAAATCGGTTGTTTCGGTAAAGTCGGAGATCGGAAAATCAAGTTTTTTACCTAAAAATTCCGCAAATCTTCTGCTTTTTCCGCTTCCGCTGAAATAAAATATTCTGTCCATTTTTTACTCCTTTATATAATCGCACATAACGGAACATTCCGGAAGTTCATCAAGAGAAAAACCGAGAAAATTTTCCATTTCATAGATAATTTCTTCCCTTGAGTTCAGTTTGTTTCTGCTTGCAAGAGAAATTTCAAGAGCGCTGAACGGAATCATTTTGCTTTCGCAGTTATAAAAACGGAGGAACTGGGAATGGTCTTTGCATCTTTCGATTTTACAGCTTGTATGTAGCGCTTTTTTATCCGAGGAAGGGGGAACCCACCCGCATTCTTCTGTA
The DNA here is from genome assembly GCA_015067315.1 of Oscillospiraceae bacterium. GTDB lineage: Bacteria > Bacillota > Clostridia > Oscillospirales > Ruminococcaceae > UMGS1668. Next base: position 96,748 of record SVMR01000002.1, on the reverse strand, counting down.
AGAGTTGTTTTAACGTTTTTCCAATCGTATTTTCCGCCGCATATTTCGTCAAAATCAAGATGAACAAAGGCGGGGATGTTTCCGGAACGGGAAGAAATCCGGATCGCTTTTTTAAAAGGCGGAATAAGTTCCGGAACTTCGTTTATTGCTTTGACGATGTTTGAAACAAGAGGGTTCGAATATCCGAAAAAGTCCATTACGGCGCTGTTTTTTCTTGAAAGCTGACCCATTGTCATAAGAGTCTGGAACTGGCCGTTTTTAAGCGGAGGTTTCAGGGTTAAGATTCTTCCGAAATTAATAATTGCCGAAAGAGCCTTGTTTTCGGAAAGGCTGTAAACAAATTTCGGGGACATATGGTTATAATAAAGTCCGAGCATTTGAACCGGTTCGTTTCCCGCCATGAAATATGGTACGCGGTTTGCAACAAGTTCCGGATAAAAAATAATATAGGCAAGGGAAGGGCAGGCGCAGGTGTTTTTGCTCAATTCATAAAGTTTTTTATAAATTTTTCGTAAATCCTCGTCGCAGATTTTTCTTGAAATAAATTCAACGTTTGAAAAAATCCGCTTTGCGTTTTCAATGCTTTGTTTTGCACTTTCTGAAATAAAAGGAATTTCCCAGGTAAGGGCAAGGACACGGAGCTTTTTAACTTTTGCAAGGTAATAAAGAAGAAAAGTTGAATCTTTTCCTCCGGTGTAAAAAAGGGCAACGTCAAAACGGGATTTTTCCGAATGGGGGATTTGTTTTATAACGGGAACGACGCTTTTAAGGTTTTCGGTATCTTTTGCGGTCTGACACATGGGACAAAGACCGTTTTCGTCAAATTCGATTCCCGGAATTATAAAATCGTTTGCGCAGCAGTTTTTGCAAAAGCGGGCTTCGGCAAGGGATTTTGGAATTTTTCGGAGTTCGTTTTCGGTTACCACCTGTTTTCCCAAAAGATTTTTTAAAACGGAAACTTCTTTTTCCGAAAGTTCTCCGGGCAGGGAAGAGATTATTCTTTTTTGTTCGGAGGTTATTTTTACGGAATTCCTGAAAAGATTTTCTTTGTTTCTAAGACCGTAATAATAAAGTTTATTGCCTTCGGGTTTCCAGCGGCTTTGAAGAAAATATTTTTCCGGCATAAAGACACCTCCTGACCTTAATATTTAATTATATAATACTGTTTTTATTTTATATTTTCAATATTACGGCACAAAAAATCCCCCGGACGACTGTCCGAGGGATTTTTTCTGGTTGCGGGGGAAGGATTTGAACCAACGACCTCCGGGTTATGAGAACGAAAAAAGAAATCACATAAGCCTAGCAAATAAAGGAAAAACCGCATGCTCAAGCCATTTCTTGCCGACCATCTGCCGACGTGTGCTAAAAAACAAGCTTTCTGCCACCAAAAAGCAAGGACAAAAACATGGGAAAAAAGAAGAATTTCCCCAATCAGAAAAACAACGTTTGGGAAAATACACGACTAAAATAACAACACAGTCAACATCAAAAGAGTTGCCACAGACAAATTTCCCTATTTTTCGCAAAAAAATACTAGAAATAGAAAAACACAAAAAATGTCCAAAAACAGAAGGTTGTCCAAGAAATAATTGGGTAAAGAAAAACTGCCATCTACACCAACCTCTGCGCAAACGTAAAATCAATAATTTCGCATAAATATCATAAAAGTGCCCCCTGTTAGTGCTAGTTAAGAAAGCATTAACAGGGGAGCTTTTTTGTTGGAGTGATAATATGCAAAATTTGGACAAACACAAGGACATTGGGATTTTACTTGAGAATGGCAATTTGTTAAAATTGTCGAAAGAGGTGATAAAAATGGCTGAAAATGACCCTGAATTGCTGAATTCTGTTTATAAAGAGGTGAGTGAGAAGCTTGGCATGGATACAGCAATGGAGATATATCGGATGTTCAAAGGTCAGCAAATCAGCTTTCCTGTGCGCTTCTTCAATCCTGAGAGAATCAGGAAAATTATCATACAGGAGTATGACGGCGATAACATAAGACTTTTAGCTGTTAAGTATGGCTATTCAGAAAAAACAGTTAGAAGAATAATAAGCGACAGCTTAAAAAGTGGTAAAGGAGAATATTGAAATGGCATTGTTTGACAAAGTAACTAAAGTAGCAAGTAATATGGGAAAATCCGTACTTAATTCTGCAGCAAATGTTGGTTCAAGCACAAGTGTTGCAGTTCAAGACCAAAATGAACTTATTGCTCTTAAAACACAGGTGAATGTTATTCAGCAGGAACTCGATGCTTCTTATCTTCAGATAGGAAGAAAATATGTAGACTATGTCCTTGAAACTGGAGAAATGCCCGGTATAGATGTTTCTGACATACTTAAACTTATTGACCCTAAACTCGAGCAGAAAAACAAGCTTGAAGAAGAAATAATTGTATTGGAAAAGAAAATCAAGGATAACGCAGTCCTCCGTGAGAAAGAAAGGGCAGAAGAAGATTTCATCAAAGAAAAAAATAAACTTGATAAAGCGCTTGCTATGGACATTATTTCTAAGGAAGAATATGATGTTAAACTTTCTTCTGCAAAGAAAAAAGTGGATAATTTCGAAGCGATACGCAAAGTGGAAATGCAGTATGATATGAAGCTCATTTCTAAAGAAGAACGTGACGAAATGATTAAAACTCTTACTGAATAACAGGAAGTAATTCTTATGAAAAAAATAAGTGTAATTGCATTGATGATATGCACGTTATTCATTTTTGCAGGTTGCGGTGCAGGTAATAAAGTTCCTTCTGAGAAAGAAATGAAAAATTCACTTATTGAACAAGGTGCTAATATTTATTACTTGAATTATGAAAACCAGGAACTTGAATACTCCGACTTTGAATTAACCAAAAGAAAAACAGACGAAGCCTATGATGAAGCATATATTTCTGCGGTACTTGAAAATGATGATTATATAATAACTGTTGAATACATACTTTATCACAGCTACTATGATGTAGGCGGATGGATTATGGATTATTATGAAGCCTATCCTATAAGCATTGAGCCTAATGGAGTTAATACTAACGAAGTAATAGTAACGGATGAATTATCTCGTTTCTTCAATAGATTTGAAATTATTGAAAATATTGTAGGTACGACAGCAGAAGGATATCCTTTTGATGCATATACATTTGAGGGTTATTTTGATTATAAATATGCAACTGAAAAATTTTCAGGTGAATATGCAGAAATTTTTATTTATGATACATGGGAACCCAATTACTATATTGTAAACGAAGGAATCGATTGGAGCGGATTTATAGGTACCTGGAGATTTGAGCATTATGATGAATTTATTGAAATAGAGATAACTGATATAAATACAGTTGGTGATGAATTAATAATTGATTACATATACTCTACATCTCCATGGGTAGATGATGCTCCTTGGTATACATATTTTAATAAATACGAAAATGCTCCTAAATCTAACAAAGAAAGAACAGAAGGTTCTGTTGCACTTAAATTAAGATATAGAGAAGCAAACATGGGAAATATGGTTTGTGAGGCATTAAGCGAGATATATTTGAATTTTTGGCTTCCTGCAGGTGGATATAATCAAATGGATGCGGCATTTGCTGTGCATTTAGATGTTGAAAAAGGTTTATACATAAAAGAATTTTACTTGGATTATAAAAAGGAAGGTATAACAAAACCTTGGTATTACGATGAAAGTGAAGTATATTTCGAAAAAATAAAATAAGTTAAGAGGAACATACAAACCGCTTTTCTATGTTCCCGAAGATAGACTCCCTGTCTGGGTTACAGACAGGGAGTTTTTCTATGTAAAAATCAATGTTTTTTTGCCTTGACATCTTCATCAATAACATCATTGACCTTGAAAGGATAAAGAAACCAGTTACGAACTGCAGGAGAGAGGGGATGCTGAAATTTTGCATTACCATTAGATGTTCCTATGCAAAACAGCTTGCTCTCAAAAGGTAAAAGAGCTGATAAAATGTTTTTCTGCAAATCCTGAAAAGTTTTGTTTTTTGCCTTACCAATACCGGGGGCATAGATGATAACATCTGATTTTTTTGCTGACAAAAGAATGTGATTGATATTTTCTGTATCATCAACATCTGCTTCATTCAACGAAAAATCATTAACTACTGCAGATAAATTTGCAATGGAAACACTGCCAAAATTAAGGCGGTAAGCATTGTTGAGTACAAGCATAGTGGAACTGTCAAGTTCAATGTCGGCAGCAGAACTGGGTGCAAGCATTATAATCGTAAGCTTTGGTTTCTCCTTATCCCATGTTTTCTTAAGCAAATAACGCTTGCTACCATCATCCGAACAGATAGTTTTGGTGGTGAGAACTGTGGTAACGGTGTTCATAAAATAAAATCCTCCTCAAAATCAATATAATCATGCGGGCAGATAGAAAGGGGCATGTAAATAGTGATGGAAAAATCGTTGTTGAAAACATAAAGCACAGAAATATAATCGTCCGTAACTTTTTCTGCCCATTCAAATGGATGAGCATGGTAGTCAAAAAGCTTGAGCACGGTGAGCAAATCCTGCTTGGTCTGTGCTACCAAAGAATAACCGCCTGCGGATAAATAATCTCTGTGCTCTCCATAGATGGCGTCCATGATAGTAATATCATCAAATATCTTGATGAAAATATCCTGTGAAATATGGCTTTGAGCCTTAAATAAATCGTCGCGATTTCCAATGATAAATAGCAATGGTGAAACCTCCCTAAATATAAAATCAGCGCATGGATTTTGCTCCATGCGCGTACTGCAAGATAATAATATATATTTTTTTGCTGTTTTGATACAGAATCAGAAATGCAAAGGAAAATCTTCCCGGTTAGGATCTCTCAACAGTTCTTCTAACTTACTCCTCTCAACATAGATACGGTTGCCAATCTTCTTGATGTCAAGATAAAGAGATACAAACTTGATAGCCTTGCGTCTGCTTACCGGGAGATAGCATTTGATAACCTCAGAAATGTCCACCAGTACACTCTGTTTTTGTTTCTGCATAATTTTCCAAACTCCTTTCCTCAATGTCCTCACCATAGAATAACTTAGGAACATAGATGCAGTATTTGCCTAAAATATCCTTACTGCTTAACATACGACCTATGCGCACTGCTTCACTGCGTGTTGGAGTAGGAGAAACAGTATAAAAATCTTTCTCAACACTTACAACAGCATTAGGCATTACTTGATGCACGATATTGATAATGGTATTCTCAAAAGTTACAAGGTCAACGTATTTGCGGTAATCAACCGATGCCAACGAATAGCGTCGCACAGTTACCACCTCCAAAATAATAATTGATATGAAAAAAGGACGCTGATTGCTCCCGGTTGGGGCAATTTGCGTCCAGTAATGATTTGTTTGAAAAAATTTTCTAAAAATGAAAAACAGGGTTCGTCAAAATGCACAAAAGTTTTGGCAAGGATATCGAGGTCAAAACAAAATGGCAACCGTTTTATCGAGGAAAGCCTATGAGAGACATAAAAAAAGTTCAGTAAGTATGCCATCTCGACTTTGAAAATATGATGTGATATATTTAAATTAAGGCAAAAAACACATAAAACGTGCATTTCAATGCGGAATTAACCTGTAAGTGAATTGTAGCAGAATTCTGTGCGATTTGTCAATAATTTTCAACAGAAAAGGAGGCTCAATATGGGCATAACAACTTCAGCTCGTATTCAAAATGGCTATTTTGGCCGCTTAGAATACAATACAAAAGCAAAAACATCTAAGTTCATAGCTTTTGGCAAAGCTGTTATCGTTGACGATATCTGCGAAGATATAGAAAACGGAGATGTTTTCCTTGAACTACACTTTGATTACCTTGGTAAATGTAAAAAAATCAAAGTTCTTCGTGACGAAATTGCAGACCAGGCATTTCTAAAAACGTTGGCTCGCAAAGGCGGCGCGGGTTCAAAAAACAATTACCAAACTTTGGTTGATACGATTATTCTTCAAGAAGAAGATTTTGAAAACAATGGTTACAGCGCATCCCCTGTTTACAATAACCTTGGTTGGATCTATCTTCCGAATGGTAATAGCGACTATGACCTCTGCTATCGTGCAAATCACCTCATTGGTGCTCAAAATGCTGAATATGTTGGCGACTACGATGTTAGAGAATATGGACGCTATACTGAATGGAAGAATCTTATTGAAAAACAAGTTGTTGGAAGTCCGGTACTTGAAGTAACCCTAATCGCATCATTGGCGGCGGTACCTAACGGCATAATTTCAGCACAAACAGGTATTGGTAACCCAATAATACATCTTTGCTATGCATCCGGTAAGGGTAAATCTACGGCTCTTGCTTTGGCGGCGAGCACGGCTGGAAAGCCATTCGACGGAGAAGTCAAAGAAATAGATGTCAATGGCGATACTAAAATCTTCAAAAGCATCTATCAGTCATGGTCATCAACCGATAACGCTATGGTAACTGCACAAGCTGGCAACAGGGGAGTAGTTACTGTTCTTAATGAACTCGGTAAATCCCTTAGTCCAAATATGACGCGCTTAATATTTGACCTTAGCGAAGGTTCTGACAAGAATCGCCTAAACAAAGATCTAAAATCAAGCATATCTGAAGGTTTCACTACCACATTCATTAGCTGTGGTGAATCTTCCTTGCTTGACAGGTGCAAAAGTAAATATGAAGGTCTTGCTGTTCGTGTAATGGAAATAAATAAACCAGTAACCGATAGCGCAGAGCAATCTCGTGAAATAGTAAAGGTCTGTAAGAATAACGGCGGTTTTGCGGCACCTATGATAGCAAAATATATCATCGATAACGGCGGGGTTGATTTCGTAATGGATATATATAACCGTTGGGTGGAAACCTTACAGGCAGAAATCATCAACACCCCAAGCGCAGAACGTTTCGTTGAAAAATTTGCCGCACTCTTCATGGCCACTGCAGAAATTGCTACCGATGCTTTGGGCATAGAGTTCGACATCGAAGGCATCCATGATTTCCTCTGTCGCTATGATGAAGAAAATGGCAATGCTCGTGATACATCTGCATCAAGCTACAATATTATCATCGAAAAATGTCACATCAATAAGAAAAAGTTCTATGTAAGACATGGCAAGTTCACCGCAACTATTGAGCCTATAAATGAAGCCTGGGGAAGAATTACCCACAAAAATAAAGCACTTCCCGACGGAAGAACTTTGGTTGAAGAAATTGAGATAAGACCCTCAATAGTTGAGAAAATCCTAAGCGATAACGGCTTCACAAACATTAAGACCTGCGCAGAAGCTTGGACGAATGCGGGATTAATCAGTCGTGATAAAGACCGTCCCACAAGAACAAGAAAAATTGAAGTAAACAGCGAAGTAACAGAAGATGTTTACGTATTCAGAGTATTTGCGTAAGTAGGTGACGATAATGGCTAATATCCAAATGTTAACACCGCACCAGATAGCTGATATATTGCAAATTTCCTATGATTCTGCTCTCGCATTTGTAAGATACTCCGGTATCGACTACTTAAAAATCGGCAGGCAGTACCGTGTTTCTAGTGAGAAGTTAGAGGCGTTCCTCAAGCAAAAAGGTAAGATTACCATCGACCTTGAAGCTTAAAAACGTTTCTGCTCTTCATTCGAATATATATTATAATTAAAAAAGAAGGAGGTATTCCAATGGCAACTGGTCATATTCGTAAACGTGTTGGTAAAAACGGCGCAGTAAGTTATCAGCTTATAGTTGAAAGTGAGCGTGACCCATTAACAGGCAAACGTGAACGTTCCTATAAAACTGTAACCGGCACCAAGAAACAGGCAGAAGCCACATTACGCAAGCTTATAGCTGAAGTTGAAAACGGCGATATCGTTACTGCATCTGCAGTTAAACTCGGCGACTGGCTCCATGAATGGTTAAAGCTATACTTACCCAACATTGAATCAACTACCCGTGTAGGATATCGTGAAAAAATCGATGGCTACATCATTCCTAAACTCGGTGACATTAAGTTAAAATCACTCAATACACCAACCATTCAGGCTTGGGTAAATGAACTTAAAGACAAAGAAAAGCTTGCTCCAAAAACTATACGCAACGCATTTCTGAACCTCAAAGCGGCTTTGGATAAAGCAGTAATCCTCAAGATGATACCCAAAAATCCATGTATTGGTGTAGAGCTACCAAAGCTTAAACGCTATAAGGCAGAGATATATTCCGGCAATGAAATTTCAGACTTAATAAATGCCGCTGAATGCACCGATATGTACCTACCAGTATTGCTTGAAATAGCAATAGGTTTTCGCAGAGGTGAGCTTCTTGCACTCAAATGGAGCGACATAGACTTCAATGCCAGAACTGTCCACGTTCGTGAAAACAGGGTAAATGGTGACGGCAAAGTTGAAATAAAGGCTCCCAAGAGTGCCGCAGGCATCAGAGATATCACCATCGGCAGCAACATCGTCGATGAACTTAAAAAGGCGCATAAGCAATATCTTGAAAATAAAATGAAGTTAGGAGCAGGATTCACAGATTCAGACCTCGTCATTTGTCAGAAAAACGGTAGACCTTTCGCACCTGATTCTATGACTCAAAAGTGGCTTCGCTTCACTGAAAAACATGGCTTGAAACACATACGTTTCCACGACCTTAGACACACCTGTGCAACCGCGATGCTTGAAGCAGGCATTGACCCTAAGACTGTTCAAAGCCGCTTAGGTCACGCTAATATCAGCATCACGATGGACGTTTATGGTCATTGCACTAAGGCGATGGATAAGAAAGCTGCAGATAAAATTGATGAAATAATTTCTGAAAGAATCGCAAACTGAATACGATTTCTATTAAATGAAGGTGCCACGCTTGGGGCACCGTTTTTCTTTTTCTGGGCGTCAAATGGGCGGCAAGAGCCTAAACAGGCAAGAAATAACCGCATAGACAAGCGATAAAAAGCGGGCAGTAAACCGGGCATTACTACAGGTGAGTAGTAAAGAGAAGTTTTGCAGAATCGTTAGATAGGCAAATTATTTATGGAATTATGGTAATTTTGGAATAGGGCAGAGGGTAAGCTTCGATTGGCTTACTGTCTGCCCTTTAGTTTTTCCCGAGCGCAGTTCTGTTTTTAGCAAAGGTTAGCGGGTTTCTGTGAAGTATTATTGAGTTGCAGAGGGGATTTTATCCCATGGGACGACTTATGCGACGACGCTGACGACGGGTTTTCTCATTTGCCGCCCAATTTGCCGCCCAAATAGAACGGACTATTTCCGTTTACTTTGGATTATTTCAGTTTACTTACTAATGGCATTTAGACAACAAAAAAGACTCTTAATCCTGAGATTAAGAGTCTTTCTTCTGGTTGCGGGGGAAGGATTTGAACCAACGACCTCCGGGTTATGAGCCCGACGAGCTACCGAGCTGCTCTACCCCGCGATATATGCTATTTTCAAGCGCTTGATTATTATACAACAAACTTTTGAAAAAAGCAATAGTTTTTTAAAAATTTCTTAAATATTTTTTTCCATCCAGTAGCAGGGGCATCCTTCGCTGTAAACTGTACGGTCTTCGGTCTTTTTAAAACCGCATTTTTCATAGAAACCGACAGCGTGTCCTTCGGCAAGAAGAAGCGCTTTTTTTCCGCCTTTTAATTTTGCGGCGGTTTCAAGAGCGCCTATTACGCCCATACCGATATGTTTTCCGCGGTAGGGTTTAAGAACTGCGATTCTTCCGAAAATATAGGTATCTTCACGGCCTTTGGGGTCCGGGAAATATCTTCCGGTTGCAATTGCTTTTTCTCCGTCATAAAGAGTTACGTTTTCGCAAATATTGTCGATATCGTCAAATTCGTTCTGGAATTTTTGTTCCGCAACAAATACAGCAAGGCGTACGTTGTAAGCGTCTTTTTGGTTGTCTTTGATTTTAACGGTAATCTGTGCCATAAATAAAACACCCCTTTGACCGATTTATACAAATACATAATATATCTTTTCAAAGATTTTTGCAATACCCAATCGGAAGAAATCTTGACAAGATAATGCAAATATAATATTCTTTTCTTATAAGAAACGGAGGTGTTTTTTTGGACAAAAAAGAACTTGCCGCAAAAGCGGTTGAACTCCTTAAAAAAGAATATCCGGACGCAATCTGTTCCCTTGAATATGTAAAACCACACGAACTTCTTTTTGCAACCCGGCTTGCGGCGCAATGTACCGACGCAAGGGTAAATATGGTAACTCCGGTTTTATATTCAAAATACCCGACTCTCGAAGCTCTTGCACAGGCGGACGAACAGGATATAAGCGATATAATCCGTTCCTGCGGATTTTATAAAACTAAGGCGCACGATATCTCCCTTGCCTCAAAAATGCTCGTTAACGAATACGGCGGAATTGTTCCGGATACGGTTGAGGAACTTATAAAACTTCCCGGAATCGGAAGAAAAACAGCGAACCTTGTTGTTGGCGATATTTACGGAAAACCGGCGGTTGTATGCGACACACATTGCATCAGAATTACAAATCTTCTCGGTTTCACAACAACGAAAGATCCGGCAAAATGTGAAACCGAACTTCGCGAAATACTGGATCCGGCGGAATCCAACAATTTCTGTCACAGAATGGTCCTCCACGGAAGAGCGGTCTGCGTTGCAAGAAGACCCCATTGCGATAAATGCGTGCTCAGGGAAATCTGTGCGGGTGCCAAAAAAACAGAAGAATGATTTTTTAATTTTATATTGAAAATCATTCATCCGGGAATTATAATATAAGTATATTTATTTTAAAGGAGATTTTTAAAATGGCATATCAGGTTACCAAAGATTCCATCATCGGCGACGTTCTTGATTACGATAAAGATACCGGAGTTTTCTTCCTTGAAATGGGAATGCATTGTCTCGGCTGTCCGATGTCCCGCGGCGAAAGCATTGAAGAAGCCTGCGAGGTTCACGGAGTTAAATGCGAAGAAATCGTAGAAAAAATCAATAAATATTTTGCAGAAAAAGAAAACTGATTAAAAAAACCGGCAGCCATGAAATTCACGGCTGCCTTAAGTTTTTATAAAAAGCGAGGAATTTGTTTTGGAAAAGCTTGATTTAAGGCTTGCCGCTGCGGCGGATTTTGTAAGGGAAGGAACGGTTGCCGCGGATATCGGCACCGACCACGGATATCTGATCTGCCATCTTGTCAGCGAAGGAATCTGCAAGCGCGGTTTTGCAACGGATATTAATATAAAGCCCCTTGAAAGCGCAAGAACTCTTATAAAAGAAATGGAGCTTGAGGAAGAGATCGAAACCGTTCTTACCGACGGTCTTGAAGGTCTTCCGGAAGATGAAATTGACGAAGTCCTTATCTGCGGAATGGGCGGGGAAACCATTATCGGAATCCTTGAAAAAGCGGAATGGGTAAAAAGCGAAAAAGTGCATCTTGTTCTCCAGCCTATGTCCAGAGCGGATATGCTCCGCCGCTGGCTTTGCGAAAACGGCTGGGATATTGATGCGGAAAAGGCCGTTGAGGTGGAAAAGCATCTTTATACTGTAATGAGTGCGGATTATATCGGCGGAAGCGAAATTCCGGACGATCTTTATTGCCTTACGGGAGAACTTCTTGGACAGAACGATGAATCCGCTCTTAAATACGTCCGTTGGCAGGCAAATATTCAAAGAGGAATTGCCGAGGGACTTCTGCGTTCCGAAAAAGAAAAAGAACATGCTCTTGTTCATGTCCAGCTTGCGGATATGATTGAAGAACAGGCGGACGAAACGGAGAATGATTTATGAGCAAAATTATTGATTTTTATAAATTTATGGACGAAATCGCGCCGTTTAATACCCAGGAAAGCTGGGACAATTCCGGTTTTCTTGTGGGCGACGGTGAAAAAGAAGTTAAAAAAGTTCTTCTTGCGCTTGACGCTACCGAGGACGTTCTTAACGAGGCGGCGGAAAAAGGCGCGGAACTTATTATAACCCATCATCCGGTGATTTTCGGAGCGCTTAAGGAATTCCATCCGAAAAACATCGCTTTTCTTGCGGCGGAAAAGGGGATTGCGATAATCAGCGCCCATACCTGCCTTGATATTGCGGACGGCGGAGTAAACGATTGCCTTGCTGCGGCTCTCGGACTTGAAAACGTTATTAAAGTTGATGACGGCGAAGGTCTTATGCGTATGGGCGAACTCGGAAAAGCTCTTTCATGCGAAGAATTTGTAAAATATGTTGCCGAAAAGCTTAACGTCGGCGGAATAAAATATACTTTTACTGATAAAATGATTAAAAAAGTTGCTGTTTGCGGCGGAAGCGGCGGCGACCTTTATCCTTTTGCGGTTTCTGCCGGTGCGGATGCTTTTGTTACCGCAAACATAAAACATAATCAGTGGATTGAAATGAGAAGGGAAGGCTTCTGTGTTCTTGATGCGGGACATTTTTGCACAGAAAACACAGTTATTGAACCTCTTGCAAAAAAACTTTCCGAAAAATTCGAAGATACCGAAATAATCGTTTCCGAAATTTCGGAAGATCCCGCAAGATACTGGGCAAAATAATTTTTTAAAAAATGAGGTGAGCACGAATGGCATTGGACGGAATTACGCTGAGCATGCTCAAAAATGAATTGGCCGAAAAATTAATCGGCGCAAGAATTGACAAAATTCACCAGCCTTCAAAGGAAGAACTGGTTGTTTCGCTTCGCTGGAACGGCGGAAACGGAAAGCTTTTGATTTCCGCTTCCGCTTCCGGACCGAGGATACATTTTATTGAAGCTTCGGTGGATAACCCTAAAAATCCGCCGATGTTCTGCATGCTTATGAGAAAGCATCTTTCCGGCGCAAAGCTTGTTGAAATCGAACAGTTCGGGCTTGAAAGAATGCTCCATCTTTCTTTTGCAACTTACAACGAATTCGGCGATCCGGTTATTATAAAACTTGCGGTTGAAATCATGGGACGCCACAGCAATATCATGCTTATCGGTCCGGACGGAAAAATAATCGACGCAATAAAGCGCGTTACCGCGGATATGTCCTCCGTTCGCCAGGTTATGCCCGGAATGAGCTATGTTTTCCCGCCGGCGCAGGACAAAATGAATACGCTTGACATCGATTACATGAGCCTTATCGGGCGCCTTAAAAACGGAAGAGATATTCCGCTTTCAAAAGCGCTTATGGAAAATCTCGACGGCGTTTCACCGATTGTCTGCCGGGAAGTTTCGGATATCGTAACCGGCGGATTCGATACGAAAGCGCATGATTTAACGAATGATGACTGCGAAAAACTTGTAAGCTGTCTTGAAAAACTTACCGACAGCGTTAAAAACAAAAGCGCGGTTCCTTATATGGTAATCGAAGAAAACGGACATCCGCTTGATTTTACTTTCTTTAAGGTTAATCAGTACGGCGACGCAATGGAAATCCGAAAATTTGAAACTTTCAGCGAAATGCTTGATAAATTTTATTCGGAACGTTCCGGCGCAGACAGGATGAAACAGCGTTCCAACGATCTTTTTAAATTTGTCACAAATTTGGCGGACAGAATTTCAAGAAAACTTGACGTTCAGCGTCAGGAACTTGCCCGTTCCACCGAAAGGGATATTCTTAGGGTAAAAGGCGAACTTATTCATGCAAACCTCTGGATGATTGAAAAGGGAATGACTTCCGTAGTTCTCGAAAATTATTACGAGGATTGCAAACCGATTGAAGTAAAGCTTGATCCGCGCCTTTCGCCGAACCAGAATGCACAGCATTATTTCAGCGAATACCGGAAAGCGGATACCGCGGAAAGAATGCTTAAACAGTTTATCGAAAAAGGCGAAGCGGAACTTTCATATATCGAATCCGTTTTTGATCTTCTTTCAAGAGCAAGAACCGACGATGAAGTCGTTGCGATCCGCGAGGAGCTTGTTGCCCAGGGTTATCTGAAAAATCACCGTAAAAACAACCAGAAGCCGGTTAAACTTGCGCCGAAGGAATATATTTCAATGGACGGTTTTAAGATTCTTTGCGGAAGAAACAATATTCAGAACGATAAACTTACATTCAAGGATTCCAGAAAAAACGATATCTGGCTCCATACCCAGAAGATTCACGGTTCCCATACGGTTATTGTTACCGAGGGCAGGGAAGTTCCGGATACGACAATACAGCAGGCGGCGGTTGTTGCGGCATATAATTCAAAAGCAAGGGAATCTTCGCTTGTTCCCGTTGATTATACGGAAATCAGGAACGTTAAAAAGCCTTCCGGCTCCGCTCCGGGAAAAGCAGTTTATGAACATTACAAAACCGCCTATGTAAGACCGGCGCAGTTTGAAAATCTTTTCGGGAATAAATAAAATGGAAAATTGGTTTTTGACAAAACAGATTGATGAAAATACTTTTGCAATAAGCGAGCCGAAGCATTGGGAAGAAACAAACTGTTATCTTTTGATCGGTACAAAAAAGGCTCTTCTTATCGATACCGGTCTTGGCGTTGGGGATATTTCTTCGGAAATCGGAAAAATTACGGATAAACCGGTAATAGCTGTTCCGAGTCACGTTCATTGGGATCATATCGGAGGACTTCGGTATTATCCGGAATTTTACGTTCACGAACTTGAAAAAGACTGGATTGACGGGAATTTTCCGCTTTCGAATGAATTTGTTTATAAAATGCTTGTAAAGGATAACGACTTAACAGATGTTATAAAAGTTGATGATTATGCGGTTTTCCGGGGAAAACCTTCCGGAGTTTTAAAGGACGGAGATATTATTGATCTGGGCGGCAGAAAAATCAAGGTTCTGCATACTCCGGGACATTCTCCGGGTCATCTTTGCTTTTTTGAGGAAGAAACGGGTTATTTATTTACCGGGGATTTGATTTATAAAGGAACTCTTTTTGCAAATTATGAATCTACAGACCCGGAAAAATATTTTGAATCCGTCCGGAAAATTGCAGAGCTTCCGATAAAAAGAGTATTTCCGGCGCATCATTCCCTTGATATTTCAACGGAAATTGTTTTCGAAGTCCTGGACGGTCTGACAGAAATTGAAAAGCAGAAAAAACTTTGCCGAGGAAGCGGAAAATTCGATTTCGGAAACTGGAGTATTTTGCTGTAAAAAAAGGAGCGAACGTTGTTCGCTCCTTTTTTCGTTATTTTCTGAAAATCAGTTCATCGTATCCGGTTTCCGGGTCGTCCTCAACGTCAATACAGATATCCGGAATTTCCGCAATTATCAGTTCGCAGGTTGTATTAATAATGCAGCCTTCGCAAAGATGTCCGCCTATGGTCGATAAATCTTCCTTTGAAAGCGCAATATGAAGGTGGCATCTTTCCGCGCTTACCGTTCCGTTTAGGCTTACGATTTCGCAGTCCTCGTTTATCTCGCGTATTGTAACTCCGGAAGCGTCGCGGATTTTTCCTTTTGAAATACAACCGACGCCGGAAGCGACAAATCCCGCTTTTATATTTTTCTCAATGCAAAGATTCTGAATGGATTTAAGTAAATCTTCTCCCCGATGAAGACGCAGACAACGATATACGGTGGTTCCTGAAGAAGAAATTATTTCGCTTTTCATCTTATTGCGCTCCTTTTTCTTTGTTTTCGGAAAACTGAATCAGAATAATTGAAATAAACATAAGAACACAGCCGAATCCTTCACGCAAAGAGGGAATCTGATGCAGGATAACCGCGCCGGCAAGAACGGCAAAAACGGATTCAAAACTCATGAGAAGGGAAGCGACGCTCGGTTTTGTCCATTTTTGCGCAACGGTCTGAAGAGTGTATCCTGCGCCGCCGGAAAGCGCGCCGGCATAAATAATCGGAAGCCACGCCCGGAGAATATTCTGAATATCCGGTTTTTCAAAAATGAACATCACGACAACGGAAATTGCTCCGCAAACAAGGAATTGAAGGCAGGAAAGCTTTACGCAGTCAACTTTCGGAGCAAAATGTCCGATTGCAAGAATATGTACGGCATAAGCAAGCGCGCTTATGAGAACGGTAAAATCCCCTTTGCTTATCGAAAAGCTTTCGTTCATGCAAAGAAGATAAAGTCCGGCAACGGCAATCGCGCAGCAAGGCCAGATCATTTTCGGAAGTTTTTGTTTAAGCAAAAGTCCGAGGAAGGGAACAATAAGAATATAGAGAACGGAAATAAAACCTGCTTTTCCGACTGTGGTCTGGGAAATTCCTATCTGCTGGATTGTTGAAGCAAAAAAGATTATTATTCCGCAGATTATTCCGCCTTTTAAAAGTTCCTTTTGTTCTTCTTTTTCGGGCTTTTTATATGTTCCGTTTTTCTTTTTTATTTTATCGAAAACGCAATCGGTAATAATAAGTACAATTCCGCCGATTATACAGCGGATTCCGTTAAAAGTTATCGGTTCAACAAATTCCATTCCGACGCTTTGGGCAACAAAAGCACATCCCCATATAAGAGCAGTTAGAATCAAAAGAATATTTCCGAGCATTGCTTTGTTTTTCATAAAATACCTCATAAAATAAGAATGATTCAATTTTACATTTATTGTTGAAAAAATTCAAGCGATAATATATAATTTTAATCGGATTGGAGGCGGTTCCGATGACATATATTTTCAGCGCTGTTATTGGATATCTTTTCGGATGCTTCAGTTTTGCAAAAATTATAGCAAAAATGAAAGGTATTGATATTAAAAAAGTCGGTACAAATAATGCGGGCGCATCCAACGTTTTTATTTCCGTAGGCAAAATTTACGGCGTTTTTGCCGCGATAGGGGATATTTTAAAGGCATTTTTTGCTTCATCGTTAGTTTATATGCTTTTCGACAAAAACTATGAAGCGGCGATAATTGCAGGAGCAATGGCGATTATCGGACATATTTTTCCTTTCTGGATGAAGTTCAACGGCGGAAAAGGTCTTGCGTCGCTTATGGGAATAATCTTGTTTATCGGTCTTGATGATTTTGCGATTTTCGGAATAATTATAATTGCGATAACCCTTGCAACGGATTACATTGCTTTGGGAACCCTTACGGTTGCAACGCTTATGCCGGTTTATTCCGCCTGCATTTTAAAAAATTCCGTTTTGATTTTGACTGTCTTTGTTGTTTTGGCCGTGATAATATGGTATAAACATTGGGAAAATATTAAAAGAATTAAAAACAATACGGAAATCGGTTTTTTAAGAAAAAATAAAACAAAAAAAGAGCCATGAGGCTCTTTTTTATTTATAAATTTTTGCGGTGCAGCGGAGTCTTCCTTTTTTTGTTTCGAGTTTTATTCCGCAGTAAATAAACTTTCCGTGACCTCTTACGGAAACGATATCCCCCTCTTTCGGACTATATGAAGCGTTGAGCACGGGGATTCCTCCGACGAGCACCTTTTCGTGCTCGCAAAGACCTTTGCTTTCGCTTCGGGAAAGTTTATATATGGAGGAAATTACGGAATCGAGCCTTTCGGAAGCCACAACGAACTCACTTTCGACAGGCTGCGGAAGCGCATCTTCGGGTATGGATTCAACTTTTGAGCACCGGACGCTGGTGTGCTTTATTTCAACAAGATTTTCGCAGATATAATCGGCGATATTTTCAAGACAAGGGGCATAGGCAACATTTTCTTTTACGATCAGATCCCCGAGAGTGCTTCTACGGATGCCCAGGGACATTATTGAACCGAGGAAATCCCGGTGAGCAAGACCGCCGGAAAATTTCATTGAGCACGGTTCGATTTTAATAAATTCAATCGGCGCGGATTCTTCATATCCGCAAAGCTCTTCGCTTCCGAAAACGGCAACCGCTTTTTCCGCATTTTCAAATCCGCCTTCAAAATGATAGGGAACGCCTTTTACCGCGAAACGGAGAAGATTCTGCTCCGCGGGAGATAAAAATTCGGTGAAAGTATAGATATTTTTTGAAAAAGAGCGTTCCGCAAGCTCCGTAAAACGTTTTTTGAGAAGTTTTTCTTCATCAGCCATACAATCACCGCCTTTTCTGTGATATAATTGATTTTAACATAAAGAAAAAAATCAGTCAAATCGGAGAATATATGGAAGTTAAATTTTACGATAGCGTAAATGATGCTCTGCTTAAATTTGCGGTTATTATTTCAAAACAAGGTGGTAAATGGGTTTTATGCAAGCATAAAGAAAGAGATACATACGAAATTCCCGGCGGACACAGAAAGAAAGGCGAAAGCATTATCGAAACGGCGAAAAGGGAACTTTTTGAAGAAACGGGAGCAGCGGATTTCGGTATTGAAACGGTTTGCGTTTATTCCGCAACCGGAAAAAACAGAGTTAACGAAACAGGGGAAGAAACCTTCGGAATGCTGTTTTTTGCCGAAATTAAAGCTTTTGAGCATGAACTGCACAGCGAAATAGAAAAGATATATTTATTTGACGAACTTCCGGAAAAATGGACATATCCGGATATTCAGCCTTATCTGATTAAAGAATTTTTGAGGAGAAAAAATGAATTATAAACTTATCAGAAGCAAAAGAAAAACAATAGAACTTTCGATAGGCGATGATTTTATTCCGCTTGTAAAAGCTCCGCTTAAAATGAGCACGGAAGATATTGAAAATTTTATTTTGAAACATGAAAAATGGATTAAAAAAAATATTATTAAAAAACATGAGCACGCGGGAAGATTTTCGTTAAATGACGAAGAAATTTCGGTGCTCAAAAAAAGAGCCTTGCCTTATCTTACCGAAAGAACCGAATATTTTTCAAAACTCATGGGTCTTGAATATTCCGGAATAAAGATAACTTCCGCAAAAAAACGCTTCGGAAGCTGCAGCAGAAAAAATTCAATCTGCTATTCATGGCGGCTTATGCAGTATACCGCCGAAGCCATCGATTATGTGGTTGTGCATGAGCTTGCTCATATCGTTTATAAAAATCACGGGAAAGATTTTTATAAACTGATTGAAAAAATTCTTCCGGATTACAAAAAACGGGAAAATATACTTAAATTATGAAAAAATTTACAAAAAATTAATAAAAGTCTGTAATATCATTGACAAAACATTTTAATTATATTATATTTAAAATGTTATTTTTGCATCTGTTGTTTGGCAAAGAACCTTCGGTCAGAAGGAGGTGGAACTGTCGCAGCAAAACCGTTTTGGAAAAGCCGCGATAGAAAACGTAAACGAATTGATTAGACCGAAATTCTGTGTCATATGAAACACTGCTTTCAAGCGGGAGCCTTCTAAAACCGGGCACAGCGGCAGATTACTTTATGCGCGGCAACGTTTAGAACAAAAAACTCTTTTGCGGGGTCGGTTCCAAGAGGAAAGCGGTGGGTCGACAGGTTTTTAACACGTATTGCAAAATCTTTTCATTGCAATACGGCCATGCTGTAAAAAGCAGTATGAAAAATGGGTGAGGCTGCGGCCGATGATCCTGTTTTTACCTTGCGTGACTTGAATCCGCAAAAGGGGGATGCAGAATGGAAAATAATGCCATTATTAGACTTAAGGATATCGTTGTGGAATTTGACGGGGAAAGTGTTCTTCGCCATATTAATCTCGATATCCGCAACCACGAATTCGTCACACTTCTGGGACCTTCCGGCTGTGGTAAAACAACCACTTTGCGTATAATCGGAGGCTTTGTAAATCCCAAAAGCGGGGACGTTTTTTTTGATGGAAAAAGAATCAACGATCTTCCGCCTTATAAAAGGGAAGTCAATACCGTATTCCAGAAATATGCACTTTTTCCTAACCTTAACGTTTATGAAAACATTGCTTTCGGTTTAAGGCTTAAAAAAGTTCCGGATGAAGAAATAAAGGAAAGAGTTTTTGAAATGCTCGATCTTGTCAATATGCGCGGATATGAACGCCGCGACGTTAACCTTCTTTCCGGCGGCCAGCAGCAGCGCGTTGCAATCGCAAGAGCGCTTATCAACAAACCGCAGGTTCTTCTTCTTGACGAACCTCTCGGCGCCCTTGACCTTAAACTCCGCAAAGAAATGCAGATCGAACTCAAAAAGATTCAGCGCGAAACGAAGATTACTTTTATTTACGTCACCCATGACCAGGAGGAAGCTCTTACCATGAGCGACACCGTAATAGTAATGCGCGCCGGCGAAATTCAGCAGATCGGTACTCCTATCGATATTTATAACGAACCGGTCAATGCTTTCGTTGCGGATTTTATCGGTGAATCCAATATTATCGACGGCGTTATGAAGAAAGATTATCTTGTCAGTTTTGCCGGAAGGGATTTTGACTGCGTTGACTTTGGTTTTGATGAAAACGAAAACGTTGACGTTGTAATCCGTCCGGAGGATATTAAAATTTCCGAACCGGAAAAAGGACAGATTACCGGAAAAGTTGAAAGCATTATTTTTAAAGGCGTGCATTATGAAATCGTCGTTTCTTCCGAAGGATTTGACTGGAAAATCCATTCAACTCTTTATGAGGAACCGGGCAGGGAGGTTGGACTTTCCGTAATTCCGGACGATATTCATATCATGCATAAGATGGCGGAGGCAGAAAAATGATAAAATCACGTTATCCTGCTTTTCCGTATATCGCATTTATGGCGATTTTTATCGTTGTTCCGCTTTTTATGGTGGCATATTTTGCATTCACCACAAGCACGGGCGAATTTACAATGCAGAATATAATCCGAGTCGGGGATTATATTCCGGTTATTATAAAATCTCTTTTCCTTGCTTTTGTTGCAACGCTTATCTGCCTTGTTCTCGGATATCCCTTTGCATTTCTTATGGCGGGAAAAACAAGCAATATCAGAAGAACAATGTTCATGCTCATCATGCTTCCGATGTGGATGAACTTTCTTCTCAGAACCTATTCCTGGATGACGATTCTTGAAAACAACGGTCTTCTTAACCGTTTTCTCGGAATTTTCGGAATCGGACCTTTTGAAATGATCAATACCCAGGGCGCGGTTGTTCTCGGAATGGTATATGACTATCTTCCTTTTATGATAGTTCCGCTTTATACAGTTATGATGAAGATGGATCATTCCCTTGTTCAGGCGGCGCAGGATCTCGGAGCAAATCCTTTCCAGGTTTTTCTCCATGTAACTCTTCCGCAAAGCCTTCCGGGAATCAGCACGGGAATTACGATGGTATTCATTCCTTCCGTAAGTACCTTCATTATTTCAAAAATGCTCGGCGGAGGTTCCGAACTCATGATCGGCGACCTTATCGAAATGCAGTTCAGCAGCAACAGCTATAACCCGAACCTCGGTTCCGCAATTTCCTTCGTGCTCATGATTATAATTCTTATCTGCATGAGCGTAATGAATCAGTTCGATTCTGACAAAGTGGAGAAGGAGGGAAGAATGGTAGTATGAAATTCCTTTCCAAATTCTATCTCGGCATCATCTATGCATTCCTCTATCTTCCAATCGCCGTGCTCATTGTATTTTCTTTCAATGATGCAAAAAGCCGTACTGTTTTTACCGAATTCACTTTTAAATGGTACGAAAAGCTTTTTACAAACGATATTATTCTTACGGCGTTCAGAAACACCCTTATTGTTGCGCTTGTTGCCGGCGTTTGCGCGGTAATTATCGGAACCCTTGCCGCAATCGGAATCAACGCAATGAGCCAGAAAATGCAGTCGCTTCTGCTTAACATCACATATATCCCGATGATGAATCCGGATATTATAATCGGTGTTTCGCTGATGCTTCTTTTCGTATTTATAAGGCTCGAACTCGGATTCACTTCCCTTATCCTTGCGCATATTACTTTCAACGTTCCGATTGTAATATTCAACGTGCTTCCGAAACTCCGCCAGCTTGATAAAAACGTCTATAATGCGGCGCTTGACCTTGGCTGCAACCCGACCCAGGCATTCAGAAAAGTTGTTCTTCCGGAAATCATGCCCGGAATTTCAGCGGGTTTTCTTCTTTCGATTACATATTCCTTCGATGACTTTGCGGTAAGCTTTTTCACCGGAGCGGCAGATTCACAGACTCTTTCCGTTGTAATTTATTCAATGGTAAGAATGAAGGTAAGCCCGGAAATCAACGCCCTTTCAACAATTATGTTTGTTGTCGTTCTTTTCATTCTTGTTCTCGTTAACATCAACGGCGCAAGACAGGACAAAAAGAATGCGGAACGCAATATGGCAAAGGAGGAAGGATAAATGAAAAAATTTATCGGATTCTTTCTTGCCGTTCTGATGATAATTCTTTCTTCGGTTTCCGCTTTCGGATATTACAGCGAAGCGGAAGGCTATTCAACCGAAGTTGAGGATTATGATTATTACCAGAAGTTTCAGGGGCAGGGAATAGAGATAGACGTCTGCAACTGGGGCGAATACGTTGCGAACGATTCAGTCAACTTTCTTGACGTCAACGAAGATTTTGAAAAACTTACGGGAATCAAAGTAAACTACACTCTCTTCGCTTCCAACGAAGAACTTTATACAAAGCTTAAAAGCGGCGGAGCAAGCTATGATATAATCGTTCCTTCCGATTATATGATCGGAAAGATGATTTCCGAAGGAATGATTCAGAAGCTTGATTTTGATAATATTCCGAACTATAAATACATCGACGAAAAGTATAAAAATACAAATTTTGACCCGAATAATGAATATTCCGTTCCGATGTATTGGGGCGTTGTAGGAATTATTTACAACACAACAATGGTCGATGAGGAAGATCTCACAGGCTGGAATATCCTTTGGAACGAGAAATATGCTGACAATATGCTTATGTTCTCAAACTCCCGCGATGCTTTTGCTCTTTCGCTTCTTGACCTCGGTTATGACTTCAATACAACCGATGAAATGGAAATTGAGGAAGCGGCGGGACATCTCCGTGCCCAGAAACCTCTTGTTCAGGCCTACGTCATGGACGAGATTTATGACAAAATGGAGGGCGGGGAAGCAGCAGTTGCACCTTATTACAACGGCGACGCGGTTCTCATGATGGACGTTAACGAGGATCTTAACTTTTTTCTTCCGGATAATACGAGTATCTTTATAGATTCGTTCTGTATTCCCGAAGGGGCAAAGAACAAAGAAGCCGCGGAAATGTATATAAACTATATGTGCGAATCAACCGTTGCGGCCGCGAACAGCTATTATGTCGGATATTCCACACCCCACATCGGCGCGTTGGAACTTCTTGATGAGGAGCTTGTTGAGAACGAAATCGCTTATCCGGACGAAGAATTCATTGCGTCGCTTGACGCTTTGCTTACTCTTCCGGTTGAAACAACAACTCTTACCGATGCGCTTTGGACTGATATTATGGCGCAGGGAAGCAATTCGGTTATTTTCCAGGCAGTCTTTTTAATAATTGTTATAATTATTTATATCATATATAAAATAGTTACAGCGCATATTAAAAAGAAAAGAATGAGTTATTATTGATTTAAAAGCACCGTTTTTCAATAAAACGGTGCTTTTTATCGTATTAACACGCTAAAAAATCAAAGTTTATGTAAAGTTTTTGAACTTTACATAACTTAAAGCGGCTAAAAATGAAAGATTTTTCATCAAAAAATGCATATATTGTAGAAAAATTCAACTTTTTCATTGACAATTCGCTTGTTGTCGATTATAATAATATGGATGTTATACACAATGAAGTATTATTGATTTTTGTATGACATAATAAAAATTAAGGAGGAAATTCAAATGAAGAAATTTCTCGCACTTCTTCTTGCCGCAGTTATGATGCTCTCTCTCGCAGCATGCGGCAACGACGAGCCTGTTGTTGAAAACCCCGATGATCCCTCTTCCGACGTTCAGCCCGAAGTTGAATCTCGCCCCAACAGACTTATCTATGGTTCCACTACCGAAATTTCCGGCGATATCGGCCCCGGAGCATGGTGGACCAACAACGCAACCGATAAGATGATCCGTGACCTTATCAATGACTATTCTCCGATCACCTACAACCAGGGCGGCGAACTCATTGTTAACCCCACTGTCTGCGGCGGCGTTGAATCCGTTCTCAACGAAGACGGAACCAAAACCTTCACCGTAAAAATCAACGAAGGTCTTGTATTCTCCAACGGTGAGCCCATCACTGCTGCTAACTATGTAGCATATGCTCTCATCGGCTATTCTCCTGCAGCTGCTGAAGCAGGTGCAAAACTTACTGCTGCAATGGTAGTAGGCGCAACTGAATATCAGAACGGCGAAGCAACTGAACTCTCCGGTGTTCATCTCATCGACGAGTACACTTACTCCATCACCATCGCTTCTGATTATGTTCCTTACTTCTATGAACTCAGCTATGCATCCCTTACTCCTCTCTACATCCCGATGTATGCTTCCGCAGAACTCGTTGTAGTTGAAGGCGAAACCGGTGCTAAATTCGAAGGCGGCGAACTCGTTGCTGCTGAAATCGATGCTGCACGTTGGATGTATGCAGACGCAGTTTCTGCTGGTCCTTACGTAATCAAATCCATCGATACCGGCGCTCTTGAAGCTGTTCTCGAAATCAACCCCAACTATGCTGGTAACTTCGAAGGCGTTAAACCCCAGATCCAGCAGCTCGTTATCGTTAAATCCGATACCGCAACTCAGTTCGACGCACTCAAAACCGGTGCAATCGACGTTCTCGATTCTCTCTCCGACGGTACCGAAGTTAACACCGCTCTTGACCTTGTAGCACAGGGTGGTTACGAAACCGTTTCCTTCGAACGTAACGGCTACGGCAAAATCCAGTTCCAGTGCGACTTTGGTCCTACCCAGTTCCAGGCAGTACGTCATGCAGTTGCATACCTCCTTGACAGAAACGAATTCGCAAACACCTTCTGCCAGGGCTTCGGTTCTGTAGTACATGGTCCTTACGGCCTTGCAATGTGGATGTACAAAGAATCTGAAGAACTCTTCGCTGACGAAATCGATACCTATGCATACGATCCCGCTAAAGCTGTTGAACTTCTCGTAGCTGACGGTTGGGTACTCGACGCTGAAGGTAACGAATATGTTTCCGGCGTACGTTACAAAGAAGTAACTCCTGAAGAAGCAGGCGATTACGAACTCAACGTAACTCTTGCTGACGGCAGAATCCTTATGCCTCTTCACATCAAATGGTCCTCTTCTGAAGCAAACCCTGTTTCCGAACTTCTCGTAACCATGCTTTCCGAAGGCCAGCAGACCGCTGATGCAGGTATGGTAATCGAACAGACCGTTATGACCTTCTCCGAACTTCTTAACTACATGTATCGTGATGCAACCCAGGGCGATCAGTACGGCGTAAAAACTTACGGCATGTACAACCTTGCAACCAACTTCACTCCTGTTTACGACCAGTCCTATAGCTTCTCCCTCGATCCTCAGTATGTAGAACTTGGCTACAACACCAACTACATCTTCGATGAAGAACTCGACCAGCTTTCTATGGACATGGTTTACGGCGTAGATCCTTCCGACCGTGAAGGTTATCTCGATCTCTGGCAGCAGTTCATCCTCAAATGGAACGAACTCCTTCCTGAAATCCCGCTTTATTCCAACGTTTACTACACCATTTATCCTGATTGGCTCAACGATTTCGTAGAATCCAGCCTTTGGGAATTCAACCAGGCAATTGTTTACGCTTCCATCGAGAACGCAGAATAATTTGAATGGCTTTTCCTGTTGAATAACAGGGGAACAGACGAGGGCAGCATTGCCTGCCCTCGTCTTTTGATACGTTATACGGGTATTTTTATTTTATTAAAATATACATTTTTTAATTCCGAAGATTATTCCCTTTTAATGGGTTTAATATAGATGTTACTACATTTATTAAAAGAAGAGTAAAGGAGGGTATTGTAGATGACAAAGTATGTTATCAAACGTATTGGCTACATGATCATCGTATTCTTTGTAGTATCGTTCCTGATGTACTCGGTCTACAACCTTATCCCTACTGACCCTGCCCGTGCGGAATTGGAGCCTCTCAGACAGACTCTTAAACCGGACGAGTATGAGGAAAGATATCAGCAGCTTCGCGAAGAGTATGGTCTTGACGACCCGATTCCGGTTCGTTATGCAAGATGGATGGGTCTTGCAAAAGACACCAAGACCGATACCTTCCATGGCATGCTCCAGGGATATTTCGGATTTTCCCAAGTCTATAAAAAAGACGTTGCGGAAATAATTCCGGACAGAATGGAGAACACTATTTTCATTAATATTTTCTCCACAATTCTCGCATTGGGAATTACTATTCCGCTCGGAATTTACTGCGCTGTTCATAAAAACGGCATAATAGATAAGATAACACAGGTTATTACCATTGTTGGTTACAGTATTCCTGTTTATATTATCGCCCTTATATTTATTTGGATTTTTGCAGTTAAACTGGGTTGGTTCCCCGTAACCGGTTCCCAGACTCCCGGTTCCGACTACGTCGGAATGCAGGCATTCCTTGACCGTCTTTATTACATCTGCCTTCCGGTAATTGTAATGACTTTCGGTTCTCTCGGCGGTATGACCCGTTATGTCCGTGCAGCTATGATCGAAGCTCTCAGCATGGATTACATCCGTACCGCACGTGCAAAAGGTCTTCGTGAAAAAGTTGTTATCTATTCTCACGCATGGCGCAACGCACTTCTTCCCGTAATCACCGTTATCATCGGCTGGTTCCTTGGTATTTTCGGCGGTTCGGTAATTATTGAAAACACTTTCGGTCTTAACGGCATGGGCGCACTTTACTATACCGGTCTTATGAACAACGACTTCGAGCTTGCACTTTCTATCCAGATGTTCTACATCGTAGTAAGCCTTCTCGGTCAGCTTGTAATGGACCTTAGCTATGGTCTTGTTGACCCGCGTGTCCGTGTAGATAAATAATGGGGGAGGTATATTGAAATGAGTAAAGAAAATAAAAAACCTTCCCTTCTTGCACGCCTTTTCGGCAATCGCAACAAACAGCTCAGCTTCATGGAAGAGGAACAGCTCCAGAGCCCTACCAGAATGATTATCCGCAACTTTACCAGCAACAAGCTTGGTATGACCGGTCTTATCATTTTCCTCTGCATTTTCCTCTTTGTTATGATTGGTCCGAAATTCTTTGTTCTTGACCTTTCTTATAACGACAACACCCAGACCAACGTTCCTCCGACTCTTTCCATGCTTTCCGTTCCGGAAGGTCTTGAAGGCAACGTAAAAGATATCACCCCCGGTACCACCTTCGGCGTCGGTGTTGATAACGACGGTCATCTTTATACTTGGGGTTATACCAAAATCACCGAAGTTATCGACGTTGGCGTAATTCCCGAAGAAGTTAAAGAAGCTCATATCGAACAGATTGCAGCAGGTTATGACCATATTGCGGCAATCGACGATGCTGGCAATGTTTACGTTTGGGGTAACGACCGTCTTGGTCAGACCAACCTCCCCAGCGAAATCACCACCGCAATGATGATGAAAAAGAACCTTGGCTTCAAACAGCTTGAAGCAGGTTTCCAGTTTACTGCCGCTCTTACCGAAGACGGTAACCTCTATATGTGGGGTAACCAGAACATGGCTGATATTAAGGTAAGAAAAGCATATCAGGGTCACATTGAAAAAATTGCTCTTACCACCTATAACTGCGTGGCACTTCTTGATGACGGAACCGTTGCATACGTAGGTCTTCAGAGCAACGCAATTGCAGACCGTCTTCCCGAAGGTCTTGATAACATTGTTGATATCGCTGCAACCGGCAACACCGTTGCTGCAGTTGACGCAGACGGTAAAATCACTGTTTGGGGCAACGTTTCCGACGGACTCAACGAGGTTCCCGAAATGAGCTCCAAGCCTGTTGAACTTTACGGCGGTCTTAAACACTACACCGCACTTCTTGAAAACGGTGAAGTTATTTCCTGGGGTAACAACTTCCACGGACAGTCCGAAGTTCCGCAGTCTGTTATTGAACATGATATCGAAACCGTATTTGCAGGTTTCTATCAGAACTATGCAATCAACTCCAACGGAGAAACCGAAACCTGGGGTCTTAAAGGCTATGCTTTCGGTACCGATAACCTCGGACGCGATATTCTTACCCGTCTTGTAAACGCAGGTCAGGTTACCATGACCGTTGGTGCAATTGCAGTTGTAATTTCTCTTGTAATCGGTATTATCCTCGGCGGTATCGCCGGTTATTTCGGCGGCTGGACCGATATGATTGTAATGCGTATAGCAGAAGTTATCGGCGGTCTTCCTTTCATTCCTTTTGCAATGATTCTTTCCGCAATTATCGGTACAAGAATTTCTGTTGAACAGAGAATGTACCTCATCATGGTCGTTCTCGGTATCCTTTCCTGGCCCGGAACCTGCCGCCTTATCCGTGCTCAGATTCTTAGCCAGCGTGAACAGGAATATGTAACCGCGGCACAGGCAATGGGTGTTCGTGAAGGAACTATCGTATTCAAACACATTCTTCCTAACGTTCTTTCCCTTATCCTTGTTTCCGCAACTCTTGACTTTGCAACCTGCATGCTTACCGAATCCACTCTTTCTTACTTGGGCTTTGGTATTGCACCGCCTACTCCTACTTGGGGTAATATGCTCAACGGCGCAAACAACTCTGTTGTTATTCAGCAGTATTGGTGGCGTTGGGTATTCACCGCAGCTATCTTCGGTATCTGCACTATTTGTATCAACCTTGTGGGCGACGCTCTCCGTGATGCTGTTGACCCGAAATCCAACGGTAGATAAGGAGGGGAGAAGCATATGGCATTATTGGAACTTAACGATGTTAGAACATTCTTTAAAACCAAACGCGGTATTGTTAAAGCGGTTAACGGCGTAAGCTACTCCCTTGATTCCGGTAAAGTTCTCGGACTTGTCGGTGAATCCGGTTCCGGTAAAAGTGTTTCCGCAATGAGCGTTCTCCGTCTTCTTGACGAAAACGGTTACATTGACGGAGGCGATATCACCTTCGACGGAAAAGACCTTATTCATCTTTCCAAAGCTGATATGTATAAGATCCGCGGAAATGATATTTCTGTTATTTTCCAGGAACCCATGACCAGCCTTAACCCGGTTTTCACTGTTGAAAAACAGCTTTGCGAACCGCTTATGAACCACCAGGGAATGTCAAAAAAAGAAGCAAAAGCAAAAGCAGTTGAACTTCTTGCGGACGTAAAAATCCCTAACCCGGATGTTGTTGCAAAACAGTATCCTCACCAGCTTTCCGGCGGTATGCGTCAGCGTGTAATGATTGCTATGGCACTTGCCTGCAAACCGAAAATCCTTATTGCCGACGAACCCACCACCGCGCTTGACGTTACCATTCAGGCACAGATTCTTAAACTCATCAACGAGCTTAAAGATAAAAACAACACCGCAGTTCTTTTCATCACCCACGACCTTGGCGTTATTAACCAGATCGCTGATGATGTTGCGGTTATGTATTGCGGACAGGTAGTTGAAATGGCTCCTGCTCACACTATTTTCCATCAGAATCAACATTCTCATCCGTACACCGAAGGACTCATGCTCTCCATTCCGAGACTTGATACTCCGGCAAACACCCGTCTTGATGCAATTCCCGGCGCAGTACCGCATCCGCTCGATCTTCCGAAGGGATGCAAATTTGCTCCGCGCTGCAAATATGCAACTGACAAATGCAGGGAAGAAGAACCCCAGCTTGTTCATGTAAACGAACATCACCAGGTACGCTGCTTCTATCCCAATAAGGAGGACAGACATGGAAAATAACAGAGAAGTCCTGCTCAGTATCAGCAACCTTAAACAGTATTTCCCGCTTAAGAAGGGTCGTTTTGTAAAAGCAAACGACGGAGTTTCCCTTGATATTTACAGAGGCGAAACCTTCGGTCTTGTTGGTGAATCCGGATGCGGAAAATCCACCCTTGGCCGTACCATTCTTCAGCTTTATCATCAGACTTACGGCCGTACTATGTATTACGGCAAATCTCTTGATGACATTGCTCCCAAATATGTAGAGCAGACAATCAAAAATCTTTCCAAGCTTCGCAGCGAATGGAAAAACCTTGAAGAGAAGAAAGCAAAGATTGAAGCAGAATATGCTGCTCTTACCGAAGAACAGCAGTATCAGAAACATGCAGAACTTGACCAGGCACGCAAACTTGCAGAAGACGCAATGCTCAATATCACCAAGATTTTCGGCGGTCTTGTAGTTGTTGAAGACGTAAGTGAAATTGTTGCCGCATATTCCAAAGAATACGGTTTTGCAAAAGAAAAATCTGCTCTTATCGAAAAACTTGCAAAAGCTCAGCTTACTCTCGACGATCTTGAATTCGATGAGAACAAAAAGCCCGGCAGTGTTAATGCAGACAAACTTTCTTCCGCAAGAGCAAAAGTTGAAGCAATCAATTCCGAAATTGCAAAAACCGAAGAAAATATTTCTGAAGCAAACAAAGCTATCGATGCTCTTCGCGAACAGTATAAGAATGAACCCGAGTTCGATAAATATGAGGCTATGAGAGATAACGGTATCGACCTTGCCCGTCTTGAATATAACGAGATGCGCAAACTTCGCCGCGATATGCAGCTTATTTTCCAGGATCCGTATTCCTCTCTTAACCCTCGTATGAGCGTTGGTCAGATTATCAGCGAAGGCATGGTTGCACATGACATGGTTCGCGACAAAGGCGAACGTATGCAGGAAAGAGTTCTTGAAGTTATGGATGAATGCGGTCTTGCGCCTTACTTCCTCCACCGCTTCCCGCACCAGTTCTCCGGTGGTCAGCGTCAGAGAATCGGTATTGCCCGTGCTCTTGCAACCAACCCGAAATTCGTTGTTTGCGACGAAGCAGTTTCCGCACTCGACGTTTCCATTCAGGCACAGATTATCAACCTTCTTCAGGATCTTAAAGAGAAACAGGATCTTACTTATCTCTTTATCACCCATGACCTTTCCGTAGTTAAATATATCTCCGACAGAATCGGCGTTATGTATCTCGGTAACATGGTTGAACTTGCAGATTCTCAGGAAATCTTCGATAATCCTGTACATCCTTATACCGAAGCACTTCTTAATGCTATTCCTACAACCGAAGATGAAGGTCATAAAGACCTCCAGATTCTTGAAGGCGATATCCCCAGCCCGGTAAATCCTCCCAAAGGCTGCAAATTCCATACCAGATGCGCATACTGCACCGAAATTTGCAAACAGGTTGTTCCGGAATGGGAAGAAGTATCTCCCAATCACTTTGTTGCTTGCCACCACAAGCTTAATCACAAAGCAGAGCAGGAATAATAGTTTGAGTTTGAAGGGAGCTTGACTTATGGCAAAAAAAACTCTTTTTATGTTGTTTCCTAAAAGGGTTGACCGTGCGTTCGAGCTCCAGGCAGAACAGAACGGTCACGATTTGCACGAAGAATATGAGAGGGAAGAAATTGACCCGAAAGCCATTGAAAACGAAGTTCAGCTTGCGGATAAAATGGAAAAAGGCGATCTTCCTGCAATGATTGTTGCAGCTCTCGGAATGATGGTTCCGCTTGCCGCAATAATACTGATTCTTATAATCGGCGCCGCAATTCTTTTAACCGGAATGTATTAAAAAGCAAAAATCCGTGTTCAGATTCTGAACACGGATTTTTTTGTTATTCAAAAAGGGACCTGTAATTTATAGGTCCCTTTTTTGCTTTAAATTTCGGTTTTGATTTTTGCAAGGAGAGCTTCGACTTTTTCTGCAAGTTCTTTAAGAGCGCCTTCTTTGAAAGGAGAGGGGATTTTTGCTTCTTCAAGAAGAAGATCGTAATACTGCTCGCCGCCCTGTTTCATAAGGCGAATATAACGCGCAAAAGCATCGTCATAATCTTCGAGGGAAGCAAGAAGGAATCCGAATGCGGCGGTCTGCGCAAGGCAATAATCGATGTAATAGAAAGGAGATTCATAAATATGCATCTGATACTGCCAGCGGCGGCCGTCTTCAAGGAAAGGAACGCCTTCAAGATTGATATGCGGAAGGAATTCCGCGCAAAGTTTTTTCCAGGTTTCGTTTCTTTCCGCCGGGGTCATTTCCGGGTTTTCATAAACAATATGCTGGAAATAGTCAACAATGGTGCCGTAAGGAATAAATGAAAGCGCGCCGAGCGCATGCATGAATTTATATTTTGTTGCGTTTTCGCCGAAGAATTTATCGATATATTTCCATGCGAAGAATTCCATGCTCATGGAATGGGTTTCTGCGGTTTCCATTCCGCCGCATCCGATTTCGAGAGCAAATTTGTTATCTGCAATAAGGAACGCATTGAAAGCATGTCCCGCTTCGTGGGTCATTACGTCAACGTCATCTGCGGAACCGTTGAAGTTTGCAAGGATAAAAGGCTGCTTATATTTTGCGATTTCGGTGCAGTAACCGCCGCCCCATTTATTTTTTCTTGATTCAACGTCAAAAGCTTCGTTTTCAAGCATAAGATCGATAAATGCAGCGGATTCATCGCTCATTGCATGATACATTTCTTTTGCTGCGTTGAAGATTTCTTCCTTGCTGCCGGAAGGTCTTGGGTCGCCGCCGGGAATGATAACGTCATTATCATAAATCATGTATTTATCGATTCCGAGATCTTTTGCGTTTTCGCTGCGGAGTTTTGCAACAACGGGAACGATGGATTCAAGAACGTTTTTTCGGAAGGTTTCAACGTCCTTTTTATCATAGCAAACGCGTTCCATTCTGTAATAACCGAGTTCAACGAAGTTTTTGTAACCGAGCTTCTGAGCCATTTTGGTACGGACTTTTACAAGGCGGTCATAAATATCGTCAAGCTGGTCCGCATAGCC
The DNA here is from genome assembly GCA_015067315.1 of Oscillospiraceae bacterium. Taxonomy (GTDB): domain Bacteria; phylum Bacillota; class Clostridia; order Oscillospirales; family Ruminococcaceae; genus UMGS1668. Next base: position 64,153 of record SVMR01000002.1, on the reverse strand, counting down.
GTTCATAACGGTTCCGAGAACGGTATAGGCTTCTTTTCTTGTTTCGCGGTCATCGGATTTGAAATAGCCCGCAAGAGCTGCGCGGCTTAATTTTTCGCCGCGGAATTCAAATTCCATGCTTGCCATGAGTTTTGAATATTCGGATACGATTTTGTTTTCTTCAATCATATCTTCGATTATTTCAGGGGACATTGCTTTTGCCTGAACTTCCATATGTTTGAAATAAACAGGGGAAAGCTTTTCTTCAAGTTCGGCTCTGAAAGGAGAATTGAGAAGAGCGTCGTTGTACATATTCATGAGATTTCCGATCTGGGGATTGATCTCATCAAAATAATCGTTTTCTTTTACATAAAATTCGTCTGCGGTATTGCAGCTGTATCTTATATAAGAAAGATTCATTGCGGTGGAATATCTTATTACAAGATCGCGGAATTTTTCGCGCCATTCGAGAACTTCTTCAACGTTTTTTGCGTTTTTTACTCCGTTTATAACTTCCATTGCGCTTTTGCTGAATTCCTCAAGAGGAATATGCTCATAAGGCATTTCGCTTACTTTCATTGTTTCAACTCCTTAAAACTATTATAAATTTTATTATACACCCAATCATAATTAAATACAACTTTTAATAACCTTTTAAATGGGGTGATATGATTTGGATTATATTTTTTTAATCGGAATTATTTCCGGAATAATATTTTTTGCTCTACATGTGACCGCGGCAAGTTCATTTCCTAAACCGCTTTCCTATGAAGAGGAGCGAAAATATTTTGAAGAGATGAAAAACGGAAGCGAAAAAGCAAGGCACAAGCTTATTGAACATAACCTTCGGCTTGTGGCGCATATTATAAAAAAATATTACAGCAATTCCTCCGAACAGGATGACCTTGTTTCAATAGGAACAATCGGACTTATTAAGGCTGTTTCATCGTTCAATTATGAAAAAGGCACAAAATTTGCAACTTATGCCGCAAGATGCATTGAAAACGAAATACTTATGTATTTCAGAAACAAGAAAAAATTTGCGCAGGACGTTTCCTTTTCCGATCCGATTGATACGGATAAGGACGGAAACGCCCTTTCTGTAATTGACACCCTTGCGGATGAACGTTCGGTAAACGAGGACATTGAAAATAAATTGCTTTTTGAAAATCTGTATAAAATAATCGATTCCGAACTTTTGCCCCGTGAAAAAGAAATTATATATTTGCGTTACGGTTTAAAGGGCAAAAAAGCATATACTCAAAGAGAAATTGCAAAGAATCTTGGAATATCACGTTCTTACGTAAGCAGAATTGAGAAAAAGGCGCTTGAAATATTGAAAACAAAACTTAAAAACAAATGGTGAATTTATGAAAAAGAACAGATTTAAATTACTGAAGGATTCGGTTTCTCCGGCGCTTATTTTAACGGAACCGTATATTGAAATATTGGGCAGCAAAGAGTTTGTATTTACCGGAAAAACAGAAATTACAGAAGTTGGAGAAACGGTGCTCAAAATAAAATCCAATGAGCACCGTATTTTTGTCTTCGGAAAAAATTTTGAACTAAATTATTATACTTTTGAGGGAATTAAAATTTCAGGAATAATCGAAAGAATTGAATTTGAAAAAGGAGGATAAAATTTGCTTTCTTTTTTGATAGATTTTTTTAAAGGATTTATATATTTTTCCGCAAAAGGTGCGGATATTGAAGGATTCCTTACTTATTGCGCCAAAAACGGAACAGAGATTATAAAACCGGTTAAAAAAGATTTATGTTTAAAAGGCAAAGTATCCTTAAAAAATTATAAAAAATTAAGAAAACCGGCAAGAAAATTCGGAATAAAATTAAGAATAGAGAAGAAACACGGATTTATATTTTATCTTAAAAACAACAGATATAAAGCGGGATTTGCTTTTGGATTACTGATTACCGTTTTGTTTTGCATTATTATGAACAGTTTCATCTGGGAAATAAACGTTTCCGGAAACAGCATTACTCCGACAGAAAATATATTAAAAAACGCAAAAGAGATGGGACTTATTACCGGAACCCGTTCAAAAAAACATTTTGTTCAGAATATCGAATGGTATATTTTAAAAGAAAACAAAAATCTTTCTTCTGTGGAAATCAATATACAGGGGAGCGTTGCAAATATTCTTGTTAATGAGCAAAGAGAAGCGGATGAAATGGTTCCGGATGACGATATGCCGGTGAATATAGTGGCATCAAAATACGGCGTTATAAGAAAAATCAACGTTTTTGACGGTCAGGAAACGGTAAAAATAGGGGATGCGGTTATGAAGGGCGATTTGCTTGTAAGCGCGGTTTATGAGGACAGCCATAAAAAACTGACTCTTAAACACGCAAGGGCGAATATCATTGCTGAAATGGATTATTCCATTGAAATTGAACTTCCTTTTGAAAAGAAAACGGAAATTATTGCTGGGAAAAATAAAAAAATAATCGAATTATGTATTTTTGATTTTAACATCGTCATCGGCAATGACGACGGCTGCGAAAATCTTCCGTTTATCAAAAATGAAAATCAGCTTCGGTTTTTTGGAACAAAACTTCCGATAAAGCTTATAATTACGCAGTTTTTTGATGTAAAGGAAAACAGCATTACATTAAAAAGAGATGAAGCGAAGGCGGAAGCTTTTAAAAAACTGGAGGAAAAAGAAAAAGAGGAACTCGGTGATTCAGAAATTATTTCAAGAAAAACGGAAGAAAGAATAAAAGAAGGGAAATATATAATAAAAGCGGATTACATTATCTTAACGGATATTGCGGAGGAGCAGCCCATTGAATCGAATATCCCTTGGGAAAACACCGATGATATGAGTTAACAAAATATATATTGTACTTATTTTGCTTTTGTGATAAAATATAGATAAAATAATGGAAGGAGGCGGTTTTTTTGTTTGATATTCCAATGCCGCTTGTTTGGCTTATAATTGCGGTTCTGCTCGGTTTAATTGAAGCAGTAACGGTTTCGCTTGTAAGCGTTTGGTTTGCAATCGGTGCTCTCGCTGCGATAATTCCCGCATATTTCGGAGTTCCGCTTTGGGGCCAGATTCTTGTTTTCCTTGCTGTTTCGGCGATATCTTTCACTTTTACAAAAAGATTTTTTAAAGATATTGTTAAGGTAAAAAAACAGCCGACAAATTCCGACAGCATTATCGGAACTGACGGAATTGTAACCGCCGAAATTAATAATCTTGAAGGAAACGGAAAAGTTTATATTTCCGGTCTTACATGGAGCGCGAAATCTGAAAAAGGAGATATTATTCCTGAAGGCGCCGTTGTTACCGCAAAGAAAATCGAAGGCGTAACGCTTTTTGTTGAAATCAAAGAACTTGCGAAAGCAAGCGAAGAATAAAAAAGGAGGCTTTTTATATGCCGTTTGAATTTACAGGACTTATTATCGGTTTCGGACTTGTTTTTATCGTTCTTTTAATCCTTGCGCTTAACGTAAAAATTGTTCCGCAGGCAACGGTTTTTGTAATCGAACGCCTTGGAACTTATTACGCAACCTGGGAAACCGGTCTTCATTTTAAAATTCCGTTTTTTGACAGAATTGCAAAAAGAGTTTCCATCAAAGAGCAGGTAGTTGATTTTAAACCGCAGCCGGTTATCACAAAAGATAACGTAACCATGCAAATCGATACCGTTGTTTTCTATCAGATTACCGATGCGAAACTTTTCAGCTACGGCGTTGAAAGACCTCTTTCCGCAATCGAAAATCTTACAGCAACAACTCTCCGTAACATCATCGGCGAACTTGAACTTGACAGCACCCTTACAAGCCGCGACGTAATCAACGTAAAAATCACATCCATTCTTGATACCGCAACCGATAAATGGGGTATTAAGGTAAACCGTGTTGAACTTAAAAACATCATTCCTCCGCGTGAAATCCAGGACGCAATGGAAAAACAGATGAAGGCAGAACGCGAACGCCGCGAAACCCTTCTTCGCGCGGAAGGCGAAAAGAAATCCGCGATTCTTATTGCGGAAGGTGAAAAAGAATCTGCAATTCTCCGTGCGGAAGCGGTTAAAGAAGCGAAAATCCGCGAAGCACAGGGCGAAGCGGAGGCAATTCTTGTTGTTCAGAAGGCTCTTGCGGATTCTATCACTCTTCTTAACGAAGCAAATCCCACTCCGGCGGTTCTCACTCTTAAAAGCTATGAAGCTTTTGAAAAAGCCGCGGACGGAAAAGCAACAAAAATTATTGTTCCAAGCGAGATTCAATCTCTTGCAAGTCTTGTTTCTTCCGTAAAAGAAGTTGCTGTTGACTCTGATATCGAAAAGTGATATTATAATCTAAACTGCATAAAGGAGATACAGGGGTGCTTTCGGGCTGAGACGGAAATTTTTCCGAACCCTTTACCTGATCCGGATAATACCGGCGGAGGGAGTGTCGAAAAGCGTTTTCCGGCTTTATTTTCATGGTCGCTGCGGCAAATTCCCTTGCTGCAGCGATTTTTATTTTTAAGGAGTGAAAACAAAAATGGAAAACAGAAACAAAAAAACATCAAGGCTTGTTTTCAGCGCGGTTATGATTGCCGTCGGAACGGTTCTCAGTCTGTTTAAGATTGATTTTGTAATGGGCGGCGGAATTACGGTTTGCGCGATGCTTCCGCTTGTTATGGTATCTTTCAGATACGGAACAAAATGGGGAGTTTTTACCGCATTTGTATTCAGCGTTCTTCAATGTCTTCTCGGGCTTGACAACGTCCAATACGCAACTTCCGCCGGAATGGCGATTGCGATAATCTTTTTGGATTATATAGTCGCCTATACCGTGATCGGTTTTTCCGGATTTTTCAGAAACAGAGCGAAAAATTTCAAAACCGCTTTGGTTCTTGGAATTTCGGCAACCTTTTTTGCAAGATTCCTTTGCCATTTTATAACCGGCTGGATGATATGGGATGCTCTTTGGCCCAATGAATTCGGAATGGCGGCGCCTCTTTATTCGCTTTGCTATAACGGTTCATATATGCTTGCGGAAGCTGTTATTTCAACCGTTGCGGGAAATATAATCTTTAAAAAAAGAGCGGAATTATTTCAGTAAACAATAATATTTTAAAAGGCGGACATGAAAATGTCCGCCTTTTTTCTTGAACAAAAACCGATTATATGCTATTATATAATATATATTTATGATAGGGAAGTGTGTATTCTTGGCAGAGCTTTCGCCGATGATGAAACAGTATTTTGAAATAAAAGAGAATAACAAGGACGCAATACTGTTTTTCCGTCTCGGTGACTTTTATGAAATGTTCTTCGACGACGCAAAGATTGCTTCCAAGGAACTTGAACTTACACTTACCGGAAGGGATTGCGGTCAGGAGGAACGTGCGCCGATGTGCGGAGTTCCTTATCACAGCTATGAATCCTATGTTGCCCGCCTCATTAAAAAAGGCTATAAGGTTGCGATTTGCGAACAGATGGAAAACCCGGCAACGGCAAAAGGCATTGTTAAACGCGATATAATCCGCGTTATCACTCCCGGAACGGTTGTTGAAAACGCAATGCTTGAAGAAAGTTCCAACAACTATATCGCAAGCATTTTTGTTGAAGGAAATTCCTTCGGAATCTGTTTTTGCGACGTTACAACGGGCGAATTAAAATGCACAAATGCAGTTAATTCAAAAGAAACCGACAACAGAATAATCGAAGAAATCAGCAGGTATAAACCGAGCGAAATTTTGTTCAACGATAATTTTCTTGATTGCAAGGAAGCCTGTTATTTCATCAAAGAACGAATCAGCTGCATGGGCGAGCAGATTGACGATTCCGAATATGATAAAAAGCTTGTTGAGAAAACAATTTTTGACCATTTCGGAAAACACAGCCCCAACGAACTTGGTTTTGAAAATATTCTTCAGGAAAACTGCGTTTCTGCGCTTTTAAGATATCTTTACGAAACCCAGAAAAACGGAGTCAGCAGGATTTCTTCGGTTAAATTTTATGACGAAAAAGCTTTTATGAAGCTTGATCTTTCCGCAAGACGCAACCTTGAACTTACCGAAACAATGCGCGGAAGGGAAAAACGCGGAACTCTTCTTTGGGTGCTTGACAAAACAAGCACCGCCATGGGAAGAAGGCTTCTTCGCTCATATATTGACAGACCGCTTCTTGACCCGGTTAAAATCGACAAAAGACTTTATGCGGTCGAAGCATTTGTCAATGATCCGATGCTTTGCGAGGATATTGCGGAAGAACTTTCGGGAATTTATGACCTTGAAAGAACCATGACAAGGGTCATCTTCGGAAATGCAAACCCGAAGGAATATAAAACCCTTGCCGCAAGTATCGGAAAGCTTCCGAAAATAAAAGGACTTTTAAGCGGAACAAATTCTCCGCTTCTTGCGGAACTTCGGAATAATATCGACCTTCTCGAGGATATCAAAAATCTTATTGACTGCGCGATTGAAGAGGATCCGCCCCTTACTCTTAAAGACGGAGGAGTTATTGCGGACGGATACAATTCCGAACTTGATGAGCTTCGCGATATTGCAAACAATATCACTTCAAAAATTACCGCAATTGAAACGACCGAAAAGGAAAGAACCGGCATTCCGAAGATGAAAATCGGTTATAACCATGTTTTCGGCTATTATATCGAAATTTCAAAATCCTATGCGGATCTTGTTCCGCAGGAATATATAAGAAAACAAACTCTTGCAAACGGAGAAAGATATATAACTCCGGAACTTAAGGAACTTGAGGAAAAAGTTCTCGGTGCTCATGATAAAATTCTCGCGCTTGAAGCAAAACTTTTTGAAAACGTCCGTGCTCAAATCGGTGCTCAGGTTGAAAGAGTTCAGGCAACCGCAAACGCAGTTGCGGCAATCGACGTTCTTCAATCCTTTGCCGCGGTTTCCCTCCGCAACAACTATTGCCGTCCGGCTGTGGATCTCGGCGATATTATTGAAATCAGCGAAGGACGCCATCCTGTTGTTGAACAGATGCTCCGCGGAGCGCCTTTTGTTCCGAACGACGTTCTTCTTGATAACCGGGAAAACCAGATTGCCGTAATTACCGGACCGAATATGGCGGGTAAATCAACATATATGCGTCAGATCGCTCTTATAACAATTATGGCGCAGATAGGCTGTTTCGTGCCCGCAAAACACGCCCATATCGGTATTGTTGACGGGGTTTATACAAGGGTCGGCGCTTCCGACGATCTTTCCGCGGGTCAATCGACCTTTATGGTTGAAATGAGCGAAGTTGCGGAAATTCTTAAAAACGCAACGGGCAAAAGCCTTCTCATTCTTGACGAAATCGGAAGGGGAACAAGTACCTTCGACGGAATGAGCATCGCCCATGCTGTTCTTGAGCATATTGCCGACAGAAAAAAACTCGGGGCAAAAACTCTTTTTGCAACCCATTACCATGAACTTACGGATCTTGAAAACGCTTATCCGAATATCCGTAACTATAACGTTGCCGTTAAAAAACGCGGCGACGATATAACTTTCCTCAGAAGAATTATAAGCGGCGGCGCGGACGATTCCTACGGAATTGAAGTTGCAAAGCTCGCAGGAATTCCGAACAGCGTTGTTAAGCGCGCAAGGGAGATTCTTTCCGCTCTTGAAGAAGGAAAGGAAGTTGAAAAAATTTCCCGAATGCAGGAAAACAACGATATCTTCAGTCAGACGAATCTTTTTGCTTCCGTAACAAGCGACGCGGAAAGAATTATCCGGCAGACCGACGTCGAAACTCTTACGCCTATTGAAGCGCTTAATCTTCTTTATGAACTTAAAAGCATTGTAAAATAAATTTTGAGTGGTGAAAAAATGCCTAAAATCAATCTTCTCGATAAACATATAGCGGAACTTATTGCGGCAGGCGAAGTTGTTGACAGACCCTGTTCGGTAATAAAAGAGCTTGTAGAAAACTCAATAGATGCAGGCGCAACGAGCATTACCGTTGAGATTCAGAACGGCGGAAACACATATATGCGCGTTACTGATAACGGATGTGGAATTGAACCCGAAGATATTCCGAAGGCATTTTTGCGCCATGCAACAAGCAAGATACGGGAAGAATGGGATCTTGAAAGAATAATCACCTTCGGTTTCCGCGGCGAGGCTCTTGCTTCCGTTGCGGCTGTTTCCCATGTTGAAATCATGACAAGAACAAAAGGTTCCCCTGTCGGATACAGATGTGAAGCAACAGACGAAGGTACAACCGAAATTGAAGAAGCGGGCTGCCCCGAAGGAACGACAATAATCGTCCGCGATCTGTTTTATAATACTCCCGCAAGACAGAAATTTCTTAAAAAAGACGTTGCGGAAGCAAATGCCGTCGCCCAGGTTATGGATAAAATGGCTTTTTCCTATCCGGAAGTTAAATTTAATTTTATCCGCGAAGGCGAAACAAAACTTATGACTTACGGAAACGGAGATTTGCTTTCTGTAATTTCCGCGGTTTACGGAAGAGAATTTGCAAAAGATACCATTGAGGTAAATTACAGCCCTGTGGGAAGAGATAAAATGAAGGTCACCGGATATATTACAAAACCTTCTTCCTCAAAACCGAGCAGAAGCTTCCAGAATTTTTTCGTTAACAGAAGATTTGTAAAAACAAGAACCGCAATGGCTGCTCTTGAAGAAGCTTTTAAAGGTTCCGCAATGATCGGAAAATTTCCGGGATGTGTTCTTAATCTTGAAATCCCGCCGGAAACCGTTGACGTAAACGTACATCCCGCAAAAACCGAAGTCAGATTCGTAAGCGAAAAGGAAATTTTCGACCTTGTTTATTACGGGGTAAAATCCGCGCTTAACGCAAGAGATGTTTCGGCGGTTCTTGAAGAATCCAAAAAAGTAAACAAAACATTTTGGGAAGATATAAAAACTCCCGAAGAAATCAATCATTTTGAAAAAATTGTTGAGCAGACAACTCTTTCGCGCCAGCCTAAAACAGATTTTATTTCAAGAAAATATGAAGACGTAAAATATACCCTTACGGGAGATGATTCCGTTTCCGCAAGAAACAGCGACAATCTTGCGTCTTACAGAATCGACGGCGACGTAACGCATACCATCCAGTATAAAATCCGTCAGGCGGCGGATAAAGCCGTTTTGGAGGGAACCGAACTTCCGAAGGAATATCTCGAGGGAATCGATACGATGAAAGAAGCGGGCGCTCCGATTCCGGAACTTCCGAGAAATCTTAACACAGATCCTCTTCCTTTCGGAAATTTGAAATATGTCGGCGAGGTTTTCAAGACTTATATTCTTCTTGAATCCGAAGACGAACTTGTTTTTGTCGATAAACACGCCGCGCACGAAAGAATACTTTATGAAAAGCTTCGGAAGGGCATAAACGCATTCGATTGCCAGACGCTTCTTTCTCCGATAACCTGCAGATTAAGCGACGAGCAATGTTCCGCAGTTCTTGAAAATCCGGAAGAAATGGAAAAATTCGGATTTATAATCGATGATTTCGGAAGAGGCACAGTTATTGTAAGATCGCTTCCTTTTTGGGTAAAAGCAAAGGAAGCGGAAAGCGTCATCGGAGAGATTGCGGATTCGATCAATTCCTGCAAACACGACCTTACTCCGGAAAAACTTGATAATCTTTATGCAAATATTTCCTGCCGCGCCGCAATCAAGGCAAACGATAAGAATTCAAAGCTTGAACTTGAAACAATAGTAAACGTTCTGCTGAATGACCCGAGCATAAGATATTGTCCTCACGGAAGACCGGTTTCCACAACAATAAGCAAAAATAAACTTGAAAGAATGTTCGGACGTCAGCAATGAGGGATTTTGAAATGGACGAAAAAATACCGCTTGTTGCGGTAATAGGACCGACCGCTTCCGGAAAAACCGGACTTGCCGTAAAAATTGCCGAAAAATTCGGCGGGGAAGTTGTTTCGGCGGATTCCATGCAGATTTATTCGGAACTTACAATCGGAACGGCAAAACCGACGGAAAAGGAAATGTGCGGAATAAAGCACCATCTTATCGGGCATAAAAGCGTTGATGAGATTTATTCCGTTGCGGATTACGTTGAGGAAGCGAAAAAAATCATTGAAGATATCCGTTCCCGGGGAAAACTTCCCGTTCTTTGCGGCGGAACAGGGCTTTATGTTGATTCGCTTCTTTCCAATACGGAATTTTCCGAAATTAAAAGCGACTGTGAAATTCGCAAAAAATTTTTTGAATTTGCCGAAAAGAACGGAAACGAAGCGCTTTTTGAAAAACTGAAAGCCGTTGACCCCATATCCGCTTCAAAAATTCACGCTAATAATCTTTCGAGAGTTGTCCGCGCTCTTGAAGTTTTTGAAATTACCGGAAAAACAATGTCCGAGCACCAAAAAGATTCCCATCCTAATCCGAGCATCTATGACGTTTGCTATATCGGTACAAATTTTTCCGACAGGGAAAAACTTTATCAAAGAATTGAGCAGCGGATCGACGAGATGCTCGAAGAAGGCGTTGAGGCAGAAGCAAGATTCCTTTTTGAGCACAACGGAACCTGCACCGCTGCTCAGGCAATCGGATACAAGGAATTCTATCCGTATTTCCGCGGGGAAATGAGCAGGGAAGAGGCAATCGATCTTCTTAAAAAAGAAACAAGACATTACGCAAAGCGCCAGCTTACCTGGTTCAGAAGAAACGAAAAGATAAACTGGCTGAACCGGGATGAATTTGAAAATCCGGAAGATATTTATTCAAAAGCATTTGAAATAATCAATGATTTTATGGAGAAAAAATGAAAAGTAAATTTCTTAAAATTTTGGCTGTATTGTTTGCGATTTTTCTTATCGGATACGCAGCTTTTCAGGCCAGGAATTTGTTTTACAATCCATACAGAACAGAAATTGCGGTTACTTATTCCGTAAACGAATCGGTTCACGTAAACGGAATCGTTGTCAGAACCGAAACGGTTATTGAAGACCAGTTCGGCGGAAGCGTAAGCTATATCCATGAAGACGCCGCAAAGGTTCTTAAAAACAAACCCGTTGCGTATGCCCATGCTTCGCTTGATACCGTTCAGAAAATGGAAAGGGCGGAGGAGCTTCAAAAAGAAATATCCCTTCTTGAAGAGGCTTCAAGCGGCGTTTCCCAGCTTTACGGTTCTTCCGAATTTATCAATGACCAAATCGGAAATTCGGTTCTTGCGTATTCCGATATCATCGGAAACGGAGATTTTTCGGAATTCGGAAATGTCAAAGATGAACTTTTGCTTTATATTAACAGAAAAACATCCATAACCGGCGAACCGAATAAATTCAGCGAAAGAATCGAAGTTCTTAAAGAAGAATACGAAAGCCTGCAAAATGAAATAAATTCCGACGAAGCAAACACCGTTACATCTCCGAAAACAGGCTATTTTATTTCTTCTGTTGACGGATTTGAAAATATTATCAACAAGGAAAATCTTTTTGAAAAAAGCGTTTCCGAAATTGAGGATATTATAAATACGGATGCCGTTGCGGTTGAAGAAAAAATCGGAAAAATTGCCGATAACTATAAATGGTATTACGTGGTTTCCGTTCCGCGGGAAGATGCGGAACTTTTTAAAACAGGAAAAAACGTAACGGTTAATTTTGACGGAATAAAAACACCGGTCAATCTCGAAATTTTTGAAATAATCGAGGATGATACAAGCGAAAATATCGCCGTCGTTCTCCTTTGCAAAACTTTTACTGCCGAATTCGCTTCTTTAAGACAGATAAGCGCGGATATTGTTTTCAGCACAATTTCCGGACTTCGTATTTCGGCGGAATCCGTAAGGTTCAACGAAAATCAGCAGATGGGCGTATTCATTCTTGACCGAAGCGAAGTAAAATTCCGCGCGATTGATATCGTTTATTCCGGAAGCGGATATCACGTTGTAAAATGGAAACAGGGTACAAAAAACGCTCTCCAGCTTTTTGACGAAGTTTTTGTCGGAGGAAATGATCTTTATGTCGGAAAAGTTATTGACTGAAACAGCTTTGAACGTTAAGGACGCTTTTGAAAATATTTCAAAAGCCGCAGAAAAAGCGGGAAGAAATCCTTCGGAAATCCGGCTTATGGCCGTTACAAAAACGGTTACGCCGGAAAAGATTAACGAAGCGATTAAATCAGGATGCGACCTTCTTGGAGAAAACAGAGTTCAGGAACTTCTTGAAAAATATGAATTTTATGACAAAAGCGCAGAAATTCATTTTATCGGAAGGCTGCAGACGAATAAAGTAAAATATATTGTTGACAAAGTTTCGATGATAGAATCCGTTGATTCATTAAAACTTGCGGAGGAAATTGAAAGACGCTGCGCAAAAATCGGAAAGGTAATGGACGTTCTTCTTGAAGTCAACATTGCCGGCGAAGAGAGCAAAGGCGGTTTTTCTCCGGACGAAGTTGTTGAAATTTCGGAAAAAATTAAGGAGTTCCCTCATTTAAGACTCCGCGGGCTTATGACAATTGGCCGTTTTGGGGCAGAAATTGAAGAAACTCGTCAATATTTTGAAAAAATGCGTCATCTATTAGTTGATATTAAGAAGAAAAACATATATAATATATATATTAATGTATTGTCGATGGGTATGTCTTCCGATTATGAACTTGCTGTATCCGAAGGAGCAACAATTGTAAGAATCGGAAGGGGACTTTTCGGCGAAAGAAAATATGTTTAACCAAATCGAAAGATTTTTTTACACAGGAGGAAATTGCCATGGCACTTATGGACAAAGTTAAAGGTATTCTCGGTATTCCCGAAGATGCAGACGAAATGTATGATGATGAAATCATGACCGAAGAAGGTTCTGAAAATCTTTCCGAAGAAACTGATTCCGCAAAAACTTCCATTTTCGGAAAATCCGCATCTTCCGATTCCAAACAGAACAAAGTTGTTAACATCCACACCACCACCCAGCTTCAGGTTGTTCTTGTAAAACCCGAAAAATTCGATGACGCAAGACCTGTTGCAGATCATCTCAATTCCAAACATACTGTTGTTCTTAACCTTGAAGCAACCAATAAAGAAGTTTCCAGAAGACTTATCGACTTCCTCAGCGGTGTTGCTTATGCAAACAACGGCCAGATTAAACGCGTTGCAAACAGCACTTACATCATCACTCCTTATAATGTAAACATTATGGGCGATCTTCTTGATGAACTTGAAAGCAGCGGCGTATTCTTTTAATTAAAAAAATATTTCGGAGGTGAATATCTGTGTTGACACCAAATGATATTTCAAGCAAAAAATTTGAAAAATCCGCCTTCGGCTATAAACCGGAAGACGTTGATAATTTCCTTTCCGAAGTTCTGAATTCCTATTCCGCCGTTTATGCGGAAAAAGAAGCAGCTGAAGAAAAACTTGAAGTTCTTGCAGAAAAACTTGAAGAATACCGTTCCAACGAAGACAGCCTTCGCACTGTTCTCATGGGCGCACAGAAACTCGGAGAAAATATTGTTCGTGATTCCAAAGCAAAGGCAGAAGTTATTATTTCCGAAGCCGAAAACCAGGTAAAACAGGTGTTTGCCGAATCCGAAAGCAAAATTATCAAAGAAAAAGAAACTCTTGTAACTCTCCAGAAAGAAACTGCTGAATTCAAGAAACATCTTTTGGCTATGTACAGACAGCATCTTGAACTTATAAGCCTTATGCCTGAAAACAGCGAAGAAAAACCTTCCGAAGAAACCGTTCCGGAAGAAGCTTCCGAAGAAATTCCGGCAGAAGAAACTTTTGAAACCGAAGATATTGATTTCGACGAAGTTTCCATGGCCGAAACCATTAGAATCGACCTTGATGTTGATGCACAAGAATAAAAGACAGGAGAAACAAATTTAAAATGGCAATTGATTATAACGCAACAATGAACTTGCCTAAAACCGATTTTCCGATGCGCGCAGGTCTTCCGCAGCGTGAACCGGAAATGATCAAAAAATGGCAGGATGAAGAACTTTATCAGAAACTTATGGAGAAAAACAAAGACCTTCCTCTTTATGTTCTCCATGACGGTCCTCCTTATGCAAACGGCGATATCCATATGGGAACCGCTCTTAACAAAGTTCTTAAAGATATTATTATCAAATACAAAAACATGAGCGGCTTCAAAGCTCCCTATGTTCCCGGCTGGGATACCCACGGACTTCCCATCGAGCTTAAAGCAATGAAAAAAGTCGGCGTTGAAAACATCAGCTCCACCATCGAACTCCGTAAAGTCTGCAAGGAATTTGCCGAATATTACGTTGACGTTCAGAGAAGGGAATTCATGCGCCTCGGTTCCATCGGCGATTATTTCAGACCTTATCTTACTTTCCAGCCGAAACATGAGGCAACACAGATCCGCATCTTCGGCGAAATGGCAAAGAAAGATTTCATCTATAAAGGTCTTAAACCCGTTTATTGGTGCCCGGAATGCAAAACCGCTCTTGCGGAAGCGGAAATCGAATATGAAGAAGATTCCTGCCATTCCATCTATGTAAAATTCAAGGTTGAAGACGACCAGGGAAAACTTGCTCCTCTCGGAACCGAACTTGATAAAACCTATTTCGTAATTTGGACCACCACAACCTGGACTCTTCCCGGCAACCTTGCAATCTGCCTCGGACCCGATTATGAATATGTTGCAGTTAAAGCAAACGGCGAATATTACATCATGGCAAAAGAACTTGTTGAAAGCGCCATGAAAGCAGCGAACATTGAAGAATACACCGTTTCCGAAACAAGCGTTAAAGGTACCGATCTTGAAAGAATAGTTTATAAACATCCGTTTATCGACAGAACCGGTCTTGTAATCGTCGGCGACCATGTAACCCTTGAATCCGGTACCGGATGCGTTCATACCGCTCCCGGCCACGGCGTTGAGGACTTTGAAGTCTGCGTAAACCATTATCCCGAAATTCCGATTATTGTTCCGGTTGACGGCGACGGTAAACTTACCGCGGAAGCAGGCGAATTCGAAGGTCTTACCACAAACGAAGCAAACAAAGCAATTTACGCAAAACTTATTGAACTTAACGCACTTTTCACCAGCGAAAAGATTATCCACCAGTATCCTCACTGCTGGAGATGCAAATCTCCGATTATCTTCCGCGCAACCGAACAGTGGTTCTGCTCCGTTGACGGATTCAAAGAGGATGCATGCAAAGCAATCGACGGCGTTCAGTGGATTCCCGAATGGGGCGGCGACAGAATCAAAGGCATGGTAAGCGACCGTTCCGACTGGTGCATCAGCCGTCAGAGAACCTGGGGCGTTCCGATTCCGATTTTCTACTGCAAAGACTGCGGAAAAATCATCATCAACGAAGAAACCATCGAAGCCGTTGCATCCATCTTTGAAAAAGAGGGAAGCGACGCATGGTTCAAATATGAAGCAAACGAAATTCTTCCCGAAGGATTCAAATGCGAATGCGGCTGCACCGAATTCACCAAGGACAACAACATCATGGACGTCTGGTTCGATTCCGGCGTTTCCCATGCAGCAGTTTGCGACGAAGAACACGGACTTTACTGGCCCGCAGACCTTTATCTTGAAGGCGCAGACCAGTACCGCGGCTGGTTCCAGTCCTCTCTTCTTACTTCCGTTGCAGCAAAAGGCGGCGCTCCCTATAAAGCAGTCTGCACTCACGGCTGGGTTGTTGACGGCGAAGGAAAAGCAATGCATAAATCTCTCGGAAACGGCGTAAGCCCCGACGAAGTAACCGAAAAATACGGTGCTGATATCCTCAGAACCTGGGTTGCTTCTTCCGACTATCATGCAGATATCAGAATCTCCGGAGATATTCTTAAACAGCTTTCCGATGTTTACCGCAAAATCAGAAACACCGCAAGATTCATCCTTTCCAACCTCAACGATTTTGATCCGGACAAGGATTCCGTTGCTGTTGAAAAACTCGACGGTATAGATAAATGGGCTCTTGCAAGAATGGATGAAATTCTTGAAAAATGCAAAGCTGCATACGATAAATTCGATTTCCATATCGTTTATTCTTCGATCCGCGACTTCTGCACAACCGATCTTTCCAACTTCTATCTTGATATTCTTAAAGACAGACTCTACGTTGAAAAATCCGACAGCGAAAGCAGAAGAGCAGCACAGACTGTTATCTACAACATTCTCCGCGGCATGACCCTTTGCCTTGCTCCGATTCTTTCCTTCACAGCCGAAGAAATCTGGGGATATCTTCCCAGAGGCGCAAAAGACGATGCAGGTTCCGTATTCTTCAACCAGATTCCCGAAAAGAGCGGAATTTCTGCCGATGAAGAATTCATGGCAAAATGGGAGAAAATCGACGAACTTCGCGATATTGTCAATAAGGCACTTGAAGAAGCCCGTGCTCAGAAACTTATCGGCAAATCCCTTGAAGCAAAAGTAACTCTCAATTGCGGCAGAGATTGGTACGAATTTGCAAAATCTGCAGAAAACGACCTTGTTTCCGCATTTATTGTTTCCGCTGTTGAAATCGGAACTTCCGAATTCGACGGAGTTGACGTAAAAGTTGAAGTTGCTCCCGGCGAAAAATGCGAACGCTGCTGGACCCACAGCCATACTGTCGGTCAGAACGCAGAACATCCCACTCTTTGTGCCCGCTGCGCAGAAATTGTAGGATAAATAAAAAACATAATACGGGCGGAATCCTTTTGCGGTTCTGCCCGTAATTTTTTGGAGGAATAATGTTTCAGCTTATTTCCACTATAATTGCGGTTGTCCTTGTTGCCGTTGACCAGATTATAAAAAACTGGGCAGCGGAAACACTTATTAAAGGCGATATTGCAGTAATTGAAAACGTACTTTATCTTAAATACGCGGAAAACACCGGAGTTGCATTCAGTATGTTTTCCGATAACCGATGGATCCTTATCGGCGTTACGTCAATAATGCTTATTGCGGTTCTTGCGTTTTTCCTTTCCGGAAAAGTTACCGAAAAGCTTGAAATTTTTTCGCTTTCGCTTCTTCTTTCCGGCGGAGTAGGTAACCTTATCGACAGAATCAGCCTTGGATACGTAATCGATTATATCGACGTAAGAATAATAAATTTTGCAATTTTCAATTTTGCGGATATCTGCATTTGCATAGGCGCTTTCTTGCTTTGCGTTGCGGTTTATCTTTCCGATAAAAAAGAAAAGGAAGAAAAAATCGCAAAAGAAAACGCGCTTAAAGAAATTGACAGCGACCTTGAAAAGCTTTTCGGCGGTGAAAACAATGAATAAGATAGTTATTACCGTTCCGGAAGAATTTGACGGAACAAGAGCCGATAAATTTCTTGCGGAAGCGATAGATCATCTTACCCGTTCCGCCCTGCAAAAATTAATTTCCGCAGGCAACGTCGAAATTGAAGGAAAGGCGATTGCCAAAAGCAGGGTTCTTAAAGAAGGGGAAGATATCTCCGTGCTCATTCCGGATGCGGTTTCCCTTGACGTTAAGGCGGAAGATATTCCGCTTGATATTTATTACGAGGACGAGGATCTTCTTGTCGTATATAAACCGAAGGGAATGGTTGTTCATCCTGCGCCCGGAAACCACAGCGGAACTCTTGTAAATGCGCTTTTGTGGCATTGCAAGGACAGTCTTTCCGGAATAAACGGCGTTCTCCGTCCGGGAATAGTACACCGGATTGATAAAGATACAAGCGGTCTTCTTCTTGTTGCAAAAAACGATTTTGCCCACGTTCATCTTGCGGAACAGATTAAGGAACACAGCCTCAACAGGATTTATCAGACCGTTGTTTACGGTGTGAATATGCCGGATGAAGGGGATGTTGACGCGCCGATTGGAAGAAGCACGAAAGACCGCAAGAAAATGGCGGTTATTGAAGGCGGAAGAACCGCCCAGACCCATTATTCCGTTGTAAAACGCTATTCCGGTTTTACTCACGTTCAATGCAAGCTTCGGACCGGACGTACCCACCAGATTAGAGTTCACATGGCATATATCGGACATCCTGTTGCCGGCGATGCTGTCTATGGTCCGAAAAACGTTATCACACAGCTTGGCGGACAGTGTCTTCATGCGGGTACAATCGGTTTTATTCATCCGAGAACAGGGGAATATATGGAATTTACCGCTCCGCTTCCGGAATATTTTACTGAATTTGAAAGAAAGCTGGTTGAGCTTTAATGATTGAGAGTCTTTCGGATATTCTAATAATTACAGACGTTGACGGAACACTTTTGCGTGAAAAAGATGGTATTTCGGAAGGAAATCTTGAAGCAATCAAAAGATTTACTGAAAAGGGCGGACACTTTACAGTGTCAACCGGCCGCGCAATTGACGTCGCAAGACCTCTTTTGGAGAAAATTCCGATAAACACTCCTTCCGTACATATAAACGGCGGATATTTTTATGATTGGCAGAAAGAAGAAATTATCGAACCGAACTATATTTCAAAATACGCAAGGTTTACGGTAAAGAAAATTGCGGAAAAATTCGATTGCTGTGACTGTCATTTTGCAAGTACGGATTCCGTAAATCTTATGACTTCCGGCAAATATCTTAAAAAATATATTCCGGAAAGGGAATTCCATTTTTTCAGCGGTACCTTTGAGGAAATTCCCGAAAACGTATATAAATATATCGTTTGCTGCGATCCGGAGAATATGGATAAAATCCGAAAGTTTGCCGAATCCGTTTCCGGAAAAGAAATTAGGATTATTCAGTCAAGCCCGTTTTTCCTCGAAATTCTTCCTCCCGAAAATTCAAAAGGAAAATCTCTTGAAAAGCTTTGCGAAATGATTGGAATTCCCGTTGAAAATTCCGTTGCCGTTGGGGATTTTGAAAACGATTCGGAAATGATTCTTGCCGCAGGAATCGGCGCGGCCGTTGAAAACGCGCAGGAAAGCCTTAAAGAAAAAGCGGATATAATTCTTCCGCCATGCGAAGAAAACGCCATTGCGCATCTTATAGAATTCCTGGAGGAAATGTATGAATGACGAAGAAAAAATCAGCAAAAATCTGCTGATTTTAATGTTTGTTTTCTGCCTTATTCTTCTGGCGGCTGTTGCCGCTTCGATTATTTTTTATTCTCCGAAAACCTTTGAACCGAGTTTTTCCGAATCCGAAACGGCGGAAGAATCTTTTTCGGAAGAAATTAAGGTTTCGGAAAACATGGAAGAATCGGTTTCGCAGGAAAATATATTTCCGATAAACATAAATACTGCAACTTTTGAGGAGCTTCAGCTTATTCCGGATATCGGTCCCGCAACCGCACAGCTTATTATTGATTACAGGAACGAATACGGAACGATTGTCGCTTTCCGCGAACTTTTAAGCATCGACGGAATCGGGGAAAAGACTGTTGAACGGCTGAAAGAAATTTGTATAATTAATTGAAATTTTTTCAAAAAAACAGTTGACAAATCCAAAATCATGTAGTATAATAACAAAGTCGCTGGACGACAGCGATTTGCCTTTGTAGCTCAGTTGGTAGAGCAGAGGACTGAAAATCCTCGTGTCGTTGGTTCGATTCCGACCGAAGGCACCATTTGCGGGTTTAGCTCATCTGGTAGAGCGCGACCTTGCCAAGGTCGAGGTAGCGAGTTCGAGCCTCGTAACCCGCTCCAGATTTTGAGCCCCATAATTTTGTGGGGCTCAAAATATATGGCGACATAGCCAAGTGGTAAGGCAGAGGTCTGCAAAACCTCGATTCACCAGTCCGAATCTGGTTGTCGCCTCCAGAAAACAAGCACTGTTTCTTCATGAAGCAGTGCTTGTTTTTTTATTTTCGAAAGGAGAGATATTATGATAACCGAAATTAATAAAACGAATATTGCCGACGCTGCAAAAGTTTATATGGAATCATGGAAAGATTCCCATAAAGATATCTGCTCTTCGGAATTTATTGAAAAACACGATCTTGATTACATGATTAATTATTTAAACGAAAAGAAAGAAAACGGATATGATATTTTTATTGATTATAATAACGAAAATCCTGTCGGAATTGTTGGAATAAATCCTTGCGATGAGGAAATTTGCCTTCTTTATGTTTTGCCGGAAGAACAAAGAAAAGGATTCGGAGAAGAACTTCTTCAATATGCCCTTTCTCTTTGCAAAAATCCGTATATTACTGTTCTTGATACAAACAAAAAGGCGATTGATTTTTATACAAAGCGCGGTTTTTTTCCTGCGGAAAAACAACCGGAAAACTTTGGAAATAAAAGAATTTTTGAACGCAAATATGTTTACCAAAACAAAAATATGTGATAATATTAAATTATCAAAGTAACCCGGAGGAAAAAATGAAACGTATCTGTATTATCTATACCGGCGGTACCATCGGAATGGAAAAAGGTGAAAACGGTTATGAACCCGGAAAAAAGCCTTTTGTTGAAACAATGTCCGGAATAAGCGATTTTTCTTCTCCGGAACTTCCGGAATATGACGTAATTGAATTTTCTCCGCTTCTGGATTCTTCCGACGTTACGGTAAGCGAATGGAACCTTATTGCAAGAACAATAAGCGATAATATGGAAAAATATGACGGATTTGTTGTTCTCCACGGAACAGATACTATGGCATATACAGCATCCGCGCTTTCGTTTATTCTTCAAAATCTTTCAAAACCGGTTATTATAACAGGTTCCCAGATTCCTCTTTGCGAAATCCGAAGCGACGGAAAGGATAATATCCTTGCGTCAATGCTTATTGCCGCTTCCGGAAAAGTTTTTGAAGTCTGCATATTCTTTGCCGGAAAATTGATCCGCGGAAACAGAGCGATCAAAATGTCCGCAGACAGCCTTATTGCTTTTGATTCCCCTAACTATCCGAAACTTGCCGACGCCGGAATCGGAATCCGTTTCAGGGAAAACGTTCTTATGAAAAAAAGCAAAGAGCCTTTTAAAATGCAGGAATTTATGGAAGAACCCATCGGCGTCATTAAAATTTTTCCGGGTATTCAAATCGATCTTTTTGAAAATATTATCACGCAAAAGCTCCGGGGAGTTGTTCTTGAAACCTTCGGCGCGGGAAACGTTCCGAATTACTGCGAAAAACTTCCGGAAATAATAAAGAAGGCTTATGAGCACGGAAATATCGTTGTCGTGTGCTCACAATGTCCAACCGGAACTGTGAGCCTCGGTCATTATGCCGCAAGCAGCCCTCTTAAAAAATCCGGCGCGGTAAGCGGAAAAAACATGACAACCGAAGCCGCCGTTGCAAAACTTTATTATCTTTTAAGCTGTGGTTATCCGAAAGATAAAATCGAAGAGCTTATGGAAAAAGACCTTTGCGGCGAACTTGACGAATAATTTTTAGTTTTATATAAAGGAGAAATTATTATGAAAAAACTTCTTGTTGTAGTCGATTACCAGAACGATTTTGTAAACGGAAGCCTTGGTTTTGAAGGCGCGGAACTTCTTGACGAAAGAATTGCCGCAAAAGTTGAGGCATACAGAGCCGAAGGCGCGGACATTATGTACACAATGGATACCCATGGCTCCGGTTATCTTGATATGCAGGAAGGAAGAAAGCTTCCGGTTGTTCATTGCCAGAACGGTACAGAAGGCTGGAAACTTTACGGCGAAACCGGCAAAGCCTGCAAAGACGCAATGACCATCAGCAAGCACACCTTCGGAAGCCTTGACCTTGCAATGCTTGTTCTTCATAAAGATTATAATTATGACGTAATCGAAATCTGCGGCGTTGTTACCAACATCTGTGTTATGGCTAATGCTGTTCTTCTTAAAACCGCCCAGCCTGAGGCAGAAATCATCATTGATGCTCTTTGCGTCGGAAGCAACGATAAATCCCTTAACGACAAAGCTCTTGACGTTCTTGAAAGCATGCAGTTCACCGTTATAAACAGATAAATAAAATATTTATTAAAAGGCACGGAAATCCGTGCCTTTTTTGTTTATTTATAAATCCAAAAGTGTTATAATATTTCTATAAACTTTTGTTTTCCGGAGGATATTTATGGACAGAACTGCCGCCGAAAAAAGAATAAACGAACTGCGCGACCTTGTTCGTTACCACAGCAGACTTTATTACGAACTTGATTCGCCGGAACTTGACGACTATGAATACGATTTGCTTTATCACGAACTTCTTGACCTTGAGGGCGAATTCCCGGAACTTTTAACGCCGGATTCTCCGACTCAAAAGGTCGGCGGAGCCGCTTCCATGAAGTTTGAACCTGTTCAGCATGCGGTACAGATGGGAAGTCTTCAGGACGTTTTCAGCTATGAGGAGCTTTATGAGTTCGATAACCGCGTCCGTTCCGTAATTCCGAATCCAGAATACGTTGTTGAAACAAAAATCGACGGTCTTTCCGTTTCTCTTGAATATCGAAACGGAATGTTCGTTCGCGGTTCAACCCGCGGCGACGGTTTTGTGGGCGAGGACGTTACGCATAATCTTCTGACCATCGCTTCGATTCCGAAAAAAATCGACTGCCCGGAAGTTTCCTATCTTGAACTTCGCGGAGAGGTTTATATTTCAAAAGAAACTTTTAAAAATCTTGTCGATGCCCAGGAACTTGCCGGTGAAAAACCTTTCAAGAATCCAAGAAACGCCGCTGCAGGTTCTCTCCGCCAGAAAGACCCGAAAATAAGCGCAAAGCGCGGACTTGATATTTTTATATTCAATATTCAGCAATGCGAAGGAAAGACTTTCAGCAGCCACAGCGAAAGCCTTGATTTTGTTAAAAGCCTTGGATTTCCGGTTTCCGTACTTTATAACCGCTATACCGATATCCGCGACGCTGTTGAGAATATTAAATATATCGGCGAAAACCGCGACAATTTCAGTTTTGACATCGACGGCGCAGTTATAAAAGTAAACAATCTTCTGGACAGGGAACAGCTTGGTTCCACCGCAAAATATCCGAAATGGGCGGTTGCGTTCAAATATCCCCCGGAAGAAAAGATTACAAAACTTCTTGATATTGAAGTTCAGATCGGAAGAACCGGCGCTCTTACTCCGACGGCGGTTTTTGAACCTATTCAGCTTGCGGGAACAAGCGTTTCCAGGGCGGTTCTTCATAATCAGGATTTTATCGATTCCAAAAACATCAACATAGGCGACAGCATTATAGTCCGGAAAGCGGGGGAGATAATTCCGGAAGTGGTCGCTCTTGCGGAAAAAGGCCCAAATGAAGGCACTTTTAAATTGCCCGAATTCTGTCCCGCCTGCGGAACAAAAGCGGTAAGAGAAGCCGATGAGGCGGTTCTGCGCTGTCCTAATCCGGATTGTCCCGCACAGCTTCTCCGAAACCTTATTCATTTTGCAAGCCGCGACGCAATGGACATCGACGGAATGGGTCCCGCGATTCTGACTGCGCTTGTTGAAAACGGATTTATTAAATCCCAGCCGGATATTTATGAAATAAGCGCGCAGGATATCGCTTCCATTGAAAGAATGGGAACGAGATCCGCAAACAATCTTATTGCCGCAATCGAAAAATCTAAATCCGCAGGACTTTCGAGAGTTCTCTATGCTCTCGGAATCCGCAATATAGGACAGAAAACCGCCGATATTCTTGCAGAAAAATACGGCGATATCAATAATCTTATGGCGGCGGATTTTGAGGATCTTTGCTCAATCGAAGGTTTCGGCGAGGTTATGGCAAAATCCCTTGTTGATTATTTTTCTCTTGAACAGTCAAAAAATCTTATCGCAAGGCTTTTGGAATACGGCGTTGATATGACCGCCGAAATCAAAGAAAAAACCGATATTTTCGCCGGACTTACGTTCGTTCTTACCGGAACCCTTCCGACTATGACAAGAAATGAAGCTTCGGATATAATCACAGCGAACGGCGGAAAAGTTTCTTCTTCCGTTTCAAAGAAAACAAGCTTTGTTCTTGCCGGAGAAGAAGCGGGAAGCAAGCTTACAAAAGCTCAGAGCCTTGGAATAAAAATCATAAACGAAAACGAATTCCTCGAAATGGTAAAATAAACTTAATAAACAGAGCGAAAACCGCGGATTTTCCGCGGTTTTTTCTTTTGCATATTTTTAAACTTGTCCGCATAGAATTGGACAAAAAGAAGGTGAAAAAAACTTGGAAAAGCATTTTGAAAAATTGCTTCTTTGTCTTGGAAAAGAAGCTTATGATGAAATTTCCGCTTCGAAAACGGATTTTAACAATGTCAGCGAAATCCGGATTTCCGCAAACGATAAAATAAGGATTTTTTCAAAAAAAGAAATTGTTTTTGAAGGTAAAAAAGCCGTTTCCGCCCCGGAACTTAATAATATTTTTGCTGCTTTATGCGAATTTTCCGTACATGCTTATAAAAAAGAAATTTCGGAAGGGTTCATTACATACGAAGGCGGAATAAGGATAGGAATATGCGGAACGGCGGTTTACAGCGGCGAAAAAATTGAAGGAATAAAGGATATTTCCGCTCTTGTAATACGAATTCCGCATGAAATAAGAGATATTTCAAATGAGATTGTTCCGTATCTTGATAAAGGCGGAATTTTGGCGGTGGGGCCGCCCTGTTCCGGAAAAACGACGCTTTTAAGAGATTTTTCAAGAAAAACAAGCGAAAAATATTTTGTTGCGATTGTTGACGAACGGAGAGAAATCGCCGCAATGAACCGCGGAACCCCGGGTTTTGATATCGGAAAAGCGATGGTTTTAAGCGGATTTGAAAAATCGGAAGGGATGAAAATGGCTGTAAGATCATTAAGCCCGGAGATTATAATCTGCGATGAATTCGGCGGCGAAAAAGACCTTGAATCCGCAATGTTCGCAATGAAAAGCGGAGTTAAAATTGCCGCAAGCATTCATGCCGCCGACATAAGCGATTTAAAAACAAAACCGATGTTCCGAAGAATTGCCGAATCCGGAATTTTCAATACCTTTGTTTTTCTCAACAGGAATTTTGAAATTTATAAAATCGCTGACATAAAGGAGATTTTTTCTTGAAATTTTTCGGAATTGTTTTAATTTTCATATCGGTTTCCCTTA
This sequence comes from Oscillospiraceae bacterium, assembly GCA_015067315.1. GTDB lineage: Bacteria > Bacillota > Clostridia > Oscillospirales > Ruminococcaceae > UMGS1668. Next base: position 39,305 of record SVMR01000002.1, on the reverse strand, counting down.
TCGGTTTTGAAATCGGGAATAAATATCTTTCCGAACTTGGAGGAATAAAAAGAGCGGAAATCTTTCTTAAAAATATAATCCTTTGCCTTGAAAGCGAAAACTTAACCTTAACGGAAATATTTGAAAACTGCAAAAAATCCGGCGATAAAAAAACGGAGGATTTTATTTTTTTATTATTCAAAAACGGAATGTCGGATATTGAACAGAACGCCGCCGAATCCGGATTTTGCACCAACAAATCCGCTCTTTCCGTTCTTCAGGAAACCTTCTTCGTGCTCGGAAAATATTCATCCGAAAATCAAATCCGGGAAATATCTTTTTGCAGAAACAGGCTTAACGATCTGTATGCTCAAAATGAAGTTCTGCTTAAATCAAAATCAAAACTTATAAGAATATCGGGAATTCTTGCGGGAGCTTTTATTTCAATTTTATTTTTTTAGGAGTGAATTTTTTGGACGTTGATATGATTTTTAAAATCGCGGCAATAGGAATAATCGTCGCGGTGCTCAACCAGGTGCTCATACGTTCCGGAAGGGAAGAACAGGCGATGATGACAACTCTTGCGGGACTTATTGCCGTGCTCATGATGCTCATCGGCGAAATAAGCAACCTTTTTGATACGGTAAAATCCGTTTTTGAGCTATGAACGAGATTTTTACCGTTATCGGAATCGGAATTGTTTCTGCCGCACTAATAATAATCTTAAAACAATACCGTCCCGAATTTGCTTTTGCCGCGGCTCTTGTTTTCGGAATCGGGGTAATGATATATGTAATCTCCGTTTTTTCGGATATTTTTATAAAAATAAAAGAACTTACGGAAATTTCCGGAATCGGTCACGAAAAATTCAAAATTCTTTTCCGTTGTCTCGGAATATGTTTTATTGCAAAATCCGCATCCGAAATATGTTCCGATTGCGGACAAAGTTCGGTTGCATCAAAAATAGATTTTGCCGGAAAAACAGCAGTTCTAATTTCGGCAATTCCGCTTTATTCCGAAATTACGGATATAATAAAAAATCTTATTGATTTATGAAACAAAAAATTATAATTGCAATTTTAATTTTAAGCCTTTTTCTTTCGGGTTCATATATTGATGAAAATATTGAGAAGAATCTTGAAACTGCGGAAAAAAGCGGTTTTTTAAATTCGGTTTCTTCCGAAACAATCGAAATCCTTGAAAAGGCGGGAATCGACGGATTGGATTTTGAAAAACTTTCTTCGGTTTCTTTCTATGATTTTATAAAAATTGTTCTTGAAAGTTTCCTTTTAAAAATCCGCGAACCTTTTGAAGCGGTTTTTACCGTTATTGCAGTGGCTTTGATATGTTCGCTTATACATAATTTTTTCGGAGAAATTTCTTTAACAGGAACGGTAACGGATACGGTTTCAACTCTTTCCGCCGCCGGAATTATAATTATGCCGATTAAAAATATAATTGAATATTCCTCGTCGGTTATAACGGAATGTTCCGAATTTATGCTCGGTTTTATTCCGGTTTATTCTTCCGCAATTATCGCATCCGGATACGTTACGGCCGCAACGGGTTTCAGAACACTTATGCTTTCCGCGGTTACTCTTATTTCAAGACTTGCCGGAGAGATTGTTTTTCCGCTGATATGTATTTATCTTGCCCTTTGCGTTGCAGGTTCGGTTTCGGATTTTGAAATCGGCGAAATATCAAAATCTGTAAAAAACTTTGCGGTCTGGATTCTCGGAATATCGCTTACGGTTTTTTCCGGAATTATGGGGCTCGGTTCCATTGTTTCCGCCTCCGCGGACAGCAATTTTTCAAAAACCGCAAAATTTATTATCAATTCCGCCGTTCCGATAGTGGGAAGCACCGTTTCGGACGCTTTATCAAGTATAAAAGGCTGTCTTGACGTTACCAAGAACATACTTGGAGTTTATGCGATTTTTGTAATTGCGGCAATTTTTCTTCCTTCAATTATCAGTTTGCTTTCATGGAAAATCTGTCTTTCCGTTTCTTCGGGTGCCTGCGGTTTTTTCGGTACAAAAAAACTTTCCGCGCTACTGATAACCGCTTCATCCGTAATCGGAATAATGCTCGCGCTTGTTGTATTAACTTCTGTAATGTTTATTTTTGCAGTTTCGATAATGCTTATGACCGGAGGAACGTAAAATGGAAGAAATAAAAAACTGGGCTTTTTCCGTCTGCTGCTGCGCAATAGTATGCGGAATTCTTAATTTAATACTTCCGGAAGGGAGTATTAAAAAGATCTTTAAATCCATTCTTTGCGTTTTCTTTCTTTCCGTGGTAATAAATCCGCTTTCCGCAATGGAATATCCGGATTTTCTTTCGCTTAAAAATAAAGATTTTGGAATCGCCCCGGATTATGAGGAAAACGGATTCAACGGGATATCGGAAGAATATCTTGAAAACGAAATTATAAAATCAACCGAGGAAATACTGAAAAGCCTGGATATCAATTTTGAAGATATTTCAATAAAAGTTAATATTCGGGAAGATCAAAGCATAGATATTAATGATTTTGCAGTGGTTGTTTCAGAAAAAGGAAATACAGATGAGCTGGCAGAAAAAATTTTGCAAAAAACAGGTATTGAACCGAAAATAATTCTTTCGGGAGAAAATCAGAATGGATAATTTAAAAAACGTATTTGAAAAAATAAAAAAATATTTTAAAAAAAATAAAAAAATCAAGGCTCTTCTAATCCCGGCAGCGGGATTTATCGGAATTGTTATGATTTTATTTTCCGAAGCTGTTCCGGAAAAAGAATCCATCAATTCAAATGAAGATAAAACGCCTGCTTCGGAAATTTCCGAACGGGAAAAAATTCTTGAAAACAGAATCGGCGAGGCTGTTTCAAAAATTAAAGGAGCCGGAAAAACACACGTTACAATAACTTTTGAATCTTCGGAAGAAACTTTTTATGCAAAAAATTTTTCCGGTTCAACGGGAGAAAAAGAGAAAGAAAACCAGGAGGAGATTGTTATTATAGACGGAAAAAACGGCGAGGAACCGATTTATCTTAAAACCGACGAGGCAAAGATAAGGGGAGTTCTTGTAATCTGTGAAGGAGGCGGAAACCCTTTGGTAAAAGAAAAAATAATCGAAGGAATCTGCGCTCTTCTTGATATTTCTTCAAACAAAGTCAGCGTTGCCGAAATGGCAAAATGAATAAAGGAGGATACCCAATGACCAGTATCAGTAATTATGAAAGCGTGGAGCTTCCGATTGAAAACATAAAGGAAAAAAGAAATTATTTTGATTTTTTAAAGAAAATCGGCAGAAAAAAGCTTAATTTCAGCATTAAAAAGAAACATATTGCGGTAACTGCGATGGTTCTTATGCTTTCCGGCGCCGTATATGTAAACTATCTTTATGCCTCCGGAGATTTTGAAGGCTTTATTGAAACCGGAAAGAATTACGGAGATTCAATTCTTGTTGAAAGTTCCTCTGCAGGGGACGGAACAGGTTCGGAAGCTTATTTCAGCGAAGCGAGGGTTTCAAGACAAAAATCAAGGGACGAAGCGGTTGCGACGATTGAAAATCTTTACGGAGTTGCAAAGGATGATTCCGAAGAGGTTTCGGTTCTTGCGGAAAAAGCCGGAGAAATTGCCGCAAATATGGAACTTGAAAACAAAATTGAAAATATGATCAAAGCAAAAGGTTTTGCAGATTGCATTGTTTACATTTCCGGAAATTATGCGGACGTTATGGTTGCAACCGACGGACTTCTTCCGACGGAAGCGGCAGTTATAAAAGAAGCGATTGTTAAAGAAACTTCCGTTCCGGCAGAAAATATTTCCATCGTCGAGGTGAACGATTAACTTAATAATAAAAAGCCGCAGGTGAAAAAAAATTTTGCCTGCGGTTTTTTAAAAATGTATATTCATAAAAATTTTGCATATTTTTTATATTTTTCTATTGTAAATATATTAAATAGTGGTATAATTATTATTAATATTATGTTGTTTGAAAATTAAAAGCGAGTTTTCCCTCCTCGGCAAAAACGGGGAGGTTTTTTATTGGAGGATTGTTAAAATGACAAGAAAAGAAGCCAGAGAAATTGCGTTTGCAATCGTATTTGAAAGCGGTTTTCACAGCGAAGGACTTGATTACATTCTTCAGAATGCCGCCGACGGAAGGGATCTTGCTCTTCCGGAAGGTTCCTTTGCAAAAGAACTTGCAAGAATTACCATTGAAAAACGCGACGAAATCGATGAAATCATCGCATCCTGCTCCAACCATTGGAAACCGGGCAGAATTGCAAAGGCAACCCTTGCGATTCTCAGAATCTCCGTTTGCGAAATTTATTATTTCGGCGAAGAAGTCCCCGCAAGCGTTTCCATTAACGAAGCTGTCGAACTTGCAAAAGTATATTGCGGCGACGATGATCCCGGTTTTGTAAACGGCGTTCTCGGCGCAGTATATAAAAAGAAAACCGAAGGAACCGAAGAATAATGATTCTCGGAATCGATACAAGCAACTACACAACCTCTTCCGCGCTTTTTGATGAGGAAAAACGCGAAATTATCCAGCAGAAAAAACTTCTTCCGGTAAAGGAAGGGGAGCTTGGTCTTCGCCAGTCCGATGCGGTTTTTGCTCATGTTAAACAGCTTGGGGATATTGTTGAAAAACTGTTTTCCGGGGAAAAATATAATATAACCGCTGTCGGAGTTTCAACAAGACCGCGCGATATCGAAGGATCTTATATGCCTTGTTTCCTTGTCGGAGATATGGTTTCAAAAACCGTTTCTTCCGTGCTCTGCGTTCCGAGATATGAATTCTCCCATCAGCAGGGACATATTGCGGCGGCTCTTTATTCCGCGGGAAGACTTGATCTGCTCGGCGAAAAATTCATTGCATTCCATCTTTCCGGCGGAACAACAGAAGCTCTTCTTGTAACTCCGGACGAAGAAAGAATCATCAGATGCGAAAAAATTGCCGGTTCGGCAGATCTTAAAGCCGGACAGGCCGTTGACAGAGTCGGAGTGATGCTTGGACTTCCTTTTCCTGCGGGAAAATATCTTGAGGAACTTGCTCTTAAAAGTACTGCAAAATATAAAATCAAGCCCACCATGAAAGGCGCGGAATGCTGTCTTTCCGGAATTGAAAACAAATGCAGAAAAATGCTTGATTCCGGCGAAAAAAGGGAAGATATCGCTCTTTTCTGCCTTAAATCGGTAGAAGCTGCCCTTTGCGGAATGACTGATGCGCTTATTTCCGAATACGGAAAACTTCCGCTTATTTATGCGGGCGGAGTTATGTCCAATAAAATAATCCGAAAAACCGTTGAAGAAAAATACGGCGGAATTTTTGCCCTTCCGGAATTTTCTTCAGATAATGCAGCCGGAATTGCCGTTCTTGCTTCGGTTGCATCCAAAAAATAAAACAAAAAAGGAGGTTGTTTTTGTGCCGGGGTTTAATATTCTTACTGTCACACAAATAACCTCTTATTTAAAATCATATATTGATGAAAACAAAAAGCTTTCCGGTATTTATATAAAGGGTGAAATAAGCGATTTCAAAACAAATTTTTATTCCGGACATTTTTATTTTTCGCTTAAAGATTCCGGCACGGAAATAAATTGCGTGATGTTCCGGAGCTATGCGGAAAGAATCCGCTTCATGCCGGAAAACGGGATGTCCGTAATCGTAAGATGCGATCTTTCCGTCTATCAAAAATCCTGCGCATGCCAGCTTTATGTTTATGACATCCAGCCGGAGGGACTTGGCGCAAAACAGCTTGCTTTTGAACAGCTTAAAGCAAAACTTGAATCGGAAGGACTTTTTGATGCTCAAAACAAAAAAGCGATTCCGCAATATCCGGAAAAAATCGGCGTTATAACTTCCGCAAACGGCGCCGCCCTTCAGGATATCATCAACGTGCTCAAAAGAAGATGGCCGGTTGCAAGAATCATGCTCACGCCGGTTTCCGTTCAGGGAGAGGATTCCCCGAAACAGCTTGCCTCCGCAATAAGAAAACAGAATGAAATCATAAAACCCGACGTTATTATAATCGGAAGGGGCGGAGGAAGTTCGGAAGACCTTTCCGCATTCAACGATGAGGAACTTGCCAGAGCAATTTTTGCCTGCAAAATTCCCGTTATTTCCGCAGTCGGACACGAAACGGATTTTTCAATCTGTGATTTTGTTGCGGATTTACGCGCGCCGACTCCTTCTGCGGCGGCGGAACTTGCAAGTCCCGATATAAACAATCTCCGGCAGGTTTTTGACGACAATATTGATTGGATGCGGGATTATATTTCCAAAAAACGCGATAAGTATACGGATATTTTAAACAACTTCAAGTGTGTTAAGTCCGGTTACTTTACAGATAAATTCGGAAATAAATTTCAGGAAAAACTCGATTTTGCAAAAGAAAAACTTGTTTTTGAAGGAAAACGGGTTCTTTCCGAAAAAAGCTTTCAATACAAAACCGAAATTTTCAGGCTTGATTCAAACAATCCGGCAAAAATTTTAAGGAAAAATATTTGTAAAATCGAAATCGGCGGAAAAACCGTAAAATCCGTTTCCGATGCTGAAATTAACGATAAAATTGAAATATATCTTGCCGACGGTATGTTTAAAGCGACTGTTGACGAAAAAATCGAGGGGGGTTTTGAAATTTGAAAAAAGAACTGAATTTTGAAAAAGCTCTTGAAAGGCTTTCTGAAATTAACGAAAAACTCGAATCCGAAGAAATTTCCCTTGACGATTCAATAAAGCTCTTTAAAGAAGGAATTGAACTGAGCAAATTTTGCCAAAGCAAACTTGATGAAGCAAAGCTTGAAATCGAAAGAATCGAACTTGACTGAAAGGGGAAGAAAAATGTCCTTTCTCGAAGAAGATAAAAAAATTATTGATTCCGCAATGAGCATTGAACTCAATGCAGAATCATCTGTTTACGATAAAATCGTCGAAGCGATGAGATATTCCGCCCTTGGCGGAAAAAGACTTCGCGGAATATTGACTCTTGAATTTGCAAAAATGTTCGGATGCGGGGAAAAAGAAATTCTTCCTTACGCCGCTGCAGTTGAATGCATTCAGGCATATTCGCTTATACATGACGATTTGCCCTGCATGGACGACGATGATATGAGAAGGGGAAAACCTTCATGCCATATCGCCTTCGGCGAAGCGAACGCTCTTCTTGCGGGCGATGCGCTTTTAACTCACGCGTTCAGCGCAATTTCCGAAAGCGAACATGCGAAAAAACATCCGGAACGAGCAATAAAAGCTGTTGCGATTCTTTCCGGTTCTGCGGGATTCCGCGGAATGGTCGGAGGCCAGGTTCTTGACCTTGAGGCAGCAGACAAAGAAGTTGACGGAAAAACGATTCACCTGATACACAAGCTCAAAACCTGCGCGCTTATAAAAGCTTCTGCGCTTATGGGATGTGCCGCCGCTGGCGCAAAAGATGAATTTTGCGTTCTTTCCGAAGAATATGCGGAAAATTTCGGTTTTGCGTTCCAGATAATCGACGATATTCTTGATTTTGACGGAAGCTATGAAACCTGCGAACTCAATTCCTATGTAAAAATACACGGACTTGAAAAGGCGAGGGAAGACGCAAAAGAATATATTTCTTCCGCAAAAAAAGCTCTTGATAAACTTGACGAATCCGGATTTGATACGGAAAACTTCAGAGAACTCCTTGCTTTCCTTATCAAAAGAATGAAATAACAGAGGTTTTTTATATGAAACACGAAATTCTTGAAAGCATTGCCAAGGCAAGCGACATTAAAAAACTGAATAATGAACAGCTTGAACTTCTTTGCGCGGAACTTCGTGATGAAATTATTACAAAAGTTTCCGAAACGGGAGGTCATCTTGCTTCAAATCTCGGAACGGTTGAACTCACCGTTGCGATGCATTATGTTTTCGATTCCCCGAACGAACCTATAATCTGGGACGTCGGACATCAATGTTACAGCCACAAAATTCTAACCGGACGGGATATAACCGGAATTCGAGGCGAAGGCGGTCTTTCCGGTTTTCCTAAATCCGCCGAAAGCGAGCACGATCTTTTTGTTGCAGGGCATGCAAGCACTTCGATTTCTGCCGCTCTTGGAATTGCGGAAGCAAAAAAGATTTTCGGTGATGAAAATTCCGTTGTTGCCGTTGTCGGCGACGGCGCCTGTTCCGGCGGAATGATTTTTGAAGCCATGAACAACGCCGGAAGAAGCGGAACAAATATTATCGTCGTGCTCAATGATAATGAAATGAGCATCTCTCCGAACGTCGGCGCAATGGCAAAATATCTTGCAAACATCCGTTCAAAAGAGGGATATTTCCGTTTTAAAGACGGTTTTGAACATTTTCTTTTGAAAATTCCGTTTATCGGAAAGGGAATCCATTCCGTTCTTCGGAACATTAAAACATTTTTTAAAGATATGTTCTATTCAAGCAACACTTTTGAGCATTTCGGTTTCACATATCTCGGTCCCGCCGACGGACACGATATTAAAATGCTCATAAGAACCCTCCGCCGTGCTCAAAGCATAAAAAAGCCCGTTCTTGTCCACGTTAATACCGTCAAAGGAAAGGGATATGAACCCGCAGAAAACAACCCTTCCGAATTTCACGGCGTTGCTCCGTTTAAAATCGAAGACGGAAAATTAAAAAACGAATCCGGAGATTCTTTTTCTTCCGAATTCGGAAAAACGCTTTGCAAGCTTGCGGAAAAAGACGAAAAAATCTGTGCAATAACCGCCGCAATGACCGACGGAACGGGTCTTCGGGATTTTTCCGAAAAATATAAAGAACGGTTCTTCGACGTTGGAATTGCGGAAGAACACGCAATGACTTTTGCCGCAGGACTTGCCGCAGGCGGTATGAAGCCTGTTTTTGCGGTTTATTCAACCTTTCTCCAGCGGGCATACGACCAGATCATTCACGATGCTTCCATTGAACCGAAGCACGTTGTTTTGGGAATAGACCGGGCGGGAATAGTCGGCGGCGACGGCGAAACCCACCAGGGAACTTTTGATATTCCGATTCTTACAACCATTCCCGGAATTACGATTTATTCTCCTTCGGATTACAAAGAGCTTGAAAACAATCTTGAAACAGCATTTTCTTCCGAAGGGGTACAGGCGGTTCGCTATCCGAGGGATTCCGAAAAAGCCGTTCCGGAAAAATTCCGCAAAATTTACGGCGATTCCGATTATTTTAAAGGCGAAAAAGACTGCCTTATTATCGCATACGGAAGGCTTTTTGCCGAAGCAGCCTTTGCCGCGGAAAAAACCGGCGCATCCGTGCTCAAAATCGGAAAAGTTTTCCCGATTGAGCATGAACTTATTGAAATTGCCGGAAAATATAAAAACATATTCTTTTTTGAAGAATCCGTTGAATTCGGAAGCATTGCCGAACATTTCGGAAAAATGCTTTCGGAATCCGGTTTTGAGGGTAATTATAAAACTTTCTGTGTAAAAGGTTTTGTTCCGCATATGAAAGTTGAAAAAGCGATGAAAATCCACGGTCTTGACCGTGAATCAATGATTAAAACAGTTGAGGAGGCTTTGAAATGAGCGAAAAACAGCGTCTTGATGCAGAACTTGTTGCAAGAGGAATAATTCAAAGCCGGGAACAGGCAAAAGCCGCAATTATGGCAGGTCAGGTTTATGTAAATAACCAGAAAGCCGACAAAGCCGGCGAACAGGTTACTTCCGAAGATAAAATCGAATTCCGCGGAGAAAATCTTAAATACGTAAGCCGCGGCGGACTTAAACTTGAAAAAGCAATGGAACTTTACGGTTTCAAGCTTGATAATAAAATCTGCATGGACGTCGGCGCATCAACCGGCGGCTTTACCGATTGCATGCTCCAGAAAGGCGCAACAAAGGTTTATTCTATCGACGTCGGCTACGGTCAGCTTGCATGGAAGCTCCGCCAGGACGAAAGGGTAGTCAACCTTGAACGCACAAACGTCCGTTATATTACAAACGAGCAGGTTCCGGATACGGTTGATTTTGTAAGCATCGACGTTTCCTTTATTTCTCTCGGTCTTGTAATTCCCGTTCTTGTTCCCTTCCTCTCCGACGAAGCAATGATGGTATGCCTTGTTAAACCCCAGTTTGAGGCAGGAAAAGATAAAGTCGGAAAACACGGCGTTGTACGCGATCCGGCAACTCATATTGAAGTTCTTGAAAGAGCGGTCGGATTTGCAAAAAACGCCGGATTCGGCATAGTCGGTCTTGAATTTTCTCCCATTAAAGGACCCCAGGGAAACATTGAATATCTTATGGTTCTTACAAGAAAAAATCCGGAACTTGAAGTAACTTCCGAATATATCAGAAAACTTGTTGAATCTTCCCATAACGAACTTGATTAAAAAAACAGAAAGGAGGCTTCCGGTTTGAAAAAAAGTGAAAAAATAAAGCTTTTTCGGGGTAAATCAAAAGCATTTGTTTTTGCGAATCTTACAAGGCAAAACGTTTTTCCCTGCGCGGAAAAGCTTGTTGAAATACTTTTAAAAAAGAAAATTGAAGTATATATGGTTCCGAAAGCGGAGGAATGTATCTGCAATCAAGCGGTCAGTTTTATCGAACCGGAGAAGATCCTTTCGGAAGTTGATATAGTATTTATTGTCGGCGGCGACGGAACAATTCTCCGGGCGGCAAAATTTGCCGTTGAATACGACAAACCGATAATCGGAATCAACGCCGGAAGGCTCGGGTTCCTTTCCGATATCGAATCCGAAAGCCTTTTGGAAATCGAAAATCTTTTTAAAACCGGATGTCCTGTTGAAAAAAGAACCGTTCTTGAAATAGATTGCGGCGAAAAAAGCGCCCTTGCAATAAATGACGTCTTCGTAAGCAAATCCGAACCCGGAAAAATTGCCGAACTCTTCGTTGAATGCAACGGCCACGAAGTTTGCCGTTACCGCGCGGACGGAATTGTTCTTTCAACTCCCGACGGTTCAACCGCATATTCAATGTCCGCAGGCGGTCCGGTACTCGATACAAATCTTAATGCGATAATAATGACACCGGTTTGTCCCCATTCGCTTATTTCCTGTTCGGTTGTTTTTTCTCCTGAGAAAATCATAACCGTAGGTTCTTCGCTTGTTTGCGGAGAAAAGGAACTTGACGTTGTTGTTGACGGCGAAAGGGTTTTTGAATTAAGAAAAGACGAAAAACTCAAAGTAAAATGCTCTGAAAAATCTGTAAAGTTTGTTAACTTGTCAGGAAGAGGCTTTTACGAAATCCTTAACCAGAAAATTATTGGAAGAAGATAAAAAGGGGAAAGAAAAATGAAAACAAAACGACATTCCAAAATTCTTGAACTTATTTCCGAAAAAGATATTGCAACCCAGGAAGATCTCCTTGTTTATCTTCGTGAAAGCGGTTTTGACGTAACCCAGGCAACCGTTTCCCGCGATATCAAAGAACTCCGCCTTGTAAAAACAATGGTAAGCGACGGAAAATACCGCTATTCTCCCGCTTCCGGCGAAAACAATTCCGACGTCAGCACAAAATATGCCGTTTTTAATCAATCCGCAAAAAGCGTTGATTATGCTAACAACATGATTGTAATAAAATGCTACACCGGTATGGCAAATGCTGCCTGCGCGGTTCTTGACGCAATGAACCACGAAGGCGTTGTGGGAACTCTTGCGGGTGACGACACAATTTTTGTACTTATGCGCGACGAAAAAATGGCAGTCGCTCTTGTTGAGAGCATAAAGAAACTCATCGGCTGATTTTTTATTGTTTATGAAAGGAGGGAACCTGCCGGAATGCTTTCCCAGCTTTTTATAAAAAATATTGCGGTAATCGAAAGCGCTTCGATTGATTTTGAAAACGGATTCAACGTTTTTACAGGCGAAACAGGCGCAGGTAAATCCATCCTTATCGATTCAATCAATGCGGTGCTTGGCGGAAGAACAAGCAGGGATCTTGTCCGCACAGGCAAAGAAAAGGCGGTTGTTTCCGCTGTTTTCACCGGAATTTCAAAAGAAGCGGAAAATCTTCTTTCAGAACTCGGATATGACGCTGAGGACGAACTTTTGATTTCCCGGGAAATTTCCGCCGAAGGAAAAAGCATCTGCAAAGTCAATATGCGTCCCGCAACAGCAGGCGTGCTCAAACAGCTTTCGTCCGTGCTCATTGACGTTCACGGACAACACGACAGCGCAGTTTTGCAAAATCCCGAACTTCATATAGGCTATATCGATTCTTTTGGAAACACCGAAAAAGAATATTCCGGATATCTGGAATCCTATAAAAAATTGCGTTCCGTTGAACGGGAAATCAAAAAAATCCAAAATGACGATTCCGATAAAACCGCAAGGATCGATATGCTTAAATTCCAGATCGGCGAAATCGAAGCGGCGGCCATTGAAGAAGGCGAGGAAGAGGAACTTCTTGCGCTCAGCAAACGCATAAAAAGCGCGGAAAATATAATGGAGCTTATTTCCGAAACTGTTTCCGCCCTTGATGGAAACGGCGAAAGCGAAGGCGCTCTCGAAGGTCTTTCAACCGCTATTGAAAACTGCGCAAGACTCACCGAATATTTTCCGCAATATGAAGGTCTTTCCGAAAAATTCAAGGAAATGTACTATGAATTTGAAGAATTCGCCAATGACGTAAAAGATAACGCGGATGAACTCGATTTTGACCCGGCTTTGCAGAACAGAACCGAACGCAGACTTGACCAGATTTTCCGTCTTAAACGCAAATACGGCGGAAGCGTTGAGGAAATGTTCAAATTTTATAATAAAGCCGTTTCCGAACTTGAAAACATTGAATTTTCCGAAGAACGCCTTGAAAAGCTTCAAAAGGAGCAGAAACAGCTTTTTGCCGAAACCGCAGAACTTGCCGAAGTTCTTACCGAAAAGCGCCGCAGAGCCGCAGAGGCTTTTGAAAAAGCGGTTTCCGATGAACTTGCTTACCTCAATATGCCGAACGTCCGTTTCAGCGTTCATTTTGAGGAAACCGAATTCACCGAATCCGGAAAAGACAATCTTGAATTTTATATTACAACAAACGCAGGGGAACCGCTTAAACCTCTTACAAAAATCGCCTCCGGCGGCGAACTTTCCCGTATTATGCTCAGCATAAAGAACGTTCTCGCCGATAAGGATAACGTCGATACCCTTATTTTTGACGAGGTCGATACGGGAATTTCCGGTTCCGCGGCGCAGAAAGTCGGACAGAAGCTTAAACAGGTTTCCTCCGGACGCCAGATTATCTGCGTGACACATCTTGCCCAGGTTGCGGCCTATGCGGATAACCACATGCTTATTTCCAAAAATACGGAAGGCGGAAAAACATTCACCTCCGTCGAAAGTCTTGGAAAAGAAGGCAGGGTAACGGAACTTGCAAGAATCATGGGCGGAACAATGACCGATGCCCTTAAAAAGAGCGCAGAGGAACTGCTTGAGCTTTCAAAATAAGGTTGACAAAATCCGTTCTTTAATATATAATTCAAACATATTGCAAAAAGCCATGAAGGAAAAAAGTAGCCTTGTTCCATGCGGCAAAGAGAGCTTTCGGTCGGTGCAAGAAAGCGGGCAGAACGGCGGCGAATACATTCCCGAGCCATAATTCCGAAAACAAGTAGGTTTTATCCGGTACGCCGGTTACAGCGTTTTAAAGGTCAGTTTTTACTGACGAACCAGAGGTGGTACCGCGCTAATTCGCCCTCTGTCGGTTTTTGCCGACGGAGGGTTTTATTTTTGCAAAAAATTAAGTTTATTATAAAAACGGAGGAACCCAAAAATGACAATTTACGAAGATCTTGAGCGCCGCGGCTTAATTGCCCAGATGACTCACCCCGAAGAAATCAAAAGAAAACTTGAAAATGAAAAAGTTGTGTTCTACATCGGCTTTGATGCAACCGCAGACAGCCTTCACGTAGGACACTTCCTTCAGCTTATGGTCATCAACAGAATGATCAAAGCGGGACATACCCCGATCCTCCTTCTCGGAACCGGCACCACCATGGTCGGCGACCCCACCGGCAAAACCGATATGAGAAAAATGCTCACCGTTGATGAAATCAACTATAACGCAGACCGCTTCCTTGAACAGATGAACCAGATCGTTGACGTTTCCAAATGCATTGTTGCAAGAAACGGCGACTGGCTCCTCAAACTCGGCTATGTTGAACTTCTCCGCGACGTCGGCGCACATTTTTCTGTCAACAAAATGCTCACCGCTGAATGCGTAAAGAGCCGTTTTGAACGCGGACTTACTTTCCTTGAATTCAACTACATGATCATGCAGAGCTATGACTTCCTCAAGCTTTTCCGTGATTACAACTGCACTATGGAACTCGGCGGCGACGACCAGTGGTCCAACATCATCGGAGGTATCGAACTTGTCCGCCGTCTTGAACAGAAGGAAGTTCAGGGCATGACCTTCCAGCTTCTTACCACCAAAGAAGGCAAGAAAATGGGCAAAACCGAAGGCGGCGCAGTCTGGCTCAACCCGACAAAAACAACTCCTTACGATTTCTTCCAGTATTGGAGAAACGTCGGCGACGATGACGTTATCAAATGCCTTAAATTCCTCACTTTCATCCCTGTTGAAGAGATTGAAGAGATGGAAAAAACTTTTGAAGGCGCAAACATCAACGCCTGCAAAGAACGCCTTGCTTACGAAGTAACAAAAATCGTTCACGGCGAAAAAGAAGCAGATAAAGCTCTTGAAGCCGCAAGAGCAATTTTCGCAGGAAAAGGTTCCAGCGAAAATATGCCCACCGTTTCCTTCACCGAAGCAGATTTTATTGACGGAAAACTCGCAGTAACCGAAGCTCTCATCAGAGCGGAAATCGCAAAATCCAAAGGCGAAGGCAAACGCCTTATCGAACAGGGCGGAATCACCGTTAACGACGAAAAAATCTCCGACGTATTCGCAACCATCGACAGAAGCGCGTTCGACGGCGAAGTTATCCTTAAAAAAGGTAAAAAAATCTTCAAAAAACTTATCATTGAATAATTGATAATCCAGAAAGGCTCTGTTTATCGGAGCCTTTCTCTCAAAGGAGAATAATGGAATATTACAAACTCAACAGTCTTTATATAGAAGTTACCCATGCCTGCAATCAGCATTGCAGACATTGTTATCTCGACGGCGGAATACATAAAAAATGCGCCGAAATGACAACCGAGCAGATTAAAAAGATTTTTGCCGAATTCAAGGCGCAGGGCGGAAGATACGTAATTTTTACCGGCGGAGAACCGCTTATGCGAAGCGACGTTTTTGAACTCCTCGACTGCCTTGAAATTCTTGGTCTGCGTTTTACCTTCGCTTCTAACAGCCTTGGAATGAACAGGGAAAGACTTGAAAAACTTGCTTCTTACCGCTGTCTTGAAGAATATTTTACAAGCATCCTCGGTTCAACTCCCGAAAAACATAAAGCAATCTGCGGAAAAGACAGCTTTGAATCCGCAATAAACGCCGTAAGATTTTTCGACGGAAAAGGTATTCCGACTTTCGTTCAGGCAACTCTTGCGAAACATTATCTCGGCGACGCAGAGGATATTCTTAAATTATTTTCGGATTTTCAGAATTGTTCAGTAAAAATAACTCCCGTTGCAAGTCTCGGATGCAAATCCGAAGCGGAAAAAGAAGAAAACAGGGAACTTATTGTTAAGCCGGAACAATTTGAGGAATTTCATAAAAATCTCAAGGAGCTTTGCGAAAAATATCCGAACTGCGCCGGCGACGACAATATTCTGAGTTACGAACAAATATCCGAAATGACGGATGAATATAAGGAAAAACCTCTTTATTCTTTATGCTGGCATTCCGTTTGCGTCCGCCCGAACGGCGATTTGAGTTTTTCGTATAATATGAATAATCCCTTCGTTTTCGGAAAAGCATACGAAAGCATTAAAATCCCCATGGATGAAAAATTTTTTGAATATATCGAACTTCTTAAAAAAGCTGACGAACTTGTGCTCGAAAAAGCAAAAGAACATGAAGTCGAATACGATACGGAAATCGATAAATATTTAAGCGTGCTCAAATGAGCACGCTTTCTTTTTTTGCTATTGTTTTTAAGCTATGGAAATTTATATAAAAATATGTTAGAATATAAAAGTATTATGAAGGGAAGTGATTTTTTTGAACGAAAGAATCGAAAAAGCCATATCTTCCGTTAAACCCGCGAACAAAGAAGTTATGACTGCCGCAAAGGAACGCCAGGCCCAGCTTGCAAAACCCCCGGGAAGCCTTGGCGTTCTTGAAGAATTATCAATCCGTGTTGCAGGAATGACCGGAAAAATACATAACAAAGCCGAAAAATGCAGAATTATCGTTCTCTGCGCCGATAACGGCGTTTGTGACGAAGGAGTTTCCTGCACTCCGCAATCCGTGACCCTTTCCCAGACTATCAATCTTACAAGGGGAATGACCGGCGCTTCCTCGCTTGCAAAACATTTCGGCGACGAAATTGTTGTTGTTGACGTGGGCGTTATGACCGATTACAACTGCCCTTCGGTAATCAACAGAAAAATTGCGTACGGCACAAAAAACCTTTATCTTGAACCCGCAATGACAAGGGAAGAGGTTGAAAAAGCAATCTGCGTCGGTCTTGAAATGGCGGATAAATGCGCCGAAGACGGCGTTGATGCAATCGGCGTAGGCGAAATGGGAATCGGGAACACAACAACCTCCTCCGCAATTCTTTCCGCATTTACCGGAACTCCCGCAAAAATAACCGCAGGAAAAGGCGGCGGACTTCTTGATGAAGCATATCTCCATAAAATCGAAGTTATCGACGGAGCAATCGCAAAACACAAACCGGATATAACCGACCCCATCGACGTAATGTCAAAAGTCGGCGGACTTGATATTTCCGCAATGTGCGGCGTTTTCCTCGGCGCTGCGGAACACGGAATTCCCGTTGTGATCGACGGTTTTATTTCAATAGTTGCCGCCCTTTGCGCCGCAAGACTTTGCCCTAACGTTAAGGATTATCTTATCGCTTCCCATGCTTCCTTTGAACCCGGTTATGTTCTCGCTATGAACGAACTGGGTCTTGAAGCGCCTCTTTTAATGAAAATGCGCCTTGGAGAGGGAAGCGGATGCCCGATTATGTTCCGTGTTCTCGATGCGGCATATGCCATTATGAACGAAATGGCAACTTTTGACGAAGCAAGTATTGACGACAGCTATCTTGACGAAATTCGCGAAGGCGATCATTTTACGGTGGAAAGATGAAGATTTATATATCCGGCGGAGCCAAAAACGGAAAATCCATGTTTGCCCAGAAAATTGCAAAAAAGCTTTCTTCCGAAGAACATCTCTGGTATCTTGCGACAATGGAACCGAGAGATGATGAAGACGACGCAAGAGTTTTGCGCCACAGAAAAGAAAGATCCGGCTGGGGATTCAAAACCGCCGAATGGGGCAGAAATATCGCATTGCACAGCGAAGAATTCGACTGTAAAGGAACATACCTTGTCGATAGTGTAACCGCGCTTTTATCCAACGAAATGTTCTGCGGAATGAGCGGAGATATAAATAAAGAAGCTCCCGCAAAAGTTGCGAAGGAACTTCTTTTGTTTGCCGATTCCGTTGAAAACGTTGTTTTTGTTTCCGATAATATTTTCTGCGACGCGGCTTTTTATGACGAATGGACCGATTCTTACAGAGAAGGTCTTGCGAAAGTTGACCGGGCTCTTGCGGAAAAATGCGACGTTGTCGCGGAATTTTCCTGCAATCAGATTATTTTTTATAAAGGAGCTGAACTTGTTTGAAAAAACTTATTAAAGCGTTTTGCATGAGTTTCAGCATGTTCTGCGCAATTCCGACACCTTTTTCCCATGTCTGGGAAGATTCCGTGCGCTCACTTATGCTTGTTGTTTTTCCCTTCGTTGGAACGGTAATCGGCGGAATCTGGGCGCTTGCGGCAATTCTTCTCGATAAAATGAACTGCCCGCAAATGTTCGGAGCGGCTTTACTTGCGCTTTTGCCTTATCTTTTAACCGGCGGAATCCATCTTGACGGATATATGGATTGCTGCGACGCGATTTTTTCAAGAAGACCTCTTGAAAAAAAGAGAGAAATTCTTAAAGATTCCCATGTCGGTTCCTTTGCTGTTGTAGGTCTTGCGATTCTGATGATTTTCAGCTTTGCGGCTTTTGCTTCCGCAGACGGAAGCGAAAATATGCTTTCGCTTATTTTCATCTGCATGCTTTCAAGAGCCTGCAGCGCAATCGGTGTTTCAACTCTCCGTCCAATGGGCCACAGCGAATACGCAGGAAACTTTCAGCAGGGAATAAGCAAGGGAAATATCACTGCAATTTCCGTAATTCTTGTTGTTTCCTTTGCGCTCGCTTATTTAATCTGCGGAAACGAAGGTCTTGTTTCCTGTTTTGCAACCGTTGTCGGATACGTAATCTGCACCGCTTATGCCTTCAAAAATCTTGACGGTTTTTCCGGCGATGTTACCGGATTCGGACATACTCTTGCGGAACTTTTCGGAATCGTTGCTTTGACTGTTTTTTAAGGAGAATTTTATGGAACTTATAATCGGCGGCGCTTTTCAGGGCAAAACCGCTTTTGCAAAAGAAAATTTTGATATTTCCGATGAGGAAATCTTTGTTTGTGAAAAAGATTCCGCGCCGGAATTTGATAAAAAATGTATAAGCCATATTGAACGCTTCAGCTTCTGGTGCGTTGAGCACGGAATTGAACCGGTGGATTATTTTTTTGAGCACGCGGAAAACATCGGCGATAAAATCATCATTTCCGACGATATTTCCTGCGGAGTTGTACCCATTGACAAAACCGAACGGGCATGGCGCGAGGCAAACGGAAGGCTTCTTATAAAACTTTCCAAAAAATCTGAGCACGTTACAAGAATTTTTTGCGGACTTTCCCAGAGGTTGAAATAAAATGAGCACGATTTATCTTTTCCGCCACGGAATTACCGAAGGCAACAAACGCCGTTTATATTACGGAAGCACAGATATTCCGCTTATTGAAGAGGGAATTGAGGCAATCCGGGAACGCCGGGAAGCAAAAATATATCCCGATACCGAGGGATTCAGAATAATCACAACCGATCTTTGCAGAACGGAACAGACCCTTTTTGAAATGTACGGAAGGGAGGTTTCTCATGAAACCGACCCGCGAATGAGGGAATTCAGCTTCGGCGATTTTGAGATGCAAAGCTATGAGGAACTGAAAGACAGGGAAGACTATCAGGACTGGATCACCGGCGACAACTGGCGCAACGTTTGCCCGAACGGCGAAAGCGGAGAAATTATGTTAAACCGCTCTCTTGAAGCCATGAAGGAATATATCGGAACCGATTGCATAATCGTTTGCCACGGCGGCGTTATCGCCGGTTTAATGCTCACCTGGTTCCCGGGTGATGAAACTGCCGAACATTTCTACGCATGGCAGCCAAAGCCTTCCGAAGGCTATAAAATCATATTTGATGAAGATAAAAAACCTGTTTCTTATGAAAAAATAACACTTGATTAACGGAGGGGGCTTCTCTGTGAAATGTCCTTTTTGTAATACAGAAATGCTTCACGGATATTTGAATTGCGGAAACACAATATGGAGCGAAAGAAAACATAAACTAAGCACTTTACCCGACAATAAGGAAAAATATGCATTACGTTTGGATGTTCCTTTTATGTCTCCGCATCATATCGAATGTGATTGCTGTCCGAACTGCAAAAAACTGATTATTGATACGGCAGCTTATGAAAACAATTTTGAGTAATCAAGATAAAAAAAGACCCGCTCTGCGGGTCTTTTTTTCGTTTAAATTCTTCCAAGCGCTTTCATCTGGCAAAGAACTTTTTCAAGTTTTTCTTCGCGGTTTTTTGCGGAAATTTCGTGGGTAACGTATTCCGGTTCAACAAGTTCAAGAATTTCCTGAACTCTCGGGTTTTCAAAAGGCCGGTGCATATCTATATTGAGAATGATATCGTATCCCTGGCCCCAGCGTTCGTAAAAATCCTCTTTCGGAGTTATATTAAGGGTTTTATGCTTCTGTATATATTCTCCGGTGGTGGATTTATGGAGGTGGAGCGCCTTGAATTCCTTTGCAAGCTCACCGTGTTTTTTTACCGTTTCGAGAACAAAATCGATTCCCTGTTCTTCGGTATAAATATTCTGGGGAGCGCACATCAGATGGCCCGTATCCATAAGAATGCCTTTGTTTTCGTAATCCGTAAGTTCAAGCATAAGAGCCGTTTCTGCGGGTTTTAAAAGCATCATTCCGGGAGTAAAGAGATTTTCGAACAGGAGCTTGAAATGGTAATTTTTTCCCCTCGTAAGCTCGTTTACAATCTCCGCAACTGCGCGGATGACTTCTTCGTCGGAATGTTCCCATTCATAGGTGATAACTTCCTCGTTGGAAACGTCGTTTACATGGAAAACAACGTATTCCGCGCCCATTTCTTCCGCGTATTCCATATCCGCGCGGTAGGGAAGAAGGAACTCTTCACGGTTTTTTGCTCTGTAATATCCTTCCCAGACTTCCTGCGTTCCGAAATGGAGTTTCAGTTTTTCAATATCGTTGTTCCAAAAATCAAGCCAGGCAGGATAGAAGAAAAGATGAACGCCGATTACGTTATCTTTATCGTAAATTCCTGTTGTGTCTTCGCCGCCGCGGATTACTTCGCAGCCATCGCAAAGGCAATCGGAAATAAACTTGTTCATATCGGCTTTGTCCTTATACTGTTCAAGCCAAAGATTTTCGCTTACTGTGTTTACAATATGTTTCATAAAATCACCCGATAATATTATACTATAAAATCCGATTAATAAAAAGAGCCGTTTTTGCTGAAAAACATAAAAAAACAGCAGGGAAGACAGTTTTTTATAAAAAAAAGAACCGCAGCTTTTTTCGCTGCGGTTTTTCATGGTGGGGACAATAGGACTCGAACCTATGACCCCCTGCTTGTAAGGCAGGTGCTCTAACCAGCTGAGCTATGCCCCCGTATGAATATTTGATAAAAAGAACCGCAGCTTTTCCGCTGCGGTTTTTCTGGTGGGGACAATAGGACTCGAACCTATGACCCCCTGCTTGTAAGGCAGGTGCTCTAACCAGCTGAGCTATGCCCCCAGACGACTTTTTTATTATATACCAAGATTTTAAAAAAGTCAACCTTTTTTTGAAAATTTTTCAAAAAAATTTCATTCATTTTTTGATTGCCACAATAACCGCTCTTTGGCTGTCCCGGCGAAGGGGAAGAAAGCTGTCTTCATCAAAAACTGCTTTTGCCTCAAAACCCGCATCGGTAAGCCATTTTTTAAGATCTTCGATTTCATAGGCTCTTTCGGAAAAATCGCTGCTGTAACGGCAATAAAGTCCGTCATTTTCGGTTTTATCGAAGAAATCAAGAGAAATATCAACGGTAACTCCGTCTTTGTCAAGATTATTCTGCCATGCGCAAAACGTATTTTTGTTTTCGTAAACAAAACAGTTATTTGCAAGAACTTCCTGATGTTTATAAACGGTATTTACGTCAAAAACAAAAACTGCGCCTCTGTTGGAAAAAAGGGAAACCTTTTTGAAAATATCCTTTACTTCCTCTTCGTCGATAACGTGGTTTATGCTGTCAAGGGCGCAAACCGTTGCGTCAATGGTTCCGAAAAGATCAAGCTCGCTCATTTCCTGGCAAAGGAAGAGGACGTTGCTTTCAAGTTCCGCTTTTTTATCCATTCCGACGGAAAGCATTTCGTAGGAATTATCCACCGCGACAATATCATATCCGAACTGTTCAAGCTCAAAGCTGAGGGAACCTGTTCCGCAGGCAAAATCGAGAACGATCTGTGCGTTTGGATTGTATTTTTGAATCACAGTATCGAAATATCTTGCCCTTGCGGGGTAATCAACGTTTGAAGTAAACTTATCGTAAAATCTTGCAAAATCGCCGTAATCGCTCATTTTTTCCCCTCAAGACGGTTGAAAACAAGGATATATCCACCGCAGGAATCGTAATCTTCGGAAAGAGAACGGTTTACACGGCTGATAGTCGCTGTGGAAGCACCGGTTTCTTCAACAATATCGCTGTAAACTCTTTTATCAACAAGCATTTTTGCAACGTGAAAACGCTGGGAAAGGGTTTTCAGTTCCGGAACAGTGCAAAGATCGCGGAAGAAGCTATAGCATTCTTCCTTATTTTCAAGGGTAAGAATAGCCTCAAAAAGTTCATCAAGACTTTCATCTTTAAGACGACTGTTCATAAAAGAAACACTCCTTTACACTTTAAAATGCTGAAATATCTCAGCTTTTTAATTTTAACACTTTATCGTGTGAAAGTCAACGATATAAATGAAAATAATTTATTAATTAATATACAAATTTAAATAATAATTTTTGGATATACAAACAAATGTTTTTGTGATAAAATAACCGGTATAGAGTAATCTCTTTTTGCGTATTATTAAGAAACGCGAAGGGAGAGTGCTTTTCTTTGAAATATATCGTCGCAAAAGCGGTTGTTCTTACCGTTTCAGCCTTTTTTATCGTTATTGCTCCGTTTTTATATTTTCCAGAAAACAACGCTTCCGCCGTTTCGTCTTCCAAAATTACCGAAAAACGCATAATCCTTCTCGATGCGGGTCACGGCGGAGAAGACGGCGGCGCAATAGGAATCGGAGGAATAATCGAAAAGGATATAAATCTTTCGATAACGCTTAAAACAGCGGCATTTTTTGAATTTCTCGGTTACGAAATCGAATTCACGAGGGAAACTGATAAAATGACCTGTGATGATGGACTTAAAACGCAAAGGGAGAAAAAAGTTTCCGATATAAAAAACCGCCTTGAACAAATTGAAAAATCTCCCTGTCTTTGTTCGATTTCGATTCACCAGAATATCTTCGGAGGAGAAGCAAAAGGCGCGCAGGTTTTTTACAGCAAAAACAATCCGGAAAGCGAACTTCTTGCAAAATCGCTTCAGGACGGAATTTCCTCAATGCTCCAACCGGAAAACAACCGGGTTATAAAACAGGCTGCAAAAGAAATTTATATTCTTTATCATACTGAAAAACCGGCGGTTCTTGTTGAATGCGGTTTTATTTCAAATAACAGCGAAGCGGCTTTGCTGAGCGACGACGGTTATCAGAACAAAATGGCTTTTGCGATTGCGGTTTCGACAGTAAAACATCTTACCGAAAGGGAAGTTTAATAATAATGGAAAAACTCAAAAAGATTTTTGTATGCTCCGAATGCGGATACGAAACCCCGAAATGGATGGGAAAATGCCCCGAATGCGGCGAATGGAACACTTTTATTGAGGACGTTCGGGCAGAAGAGAGCGCATCTAAACAGAAAACCGCCGGTCTTGTAATCGGCGAACCGGAAGCGGAAACAATTTCAAGCATAGCGGAAGTTGATGTCGGCGAAGAATTCCGCTACGTCACCGGAATCGACGAACTCGACAGGGTTCTGGGCGGTGGAATTGTAAAAGGTTCCGTAACTTTGCTTGGCGGCGACCCCGGAATCGGAAAATCAACCATGCTTTTGCAGATTTGCGGAAAACTTTCCGAAAAAATGAAGATTCTTTATATTTCCGGCGAGGAAAGCAAATCCCAGCTCAAACTCCGTGCAAACAGAATCGGCGTTGAAAGCAAAAATCTTTATATTGCGCCATATACCGATATTGGCCAGGTTGTTAACGCAATCAGCAGCGAAAAACCGGATATGGTAATGGTGGATTCGATCCAGACCATGAGTTTTTCCGGAATAGCATCTTCCGCCGGAAGCGTTACACAGGTAAAGGAATGCACCGCAATTTTAACAAAAGTCGCAAAAAAAGCGGATATTCCGATTATAATCGTCGGTCACGTTAATAAGGATGGCGCCATTGCCGGACCGAAAGTCATGGAGCATATCGTCGATACCGTTCTTCATTTTGAAGGGGAACGAACCATGAGTTACAGGATTCTCCGTTCAATCAAAAACCGTTTCGGTTCCACAAACGAAATCGGAATTTTTGAAATGGACGGAAACGGTCTTCGCGAGGTTGAAAATCCCTCCGTTGCGCTTCTTTCCGAAAGACCCACCAACGTTTCCGGAACCTGCGTAAGCTGTATTATTGAGGGAACAAGACCTATTTTTGCGGAAGTTCAGGCTCTTGTTTCAAAAACCGGATTCGGCGTTCCAAGAAGAACTTCAAACGGATTTGATATAAACAGAACCGCCTTGCTCATAGCCGTTCTTGAAAAAAGGGCAGGTTATTATTTCGGAAGCATGGATACCTATATAAACGTTGTCGGCGGACTTAAACTAGACGAACCTGCGGCGGATCTTTCCGTTGCAATAGCACTTATTTCAAGCCTTACCGATACGGTTGTTGACAGCAGCATTGTCGCTTTTGGAGAAATCGGGCTCGGCGGGGAACTCCGAAGCGTTTCCAACGCTGAAAACCGAATCAAGGAAGCCGAAAAACTCGGTTTTGCGGAAGTGATACTGCCTTCGCAGTGCCTTAAAAAACTGCATAAAGAAGATTACAAAATCAATCTTACCGGCGTTTCAAGCGTCGGCGAAGCTTTTTCCGCAATTCGAAAAAAAGAGGATAAATAAGCCATGAATTTTGTTAAAAACCCGAATTTTCCTTCCGGAAATATAACCGTTGCCGCTGTTTCTTCGGAAGCTGAAGACGTTATTTCCGCATTGCAATCGGCAAAAATCGCCGTTGTTCCGGTTGAACCGAACGAAAATCTTCCGACGGGGACCGCTTCGCATGCCGATTTGCAGATACTTCATCTCGGCGGAAATTCCTTGCTCACTTCCGGATGCTCAAAAAAGAGCACCGATATGCTCAATATGCTCGGATTCGAAATACAGAACACCGAAAACGAAATTGATTTCAGCTATCCGGAAGACTGCCTTATAAACGCAGAAATAATCGGAAGAAATATTATCGTAAACCCGGATATAATCGACAAAAAACTTATGGAATTTGCCGAGGAGAACAACTATAACATAATCGGAGTAAAACAAGGCTATGCAAAATGTTCCGTATTGGCGGTCTGTGAAGACGCCGTAATAACTGCCGACCCAGGAATTTCCAAAATTTTACAGCAAAAGGAAATTGAAGTTCTCAAAATTAAAGAGGGCGGAATTTATCTCAGAGGTTACGATACGGGATTTATCGGAGGATGCGGGGGAATGGTTGAAGAAAAAATTCTCGGAACTTCCGGAAGTCTTAAATCAATCAAGGATTATGACAATATAAAAGATTTTTTGCGAAACAGAAATATTTATGCGGAAAATCTTGGCGGAAGAACTTTAAAAGATATCGGCGGAATTTTGCCGCTTTGCGAAGAAGAATAATACTGTAAAAAAGTCCGGAATAATCGGGCTTTTTTTATTTATCAATACT
This sequence comes from Oscillospiraceae bacterium, assembly GCA_015067315.1. GTDB lineage: Bacteria > Bacillota > Clostridia > Oscillospirales > Ruminococcaceae > UMGS1668. The sequence goes on along the minus strand of SVMR01000002.1, from coordinate 14,001 downwards.
TGACGGGATAGAGCATTTTATGCTATAATTTCCATAGAGTCAACTTCGCTAAATAGAAATTTAGCGAAGTTAAGGGGAGCGAAAAAGGAGGATTTTATAATGAATAAGGAAAATCTTAACGATTGCCCGGAATTCCTTCAGGATTTTCTGTTTTATATGGAAACCATCAAAGGCCGTTCTCCGCGAACCGTTGACGGATATTATATTGATTTAAGATCTTTTATAAGATTCCTTTTGATTGATAACGGACTTGTATCCGATGATACCGATTACAAAGAAATCAAAATATGCGACGCAAGCTTTGATCTGATTAAAAACGCAACAAGAACCGACGCAATGAGATTTCTTTCGGAATTCCAGCGAAACCACGATAACCAGGCCAAAGCGCGTTCGCGCAAAGTTTCCGCAATAAGATCCTTTTATAAATATCTTACGATTTCAAGCGGAAAACTTTCGGAAAATCCGATGCTCAATCTTGAAACCCCGAAACTAAAAAAAACTCTTCCGAAATATCTTACACTTGAACAGGCGCTTGAACTTTTAACCCACGTTGAAACGAACTTTACGGAACGGGATTTTTGCATAATTACGCTGTTTTTAAACTGCGGAATGCGTGTATCGGAACTTTGCGGAATCAATATCCAGGATATCCGCGAAAACCGGCTTAAATTGCTTGGTAAAGGCAACAAAGAACGAATCGTTTATCTTAACGGTTCATGCCTTACGGCTATTGAAAACTATCTTCGTGTGCTCAATTCCGGCGAAAAAATCAAGCGGATTGACAAAAATGCGTTATTTTTGAACAGATTCGGCAAAAGATTGAGCACCCGCGGCGTGGAACAAATCGTGGAACATTGCCTTAAAGAGGCCGGACTTGACGGAATGGGAATTTCTCCCCATAAACTCCGCCACACCGCAGCAACTTTGCTTTATCAGGATGCGGGCGTTGATATCCGCGTTTTAAAAGAACTTCTTGGGCACGAAAGCCTTTCGACAACCGAAATTTATACTCACGTAAGCAATAAACAGATTGAGGACGCATCGAACAAATCTCCGCTTAAAAATGTAAAACAGCCGAAGAAAAAACTTAAAGAACCGACTGAATAAATCTTGTAAAACAAACCGAAATTAAAGAAATTATCGCAAAACAGGCTGTAAAACCAACAAACTTTACAGCTTGTTTTTTCGCATTATAATGCGGTTTTTCGGCGTTGATATCCTTGATGCAGGCTTTCAGCTTTTTTGAAGAAAAAATTGAACTTTCAGCCATTACAATGATAATAAATCCAAAATACAGCGCTCCGCAAAAATATAAAATCATTCCGTTCACTATGTAATCCGCCCCGAGAATGCTGTATTTTACGGCATTTTCAAACCCGGTAAAAGCTCCGTATATAAAAATTATAAACGGAACGGAAATTGTTCCCAAAATGCTTGAACCGGAAAAATAAAGTCCCAAAAGAATCAGAAACGGAAAAGAAAAACTGTTTATAAAATCGTTTATAAAATTTTCCGAATCCGATGATATAAAATCAAAAATATTCAAACAAATTTCTTCCGGAAGATATCCGAGCATGCTCGTCCCGAAAATTGTTCCGAAAACGAGCATGATGCATATAATAATCAAAAATCTGTTCTTTATAACAGTATCAATAACAATCTTTTTGTCCATTTTTTAAAAATTACTCCTTCCCTTTCGGTCTTCCCTGCTAATTTATATAACAAAAAAGCTCCGGATATTCCGGAGCTTTTAATTTTTTTAAAATTATTTATCGGCCATTGCGACTTTGATCATAATCGCGCATTCAACACGCTTTCTTTCCATTTCGCAGGAAAGTTTTACGGGTTTATTGATATCTTTATTAAAACTGTAATTGTTTGCGTTGCATCCGCCGGAACAATAGAATTTGCACCAGCAATCTCTGCATCCTTCCTTGGTATAGATATTGGAGCAAGCAAATTTGTCCTTCATTTCAATATCAAGAGTTTCATCATCGAGATTTCCCATTTTCCATTCGTCGTTTCCGACAAATTGGTGGCAGGGATAAATATCTCCGTCGGGCGTTACTGAAACATATTCGTTTCCGCATCCGCATCCGCGAAGACGTTTTATTGCGCAGGGACCCTGATCAAGATCAATCATGAAATGGAAGAAATTGAAGCATCTTCCCTCTTCTTTTTTTCTTCTTATCATTTCAACCGCAAGTTTTTCATATTCCGCAAAAATAGCCGGAAGATCCTCTTCCGTAATTGCATAAGGTTCGCTCGGGTCGGCAATTATATGAAGACACATTGATTTAATCGGCGCGCCCTTCATCATATCGGTGAAACGCTCATAATCGTCTTCGCTGAAAAGCTGTCCCGCTTTCTGAAGTTCAAGAAGTTCGGAATAAACCTCAATAAGTTCTTCCCTTTCATATTCGGCGGAAAGTTCTTCAAGAATATCGGATGGAAATTCTTCCGGAAGCTTGTCCCCGAATTTATTGAGAAGATCGAAACAAAGCTTATCAAGAACATGAACAGCTCCCGAGTTTACGTCAAGAGCAATATAATATCCATTGAGATAAAAAGTATGTACCATTTAAAACTCTCCAAAAAAACGGCAGGCGCACCGGGTTTCGGGCACGCCTGCAACGAATTCAGAATTATAAAATTATTTGTTTCCTTTGCGGGATTCGTTTTCGCATTCCTGGTTTGCAACGGTGCAGGAAGTTTTGCATGCGGACTGGCAGGAAGCCTGGCATTCGCCGCAGCCGCCTTTTGCGCAGGATTCTTTAAGATTTGCGTTATTAACAGTTTTGATGTGTTCCATTATGTCTTCCTCCTGAAAGTTGATATATCAACAAGATTAATTTACATAGATTATAGCACATATTTCAGCTTTTTTCAACTATTTTCTTTTTACATTATTAACCCCGATTATTCCGCCAAGGGCGCCGGCAATTATTATCATAACCGATTTTATCAATGCCGCCGTTCCGAATCCGGAATATTCAAAGAATGCCCCGAAAAGCCATACCAAAAGGAAATAAACGGTTCCGGAAGCTGCACCGCAGAAAATTCCTTTTTCTCCGGAAATTTTTGAAGAAGCAAATCCCCCGGCAAATCCTCCCAAGGCAAGAATTATAACGGTAAGCGGCGAAAAAAGCATTGCCGGAATATCTCCGATTGAAAGAGCCGCCGCAAGCATAAATATTAAAATTGCCGAAGAAAACATCCCGATTCCCGCCCCGACAAAAATGCTTACCAGATATTTTTTTAAACTTTTCTGCGACATATAAAAAACGCTCCCTTCGGAATATCCTTTTCAAAGGTTATTCAAAAGAAAGCGTTTTTATTCTTTTCTTAATTAAAAATTATGCTTTTTCTCTAAGCTGGCCGACAGCGCTTTTGAGAATTCTTATTTTGCTTCTGTCGCTTCCGGTTTCGATAACAAGGGTATCTTCTTTAATGGAAACAACGTTTCCCACAATTCCGCCGATAGTTACGATTTCATCGCCGACTTCAAGATTTTCTCTCATTGCTCTGTCTGCTTTGTCTTTTTTCTGCTGGGGACGGATGAGCATGAAATAGAAAACAACCACAACAACAAGAATGGGAGCAAAGCTGAGAAGGGTTTCACCAATGGAACCGCTTTCTGCTGCGGCTTCGCCGGACATTAAAAGGAACTGATGATTAAACATTTTTTACCTCCGAATTTATAATAATAATTATAAACTAAAATATTATTTTATATTCTTTTTCCGAGAATATTGCGGTATTTCTGATAAAACTCCTCAAAAGTTCCGTTATCAAGAGCTTCGCGGATTCTTTCCATAAGAGTGTTATAGAAATAAAGGTTGTGCTGAACAGTAAGTCTGTGCGCAAGAAGTTCGTTTGCGCGGAGAAGATGTCTTACATAAGCTCTGCTGTGAAGACGGCATGTGGGACATCCGCATTCCGGGTCAACCGGTCCCTGGTCATAGATATACTTTTCATTGTTGAGGTTGCGGATGCCTTCCCAGGTGAAAAGCGTTCCGTGACGGGCGTTACGGCTTGGCATAACGCAGTCGAAAAGGTCAACTCCGCGGTGAACCGCTTCAAGAATATTAACGGGAGTTCCGACACCCATAAGATAACGGGGTTTGTTGACCGGCATATAAGGTTCAACGGCATCAATGATTCTGTACATCTCGTTGGTGGGTTCGCCTACCGCAAGACCGCCGATTGCGTAACCGTCAAGATCGAGTTTAGCAATCTCTTTCATATGCTCAACACGAAGATCCTCGAAGGTGCATCCCTGGTTGATTCCGAAAAGCATCTGATGGGGATTGATTGTATCCGGAAGAGAATTAAGGCGGTCCATTTCCGCTTTACAGCGGTGGAGCCATCTTACGGTTCTTGCGCAGGATTGGGCCGCATAGGACTTCGGAGCGGGGTTTTCGACACATTCGTCAAAAGCCATTGCAATGGTGCTTCCGAGATGGGACTGAATCTGCATGGATTCTTCCGGACCCATAAAAATTCTGTGTCCGTCAAGGTGGCTTCTGAAATAAACGCCCTCTTCTTTAATTTTGCGGAGTTTCGAAAGGCTGAAAACCTGAAAACCGCCGCTATCGGTAAGAATGGGTCTGTCCCAGTTCATGAATTTATGAAGACCGCCAAGTTCTTTAACTACCAGATCTCCGGGACGGAGAGAAAGATGGTAAGTGTTGCAAAGTGCGACCTGGCAATGGAGTTCTTTAAGGTCTTCTGCGGCAACGCCGCCTTTTATTGCGCCGCAGGTTGCAACGTTCATGAACGCGGGAGTCTGAACAGTTCCGTGAACGGTCTGGAACTCTGCTCTGCGGGCTCTTCCTTCTGTTTTTAATAAAGTAAACATTAAATCTCCTCTTTTTATAAGGCATAATATAACTAATATAGTATAACTTAATAATCAAATCTTTTCAAGTAAAATTTGTAAAATAATACTTTTCAACATTGTTTCCGTTTGTATAATAAATCTTGACAATCGTATAATTTTTGTGCTAAAATTATAATACTTTTTGTATAACTGATATTTTGGAGATATTGAAAATGGCAGAAATAAAAGATTTCGGAAGAAAAGTCAAAAAAATAATGAAACAGCGCGGAATAACCCAAAGCTGGCTTGCGCAGAAAATCGGCGCAACCGAAGCAACCCTTTCGCGATATGTAAACAACAGCAGAAAGCCCCAGGCGGATATAGCCGCGGAAATTGCGGAAGCGCTTGACGTTTCGCTTGATTATCTTATGGGAATAAGCGGCTTCCCTGCCCCGATAAAAACCTTGAGCACGGAAGAATCCCTCATGCTAAGCGCATTCGGAAGAGCAAGCGCAAGGGACAGAAAAATAATTTTCGGCGTGCTCGAAGACCATATGACTGCGGAAGAACTCGAAAACTATAAAAATCTTAAAAAAGATTAAAAAATATTTATTTAATGTGATTAAGTTACAGAAAACCGGAATATATTGGTGTATAATACAGACAAATCAAGGAAATACTTTGATAGAAAATCAATAATATTAAAGGAGATAATCTTATGAAATATACCTGCATGATCTGTGGATACACCTATGACGAAGAAAAAGGCATTCCCGAAAGAGGAATTGCTCCCGGCACCAAATTTGAAGACCTTCCGGCAGATTTCCATTGCCCTCTCTGCAAAATGCCGAAAGATAAATTCAGAAACGTTGCAAAAGACGTTCAGGGATAAATTCAAAATCAAGCTGTTGAATAATTGCCCGAAAACTTACATCAATGCAAAAAAAGCGACCGCAAAACGGTCGCTTTTCGTTTATTCAGTTTAAAGAATCGCCATGGAATCACCGAAACTGAAAAATCTGTATTTTTCCTCAACGGCGGTTTTATAAGCGTTCATTACGTTTTCGTAACCCGCAAAGGCGGAAACAAGCATAATAAGGGTGCTTTCCGGAAGATGGAAGTTAGTGATAAGACCGTCAAGAACCTTGAATTTATATCCTGGATAAATAAAAATGCTTGTATCGTCGTCGTCCGCTTTTATTTCGCCGAATTTTGATGCAACGGATTCAAGGGTTCTGCAGGAAGTTGTTCCAACGGCAATAACCCGGTGTCCGGCGGCTTTTGTTTCGTTAATAAGTTTCGCGGTTTCTTCCGGAAGCATATAATGTTCCGTATGCATTATATGATTTTCAAAATCCTCAACCTTTACCGGGCGGAAAGTTCCGAGACCTACATGAAGAGTTACAAAAGCGGTTTTAACGCCCTTTGCTCTGATTCTTTCAAGAAGCTCCTCGGTAAAATGAAGTCCCGCAGTGGGAGCTGCCGCAGAACCGATCGGGTCGGAATAAACGGTCTGATAACGTTCCTTATCCTCAAGTTTTTCGGTAATATAAGGCGGAAGGGGCATCTGACCGATTTCATCGAGCACGTTATAGATATTGCCTTCATGTTCAAATTTTACGATTCTGTTGCCTTCTTCAACGATATCGATAACTTCCGCTTTAAGAAGTCCTCCGCCGAAAACAAATCTTTTTCCGATTTTTGCGTGTTTTCCGGGACGGACAAGAATTTCCCAAACGTCAAGATCCTTTTGTTTAAGAAGAAGAAACTCGATGGGAGAATGGGTATCTTCCCTTTCGCCGATAAGTCTTGCGGGAATAACTCTTGAATTGTTGAGAACAAGAAGATCACCCGGTTCAAGAAGGTCGATTATATCATAAAAATGTCTGTGTTCAACCTCTCCGCTTTCTCTGTTGAGATGCATAAGGCGGGAATGGTCGCGCTGGTCCGCAGGATGCTGCGCAATAAGTTCCTCCGGAAGGTCAAAATAAAAATCGCTTGTTTTCATTAAATCACCGTTTTTATTAAAAATTATTAAAAATATTGACAGAAAAAATATGTAATGATAAAATCAAAAACATATTAAATATAACTTATATATTATATTGCAACACAGGATTTATTGCAAGCATTTTTATTAAAGGAGGTTTCTTTAATGAAAAATTATAAAGTTGGAATAATCGGGGCAACCGGAATGGTCGGGCAGCGCCTTATTACTCTTTTGGCAAATCATCCCTGGTTCAATATCGAAGTTCTTGCCGCTTCCGGAAAAAGCGCCGGAAAAACCTATGATGAAGCTGTTTCCGGACGTTGGGCAATGGAAACGAAAATTCCCGAAGCGGTAAAAGAAATGACCGTTCTTGACGCAGAAAAAGACGCCGAAGGAATCGCTTCCCTTGTTGATTTTGTTTTCTGCGCGGTCAATATGGATAAATCTAAAACCAAGGAACTTGAAGAAAAATACGCGAAACTCGAATGTCCGGTTATGTCCAACAACAGCGCAAACCGCGGAGTTTCTGACGTTCCGATGATTATTCCGGAAATAAACCCGGAACACATTGCGGTTGTTGCGGAGCAGAAACAGCGTCTTGGAACAAAGCGCGGATTTATTTCCGTAAAATCCAACTGCTCAATCCAAAGCTACGTTCCAGCGCTTCATCCTCTTATGAAATTCGGCATCACAAAAGTTCTTGCCTGCACTTACCAGGCAATTTCCGGCGCCGGAAAAAACTTTGAACGCTGGCCGGAAATGGTTGATAACCTTATCCCCTATATCGGCGGCGAAGAGGAAAAAAGCGAAAACGAACCGCTTAAAATCTGGGGAAAACTCGAAAACGGAAAAATCATCAATGCCGTTTCTCCCGCTATAACGACCCAATGTCTTCGCGTTCCGGTTTCCGACGGTCATACCGCCGCGGTTTTTGTAAGTTTTGAAAACAAACCTTCAATCGAGGAAATCAAAAAATGCTGGGCGGAATATAAAGGCGAACCTCAAATTCTTGAACTTCCTTCCGCTCCGGAACATTTTCTCACCTATTTTGAAGAACCCGACAGACCCCAGGCAAAACTTGACCGCAATCTTGAAAAAGGAATGGGCGTTTCCATCGGAAGACTTCGCTCCGACAGTCAGTATGACTATAAATTCGTAAGCCTTTCCCATAACACTTTAAGAGGCGCCGCCGGCGGAAACGTTCTTATGGCGGAACTTTATGCCGCAAAAGGCTATTTTGATTAAATAACATAATAAAAAAATCCTCCGCATAGATTTCTATTATCTGAATCGTTGCGGAGGTTTTTTTATTATGAAAAATACAATTTTTACCGGATGCGGCGCTGCGGCGGCAACACCCATGCATTCCGACGGAAGCGTCAATTTAAAAAAATATGCCGAACATATTGACGAACTTATTGAAAAAGGCGCGGACGCAATTGTTGTAAACGGAACAACCGGCGAATCCGCCGTTCTTTCCGACGAGGAACAATACAACATAATCTGCTGTGCAAAGGATGTCATAAACCGCCGTGTACCGCTTATTGCGGGCGCAGGAAGCAACAACACCCGCCATGCGGCAAAACTTGCCCTGAACGCAAGAAACGCCGGAGCAGACGCTGTTCTTGCGGTAACTCCATATTATAACAAAGCAAATGAAAACGGACTTATCGAACATTATTCCTATATCACAAAATGGTGCCAGCTTCCGCTGATTGTTTATAACGTCCCTTCAAGAACCGGCGTCAACATCAAACCGGAAACTTACGCAAAACTTGCCGAAAACCCGTTCATCTGCGCAATCAAAGAGGCTTCGGGAAATCTTGCCCAGGCGGAACGGACTCTTTCCCTTTGCGGCGACAAAATCGATATATATTCCGGAAGCGACGAACTCACCGTTCCGTTTTTGAGCATCGGCGCAAAAGGAGTTATTTCCGTCGCCGCAAACATTGTTCCGGAAAAAATGCAAAAACTTTGTTCGCTCTTTTTTGAGGGAAAATATATTGAAGCCGCAAAAAAGCAAATTGAGATTATTCCGCTTATTGATGCGCTTTTTTCCGATGTTAACCCGATTCCCGTAAAAGAAGCGATTAATATGCTCGGAAAAGATTTCGGTCCGTGCAGACTTCCGCTCGGTCCGATGGATGATAGCAAAAAGGAAAACCTCCGAAAAGTTCTTGAGCATTATGGAATCCTTTGAGCACCGCTATATTTTGCATATCGGCATTTTGAGCATAGGCTTTCCCGAAAAACATCTTGAAGCGGTGCTCAAAATAATTCACAGGATTTTTCCGGATAAATGCACCCATATAGAAATAAAATAACCGAAGAGCAAAAGCTCTCCGGTTATTTTTTATGTAATATTTTTCAGATAATCAGAAATATCTTTAACCGCTTTTGCGCGGCTGTCGCTCATAATTTCCAATACGGGTTTTTCTGTTTTTTGACCGCTGAAATATTTACGCGCATAAATTATTAAAGATTCCAAATCTTTATCATCATGCATTTTATCGTATGCTTCATCAAAAACCGACATATCGAATTTAAAAATATTTTCCGCCGGAATTTCTATTTCATAAAGCCGCAGTTTGCTTCTTTCTTCTTCCGGTTCCTGCGCCCAGCCCGCCTGATACAAAACCGCAAAATCATCAAGATTATCAAAATAATAATTGCTTTTTGTTCTGCTCGGAATATGCGGAAATTCGGTTTTTCTGATATATTCAAAAACACCTTCCACGCACCATTTTACAATATCATTCCAATCTTCCCGCTGTTCCTCAATCTTTTGTTCAAGCAGTAATTCAAGCGAAGCAACGCCTTTTTCCATTGCAGAAATATAAGGTTCGCAATAAGCGGATTTATTAAAATAATCCGGCAAAAGTTCATCATCGAGTTTAAGGGTTTCGCTCATATGATACAGTTTAATTATCATTATTTTACTCCGACATACCCTGTTTTTTCAATTATTTCCTGTCCTTCTTCCGAAAGCACCCAATCAAGAAGCTTTTCAACGTTTTTATTGCTGTTTCCTTCCCATGTTACCGCATAAAGGGGGCCTGTTATCGGATAGCTTCCGTTTTTGATGTTTTCAACAGTCGGCGCAACGCCGTCTATGCTCAGGATTTTAATATCCGGATTTTTTATGATTCCCTCAAGATAATATCTGAACGAAAAACCAATTGAACCTTTTTTGTTTCTGTAATCCGAAACCTGTTCAACAATTCCGGACATAAAATCATCCACCATTTCCGTCGGGGCATTCATAATCTTTTTTCCGTCCATAAAGCGGATAAGCATACTTTGGCTTCCGCTTCCCTCGTTGCGCTGATATGCCGCAATTTCCTCGTCCGGTCCGCCGAGTTCTTTCCAGTTTCTTATTTCCCCTGAATAAATCGCCTGAACCTGCTCTGTTGTAAGATTATCTATGGGGTTATCTTTATGGACAAAGAAAACGAAAGCATCGTATCCGATGGGAGTATAAACAAATTCCGTTCCTTTCGCTTTCGCATCGGAAATCTGTTCTTCCGAAGGATATGCGCCGAAGAAAATATCCGTTTGTTTTTCTCCGAGAAGTTTATATCCGCCGACCGTGTTGTTATATTCAAAAACACCGTCCCAAAGTTCGGTTGTTTCCGGATAAACCGCATTTACAAAAGCGGAATAAACGGGAAAAACCGCCGCGGCTCCGTCAACAACAGGCAAATCGCCTTCAATTTCAATGCTCGCTTCCTTATCAAGAACGACAATTTTTGAATCATCATCAAAAGGAAGATATTCATTGACCGCGATATTCGGTGTCGTATCTATTGTAATCATTCTGTCATACAAATCTATTCCGTAATCAATTCCGACCGCAACAACCGCGACTGCAGCAAAAACAGTCCAATATTTAAACACTTTCTTTCTGTTTTTGCACCAGATCAAAAGGATTAAAAGAAGCGGAACAATGCCCGCTCCGATAACCGACAAAACAATATTAACTCCGATAAGCGACAGCATTATGAAAACAACGAGAACAATAAAATAAGACGCAGCGGCTGCAACGCCGGTAAAAAGAATTTTTGCCGCAATTTCAGCGCTTTTTGTTTTAAAAATTTCCTTCTTTTCCAAAATATTCCCCTCCTTCTTAATTTTTTCAGCTTCATTATAAATCAATTAACGCTAATCTTCAATAAAATCCGAAAATCTTAAAAAAATCTTAATAAACAGAAATTTTCGGATTATTCTTTCAAAACTCAATTAAAGTTGTATTATTATTTAAAATATGGTAGAATAACAACGGTTTATTTTATGTCGAAAAGAGGTTTAAGTATGCGTAAAATCGCCTTGCGCGGACTTTTTGGGCAAAAACGAAACAGTCTTTTGCTTTGGAGCGTTGTTGCCCTTGCTTTTCTTTTTCTTGTTCTTTCAACAACAATTATAACTTCACTCCAGGAAACCGATGAACGCCAGCGCCACGAAACATACGGAAGCTGGCAGGTTATGGTTTCCGATTCCGAACTTACCGGCGCGGAATACAGCGAAAAGGATTCAACCGTAAATCTCACCGAAGAAACAATTTTTGAACTTACCGAAAAAGCCGGAAACTCCATTGTTCTTCCGATGGTTTCCGTTTCGGGAATCGATTATTTTTCCGGCGACAACGAATATTACATAACTCCTTTTTCGGAGGTTTTTGAAAAAAACGGAAATCTAACTCTTAAAGAAGGAAAATGGCCCGAAGCAAAAAACGAAATCGCTCTTGAATACGCAAGGCTTTCTTCCCTCAATTTAAAACTCGGGGACAGCTTTACCGTTGTTTCCCAAATTAACATTCCCGCAAACGAAGAATATCTTGCAAGGCTTGAGGAAATTGTTGAACTCGCAAAAAAAGACATTATAGAAGAAGGAATCGACCTTTATAACCGTAAATTCTGGAACTATATCGATCCTTCCGTTTTGAATTTCAATAAACCAATTTATGAAGAATTTTTCTCCGTATATCCCGGCCAGCGCGAAGGAAGTCTTCTTGCAATGGTTCTTGCGGACGAAGAACATCCAAGCGGACAAATTCTTCCTTTTGATGAAATGACCGAAGAACAGTTCACAAAAGTTTATTCTTTTTTTGTTGAAGGCAACAACCCCTATGATTCCGGAATAACCGATTATATGATTGCAAATATGACCGAAGAGGAAAAAGCTTTTTTCTGCGGACAAACCGCCGATCTTATCGGTTATGAAAATCTCAACGTCCGAATCACCATAAACAAAAAAGATATTATCGTAAATATTCCGTTTACATATACCGTCTGCGGCGTTGTCGATACTTTTTCCGACAGATGGGATACCGGAATGCTTCCTCTTCCAAGCGGTTTTGTAACCGAAGAAAACTATAACGTCTATATCGGCGCCCAGAAAAAAGCCGTTGAAAAATATACCAACTTTGATTTCAAACCGTATTTCAATCTTGTTTTCCTTTCTTCGGAAAATTCTTCCGCAAGAGAACTTTGGGAAGATTGCAGAACAATAATCAATAGCGGAATCAAAAACGAAAACGGACATATTTCCGCAGAATCTGCCGAAAAACCGCATGACTTAACGGTTTTGCGCCTTAACCGTTTTGCATATCCCTCCTCTTCCGAGGGAAACGGACAAACCCTTACTCTTGTTACTGTAATCCTTTTTGTAACAACGGTTTCCGCTGTTTTCCAGATTTTCTTTACCCAGATGAAGAAAAGGCTCCGCAGAATCATTCTGATGAAATCAATCGGCGCGGAAAGCAAGCAGATAGGTCAGATGCTCTTTTGGGAATTCTTCTATTTCTGGATCACAACTCTTCCTGTGGGCGCCGTTCTCGGTCTTGGCGGAGCTTATATCACAACTTTCTTTCTTGAAAAAGCGCAGAACCGCGACATTATTTATACCGTTGACCCTTTGATTTTTGTTTTTGCGATTCTTGCCGGAACTTTTGCTCTTTTCATTGGAATGATGATTCCAAGTATTATGGCAATCGGCGTTCCCCTTACCGGAAGAACGGCAAGAAAAAAACCTCTTGCTCCTCCGAAAAAAGATATGGAGCAGAATTTTTTCAACGTAACTCTCCGCGGTCTTTCCGCAAACAAAAGCAGAACTTTGGGCAATGCGGCTCTTTGCGTTTTTATGATGCTTATAATGACTCTTTGCGTTTTCATCGGATTCCGTTTTATGACTCCGTACCGCGAAACCGTTGAACGCGACAACCGCCCGGATTATTTTCTCCAGCTTCCGTTTTCCGCTTCCGACAGGCAGCTTCCGGAATATATTTCCGCGCTTGAAGCTCTCGGCGTATGCGAATCGATTGAAGTTCAGCGTACCGCGGATGACGCCGTTTTGAAAAGCGATTCCGTTGAAAGTTTTCTTCTTGAAAAAGCCTACGGCGATAATCTTAAAATTATAAGCGACAGCTACGGCGCAGACGATTTTTCCGGATATCCGATTAAGCTTTATGCAATTTCTTCCGAAAGCGAATCTTTTGAAAAATTCAATTCCGCCGCAACGGTCGGACAGCTCGATAAAGAAGCTTTTGAAGCGGGCGAAGAGGTTCTTGTTTTTGTTCCGCTTTATAAAAATAACGGAAAAAGCAAGGATTCTTCCGAAGGAACCGGTTGGGAAAAAGTTGCCTCCTCCGGAATCAATCTCACCTTCTATGAAGAATATAAGCATATTTATAAAAAAGATTCCGGAATTTCCGTCGGCGACAGAATCACAATCGGCGCCCAGACCCGCTATATCGGCGGAATGAGCTATACATATAAAATCTTTTCTGATACGGTAAAAGTCGGCGCAATAATTTATTATTTCCCGGAAGAAGGAATATGGCCGATAAGCGGTTCCGACGAAGGTTATCAGATAATCTGTTCTTCAAAACTTGCGGGATATATTCTTCCGAACTCCATCAGAACCCGTTCCCATAACGAAGTACGTTCTTTCAAGGTTATGTATCTTTCAACCGGTTACGGAACGACTGATTTTTATATCACCGCAAAAGAGAGTCTTTCGAAATACGACGTTGATACTTCCCTTCTTGTTTACGCAAGAAGCGAATATATGGATATTGAATTCTATCATGAAAGCAACCAGAAACTTTTGCAGGACGGAATCAACAATATTCTGCTTGTTTGTCTGCTCGGTTTAACTGCGGTTCTTCTTGCGCTTATGATTTTTGCGAACA
>SVMR01000016.1 GCA_015067315.1 Oscillospiraceae bacterium | reverse complement strand
AAAAGCTCTTGCGGCGCGTTTCCACCAAACCATACTCCTTGTCACCCACGATATGGAAATTGCCGCCATGGCGGACAGAGTTATCCGTCTGCATAACGGCGAAGTTATTGAAACAAAAGATAATTAATATAAAAAGCGGTCCCGACTTTTTCAGTCAGGACCGCTTTTTATATCAACGAATCATTAAGCTGCGGTTTTCCCGGAAAAAAAAGATCCCGACCTTTCAGTCGAGACCGATAATTTCGTCTGCAATTTCCTTTCGTCTTCCGTCGGATTCAATCTCTGCAGCTGCTTCTTTCCGACTCACCCTTGTCTTCGGCTTACGCCTTTGACCTTCTCTGGGCCGAAAATTCTGTGGTTTTTAACGCCGCTTCCTTTTCGCTTTCTGACCCCCGCTGTTTCGGCATTCTTTCGTCCGCTTCAGTTTTGGGTTCTGACTACTAAGCCTCTGTTCTTCCTTTCCGCTCTTCCCGGTTCTGCCTCACAGCGGCTTTCCCGGTGTGCCAACTCCGCTTTCGCCGTCATCCATAATTTCAGCGGTGATTGTTTTTTCGGTTTCGTTTTCATCGAAAACAAGCAGAATTTCCGCCGCGCGGACTCCGATACCGCAAGCGTAACGCAGGTCTTTTTATTCCCGTCCGGACGCAAAAGAACAAGTTCATTCATTCCGGAATCTTCCGCAAAAACGCTGCTTTTTGCGGTGAAATAAAAAGCTTCCTCCGAATAAACAACGTTTGCTTCGCATTTTTCGCAATGGAAATTACATTCCGAACCGGGAACAGCGGGAACGTATCCGCATTCCTCATCATGTTCGTGAACACAGCCTTCTACGCAGCTTTCGCCGCAAAGATGTCCGCAGGGAATTTCTTCAGCCGCTTCCGCATAGCCGCATTCATCCGTATGCACCGGATGATGGGTGCAGCCGATTTTATCAATTTCCTCCGCAATCGCCGTCACGGGAAGCACGGTAATCACCATGAGCGCCGCCATAAACATTGATACCGCTTTTTTGAAATTGTTTTTTCTCATTTCTTCATCCCCATTTCATGGAATAAAATTATCTGCCGAAACGTTTTTTCAAACAGTAAACGCCGCAAAGGAATTTTTTTGATTTTTTGCGGCAAATTTGCCCTTTTCAAATATTCTGTTTTAGGTAATTTTATCATTAAAAAAGCCTTTTTTTAATAGAATTTCTGCCGTATTTTTCTCCTGTTAAAAGTTTCTGCTGTTTTAACAAAAAAATATCGTCCGGATAGTTATAATTGCACAACCTCCTTGAATCAAAGCTGAATAAAGCGGCGGCGTTCCTTCGGCAAAGGGGTTACCAATTTTAAAAAATTATAAAAAATAAGCACAGCTGCAAAATCACAGCTGCGCTCAATTTTTCCGCTTTTAATATATAAACCTGATAAATCTGTATTTTATCTTCTGCCAAAGGTTCCATTTGTTTTTGCATTCCGCAAGAACCTTTTCCGCAAAATCGTCAACGTTTTTCCGCTGTTCATCGGAAATTTCGTGTTCGCTGAAAAGCGCCTCCTTGTTGATGGCAAAAGCTTTTTCATAATCTTCCGCTTTTTCAAAATCCGAATTTTCAATAAGCTTTTCGGCGTAGCCGAAGCGCAGCGGAACCGCGGTTTTGTTATCCGCATTATCTATTGCCAAAAGCGCCTTTTTAAGCCTTTTCCGCATCAGGATAACATAAGCTGCCGCCGCAGTCAAAACAAGCATAAAAACGCCGACAGCGGCCGCAATCAGAACCGCATGGTTCTTTTTCGCCTCGGTTATGTCGTCCTTGGGTCTGTCCTGATCGACATTCGTTTTCGGAAGCTCGCTCTGCTCATACCGCTTCGAACTTTCGCCGTCCGTGCTGAAAGCCGCTTTTTCAAGCTCGTCGTCCATATATCCTGGGGTTACCTCAAACGGAATCCAGCCGACGCCTTCGAGGTAATATTCCGCCCAGGCATGGGCGTTTTCTTCCGTGAGCACGATCGTTTCGCCGCTTTCGTATTTTTCCGCTTCCTCCGCGGAAAGGAAGTATCCTTCGGCGTATCTTGCCGGAATTCCGAAATATCTGAGCATCAGAGTCGCCGCGGTAGCGTAATGAACGGAGTATCCCCTTGCGGATTTTTCAAGGAAGAACGCCGCAAAATCCGTTCCGCCGTTGGAAGCGAAGTTTTCGTCATAGGTGACGCCTTTTTCAAGATAAAGAAGAATTTCGCTTATGATTTCCGTCGCTGTCCGGGCATCGGAACCGGCGAAAATACGGTCTATTGCGTTATATGCTTCCTCGGTGATTCCGAGGTAATTTGCTTTTACAAATTCCCGGTAGATATATTCATCCGCAAGGTGCTCATCTACCGCCGGATCCGCCCCCTGCTTTTCAGAAAGTTCAACCTGCACCTTATACCATTCCGAAAGTCCGCCGGAAATATAGCTTATTTCGTATTCCTTCCCGAAGGATTTTGTGTTCGCGTCGCCGATTTTTCTTCCGTCAAAATCCGCGGAAGAAACCGCATAGGGAAGATATGCTCTTTTTGAGCACGCGGAAATATTTTTTATGCTCATGGCGGATGCTTTCTGCTCATCCGCCGCAAAAAGCGCATTTGCTGTGGCAGACTGCCCGAAAAATCCGTTCCGATGAAGAATATAGAAATCATTTGAATATTCCGCAAGGGTTTCGTTTTCAATTTCATCCCAGCCGTAACCGTTATAAACTTCTCCGACGAAGCCTTTAAGATAAAGTTTCTGCGGCTTTTCCATGGTGATTTCAAGCGCCTGAGCACCGTTTTTGTTGAATTCGCCGAGATTTTTAAAATTCCCTTCCGGCATTGCGTTTGTTTTGCTGTCAAAAAGAACGCCGTGTGCGGTTCCCTTCGCAAACTCAAAAATATCCGTTCCCGCTTCCGAAGGAACAAAACTTATGAGCACCGCGGAAACCAAAACGCAGACCAAAGCCGCCGCAAAAACCGCCGCCGCAGGTTTTGCGGTTATGTTTTTCCTGCTTTGCGGCGCAAAAACAGAAAAGACAACCGCGGCAAAACCGCAAAGGAAAATTATAAAATATATGTCCGTGCTCAAAAATCCCGTTGCAATTCCCGCGCCGGTTATTATTGCCGCGGGAAGGCAGGGCAGGAGATTTTTTTCAAAAGCCGCCATGCTCAAAGGAACGCAAATTGCAAAAGCCACAAGAAAAAGGCTTGCCGCGGAAAAAGTTTCGCCGCCCGTTTCAAATTCCAAAAAGATTTTTCCGGTAAGTTCCGTCAAAAATCCGCATACTTCGTTTGAAAGAACAAGTATTCCGCCGCGAAAAACCGGAACGATGAGCACCGCCAGAAGGCAGATTACCGAAAGAGCAGAGAGAATATATTTTCCGAATTTCTTTTGCGAAACAAAAACGCAGACCGCCGCCGCAAAACCGACCAAAATTCCGAAAAGCGGCGAAAGTTTTCCGAAGGCGGAAAAAACCAAAGCCGAAAACCCGGATGCGGCGAAAAAAAACGCCGCCGCGGTCGGAAGAAGTTCTCCGAAACTTTTTGCTCCGCACTCTTTTATATTCAGTTTTAATGAATTTTTTGTTTTCATAGGCAAAGCTCCAAAAATTCAAGGTCTTCGGAATATGTTTCCGCGCCGAATGGAACAACGTTTGCTCCCGCGGAGGATTTATCGCAAATCAGAAGATTCACTCCCGTTTTTTCAAAAAGATTTTCCGGCGGTTCTTTTGCAACGCAGATTACCTTTCCGAAATGTTCAAAGGCGTTTTCAAAATCCTCTTCCGCTTTTTCGCCGCCGGATTTTATCATCTTCGGAATGGCTTCAAGAAGTTCTTCCTCGGTTTTGATTTCCACGGTTTCGATCCCGCTTTTGCTGTTCCAGCCGAGCATGAATTCATATCCGTTTTTAAGAAGAACCTGGGCAACGGAGGAACAGACTTCCGCCATTGCATCCGTTTCCTTCGGGGAAGCGGTTCCGGCGGTTTTATCCCAAAAAAGCATGATGTTTTTCGCAATGGGAAGGCTTGGATCGCGCACTATTGTTTTATCAAGCTTTTCCGAAAGCTTCCAATGAATCTGTCTGATGCTGTCGCCGGGGGAATATTCCCGAATCTGAAAAGTTTCGGAATAATCGTATCCTTTTTTATCCGGGGAATAGCTTTCGCTGTCTTCCGGAACCGGAAGAATTCCGTCAAAAACAATAAAAGGTTCAAAAGTTTCCGGAAAAACGGTTGTTTTTCCCTTTGCGGAAGAAAAATTCTTCGGAACAGCGGGCAAAATCCCGAAAATATCCGTCAGCCAGATCCGCTCGATTTTTGCGGTTATATATCCGCAAAATTCCGAAGAAAGGCAGAATTCCCTTTCGGTTTTGCCTTTCGGCGGGGCGGAAAGAGCGATATTGATTCTGTTTTCCTCGCCGCTGAGGTTGTTTTTTACCGAAACTTCGCAGATTGCCTTAAAAACCGGGAATCCAAAACCGTTTTCCAAAACGATTTTTCCAACAAGTTCCGCTCCCTTTTCGCCTGTCGGCGGCAAAACCGCCTTTGCAAAAATTTTATCTTTCGATAAAAACGCGGTTAAAAAGCTTGCGGCCGAAAGGAACGGAAAAAGCAAAAGCAGAAAAAGCGCAAAAAGCGAATTTTGCAGAACAAAAATCAAAAACAGAAAAATTTCCAGCGCGGCAAAGATTATTGCCGGCTTTATGATTTCTTTTTTCATTTTATTTTAAACTCCGTGATTTCCGGTTTTTTAACTTTTTTCGTGATTTCCGAAAGAATTTCTTCCGCGGAAAGTTCATGAAGCCTTGCTTTTGCTTCAAGAAGGATTCTGTGGGCGCAAACGTCCGGGAAAACGGCTTCCACGTCGTCGGGAATCACGTAGTCCCTGCCTTCAAGGAACGCAAAGGCTTTTGCGGCGCGGCAAAGGGCAAGGGCTCCTCGGGGGCTTATTCCAAGCTGGATATAGGCGTTATGGCGGGTTTCCTCAACAAGTTCGGAAGCATAGGCATAAACGCTGTCCGCAACAAAAACGTTCTGCGCCTCTTTTATAAGTTCGTTAAGGGTTTTTATATCAGTCACCGGGGAAATTTTATCAAGAGGGTTTTCGTGGTGGCGGTCCTTCATAATTTCAATCTGGCTTTTGATATCCGGATATCCCATGCTTGTTCTGATGATAAAACGGTCAAGCTGGGAGGAAGGAAGCATCTGGGTTCCGGCGGAACCGGCGGTGTTCTGGGTTGCAAGAACAATAAAAGGTTCCGGAAGCTTATGGCTTGTTCCGTCAACGGTAACTCTGCGTTCCTCCATTGCTTCAAGAAGGGCGGACTGGGTCTTGCTGGAAGTACGGTTGATTTCGTCCGCAAGAAGAAGGTTTGTCATAACCGCGCCGGGTTTGTATGAAAGTTTTGCCTGCTCCCTTTCATAAACGGAAAAACCGATTATATCCGAAGGCATGGTATCGGAAGTGAACTGCACCCTTTTGCTTTCAAGTCCGAGAACTTTTGAAAAAGCCATTGCCATGGTTGTTTTTCCTACTCCCGGGACGTCCTCCATTAAAACGTGACCCTGGGCAAGAACCGCCATAAGGACTTTTTTAATAACGTCGTCTTTTCCGATTATAACTTTTTTTATTTCGTTCTGAATTCTTTCTGCAAGTTCGTTCATTTTCTTTCCTCCGGGTTAATCAGTAAAAATAAATGCGCCGCTTTTTCCGTTTTCAAAATTGATAAGCGCCATCAAAGCCATCATCGCCTGGTCGGTTGCAAGAGCGTCGCCTTTTCCGTCATCAAGGGTATGGGAAAAAGATTTGTCTTCCTGGCGGAATTCAAAAAGGGAATCGTAAACGGAAGTTCCGTGTTTTATGAATCTTTCGTCGGTTCTGGGGTCAATTCCGTTCGCGCAAAGGGCGATTATAACCTGGCTTGCGCTTTCGGAAGTTTTTATATCCATTCCGGAAAAACTTCCGTCGCCGTTTTGTTCCGCGGAAAGGAACTCAATTCCCCTTTCAACAGCTTTTTTAATTTCCGGGTCGGAAGTATATGGCGCAAGGGCATGGAGCGCCATTCCGGTCATGTCAACGTCGGAACGGGTTCCGAAACCGAAGGAACCGTCCTCATGCTGTTCCGCAACAAGGGAAGCGACAATGCTCTCTCTTGTATATCGGCTGCCTTCCGGAATTTCGTAACCGCCGCAGTCAAGGGCAAGAAGCGCATAGATAAAACCGTTTATGCCCTGGTTTGCAAGGTCTTCGTTTATGTAATTGTAAATTCCGTCCGCAACAAGGTTTATCTTCGTTCCGTCCGGATAGGTTCCGAAGGCGGTTGCGTCGCCGCCGAGAGCCGTTACAACAAGAATGGTTCTGTGCCATTCGGTGGCTTTTGTGGAATCAAGTCCGCCCTCCGCGGCATATTCTTCCGTAACTTTCTGTTCAAGTTCGGCAAGATAACCTTCAAAATCGTCCTCGATTCCGAATTCTTTATAAAAAATCGCGGTCCAGTCGCAAACAGCCATTCCGGAAGCAAAACCCGGATTTCCGGTCAGGAGATTTTTGTTTTCCTTTACTCCGAAAACGCTTTTCTGACCGATTGCGGTATTCACCGCAATATCGAGAACGGTTTCTTCCGGTCTTTCTTTTGAACAGCCGCAAAGCAAAATTGCCGCCGCAAGAATAACCGCCATGATTTTAAGGATTTTCTTCATCATCTTCGCCGACTTCCTCATCTTCATCTTCGTCTTCCTTTCCTGTTCCGGTTGCCGGAAGAACTTCTTCATAATAATCTCCGCATTCGCATTCATAGATTACATATCCGTCTTCGGTTTCGGTGGGTTCAACACGTTCAGCTTCGTGATATTCATGGATATGTTCTTCCTGCTCGATTTCCTCGGTGTAATGCTTTTTGCAGATTTGGCATTCGTATTCGATATAATCTTCGCCCCGGTCAATTTCGGCATATTCATGGTCAAGCTCATAATAGCCGCCGTCGGACCAGATTCCGCAGTATCCCGCAAGATTTCCGTTTCCGCCGCCGGAACCGCCGATATCCTTTCCTTCCGCAACGGTAAAGCGGAGATAAAGGGTGTCGCCGTCGGAAAGATTATAGGCGGAAAGACCTTTTCCCGGGAAAAGGGTTCCGTTTATGGAATACATCCAGCCGGAATGGGCTGTGAAATCTCCGGCAAAAAGTCCGCCGGAAGGCGGCGCGGTTATTGAAAGACCGTCCCGGAGAATACATTCCCAAAGTTCCGCAGGAACTTCCGGAGTTCCGGCAAATCCGCTTACTCCCCTTGCATAAAAACCGGTTTCGGTGGAACCGTCGTAATGGATGGTAAGACCCATATAATCCGCCGCGGTAACAAGGGTTTTTGCGGCGGTGTCGCCCTGCAAAATTTCAACCTCATATTCCCCGATTATTCCGAGCCCCGCCGGGGTTGCGTCGATTACAACCGTTGCAAAGCCTATGGCGTCGCCGTTTTCGCTGGATTTGAATTTCACTTCATATTCCCGGTATGCGGAGTTTCCCTCGTCGTCCCAGGCAAGAACCGTAACAAGATGGGTTTCCTCCGGACCGAAATTAAGAACGTATTCAAAAGTTGAAGAACCTGTGGGCATATCCACAACCGTTCCGTCAAGGGTGACTTCGATATGGTCGGAATAGATGACCTTTCCGCTGCTTCTTGCGGTAACGGTAAAGGTGAAATATCGGTTTGTCATAACCCCGTCGTATCCGTCAAGGTTTGTGACAATCGAAACCCCTTCGCCCACGTCCGGATTCGAAGCATCCGCCTTTGCCGCCTGATAGGTGATTATATACTGTACCGAGGAAACGGTTTTTCCGTCCTCCAAAAGGAAAATCGTGAAGTAGTTTGCCCCAAGGGCAAGCTTTGCTTCATAATAATCGTCCGCGGTTTTAAGTTTTTCGCCGGAAAAGGATGTTTCGGAATTCTTGAAATTGATTTCAAGGGAATGTTTTTCGGTTCCGTTTTCGATATAGGCAAAAAATCCGAACATATCCCCGGAAAGTTCCGGCGATGTCACGATTTTGTTTTCAAGATCGGTGACAACCGTAACTTCCCCCGGTTCGCCTTCGCCGGAAACATTTCCTTCGCCGCTTCCGGCGGAATCCCCGCCGCTTTCTTCCGTTATGTTGTCAATATTCGGAGTCTGGTTTTCGGAAGGTTCTTCCTTCGGCGTTTCCGGAATGCTTTCCGGAATCTGCTGAATCTGACTTTCCTCCGGCGGATTTTCTTCGTTTTCGCCTTCCGTTTCAATATTGTCCGGAAGAACGTTTTCGCCTTTTGAGCCGAAAATAACGTCCGGCAAAAGTTTTTGCATTCCGGCGGATTCCATTTGCGGAACAACTTTTGCCGCGCCGGAAATTATTATAACTATGCCGATGAGCACGGCAAAAATTATCGCCGTGCTCAATATTTTAGATGAATTCTTTTTGAGCATGATAAGCTCCTTTTATCAAAAAATCGGTGCACCTGTGTTGGGGTTGGTTTCTTCCGAATCTTCGGCAGAAGAATCCGCATCCGCAGGGCGTTTTGTTGTGATGCTGTAATTTCCAAGAATCGAACCCGCTTCGTTTTCAAGGTTGAGGATAATATCTTCGGAAATATCATCGGTCATATAGTCAACGGTGAATTCACCGAAATATTTTCCGTCTTTAAGGATGTAATAGGTGATGATATCCTCTTCCTCAAGCTTGATTTTCAGGCTTTCCCGGAGTTCGTAAGCATTTACCCCAAGGTTCCACTCAATGGTAAAGTCGCTCTGAATCGGCTGTTTTCCGTAAAAAGTGAGGCTGTAAGCGGCTGTTTCCTTTTCGGAATCAAGTTCGCCGACTGTGTTTTTATAGATGAAGTTAACGCCTCTCTGCATTGCGCTGATTTCCGGAATTGTAATCTTGACTCCCTCGCCGCAGGCAAGAACAAGTTTTTTGCCCTGAATCGCGCGGAATGCGGTTGTTGAAACAACGGTCGGCATATCTTTTTTTATGATATTGCCTTCAAAAGTATGGTCATATTCCGGTTTTCCGTAGCCGTATTTTTCGCTTAGGTAATCGGAATATCCTCTTGCGGTTTCATCAAGAACTTCAACAACGCCG
Organism: Oscillospiraceae bacterium; assembly: GCA_015067315.1. GTDB lineage: Bacteria > Bacillota > Clostridia > Oscillospirales > Ruminococcaceae > UMGS1668. Next base: position 33,485 of record SVMR01000016.1, on the reverse strand, counting down.
TTTTCCGCCGCCCATTTAAGATATTCGTATTCAAAAACCGAAACGTCGGTTACGATTTTATATTCCGCGCTTGAATATTTAACGCCTTCGTTTTCCCCGGTGATTCTGTATGTTCCGGAATTATATGCAACGCCGTAATTCTGTCCGACGGTTATTTTTGCAACATAGACGAACTGTTCGCATTTTACCGCGTAATATGTCACCCTGTTTTCGTCGTTCAGTTTTTTTGCAAGTTTTACCGCTCTGTCATAGGTCATTCCGGTTCCGTTTTCGGCAATTTCGCCGTTTTTTGCGTTATAAACGCAATAGGATTCGCCTATGCTGCGGTATTTTTCCGGGTCGAAATCAATAAGCTGACCTTTGAGATATCCGGTTGTATGAAGTTCAAGTTCATCGAATCCGATATCGGAAAGGATTCCCACATAGAAAACTCCGCCCGCGGGTTTATCCGCAAAGAAAGTTTCGGGAGTATCGATTGTGTTGTCCAGTTTTATTGTGTCGCTGAATCTGATTTTGGTCTTTTTTGCTTCCTGTTCGGGCTGAAGCTTTAAAAATCCGTCGTTTATGGTAAGCTCAATAATGTCATAAGGCTTTTCGTCGCTTCCGACGTTTTCATAAACGATCATGAATTTTTCGTCGCCCTCATAAAGCGGTTCGGTGGAATAGGAAACGTATTTTGTGATATCCCTTTCGGTTCCGTTGTAATAATATGCGGTTACTTCCATTCCGGCGGGATCAAAAACTTCTCCAGGTTCATATTTCATCTTGTCCGGATTTTTTGTGACTTCGATATATTCAACCGCGGAACCGACAGCGAAGAGATACGCGCTGTCGTTTTTGAAATAAAGGGTTCCGTCCTCGTCAATAATCGGTGTGCAGATGCAGTATTGGGCAAGGTTTCCGGTGGGTTCAAAAACGCTTTCGCCCACAACATAGGTGATTCCGTTGGCGGTTTCCTCAATGGTTCGGATAGGTTCGGTCATTCCGGGTTTATCCGCAAGAATACGGAGTTTTCCGGGGGTGAAGTTATCGAAGAAATAGATATAGGCATATCCGTCTTCCTCTTCGTAATAGGTCGTAAGGGTTCCGGTGGTCTGGGGATAACCCTGGGTCGGGACGGAATATGCAATGCTCCAGGAAGGAATATCAATTACGGTTATGCTGTGTCCGGAATATGGAACAAACTGTCCTTCTCCGGAAACGCCGATATATGCTCTTCCGTTATAAATTGTCGGGGTGCTGGTGCTCATGGGAGTTCCTTTTTCGCTTCCGTTTTCAAGAGCAAGGCTGCGAACGGAAAGAATATCGCCGGTTTCGGGGTCAAATTCCGCTTCGTGAATAAATCCGCCCTTGGATGTGAAATAGAGCTTTCCGTCATAATAAGTTACGCTGCTTCGGATATCTCCGCAGTTCGGAATGATATAATCTTCAACAAGTTCGCCTGTATATTTGTTGATTGAAAGGAAATGTCCGTCGTTATGGATTCCTTCGTTGTCGCCGTCATCGGTTCCGATATAAAGATAATCTCCCTGGATATATGCGCCCGCCCAATAAAATCCGCCTTTCTGGATATGGCGCCATGTCGCAATTTTTGCTTCCTCGGTTTCTTCCGGGTTTTCGTCGGTAACCGAAAGGCAGACATAGCTTGCGTCGCCGTCTTCCGATCTCCAGAAGCCGGTATAAATATATCCGTCGTCATAGGTTATCTGGGCGTTTGGCTGACCTTTAAGCGGGTCGCGGTAAATCCATACGGATTCAAGGGTTTCGGCATTAAAAGCCTGAACGGTTCCGTTGTTGAGTCCGACAAAAACAAGTCCTTCCGCATAGGTAAGGGAGCAGATTGCATAGGCGGAAGAACCGCCGGTCATAATTCCCGTCTGGGTGACTTCGCCGCTCATTTTATCGATTTTCATAATGGTTTTGCCGGCGTAGCAATAAAGATAATCGTCAACAAGAATCGGAACGCCCGTTGCGCCGTAATCGAATCCTTCGCCGATTTTGTTTGCCCAATAAAGGGCGGTTTCATCTTTTGTAAGGGGGGTTGGGCGGTCGATTACAATATTGTTTTCCTTGCTGAAACCGAAGAAAGGCCAGCTTGAATAATAATCCTTAAAGCTTGTTTCCGGCGCTTTCTGAAGCTTTATTGTCAATTCCGTATCTCCGGAAGGAATATATTCCTCCGTTTTTCCCACATAGCCTTTTGCGGTTATGCAGTAGGTATATGTTTCGCCTTCAAGAAGTTCAAAAATTCCGTCTTCGCCCGGAAGAACTCTTGCGTAATATTTATCCGTTACAAAAACAAGAGCGTTTTCCGGCGAAACGCTGAATTCAACTTTTGAAACGGCATTTCTTGTTACGTTGAGGTAATAATTTTTATAATATCCGTCTTCGTTCTGAACCCGGATTTCTATTCTGTTTTCGCCTTCCTCAAGGGTTACAATATTGCTTTCGCTTCCGTTAAAGGTCACGGAATAGCTTTCATCAAGAGGAACCGCGTTTATTTCAATTGTTTTTGTTCCGGCGGAAGCGGTGTATTCCACGGTATCCGCGGAAAATTCTTCCCCAAGGCGGACTTCCTCGTTTTTTTCATCAAATACGGAAAGGGAAGCGATGGTCGGGCTGCGTTTTATGTTTATTACATAGGTCTGGATATCCCCGGGAACGCCGATTTCAAAGGTCACGGAACTTTCCTGGGTTCCTTTTTTAAGGACGTTTGCAAGACCTTTTCCGGTTTTCTTTCCGGATTCAACTTCCGCGGATTTTTCGTTTCCGTTTTTATCGGTCCATTTTACAGTAATCACGGAATCCGCAGGCGATGCATCGGAAAGTTTTGCCCAGGCAAAGGTTCTTGTATATGTATCCTGCGCCGCGGCGGTATATTCAAAAATCCTTCCGTCAAAATCCGGTTCCATAGGATATTCATAGGCCGTTCCGTTTTCGTTTACAAAGGAACCTTCGGAAAGATAAACGTATTCAAGATAGGAAACAAATTCGGTGACCTTTACCTTACATTGGGCAAAAACTTCGCCGATTTCTGCGGTTATAACCGCTTCGCCGATTGAAACAGCCGTTACAACGCCGTTTTCAACGGCCGCAACGGATTCATCGGAAGAAGACCATACCATTTCCGAAGCTTTTTCCTCGGGGGTTACGGTAACTCCGATTGCCGCTTTTCCGAATTCTTTAATCGTAAGGGTTTCCCTGTCAAAAACAATGGCTGTTTCCTCTCCGGAAGGAATTTCCTCCCCCGCTACGTTAACTTCCGCAAAAGCGGGACCGGAAACAATTTCATCCGGATAATCCATTCCATACATTCCCGGAACCCAGATATACCATTTCCCCGCTTCCGGGAAAACGACGGAAACGGTTCCGTCATAATCTTCATCAAAAACGGAATTTCCTCCGCCGGAAATCATATCGGTTTTATCCTTGCTGTAAAAAACTTCCGCGCCGTTTGTTTCCGGAACAATTTCGGTCGCTCCGCCCATCATAAGGTTGCCGTAAGCTCTTCCGATGCTGAGGGTTAACGGAACATCTTTTTCCGCATTGATTTCATGAGTTATGCTTCCGTTTTCATCGGTGAAATAATGGAAACCGCCATAACTGTCCCAACAGAAGTTCCAGCTTGTCATCATAATGATATCAACAAAATCGCCGGGATTGATTTCGATTATATCCGCGGTTGCGCCCCAGCCTTCCGCCGCAATAGGATATTCCCCGTTTACATAATAGTTGAGGTTGCAATCGTGTCCGCTCCAAAAGCTGTTGAAATAAAGGCTTCCGGGCGCGCCGTTTACCATTTCGGCAATTTCCTTTGCGCCTCTTTCGCAATATTTTTCATGGGCATAAAGGTCAAGATGCAAAGCGGTTATATCCTCTTTGCCGTCGCCGTTATTGTCTGTTGCGTATTCTTCAAGACCGTATTCCGAAAGCCTGATTTTTTCAAGTTCAGAAAAGGCAACCGGAACATACGCCATAACGGTTCCGTCTTTTCCTTCGAGGAATTTGTCGTCAAGGCTTATGGAAAAATATACATATTCCTCCGCAAATACGGTTACCGGAAACATTCCCGCGGTCATAATCACCGCAAGAAAAAACGATAACGCTTTTCTGAAAATGTTTTTCATCTTTCTTCCTCCTTGTTTCCAAACAAAAAAACAAGCCGCCAAGGGTATATAAAACCCATGGCGGCCGAATTTTTCCGCTTTATATGCTTTTTGGGTGTAAACGCACCTTTTAAAAAGCTTTCCACGCATTGTCGACATTCTGGCTCGTGCATTTGGGGAAAAATCCCTGCGTTTTTTGTTCTACCTTCTCGGTTTCCCAATGGCCGGTTCGCACCGCAAACAAAAAACTCCTGCACATACAGCAACGGTTACTGCTCCGGACTCTCACCGGATTTCCTAATTCCGGCACCTGCAAAAAAGCTTGCAGACATTGCACCGGAACACAATGCAGATTATTTGATTACTTATATATAATAGCACCAACCCCGCCTTTTTTCTATTGGAGTAACAAAACTCAGCAAGAAAGGACATGTCCGGATTTTAAAAAAAGAAAATACGCTTTCCGAAAAAATATTTTACCGAACGGAAAAGGAGCCTTGCAGGAAACGGCAAGGCTCCTTTTCACTGTGTGGAAACTTTATAAAGGAAGGGATATTTGTTTATTATCTGCGTTTTTTGCCGAAAACTGCAAGAGCTGCCGCAAGAACAGCAATGCCTGCGGTCATGCCGGCAACAGGTGCGCCGGTGCCGGGGTTAACTTCTTCGGCTTTATCGCCGGGAAGAATATCGGTTACACCGGGGTTGGGTTTGTCGGAAGGTTTCGCAAGTTTCGGAATAACTTTTGTTTCCTTCTCTCCGCAAATTTCACAAACGCGTTCCATAAGTCCCTCTTCGGTATAGGTTGCGGGTTTTACGGTTTCCCAAGCGCCCCAATCATGTCCGAAAGCTTCGATTGCTTCGGTTTCCTCATAATCGCAATGTTCGCAGGTGATTTTGCGTTCGCCGGCTTCGGTGCAGGTGGGTTCTTTAACGGTTTCATATTTATAGCTGTGGCCGAGAGCTTCGCCTTCGGTATGGTCACAGCGTCTGCATTTTGCCGCTTCGGTGCAGGTTGCCTCAGCCATATCGTGACCGAGAGCTTCGATTTCATCATAGGTGGTGTAATCGCAGCGAGAGCAGGTTACGTATTCTGCCCAGCCCGCTTCGGTACAGGTTGCTTCCTTGCCTTCGTGGCTGATTTCGTCATGTCCGAGAGCGGCGATTTCGGAATAGGTGGTGTAATCGCATCTGGAGCAGGTTACGTATTCATCCCATCCGATTTCGGTGCAGGTTGCTTCTTTTGCTTCGTGAGCAATTTCGTCATGTCCGAGAGCTTCGCCATAGGAGAAGGTTTCGGTTCCGGCTTCGCCGCAAAGGCAGGATTTATAGTAAGTTGCCGCTTCGGTGCAGGTTGCTTTGGAAGCAAGATATTTTTCTTCCGCAACTTCCTGATCGAAAGTGCATTCGCCGCCGATTACGAAATTGAAGGTCTTGGTGCCTTCTCTGGAAGCGCCTGCGCCCTGTGCTTTATATGCGCGGATTTTTACGCTTGCTTCGCCGTCGGTAAGATTGAAAGTATAATTAAGTTTGTTTTCCGGGTCGTCGTTCCAGTTTACTCCGAGATTAGAGGGCAGTGCACCGCCGGGAATTACTTTAAGGGAAATCTCGGCGTCTTTTGCGGTGGAATGAGGAAGAGTTACGGTATAAACTTCGCCTTCGTTGGTAACGGATTCAAAGGTTGCTCCGTTCATAATAAGAGCAGAAATTCCGTAGACGGTGCAAATGTCACGAGGCCAGCCGTTGCTGGTATTGCCGTCATATTTCCAGAGGAGTTCGTTTTCCGCAGGTTCTTTAACGGTGACTTCATAGGTTGCTTCAAGGTCGCCGATTTTTGCGGTGATGGTTGCTTTGCCTTCCGCAACAGCTTTTATCGTTCCGTTGGAGGAAACGGTTGCAACGGCTTCATCGGAAGAGGAATATTCGGGGTTTCCGTCGGTATGGTCTTCGGGACCTACGATTACTTTGTTCAGATAACTTTCACCGGTAAAAAGTTTAACTTCGGATTCCTCAAAAGCGATGGATTCCGCTTTTACTTCATAAACTTCAACTGTGATTGTATCGGTTGCGTCGCCGACAGTTACGGTGATGGTTTCGGTACCGGCACCGCTTGCACCGAAGTATGCCAGATCGGCAAGGAAGTTGATTACGGAACCGTCGGTTGCGGAAGAAGTCCATACAGCTTTATCTGTAACAATTTCCGGAACGGTTACTGCTTCAAGATAGCGGTAATCGCCTTTTTTGATGATGAGTTTTCCGTCAACAAGACCTTCGCATTCGATTTTTACGGATTCCGCTTTAACGTAAACAACGCTTACTTTGCAGTTTGCTTCAAGGTTGCCGGATTTTACGGTGATGATTGCTTCGCCTTCGGAAATACCTTTTACTTTGCCGTTTTGGTCAACGGTTGCAACGGTTTCGTCGGAAGAGGACCAGGTGATTATATTGCTTGCGCCTTCGTTGCGGGTTACGGTAAGAGTTTTTTCTTCGCCGATTGCAATGGTTGCTTCGGATTCAACGGTAAGAATTGTGGTGGGGGTGGTGGGAGCAAATTTAATTACCCAATCGCCGTATTCATGGAAATCGTCGAATAAGCCCTCGCCGTTTTTGATTTCAACTTCATAAGTGTTGGTTGCGCCCTGGTTATAGTTGTGGAACCAATAAATTTTAACGGTTGCGGTTGCGTTTGTATCCTTATCGACATAAACGGTAACGGTTTTGTCTTCCCATACATAGTTGTCAACAACAACGCCCGCAACAGTGATATTGGTAACGTTGCCGCTGTAAGAACCGTTGGAAGGGATTTGCTTGATCTGGGTTCTTACCGTTACTTCGCAGGTATCGGAAAATTCTCCTGCGGTTGCGGTGATGGTTGCGGTTCCGTTTTCAACGGCGGTTACTTTGCCGTTTTCGTCAACGGTTGCAACGGATTCGTCGGAGGATTTCCAGGTTACGTTTTCTGCTTCCGCGCCGGAAGGAATTACTGTAACTTTAAGGTCTTTGCTTTCGCCTTTATCGATTTCGGCGGTTTCGTCAATGGAGATTCCTTCGAGTTCAACGGGTTCGATTACGAAGAGAACCGCATAATCGAAGGTTGCGCTTACTTTTTCGAATACGAGGAATGCAAGTTTGTCCTCTTCGCTGATTCCAAGCTTGCCGATGTTTTCTTCGCCTACTGCGGCTTTTACTTCATCATAGGAAACAATGATTTCTCTTGTCTGATATCCGTAGCTGCCGTTGAAAGTTGCCTTCGAAAAATCGCTTCCCCAGCTGGCATCTCCGCCGAAATGGGTTCCGTCGAGTTTGTATGCAACAAAGCAGCTGGACCAGCCGGATCTGCTGTTGTGGAGATAGAAATCTTCATGTCCCTGAATGGTAACTTTATAAAGGTTGCGGATTTCAAGAGCTTCGCCTTTATAATTAATGGATTTTACGCCGGTCATTTCGGAATCAACAAAATCGCTGTAACCGGTTTTGCTGGTTCTGATGATGTTTTCTTCGGGGGTAACGGTTACCGCGCATTCGGCAGAAACGTCGCCTGCGGTAACGGTGATTGTTGCGGTGCCGGGTTTAATGCCTTTGATATTGCCGCCGGAAGTTACTGTTGCAACGGTTTCATCGGAGGAAGCAAAAACAACAGGGTCGCTTGCGTCCGCGGGGGTAACGGTTGCTTTGATAAGAACGGAAGAACCTTCTTCAAGGGATACTTCGGTTTTGTCAAGGGTAACGGATTCCGCCGCAATTCTTGCGCCGAGGGAAGCGATGTCTTTTTCGCTGATATAAACCTCAACGTCTTCGCCGTCAGCGGTTTTGTAAAGGAAATCGGGGTAATCTTTTTTAAGACCGATTCCGGTTTCGCCGTTTCCGACTACTTCAAAGTTTGCAACGAACATAACGCCGTTTTTGGTGGAGTTTTTGGATCTTGCAACGGCAATGGTGCCTTTTTCCTGGTTATAAACGGGGTTATAGGAAGCGGGGAAAACTTCGGAATCGAGGAATTCTTCGCCGTCTTCTTCAACAACGTCAAATCCGAGGAATTCAACGTTGCGGTTGTTCCAGTTGAGTTTAAGGGTCATTGCGGCAAAACCTTCGTTGCCGGAAAGGGTTGCGGTTACTTTGAATTTATCGCCTACGCTGATTTTTTCAACGTCGGCGGAAAGAACGATAACGGTTCCGTCGGGAATAATTTCCTCATCGCCCACAGCTTCGCCGTATTTGAAGCCGAGAGCATACATTTCCCAATAATAGCTGTCATATTTGACGTAATAGTTTCCGTTTTCAATCATGGATTTTACGTCAAGGGTGATGGTATAGCCGCCGTTGGATTCTTCGTAAACAAGGTCTTTTCCGCCCATATCGTAAGAATCGTTTTCTGCGTCATAGGTAAGCCAGCCGCCGGAAATATTTCCGCTCCATGCGGGAACGTTGCTCGGGTCAAAAGTGACCTTGACTGTTTCGGTTCCTGCGGGAACGGTTACGATATAGCTCTGGGTGGAATAGCCTTCCATACCCCATTTGGAATATTCAATGGTTTCGCCTTCTTCAAAGGCGGTCATTTCGGAAAGAGCAAGAATGCCGAGTCCGTCGGGAATTTCTGCTGCAAATGCGGTCATGGGGAAAGTTCCGATAACCATAAGAACAGCAAGAAGCAAAGATAAAACTTTTTTCATTTTTTATCCTCCTAATCTGCCGTTTTATCAAACGGGAAATTCAGTGATGATTTCTGCAACGTACTGCAGAATAAAGGAAGCGTCCATGGAGGTTACAAATCCGTCGCCGTCAACGTCGGCGGAAACCGTGTTGATTTCAACGCCCATTTCCGCAACGTATTGGAGAACGTAGGAAGCGTCCATGGAGGTTACAAATCCGTCGCCGTCAACATCGCCGGGAAGTCCGTCGGAATAATCCTTTTTAACGGTGAGGATGAATGCCGCCGGACCGCGTTCGGAAGAACCGTGGATATCTCCGGTGCAGGAAACGTAATAAACGCCCGCTTCAAGACCGGAAAGAGTGATTTTTGCTTCTTCATCGGTGGTGCCTGCCTCGGTCCATGCCGAGCTTCCGACTTTCTGTCCCGCATAATCTTCCGCGGAAATGTAATAAACGGTTTCGCCCGGAAGAGCTCCGAATGCCTGAACGTCGTAATCATAGCTGGTAAGGCTTCTCTGGAGGGTAAGGGTGATTTCTTCCCCTTCGGTGATTTCCCCTACATCAAGAGTTCCGTCTTCGGTTTCAAAACAGCTGTAGCTTGAACCCATTGCAAAATCGTCAACGATAAGATGGATATCAACTTTTGAACCGTCATGGAGAGCCTGCTGGTCGCTTGTTGAACCCCAGCCCGGTTTTCCGTAAGGATACATATAATCGAGGAAATAGTTGAGGTTGGTGCTTCCGTTCCAGAATTTCATGAAGGAGGAACCTGCGCCCTGGGACCAGCTTACCCATTCAAAAAGTTCTTCGTTATGTCTGCCTTTTCCAAGATCCTTTGCCGGAACGTCAAGCATATATTTTTCGGTTGCGTAAATGAAGGCATGCATTGTTGTAACAACGCCCTCTGCGCTCTGTTTTGTTCCGGGCTGCTGAACAGCGCCGGAATAGCAGTCCGGATTGTAATAATAAGCCTCGAGTCCGTAAAGGGCAAGGTCAAAATAGGGAACGGTAAGTTCCGCATGGAAAAGCGGTTCGCCGTTTTGGGGCATATAAAAATTATCCATGCCCTCGCTTATGGTCATATAAACCTCAACGGTTCCGTTTTTGTTTGTATCGCCCTGCAAAGTTTCGTCCGCAAAAGCGATTGTCGGCAGCATCAGGACAACCATCAATGCCGCCAGAAGAATGCTTAAAATTTTCTTCATCGTTATTCTCCTTTCGTTTTTAAGTTTCCGGAAAAATTTTAATTTACCACTTCTTTCTTTTTGCCTTATTAAAAACTTACAGGGGATTTCACCCTTTGTTTTTCGGATTTTTTTCTTTCGGAGCTTTAAGCCCCGCTTTTTCAAGCACCCTTGGCCAGGGGCCAAAGCGCATTTTTATGCAGACAAAACCGATCACTTCGTGCTTTTTCGGAAGTCTTCCGAGTTCTTCCGCTTTTTTTCGGACTATATCAAGAAGTTCTTCGTTCGAATCGTTTTTATGTTCTTCGGCAAATTTATCTTCAAGAGTTTTTCTTTCAAGATTGAGTCCGCGTTTTTCTTCTCTTGAAATTATGTTTTCTTCGGAAGGCAATGTTTTTTCTCCTTTTTCGGCAATAAAAAAAGCTGCAATAACACCTTGGTTATTGCAGCCGAATTTCTGTTCCCAAAACTCTCCCGTCCGCGCAAAAATTGCGGTTTTGCGTTCTTCGGGCTCGATCATCACTGGCTTTCTGGCTCATGCATTGGGGGAAGCGGTCGGCGTGTTCCCTGCGTTTTTTATCCTACCTTCTCAGCTTTTGACCAATGACCGGCTTGCGCCGCGGATAAAAAACTCCTGCATTTACAGCCCCTGGGTGGGCTCCGGACTTCAACCGGATTTCCTGATTCCAACGCCCGGCAGAAAACTGCCGGTCTTGACGCGGAACTTGATGCAGCATATTCGTTTTTGATTTCAATGCCTTTTTGTATAAGACTTTGACTGTATTATACTCCCCGAAAAATGCTTTTTCCATGGTTTAATAAAAATTCAGCAAGAAAGGACATGTCCTTTCTTGTCAAATATTATATAATTAGTTTGTTTTAAAAAAACTTTCCTTGGAGGTTTATTATATATAAATGAATTATATAGACGTAATGAAAAAATGCGAAAAATATATTGACGAAAATCTTGAATATCCGCCGACCGCCGCGGAACTTGCAGAATTTTCGGGATATTCGCTCTATCATTTCTGCCACCTTTTCCGGGCGCATTTCGGAATTTCCGTAGGCGAATACATAATGCGCAAAAAACTTGAAAAAGCGGCGGAAAACATCGCCGGCGGAATGAGCATCACCGAAACCGCTTTTCGTGCGGGTTACGATACCCCTTCAGGCTTCGCGAAGGCCTTCCGCAAGGAATTCGGCACAAACGCTTCTGAATACCGAAAGAATTTTGCAAAGGAGAACAGAAAAATGAATCCGTTTTTTACTGAAAAAGAAAGTTTTTCCGCCGTCGGCTACTGCATAATCCCGCCGGAAGAAATCCCCACGGAAAAACACGGCGCTTATTGGAAGAACATCGACTTCACAAAATATCCCGCCTATCCGGAAAATCTTGAGGATTGCGGCGAGGTTGCCGCATGGATCCGTCCGGAAGAAAAAAGCGGCGCGCTGAGCTATTTCTTCGGATTTGAAACCGATTCAAAATCTGTTCCGGAAGGATTTTTCAGCATCGTGGTTCCGAAGGCGGAATACGCGGTTTTTGAAGCGGAAGTTTCTGTTTTTGACAAAAAACTTCCGGAAAAACTCAACAAACTCTGGAAGGATATTTTTGACGAATGGTTCCCTTCTTCCGAAAAAACTTTTGACGAAGAAAAAATGTGCTTTGAATTTTATAAAGGCGAAAAAGTTTTTATCTATATCCCCATTAAATAATCTCCCATGCTTTCATGAAAGAGGCGCCGCAGAATGCGGCGCCTTTTTCTTTATATATAGCAAAAAACAATATTTTTTGCCGCAGGCGTGACCAACCCGCAGAAATATCGTAAAATATAGTCCTTTTTCGACCGTTTCCGGGGGTTGAAACTGCATTTTACGGAGGTTGGCGGAGGGTCCGTTTCCGCCATAGGTAAGACAGACAAAAAACAGACAGCCGTCCGGCTGTCTGTTTTTTTATTCAATTATAATTATTTATCTTTGAACTCTTCCTGAAGCATCGCCGCCCGCAAGTTTTTCAACTTCCGCAACGGAAATTCTGTTGTAGTCCCCTTCGATGGAATGTTTAAGTGCGGAAGCCGCAACCGCAAAATTTATCGCTTCCTGGGTGGATTTTCCGGAAAGGAGGGCATAAATAAGTCCGCCGCCGAAGGAATCTCCGCCGCCGACCCTGTCAACGATTCTGAGATTGTAAGTTCTGCTGAAACAGTAATTTTCGCCGTCATAAAGCATTCCCGCCCAATCGTTGTCGCTTGCGGAAATTGAAGAACGAAGGGTGATTGCAACTTTTTCGAATCCAAATTTATCTGCAAGCTGTTTTGCAACGGATTTATAACCTTCGTGGTTAAGTTTTCCGCCGTAAATATCGGTATCTTCCGCTTCAATTCCGAAAACGTCTTTTGCATCTTCTTCGTTGGAGATGCAGACATCAACGTATTTGCAAAGTTCGGTCATGGCTTCTCTTGCCTGTTCCCTGGTCCAAAGTTTTCCGCGGTAGTTGAGGTCGCAGGAAATTTTAACTCCCTTTGCTTTTGCGGCAATGCAGGCGCGCTTGCAGATTTCAACAAGGTTCGGACCGAGGGCAGGGGTTATTCCGGTGAAATGGAACCAATCGGCTCCTTCAAAAATTGAATCCCAGTCGAAATCGTTCGGGTCAGCTTCCTGAATCGAGGAATGTGCACGGTCATAAATGCAAACACTGCCGCGCTGGGAAGCACCTTTTTCAAGGAAGTAAATACCGACTCTTTCGCCGCCGCGAACTATTGCGGAAGTGTCAACTCCGAAATAGCGGAGGGAATTCACCGCCGCCTGGCCGATTGCGTGCTTCGGAAGTTTTGTTACATATTTGCTTTCCATGCCATAGTTTGCAAGGGAAACGGCAACGTTTGCTTCGCCGCCGCCGAAAGTTGCCTGCATCTGGTCATTCTGGAAAAAACGGTAATATCCGTTGGGAGCAAGGCGAAGCATAAGTTCGCCGAAAGTTATAATTTTAGCCATTGCTGCGTGCCTCCTTGACTATTTCGACAGATTTTTTACAAAGTTCGATGATTTCTTCCCATTTGTTGTTATCGATAAGGTCCGCAGTTACCATATAGGAACCGCCGCAGGCGCAGATAACAGGGCAGGAAAGATATTCTTTAAGGTTTTTAAGAGAAATGCCGCCGGTGGGCATAACTTTAAACATGGGGAAAGGCGCGCTCATGGCCTTTATTTTTGCAAGACCGCCGCTCTGTTCCGCCGGGAAGAATTTAAGGACTTTAAGTCCAAATTTAAGCGCCGCATGGTAATCGGTGGGGGTTGTGCAGCCGGGATAGATGGGAAGACCTTTTTCCTGGCAGTACGCAACAAGTTCCGGATCAAAGCCGGGGGTTACAATGAACTGAGCACCGGCAGAAAGGGCTTTATCGACCTGTTCAGCGGTGAGCACGGTTCCGGCGCCGACGAGCATTTCGGGGCAGGCTTCACGCATAAGGCGGATAGCAATATCTGCTCCGGCGGCACGGAAAGTTACTTCCGCAACGGGAACGCCGCCTTCGCAAAGGGCTTTTGCAAGGTTTGCGGCATCTCTTTCCGGATTATTGAGTTTTATAACCGGAACAACGCCGATTTCTGAAATTTTCTGGTTTATATCGGACATAAAAAATCTCTCCAATCTCAATATTTATATATCAGACGCCGGAATAGGCGGAAAAACCGCCGTCAACCGGAATTACAATGCCTGTGATGAAGCCTGCGGCTTCGTTGTTGACTAAGAAAAGAAGACTTCCGGAAAGTTCCTCGGTTTTTCCGAATCTGCCCATTGGGGTTGCCGCAAGGATTTTTCCGGTTCTTGCGGTGGGGGTTCCGTCATCGTTCCAAAGAAGCTTCGCATTCTGCTTTGTGGAAAAAAATCCGGGAGCGATTGCGTTGACGCGGATTCCTACCCTTGAAAAATGTACCGCAAGCCATTGGGTGAAGTTTGAAATTGCGGCTTTTGCGCCGGAATAGGCCGGAATTTTTGTAAGGGGGGTGTATGCGTTCATAGAGGAGATATTGATGATATTGCATCCCTCTCTGCCAACCATCTGTTTTGCAAAAGCCTGGGTGGGAATAAGAGTTCCGAGAAAGTTGAGGTTAAAAACAAAACCGACTCCTTCGGGGTCAAGGTCAAAAAAGCTTTTTGTATCGGCGTCGATATCGCCGGATTCAAAATATTCCTTATCGGTGGTTGCTCTGGGGTTGTTTCCGCCTGCGCCGTTAACAAGGATATCGCAGGGACCGAAATCCGCAAGAATATCGGAAGCGACTTTTTCGCAGATTTCTTTATTGAGCACGTTGCAGGAATATGCTTTCGCAATTCCGCCTTCTTCAGTGATTTCATCGGCAAAAGTTTTTGCGGCTTCTTCGTTGAGGTCAAGAAGAGCGACCTTTGCGCCGGCTCTTGCGAGGACTTTTGCAAAATAGCTGCAAAGAACGCCGCCGGCACCGGTTACAACGGCAACTTTTCCCGAAAGATCCGTATCAAGAACGTTTTTAATCATCGTTTTTCTCCTTGTTCTCTGTTTTTTTCACAGGCTTCAAAAAGTCCGTTGATATAAACCGCTCCGAGAGCGCGGTCGAAAAGTCCGTAACCGGGTTTTCCGGTTTCGCCCCAGATCATTCTTCCGTGGTCAGGACGGACGTAGCCTTCGAAATCGTTATCAACAAGCGCTTTTACTATTTCATAAAGGTCAAGGCTTCCGCAGGAGGAAAGATGCGCCCTTTCCTCAAAGGAACCGTCCTCCATTATTTTTACGTTGCGGATATGCATGAATCCGATTCTGTCCATGGCGGCATATTTTTTCACCATTGCCACAACGTCGTTCGATGCGGCGCAGCCGAGGCTTCCGGTGCAAAGGCAAAGGGTGTTGGAAGGGCTGTCAACCAATTTAAGGAAGCGGTCGAGATTTTCTTCGCAGGTGATGATTCTCGGAATTCCGAAAATGGGATAGGGCGGATCGTCCGGATGGATTGCCATTCTAACTCCGCATTCTTCCGCAACGGGAATTACTTTTTTAAGGAAGCGTTCAAGGTTTTTCCAAAGACCTTCCTCGCCGAGTTCGCCGTAGGCGGAAATAAGTTCCCGGACCTCCTCCTGGCTGTAGCTGGAATCCCAGCCCGGAAGATGGATATCGTCTTTAAGCGGGTCGAGCCCTTTCATCTGGTCCCAGTACATAACGAGGCTTGTGGAACCGTCGGGAGCTTTTTTATCAAGCTGGGTTCTTGTCCAATCGAAAACCGGCATGAAATTATATGTAACGCATTTAACGCCGTATTTTGCGCAGCGGCGGATGTTTTCGCAGTAAACTTCAAGAAGATTTTCAACGTCGCCTCTTCCGAGTTTTATATCCTCGCAAACCGGAATTGATTCCACAACGTCAAAAACAAGTCCGTGTTCTTCACATTCCGCCTTCATTTTTGCAAGGCTTTCTTCCGGCCAGACTTCGCCGGGTTTTACGTCATAAACCGCGGAAACGACGGAACGCATTCCGGGAATCTGGGAAATATATTCCAGGGAAACAGGGTCGCTTTCGCCGTACCAGCGAAAAGAAAGTTTCATCTTCATTCTTTTTCCTCCAATCCGAAATACCTTGCGGCATTGTTATAAGAAATATCTTCGGCAATTTTTCCAAGGGTGCTCAAATCGTTCGGATATTCGCCGTTTTCAACCCATTCGCCCATAAGTCCGCAAAGGATCCGGCGAAAATATTCGTGGCGGGTATAGCTTAAAAAGCTTCGGGAATCCGTGAGCATGCCGATGAAGTTTCCGAGCATGCTCAGATTTGCAAGGCTGATAAGCTGGTCGCGCATGCCCTGTTTGTTGTCGTTGAACCACCAGGCGCTTCCGTGCTGAAGCTTTCCCGGAACCTCAGTTCCCTGGAAAGAACCTATCAAAGTATCAAGAAAAGCGTTGTCGGAAGGGTCAAGGCTGTAAAGAACGGTCTTCGGAAGGCATTTTTTGCTGTTGAGCGTATCCAGAAGTCTTGCAAGAGCGGCACTTCCGTTTTCCGGACCGATGCAGTCAAAACCGGTATCCGGACCGATTTTTCCGAACATTTCGGTGTTCGGGTTCCGCAGGCAGTTGTAATGGATCTGCATAACCCAGCCGAGTTTTGTGTATTCCCCGGCACAGAAAACAAGAAGCGCGGTTTTGAGCATGGCGGCTTCCTTTCCGGAAACCTCCCCGTGCTCAAGTCCCTTTTTTATGATTGCGTCAAGTTCGTTTCCGGTGCTTTCGGCAAAGACCATATGGTCAAGTCCGTGGTCGCTGGCTCTGCAACCGTGCTCATTGAAATAACCGATTCTTTCCGAAAGCGCGGTTTTAAGGGATTCAAAATCCTTTATCTCAATCCCGGAAACTTCGGAAAGTTTTCCGATATATTCCGCCCAGCCGGCTTTATCAATGTTAAGCGCCTTATCCGGGCGGAAGGAAGGCGCGACAACCGTTTCAAAACTTTTGTCCGCGGCGATTTTTTCGTGCCATTCAAGATTATCTATGGGGTCATCGGTGGTTCCGATAAACTTAACCCCGCTTTGTTTTATGATATCCCGTACTCCGAGATTTTCCTCTTTAAGTTTCTTTTCGCAAAGATTCCAGACTTCTTCGGCGGTTTCGCCGTTAAGAACGCCTTCATAGCCGAAATATTTTTTCAGTTCAAGGTGGCACCAATGGTACATCGGGTTTCCGATGGTTTTCGGAAGCGCTTCGGCGAATTTCTGGAATTTTTCCCGGTCGGAAGCGCCGCCGGTGATATAAAATTCATCAACGCCGTTCGAACGCATTATGCGCCATTTATAGTGGTCGCCGGAAAGCCAGACCTGGGAAATGTTTTCAAAATGTTTATCCTCAAAAATCTCTTTCGGACTGACGTGGCAATGGTAATCGATTATAGGCATTTTTGCCGCATGGTTATGATAAAGTTCCTTTGCGGTTTCCGTTGTCAAAAGGAAATCCTCATCCATAAATTTTTTCAAAGGAAGCCTCTCCCTTCATATCATTTTTGCTGGGATTCGCGGTACTGTTTCGGCGTAACGCCCACCGCTTTTTTAAAAACTTTTGAAAAATAATGCACGTCAAGAATTCCGCAATGCTGCGCAATAGTCTGTATCTGGAGCTTTGTTGTCGCAAGAAGGCGCATTGCAAGCTTGACCCTTTTTTCGTTTACGTATTCCGTAAGGGTTTTTCCGGTTTCCTGGCTGAAAAGCGCGGAAAGATAGCTCGGGCTGATATTCTGCGCGGAAGCAAGCGCGTTGAGAGTCAGATTTGCGGTAAGATCGAAATCTATCGCGGTAATCGCCCTTTGCACAGGCGGAGAATAATTCTTCATCGTATGCTTTCTTACAAGGCGGCAATAGGAACGGAACATATCTCCCATAAGTTCCTGCGCCGCTTCGGTTGATGGCAAAGATTCTATTTTTGCAGCAAAATCGGAAGAAATTCTGTCGAGATAAAAAGGATGGACTCCGCCTTCCTGCGCGGATTTTCTTAAAAGGGTGTTTGTGATTATGCAATAGTTTTTAATATTCCTTACCGGGTCGGAAAGTCTTCGTTCAAAACTCATCGAATTGAGCGCCGAAAGAAAAACAACCGCCTTCTGATACTGCCCTTTGGAAACCGCCCGGAGCATTTCGCTTTCGAACTCATACCGTTCCTCAATCATTTTTATGTTCCAGGAATTTTTTTCGGCTTCGGTCGGGTCTTTTTTTATTGCGGGCGCAAAAGAAGCCTGTTCAATATCGGTGTTGCTTATTTTTTTAAAATCAAAACGCTCGCTTCCGCCCCATATAAGTTCCCCGAAAGAATCCAAAAACGCAAAAAGCTGGCTGTTTTCCGGAAGATGGGGAATGGAAGAATAATAATTTTCAAATTCGCGGAAGCGGGCGGGCGGAATTTCAAGTTTTTCCGCCTTTTCCATAATTTCCTTCCTTGTCGGAACTTCGGAAACATAAGGCCCTATCAGCAAAACTTCCTTTTCCGTTTCCGGAAGAAGCATGAACATATACGAACGTCCGAAAAAATCGGTGTATTCAAAAATTGTATTTTCTTCCGCAACGCCGAGTATTCTTTTCCGTTCCTTTTCAAAATCCATTCCGATTCCGAAAATATCGAAAGCCCCGGTGTCTATCATCTCGTAAGGAACTTCGTCCACGTCAAAAGTGAAGGTTCTTATATGACATTTTTTAAAAACTGACCGCAAAAACTGCAGTTCGGCTTTATAAAACATTTCCCACCCCTCGCTTTCGGACGGCATCTGCCTTGTGGACTTTGTCAACATTAACAAAAGCTATAAACTTTCAGATTAATTATAGTACAAGGTATTTATATTTTCAACGGCAAAGAAAGCTTTTATATAAATAAATTACCCTTTTACCAAAAAATTGTTCTAATAGAACAACCGAATAATTGTTATACTTAAACTAATATAAAGCGCGGTTTTTTGCGCTTGAATTTTGAAAAGAGGTAACAGCTATGGAAACCAAAAACACCGTCCGTCCTTTCGGCTGGCGCGACAAAGTTGCTTATGCGCTCGGCGATTTCGGATGCAACATGAGCTTTTCGCTCAAAGGAACCGTTCAGACCTTCTGGCTTGTTTTTATGGCAATGGAAACCGGTCTGCTTTCCCTTCTTCTTGCTCTCGTTCAGTTCTGGGATGCAATCAACGACCCGATCATCGGTTCCATGATTGACGCGGACAGAAGAGCTTATAAGCACGGAAAATTCAAAACCTATATCTTCATCGGCGCATGCGGACTTCTTGTTGCGGGCGCGCTTGTTTTCATTCCCGCTCCCAATGCCGAAGTCTGGATCAAAGCAATGCTCTTCATCGTCGGCTACGTAATTTGGGATGCCTGCTATACAACCGCAAACGTTCCCTATGGTTCCATGCTTTCCCTCGTAACCGAAGACGCGGGCGAAAGATCCCAGCTTTCAACCTGGCGTTCCCTCGGTTCCATGTTCGGCAACATGATCCCCATGATGATTCTCCCTATGCTTATTTGGGAAAAAGTTTTTGACGAAAACGGAAATCCCGTTATCAACGAAGAAACCGGAGTTCAGGTTGAAAGACTCCTCGGAAACCGCGTTTTCCTCGCCGCGCTTATTATGGGCGTTCTCGGATTCATCGCATTCATCGCAATGCTTAAAATGATCAAAGTCCGCGTTGACGAAAACTCCGTAAAAACCAACGGTACCGAAAAATTCAACGTATTCAAAGCATTCGGAAACTTCTTCAAAAACCGCGCGGCAATGGGCGCAACTCTTGCCGCAATGGGAATGTTCATGGGCATGCAGTCCGCTTCCACCGCAACAACAATCATGTTCGCTACATATTTCGGTCAGGCGGCCATGTCCGGCGTTGTTCAGATAATCGGTTTTGCTCCCAGCCTTATCTTCATTCCTTTTATCAAAAAGATTGTTGATAAATACGGCAAAAAAGAAGCAGCTTCCTACGGCGCATTCGCCGCTGTTCTCGGAAGCCTGCTTATGTTCGTATTCCCGCTTATTGCAAACAAAGCAATCGCCCTCGGAATCTATATGGTTTCTCTCAGCATCTTCGGAATCGGCATGGGCATCTATACCTGCGTATGCTGGGCATTCATGGCCGACGCCATCGACTATAACGAATGGAAAACCGGAAAACGCGAAGAAGGCACCGTATATTCCCTCCATTCCTTCTTCAGAAAACTTGCGCAGGGAATCGGACCCTCCATCGTTCTTCTCCTCATGGGCGCTCTCGGATATGTTTCCGATCTCGGAACAGAAGGTCAGTCCCTCCAGACCGCAACCAATATGTGCTGGCTTGTGGCAGGTCTTTATTTCTTCAGCGGCGTTGTAATGTATGTCGGCATCAAATATGTCTATAACCTCGACAAAGCAACCCTTGAACAGATGAATAAGGAGCTTGCGGAAAGAAAAGCAGCCCAGGCATAATTCAGGTTTAAAATATGCGGAAAAGGCGGTTGAAACAACCGCCTTCTCTGTATTATAATTTTGTTATAATCTTTTATCAGGAAAAGGAAAAACGAAATGAGAAATATTCTTAACATCAACAGCGGCTGGCTTTTTTCAAAACCCGGCTTTGAAACCGAAACCGTTGAACTTCCCCACAGCTGGAACAGCGTTGACGGTCAGGACGGCGGAAACGATTATTTCCGCGGAACCTGCCGCTATACAAAAACAATCGCAAAATCCGAACTTCCGGAAGGCGACCGCGTTTATCTTGAAATAAACGGCGCAAACTCTTCCGCAAAAGTTTTTGTAAACGGAAAAGAAGCTGCAAGCCACGACGGCGGCTATTCCACCTGGAGAGTTGACATCACCGGCGAAATTTCCGAAGAAACAAAAATCGAAATCGACGTTGACAACTCCGCGAACGATTACGTCTATCCCCAGATGGCGGACTTCACCTTCTATGGCGGTCTTTACCGCGACGTTAACCTCATCGGCGTTTCCGAAAGCCATTTTGACCTTGATTTCTTCGGCACCCACGGAATGAAGGTAACTCCCGAAATCGAAGGCAATGATGCTGAAATCGAAATTGAAGTTTTCCTCACCAATTTCAAAAAAGGTCAGAAAATCAGATATACCGTTCTTGATAAAGAGGGCAATGTTGTTGCGGAAAAAATTTCCGACGATGACGAAGAGGAACTCGAAATCAAAAACGTTCACAGATGGCACGGAAGAAAAGACCCCTATCTTTATACCGCAAAAGCCGAACTTCTTGAAGGCGAAACCGTTCTTGACAATATCTCCGAAAGATTCGGCTGCAGAACCTTTGAAATTGATCCGGAAAACGGTTTTATCCTCAACGGAGAGGAATATCCCCTTCGCGGCGTTTCCCGTCACCAGGACCGCTGGGGACTTGGCAACGCCCTTAAACCCGAACACCATAAAGAGGATATGGAACTCATTTATGAAATGGGCGCAACAACAATTCGCCTTGCCCATTATCAGCATAACCAGTATTTCTATGACCTCTGCGACGAATACGGAATGGTCGTATGGGTCGAAATTCCCTATATTTCAAAACATCTTCCGAACGGACGCAAAAACACCGTAAGCCAGATGAAGGAACTTCTTGTTCAGAACTACAACCATCCTTCAATCGTTGTATGGGGACTTTCCAACGAAATCACCATGAGCGGCGAGGACGAGGACCTTCTTGAAAACCACAGAATCCTCAACAAGCTTTGCCACGATTGGGACGAAACCAGAAAAACCGTTGTTGCCTGCGTTTCCATGTGCAGCATGGACGCAAAATACAACAAAATTCCGGACGTTGTTTCCTATAACCATTATTTCGGATGGTACGGCGGCGACACCACCATGAACGGTCCCTGGTTCGATAAATTCCATGAAAAATATCCCGAAATTCCCGTCGGCTGTTCCGAATACGGCTGTGAAGCTCTTAACTGGCATACTTCCAACCCCACCCAGGGCGACTATACCGAGGAATATCAGGCATATTACCACGAAGAACTTATAAAACAGCTCTTCACCAGAAAATATCTCTGGGCAACCCATGTTTGGAATATGTTCGACTTCGGCGCGGACGCAAGAAACGAAGGCGGCGAAAACGGACAGAACCACAAAGGTCTTATCACCTTCGACCGTTCCTATAAAAAGGATTCCTTCTATGCATACAAAGCATGGCTTTCCGACGATCCTTTCGTACATCTTTGCGGAAAACGCTATATCGACCGCGTTGAGGACGTTACAAAAGTCACCGTATATTCCAACCTTCCGGAGGTTGAACTTTTTGCAAACGGCGTAAGCCTTGGCAAAAAAGCAAGCCCCGAACATTTCTTCTATTTTGACGTTCCGAACTCCGGCGAAACCGAACTTGTTGCCGTTGCGGGCGAATTCAGGGACGAAGGCAAAATCCGCAAGGTCGATACCATGAACGAAGATTATGTCCTTAAAGAAAAAGGCGCGATCCTCAACTGGTTCGATATCGACGCTCCCGAAGGCAGACTTTCCCTCAACGATAAAATGAGCGATATCATGAAAACCTTCCGCGGAAAACTCATTCTTCTCGGTCTTCTTAAAAAGATCAAAAAAGGCTTCGGCGGCGGCAAAAAAGGCGCCGGCGGCTTTGACGTTGACAAAAAAGCCATGATGCAGATGATGGGCGGCTTCACCCTTCTCCGTCTTACCGGACTTATGGGAATGGCAAACGTCAAGTTCACCAAGGAAGAACTTCTTGAGATGAACAGAAAACTCAACAAAATCAAGAAAAAGAAATGATTCCATAACAAAACAGGACGGCTGAACAGCCGTCCTGTTTTTACATTCAGCCGCAGGATATGCGAAATAAAAACATTGCAATTAAATTTATTTTAATATTTTTCTCGCCATCCCAGCTCCACCACCCGTTCCTTTAACTCTATCCTTGCCGTTTGCCATTTTACAAAAACCTGAAAACTTATACTGCCGAGCCGATCCAAGGCGTAACAAACAAATAAGCCGCCTGGTAAGCAATGCTCCTCCAGGCGGCTTATTCTGTAATTTTTCACGCTATGTGAAACTCTGTGGTGGAGGCGACCCATTACCAGGCAGTATCACGGCAAAAAACATATGGATAGCGTAGCTAAAATGGCCACAATAACCGGGATGAGCCCAATTTCCAATAACCGCCTTTTTAGCTTAAAAACGCGTTCAACCCCCGGAAAACAGGGCTATTTAACGCTATTTTTAGGGGTTGAAAGTGCGTTTTCCGGGGGTTAGTCACGGGTATAAATCTACGTTTTGGAACGGGTTTTAATGGTAGATGGGTCACACAACCATAGGTTTACATTACAGCAACAGTATTCTCCGTATACAGGAATCAATATTTATCGAATACACTTTCCTCATAATCTATAAACCTATAAAATATATTCTCCAATTTTTCTGCCAAATCATTAAAACTGTCATCTACAGTATCCCAACAGTACAGCGTTACCATCCTATACAATTCAATATACAAACTTATAAACATTCCCATTGTAGGCTCAACGCTTGTCAAAGCTCTTGTTTTTGCCAACATTGATGTACTATGCGAATATTCGCTCATAAGCTTAAATCCAAGATATTCTGCTTCGTCCACCAACTTACAGATTCCTGAAAAAGAAAAGGTCTTATTTATTTTATAAGTCCATCCATACGGCATATCGATGAAAGGCTTTTTATATCCTTTTTGCTTAATATAAAAATCTTCATCTATATTATATTTTTCATACAAATGCTGTATAAAATTCTTATCTTTTTCTCGTAATTCTTCTACGGCTTTGTGGATATATTCTCTGTACGAATATACAAAATAATACTTCCAGATATCATCATATTCACTGTTTACAATTATGTCTAAAAGCACACAGTTTTCCAATATTGCTCTGTTAATCATATTTACTGCTGCAAAATGTCCCAAAATAATATTATCATAAGCGGCTTTGCTGTAATCCAAAATTGTTTTTGCAAAAGAACAGCAAACACCATCATAAGACCCATCATCCTTTATTTCCTTTTTTTCAAATCCTTCTTCTGCAACATTAATCAACCGTTTCAGCAAATTAAGTTCCTTTGTATATTCACACAAAACAACAGCATTATACTTATCGCAAAAAAGTTTTCTTTTATTTATTATTTTATCGGCCATTAACTTTCACACTTTTCATAAAATAAATATTTTTGTTTACAAAAACAACCCGCATTTTTTGCGGGCTGTTTTGCTCTATTTTTATTTCTTCCACAGTTATGAAAAATCACCCATTTGAGTCTTTGTATGATGATTCCCGTCCACATCGGTCCATTCGGTAATTATTTTGAATTTTGAAGCGGAACCCATGTGAGTTACTAAAACCATTTCATAGCTTTTTCTTGCTTCCAATTCTTCGAACGGCTGTTTTTCTCGGTCCATAATAATAATACCAACATCACCATCAAAACGAGCCGATACATTGTAGGCTGTTGCATTACCAGAATTCCACACTTTCAAACGATGTTTACCTTTTCCAACAGTTATAAAGCGAGCTTCAACACATGCTAATGCAGCTTCTTCCTTTTCTTTGGTTATGCGCTCAAGTTCATTTTCTTTGATTTTTAATTCCAACTCATTAACTTTATTTTGCAAATCTTGGGCTTTAGAGGATTTAAACAACGAAACAATTGCAATCCACAAAGACATTACTGCAACAATAAGCGCGCCCCACTCTTTTATAAACATTAGTATATCTGGTGTTTCTTTTATTAAATTTTCCATTTTTTCATTGCCTTTTTTAATTCTTTTTCAATTTCTTTAACCGAATCCTGCTCTAACTCTTTTACAGCATTATCAATTACTACGGCATTATTATCAAGTAATTCATGTTTTGTATATTCAGAACCGCAATCTGAGCAACGCACTCTTATGTTGTCATCTGCATACAAAAGATTTCCAAATTCATCATCCAAAGTTTCAAATTGGTCATTTCCACAAAGAGGACATAATAATGTTACTGTTCGACTTAAATCCTTTATCTTTTCACCTCATTTTATTATAGCTTATACACAAATCTTTGTAGATTTTTCAGTATTAATTATTTGATTTTGTATTTAGCATATTTCCCTTTGTTAACCATCTCCAAAGAACCTCTCTCGACCATTTTCTTCAAGATTCTATATGTTTGGTCTTTGTTGAGATGTAAAAGTTCTACAACATCATTTTTGGATATAAATTCGTTACTCTTTGCCAAACTCAAAATAAGTTCAGAATATCGACTTTCATCTATATCCATCTGTCTTACATAACCGATCGTTTTGTTTTTCTCTTTATACATTTTTTGAGACAAAATGTATTTCCTTCCTCTTCCACTGCCATATCCTTCAACAATTCCACTATCTATAGCTTTGTCTAATATATTCCTTACAATAACATCCGACAAATTCAAAGCTTCAGAAAGTTGGTTGGTTGTAACGCGCGGCATTTCTTTGAGCATGTTAAGAACAAGTAAAGTATTTAATGGCAGTGGCCTTCCAAGGCGGTTCTGCTCATCAGTAATTATTTTAGCTATTTGTGAATCAGGTTTGCTGCGAGGAATAAAAAGATTTACAGTTACAGATGTTGATGCAGAATAATCGGGTAAAAGTCGTCCATAAATAAGAGAACCTTCATATATTCTGTCGATACCACGTCCTGTTTTTTCTGCCAAACCAACACGTTTAAGAACGTCGGCAAGTTTGGGGTTCCTTCCATGCGGTTCTGCTGTCAGCAAATTATTTACAGAAACACCTTCGATGAATCCGCCCGGATTGGCTATCGTAAGCCCTTCATCGTTGAAAGCCACACGTACTCTTCCCATTTTTGAATAATCTCTATGGCTGAAAGCATTTATTACAGCTTCGCGAATGGCGCGCCTGTCGAAGTCCGGTACCGACACACGATACAATCCCATTTCGATTTCATTTTCCGGATTCCAAGGTTCAATATATGAGCTTAGTTTTTCCACTGCTGCAAGTATCGGCAATGTAAAATCCTCATTAACTCGTACCGATGTTCCTTCAAGGACCTGGAAGGAAACGGCGTGCGTAGGCACAAATTTCTTTATGCTCTCTACCTTGCCAATTGTTAAGATTCCACATACCGTAGGGAAGATTTCTCTTCCTTCTTCTTTAACAAACCCCAAAGCCTTAAACAAATCGACTTCACTTAATTCCATCAAAGTTTTATCTCCGTTGTATGAAAGAATATTGCTTTTGAGCCTTTCTATTTCAAGAAGATCGAAATCTTCCAATGTTGCATCATACAGAGGTAATACAGAATAATCCAGTAATCTTAAATCAGAAAGTCTTGTTGACATTTCATTTGGAAACATCGGAACATTTTCCGGTGTACCATCAGCTTTAATTCTACGTCTTAAGGTTTTCCCGGAAGCTGTAGCAACAATACTATAAGAATTTTTCGGTACCGAAATTTTTACTACTTGTTCTACGTCATCTATCATTTCAACTCTGACAGATACAGGCGGGACCGTATTATTTGCAATATATGCGCTAAGCATTATTGTATTTTTATGTGACTGATGGATTCCAGTTATATCGCCATTATCCTCAACACCAATATAAAGATCTCCACCCTCGGTATTTGCAAAAGCTACAACAGCTTCAAAAATTATATTATCGTCAAGTTTGTTTTTATCGCTTTTAAATTCGACGGTTAATGTTTCCTTTTCTGGGATAATTCTTTCCATTCTAACACCCCCAATGTTATTTTATCACGCGCGTACAACAAAGTCAATATTTTTATCACGCGCGCGTGATAAAAATATGTTAAACACATTTACTCGGTTTATGATAATCCAAAAGCATTATCCTTCGGCTTTTGTTTTTTTTACTTATCTCTCAACCCAAAACACTTTATCTTTCCAATGATCAAAATGGAACATATTATCCTTTTCCAAATAAAAATCATCATATAAAAAAGTGATTATATCTTCATCCTCAAAAAGATCAAAAATCCATTCTGTCGCGGAAGTGTAAATCTCATCCTCATCATATTCCCAAAGTCCTTCTTCCTCCATCAGAAATTCAGACTCTTCCGCAATAAGATACAAGGCAATTTCCTCAAGAACGCTGTGCGCTATTATTTCCGTTCCGGCTTTTGCGTAACTTCTGAAACGTTTTATTACAGAGCGAAGCAAATACATAAAATCATAATCATATCTCATCAAAAACTGTTCCGGAAGCATGTCTTTAATCCACGATACGCTCAGTTCACCGATATGAGAACCTTTCGGCAGGGACTCCAGTTCACCGATATCATCGTTCAGCTTGTCAAGAAGAATATCACTACCTATTACAAAGGAAGCTGCGGCAGCATCACCGAATTTTCTTGCAATGTCTTTTGGCCATACCGGAGAATTTTTATATTCAGACAAATCAATCCGGACTTTTTCTTCCTCATCTTCCTGTGGAAAGCCTTTCCAGTTAAGAACTTTGAAAACGCCTCTGATTTTATCTTGCCTTATGGATTCACCCGCCTCATATCTGCACCAGGTTTTTATCCCAACCCCGGCTTTAGAAGCAGCCTCTTCTATAGTAAGGCCCAAATCATTTCTTCTTTGTTTAATCTGTTTTCCCGTTTGCGGAGTGTTTCTTATTGTCTTCTGTGCCATTTTTGCACCTCCATTTACTGACTTGTCACTATATTGTCAGTATGTTACACATTCGTTCTTTTGTCAATAGTTTTTAATAAAAAAACGGCCAGCTCTCCTGCTGTCCGTTTTTTGTATTTTATCCTTTAATTATCTGTTCAAGGATAAAAGGATCCTTGATTTTTGCATCTTCCGCAAAGAAAACGATTTTCGAAATAACTTCCGAAGTTTTCGGGTCATCATCAACAAACGGAAGGAAAATCTTTCCTCGGTGCTGGGAATGTACCGGAAGAACGTTTATCATCGTTCCGCCTTTTTGATGAACAACGCCGCTTCCGAGGTGGATCATATAATCCGCTCTCGTTCCTTCAATTGCCGCATGGTTTCTTTCTATGGTAACATTCTTAAGCTTAAGCATCGGAAGTACAAATTCAAGAATTACTTTACGCATTTCAACGGTGGAATGGCTTGCTTCCGGATCGATTCCGCCTACATGGGCAACGCTTACCGCAAGGTCAACGTCACGCATGACTTCTGAGAAAATTACGTCCGGAACTTCCGAAATCCTGATGTTGTTATCCGTGTTTCTGTCCGTAAAGAAAACGTATTCAAGGGTCGGAGATTCAATATCTGCCGGAGAGAACCAATCCGCCATGGCACAGATATGGGCGACTATGTTTTCCTTGTAATAAATTTTCTGGATTCCGCTTTCGATATCCGCAACCCATCTGCGGCCTTTAAGGCAGGAAACGGTCTTTTTCGGCTGGATCTGGTTCCCGGAATATCTTTCGGAAACCATCTTTTCGCTTTCATCTTCGGTTTTTACATAAAGCTCACGGAAAACTTGCTTGAACGGCTGGGCAATTCCTTTTCTGAAAATTGCTTTCTGGAAACCGCTCCAGTTTCCGTTTTTATAAAGATGGAACGGGTGCGCCGCGAAATATTCCTTTTCCGTGGAAAGCGGAACAACTTCATCTTCCGGAGTGACAAGTCCTTCCGGAGAAAAGAATCCGAAGTTTTCTCCATCGGAGAAAACAAGATTTTTTATAATTGCGCCGCTTATGGGGTTTTCGCAAAGAAGCGAAAGTTCTTCGGCGGTGAAAAGGATTCCGTCCTCCATGGCTCTTTCGAAAAGCAGTTTGGTTCTGCTGTGCTGTTCAGTAAACTGCTTTTTCATTTCCGTAAGTTTAAGCACGTATTCATCCTTTTTGATTTTTGCCGGAACGGATTTGAGCACCTTGCCGTCTTTTTCGCAGACGATGCTTGTTTTTCCGTGCTCATCAGCAGAAAGTGCGATGCTCACGCCTTCTATGGCCTTCGGTTCAAAGAGATTCGCGTTATCTTTTATAAGTTTATTCTCCATCCGGAGGGTAAGGCGGTTTTCATCCGCAAAGCCTGCGTTCGCCGCAAGGTTTTTAAGCGCCATTTCAACGCATTTTGCTTCGCTTGCACTGCGCTGCTGGCCGAATTTTTTGCTCTCTTTAAGGAACTTCTGGATAAAGAGATATCTCCTTGAAATATCGTCCTCATCGGCAAGCGGAATAAGCGGATATGCCATAAAAAGATCCTTGTTGCGTTTTTCTGCAATTTCCTTTTCCGTTTCGGAAACGCTGAATTTTCCCGTTGTAGCGTCAGCATATTTTCTTGCCCTTGTATGTTTTGCGCCGTTTGCGATATATTTTGCCGCGTTATAAACAAGCTCAAAATCCTTTTCGCCAAGGCTTTGATATGCGTTTCTGAACCATTCGATATCAAAAGCGCCCAGGTTCAGTTCATCAACGGAAAGAGGGGTGAAGCGTGCAATTTCCGCCTTTTTCTTTTCGGTGAATTCGTCCTTCATATGGGCGATGAAATAATAGCATGCGGATTTAAAACCGGGAATACCAAGGTATTCGCCGATAAGGTCTATCCAGCCGTTGGAATAAAGAGCAGCTTCAACAAGTCGTTTTCTGCTGATTTTTCTGCACTCAAGGGCTTTTGCAAGAGTTTCTGCTGAATCGTCTTTCGAAGGCATGCAGTGCTTCAGAAGTCCGAAAAGGTTTGCCTCCTTTGCGGTCTGGCAATATCCCATTGGCGCATTGCCCACAGCCGCAAGAATTTTTGCAAAGTATTCCGCGCCGCAGATCCTTTTGATTCCGGTAATTGCAAAGCTGTAATCTTCCTTTGCGTCGCCGCGGCTGAATTCCGGAGTTACAACGGTTTCAACAACTTCCTCGCAAAGATTCTTTGCAAATTCAAGAAGCTTTATATCCTCTTCGGTGAAATCTTCGGTTTTACCGACAAGTCTTATGATGGATTTTTCAAGGTCTCTTGCGCCATATCCGTATTCATCTCTCAACTCAGCAAAATTTCTGCTTCCGGTATAGAAAGCATAAATTCCGGTAAGGTCGCTGAGCACATTTACCGTGTTTGTTTTAAGATAGATAAAGGTATCAAGATGTCTTTTTGCAATGATTCCTTTTTTAAAAGCGCGAATATATTCCGGAATTCCTGTAAAAATGAAATTCTTCGGATATATATAATATCTTCCTCCTATGGAGAGATGTGCCTGATAGGTAAGTATCGGAGAAAAAGTTTCTCTTCCTTCGTGGCAACAATCGATCATTGCAAACGCGCATTTTGTTGAAACAGCCGCCTTTACCGGAAAATGAATTGCGAAATCCTTTTCTCCGCAGTCTATGTTTTCAACGGCAACTCCCACCTGCGGATGGGCAATAAAATGAGTCTGCGAAGTAAAATATCCATTCTGTACCTGAATAAGAAGAGCATCTTTCGGAAGAACTTCCGCAATCCATGCACAAACCGCAACGGAAATTTTCCGTTTCTCTTCCATTGGAACATATTTTTCATCCAGAAGCACAAGCGCCGCAGAAACGTCCCATTCATGCCTGTAAGCGATCTGTTTTGAAAAACCCGCTCCGAAAATATCGTCTATATGCGTCTTGCATTTTTTTGTAACTTCATGGCTTTCTTCAACGGCCGCGGAAAGAACCCTTGCTGCAAAAACTCTTTTAGGTTCGTTTATGGTCTTATACCAATCGTCCACAATTACTTTAAGGAGTTCAACAGCTTCCTTTGCTGTTCCGGAAGTCGGTTTATAATAATCTCCAAGGACCATTTCGTTCCCGAAATCATCTTTATAAACGTCGTTTTCGTGTTCGCCTATCTTGGAAGCAAGGGATTTCAAATCCTTTACCGCCTGCTTATATGTTTCACATTCGGAAGAACCGAAAATTCCGGAAAGCTTGCCGAAAATTCCGGCGGAAGCCTTTCCCCGGAGTTGATCCCGAAGCTTTGATTCCGGGAAATATTCCATAAACGTTTCAATGCAATCGTTGAGAGGTCCGAAAACATTCAGCTTCGGGCAATAGATGTCCTCGTCCCTGAGTTCAATAACCTTTTTCGGCTCTTTCTTTTCCTTCGGAACAAAGCTTTCGATGAACATTCTTTCTTTTTCCGTCGGTTCGGAAATTTTTTTAAGAAGGGGCAGGCATCTTTGGAACATTTCCGCCTTTTCTTTATCTTCCGACCAGCGTTCGATAAAGTTCAGCGCCGCCCAGCGTTTCTGTTCGTTTTTATCGGAAATAAGGCGTTCGATGCTTTCAAAAATCTCTTCGTCGCTTCTGCGAAGAAGAATTTCGGAAAATTTCACACGGAGATGTTCGGTTTTATAGCGGAGCATATCCTCGAGAATCAGGTATTCTTCCGGGGAATATTCAAAATTGAAAGCAATTTTTTGGGCAGTTGCGGAAACTCTTTCGTTTTTATCGCCCATTGCCTTTATAACAACAGCGCGGTCTTCCTTTGTTTCCGGATTGGAATAAAGTTTTTCGAAGAAGATGCATCTGCTGTCGCTGTCGATTTCCGCAAGGTTTTTCCTTACGAATTCTTCCTTTTCCTCTCCGCCGAGGGAAAGTGCGGCATATGCTGCCGCGGTCATAATATCTCTTCTTGAAAGTTCAATATTGAGCCAGGGGAAGAAGCAGGGAGAAATGCTGAGCTTTTTCGCTTTCATATTCTCCGCATTTTTGCAGAAGAATTCATAGAAGAATTCCGCCTCTTCCCGGTCTTCGTAATAATCGCTTATTTTGAATTCGCCCCGGAGTATATCGAAATAGCGGAAGCTGTATTCGCTTTTCATAAAGCCGAGCATGCACATGGCGATAATGTCATATTCGCCGGAATGATTCCGCATGGCGGCTTTCTGGAGTTTTTCGGAAACTTTGCGGTTTTTGAGAATGTTCGCAAAGAAAGCCGCCGCAAGGGCGCCCTGTTTTCTTTCGGTAATTTTTTCCGCAATTCTTACCGCATCTCCGACGTTATAAAAACCGACGCTCCAAAGCGCGACGGAAAGTTCGATGGCGTCATCGGAGAAAAGATATTTTTCCCTTGCCTCTTCGTTTTTAAGGCATTCTTCCATAAGGGAAACTATCTTTCCGGAAATTCGGTCAACGTCCCTTTCCTCTTCGCTGAGGAAGCCGACCCATGTTCCCACGGCTCTTTTTACGGAAGAAAAACGGATAAGATTATGCTCGATTATGGTATCAAATATGGCGAAGAAAGCTTCCTTCGTTCCGTAATCCGCGTTTTCGCAGATTGCCTGACGCAGTCCTTCCTGGAGCCTTGCGGCAACAAGAAGCTTGCAGAGAAGTTCATGGAGCTTTTTGTTGCTGCTGCAGACAATACCCCTTATGATTTCGACGGAAAGAGCGGTTTCCGGGTTTTCTCCCAGAATTATATCCTCGAGGATTTTTTCAAGGCGCTCGTTCCCAAAATCAAGTTCCGCTGCAATCACCCAATCGATATAGCCTTCTCTTTTTGGCCAGTCATTTTCTTTTATATATGCCTTTGCGTCCTCCGGAATATTACCGAGAAGGATATCGCAGATATCGTTATCGAGAAAAACTCCGTCCATAAAATTGATAAGGATATTTGTTATTCTGTCGCAATATACTGCATAGCTTTTTGAACGGAAGGAACGGCGGTCGGAACCTATCATATACTGGCATTCGATAACCTTATCCACTGCATGGAGAAAATGTTTTTTGTAGCGGTCGATTACAAGAACGCCGAAAATTTCCGGGAATTTCTTTTCAAAAAATTCCGAAGGTTTTTCAAATTTTCCGGCCAGAAAATCATCACAGATTATTTTTTCAAGATATTCCGTCTTGTTTCCTGCATCTCCGTGACCGTAATATCCAAGCTTGAATTTTCCGCGGATAAACTTTGTCATTTCCTGTTCTTTTGCTCTTTTTTCCGCACTGAATTTCTGCGCAAGTTCCCGGTTTCTTTCTGCGGTTTCTCTATCAAGTTTTGCCATGTTCCTCACCCCTTTTACCAAAGCCTTCCGGCAAGCATTGTGAAGCGGATAAAAGTTATTTCGTCCCCTTCGGTGATTTCGATTTTATCATCAAGCTTTTCAGCTTCTGTTTCTCCGATAAAAACCCGGAAAAGCCCGTCCTCAAAAGCGGATATTGCCGTTTCAAAAGCTTTTTGCTTATCCGCCTTTTTTTCGCCGTAATTTATTCCGAAAGCGATTTTTCCAAAAGCGCTCATATCTGAAATTTCCTCTTCCGAAAGGATTTCCTTCGGTTCAGAAGCTTCAAAGCGGCGGTTATATTCGTCAACGGAATCCGAAACGATTCCGAGAATCAGTTCCCGGAGTGTTTCCGGCGTTTTTTCAAAGGAATATTCGATTTTTCCGACCTTCGGTCTGCGCTTATCGATACGCTTTACGTTTATGAAAACCTTCATGAAAAAACACCGCCTTTCATCTGATTTTATAATAGCACCTTTTATTTATTATTGAAAGAGTCTTTTGTTCATTCGCTTGAATGCAGACAAAAATGGGGCAAAAGAATGGATTTCCTGTGGTGGAGGCAATCAAAAACACATACCCTCCACCCCTCAAAAACGCGGAAATTTTATTTCATCGTTATATGACCCGCACACCGCTTTTGTCGACTCTATCCTCGGCCTGTTACATATCAAAAATCCACTATTTTAATAATTTATGGCTTTCCTAGCCATAACAAACAAATAAGCCGCCTGACCAGCAAATGTTGGTCAGGCGGCTTATTCTGTAATTTTTCACTTGACGTGAAACTCTGTGGTGGAGGCGAGGGGAGTCGAACCCCTGTCCGAAAGCCCATTCACACAAACTTCTCCGGGTGCAGAATGTTGTTTAAAATTCCCGAATCGGGCGGACAGCATTCAAACTGCCCTTTCCGGTATTTTCCTGTTACGGCGGCGGTACGGAAAAAGCTCCCGCCTGTCGTTCACCGCTAATCGACGCTCTGTCCGAAGCCGCGGTACTCAACGGCAGAACGGCTGCTTAATTAAGCAGCAAAAGCAAATCTGTTAGATTTAGCGTTTATTGTTTTTACCCGTTTTATAGATGGCCGGGCGCATCTACCCGCTATTCATG
>SVMR01000001.1 GCA_015067315.1 Oscillospiraceae bacterium | reverse complement strand
TGTTCGCAAAAATCATAAGCGCAAGAAGAACCGCAGTTAAACCGAGCAGACAAACAAGCAGAATATTGTTGATTCCGTCCTGCAAAAGTTTCTGGTTGCTTTCATGATAGAATTCAATATCCATATAGTTTGCGCGGCTGAAAATAAGAAGAGCGGTATCCGCATCCTCCCGGGAAACGTCATCTTTGATATTGATATAAAAATCCGTTGTGCCGTAACCGGTTGCCATATTCATGATTTCAAGAGCTCGAAGTTCGCTTGTTGTTCTTGTGCGATAGGTTTGGAAAAGGATTTTTGACATTGCTTTTTCGGAACAGACTATCTGCCAACCCTCATCGGTTCCACTGAGCGGCCAGATTCCTTCTTCCGGGAAATAATAAATCACAGCGCCGATTTTATAAATGCTCTCGTTATATTCATAAGTATAATAAGTTTCCTTCGGGGAACGGGTTTCTGCCGCAAGAAGAATTTCTTTTCCGGGTTCGGCGGCAGAATCTGTTTTATAAATATTCCGGTATTCGGAATAATAGCTTGTTTCAATTCCGAGCTTCGAAAGATTTTCCCAACCGTAAAGGCCTTCGGAATCCTCCTCCGGTTCGGTTTCGTTATAAAGCGGAACAAGAAGAAGAACCTCTTCGCCGGAATCAAATTTTTCCGCATCAAGTTTTCCGAGGGTTACGGAGTTTTTGAGCTTTTCAAAAAGTTCCGACCCGGAGTTGAAAGAGTAAATTGAAACCGGATATCCCGAAACTCCATAGTGTGCAAGGGTTGAAAGACGGTTTTCCGGGAATGCCGTTTTAAGCAGAATGCTTTCGATTCCGCTGCTGATGGGAATAAGAGCTTCTTCGCATTGACGGAAAACCGAAACGGAATCGCAGATTTCGAGAGCTTCGATTTGCGCCATATATTCTTCAAGCTGGCGGCTTGACATTGCGAAGGAAGTTCGGAGCATATATTCCGGTTTGCCGTCCCTTTGAACAGCTTCGCGATAGGGTGCAAGAAAACGGAAACCGATAAAAATGCAAAGTGTCATAATAAGTGCCATAAAAAGACAAAGGGCTCCGCTGACTGCGGTTTTGTTTCTGTTGACCGAAAGTTCCCGGAGAGTTACGTTGAGGAAGTTTTGGCGGGTTTCCTTCTTCGGGGGGGCAAGAGGTTTTTTGTGCGCGGTTCTTCCGGTAAGAGGAACGCCCACAGCCATTATTACCGGAACGACCATTCCCAGGGCAAGGGCAAGGGTTCCCGCAACAAGCGAAAATGCAAAAACGGTCGGATCAACGGAGAAAATGATTTTTCTGCTTTGGAATCCTTCAAGAGCCTTCGCGGAAAGGAATGCTCCGCCGAGTCCGAAGATGATTCCTATGGGCAAAGTCGAAATCAGGAAGATGAAAAATTCCCAGAAATACATCTTTGCAATCTGTCCGTTTTCCGCGCCGATGGATTTCATAAGAACGACCCTGCGCAGGCGTTTTCTCACCTGGGTGAAGAAAATCTGGAAAACGGAACAGACGGTTGTTACAAAAAGAATAAGCGTTACAAGAACAAGAACTTTTTCGCTTCCTTCGGAAGAGGAGGGATATGCAAAGCGGTTTACCATAATGGGGTCATGATCGCCCTGTTCGTTTTTGCCGGATGCAAAAATATGATTCGGGCTTGCAATTCCCATTCCGGAAACGGAAAAATCTCCGCTGATAAATTGTTCGAAAGGAATTTTGTAACTTTCCCCTTCGTAATCAAAAGCGACTGTTCCGCCGAAAAGCTTCGGAAGGGTCACCATAATATAGTCATAGGAATCATAGGGAACGGAAATGCGATTTCCGCTGTTTTCCAAAGAAAACTTTTCCGCCGGAATATCATAATGGGTAGCATGGGGAATTGAAAGGGTGCTTTTTATATATTCTTCCTTGTTTTCAATATTCTTTGGAACAAAAACGGACTTTACAAAAACAAGTTTTTCCCTGTTTTCATCAAGAAGATTGAAACCGAGCAGGAATCTTGAATCGTAAGTTTCACCGGTTTCTTCGTCCCAATAGAAAATAACGCTGTTGTCAACGGTAAAAAACGGATTTGCGCCGTTCATATAATCATTGACGGAATCGAAAAGGGCGGATTTATCTTCGGAACAGAGCAAAGTCATATAATCATATTCCACGAAACCGAAATTCGGATATTTTTCGATAACGGCTTTTTGCGCGTTGATAAAATCCTCATAGCTTTCCGGAAGGATGAATCCGCTTGGAAGATTATGCTTTCCGCTGTCCCAGCGGTCGGAATATGTTTCAATAACTCCGCAGACCGTATATGTTTTCGGAATGATAACGGTAAGGTCAATGGTGTTTGCCATTCCGCTGTATGGATCGAAATCGGAATATATGCTTTTTTCCTGGGAAACCCTTATGTTCATATCCTTATAACCCATAAGGTCGTTGATATATGCAGGCCAGGTTTCTTTTTCCTCTTCGGTCATAAAGGGAGTTATATCAAGCCCGTATGTTCCGTAACAATCGAAATAATAAGTGATGACTTTAATGAATTCCTCCTCGGTCATTTCCTCAAGAGGAATATATTTTCCGTCGGGGTTTTCCTCATCCGCAAAAGCTTCGATATATCCTTTTCCTTCGCCGAGGGTATATTCCGCAAAGAACCTTAAATTTATCGGCGCATCCCAGCGGGTATATTCGATTCCGGTATAAAGTTCCCATGTTCCGGTTTTGAAAATTTCAAGGCAGCGGTCGATTCTTGCCTCGTTCGCAAGTTCAAGATATTCGTCCCTTTTTGCGCTTTGTTCCGCAATGATATTTTCATCGAAAGGTAGATAAACGGTTGAAGCAACGGTAAAACTGTCGCCGATTTCGAGCCCGAGAGCGGTGAGCCTTGCGTATTCAAGAACTATTTCGTCGCCGCTTTCGGGCCAGCGTCCTTCTTTAAGAATAAAACTTCCCAGTTCCGCAAGGTCTTCGCTTACGGTGCTGAAATAATATTCGTTGTCGCCGGCAAAATAATCCGCACCTTTAACTTTTAACATCGGAAGAACGGCGGATTTTTCGGCGGCGGAAGCAAAATTTTCCGCTTCCGTCCCGGTTAAACCGGTTCCCATAACCTGCCAGCTTCCGTAGGTTGAAATTCTTTGCGCCGAATCTGTTTCGTTAAGTGAAACGATGAGAGTAGTTGAAAGAACAAGAAAAACGAAAGCAAGGGCAACAACGCTCCAGAGAAGAAGGCTGTCCTTTTTCTTTCCAAGAAGTCCGCGGAAAGCAATTTTGAGCATATATCAAACCTCTTTTCTGCAATGGATTTTTTAATTTGTCGGGCGGATTCCGAGATAATATTCCGCAATCATATAATCCGCAAGTTTTCTGTAATCCCATTTGTATTCCGGATAGCGGTTTGCGATTTCAATAAGTTCATTAAGAGTTTCGGAATATCCGCTGTCGCCCGGATAACTTTTGCCCGGAGAAAAAATCTTCATATACGAAAGATTCGAAGATGCTTTTGAGGCAAGTTCAATATCCCAATAATCCGTTCCGGAAACGGGATTTCCGTAATTGTCCGTTGCGGAATAGCTGCATTTTATCTCGAAGCTAACTATTCCGAGACCGAATTTTCCCCTTCGGGAAAGAACTTCCGTTTCAAGCGAAAAATCGG
Source organism: Oscillospiraceae bacterium (assembly GCA_015067315.1). Taxonomy (GTDB): domain Bacteria; phylum Bacillota; class Clostridia; order Oscillospirales; family Ruminococcaceae; genus UMGS1668. The sequence continues at coordinate 147,646 of SVMR01000001.1, read as the reverse complement.
TCCAGAAAGTTTTGTTTATGCGGTTTTTTGCGGCGCTGCAGCGAAGAACCTGCTCCGCGACGGTAAAATCCCCGCCCCCATTGAGGAAACCGGAAAAATCCGGCTCCTCAAGGGTTGCAAAGGAACTGTAATATGTATAAAGAAATTCAAGGATCTCGCGCTCCTCGTGGTTCTTTGCGTTTTCGGAAGAAAATCTTTTCGGGGATGCGGTTGAAAGATTCGGTATCTTCCGGAGCGGGTCGGGATAATTTTTCAGGAAGGAAGAAACCTTTTCTTTATCCCCGCTGCTGTTTTCCGCTTCCGCCCGGTTTCCGGAAACTTCTTCGGTTATTATGTAATTTCTGCCGCTGCCGAATTCATCAAGAAGGAATTTTCCTTTTTCGTTGACAATAACGATTCTTGTCCTTCTTGTGACAACTCCGCTTCCGGAATGGCAGACGTCATAGGTAAAGCGGTTTCCTTCGATTGAAATAAGCTTTATCCAATGAATAGTATCATAAAAACTTTCCGCCCTTATAAAATTCGGGTTTGTTCCCCGGAGTTTATATATCTTTCCGTCCCGGTTGAGATAAAGCGGAAGACCTTCTTCCGTTCCGGCGGTTTCGATTTTTTCGGCGGCGTTTTCGGTGAAGATTTTGCCAACAACGGAATCGTAATTTTCAATGAGTATATAGGCGTTTTCCTCATGGAAAATCACGGGATTGTTTTTTGTTTCAAAAAGGCTGTAATCGTTCCGCTGACAGACGGAATCCGCTTTTTGGAGCAGTTCCCGGATTTCGCTTTCGGTGGGTTCGTTATAAACCGCGGTGCAGGCGATAAGGCTTCCGCTTACGGCGGCGAGCATGAGCACGGCGATAAAAGTGACGAAACCGCTCTTGCGTTTTTCGGTGCTCAAAATATTTTTGAAGCGTTTTTTAAGGGTTTTTGCGCCGCCGTAAAAATGGGTCGAAAAGACGGTGCAGGCGGTTTTTTCCTTATGGACGCAGGCAAGAATCGTTTCGCTGTATTTGATTCGGGATTCCATGCTCGTTTCACCGATTACGGAAGAATCGCAGGAAAGTTCAAGGTCGGTTGCGGCAATATTCCTCATTATCCATACCATCGGATTGAACCAATGGAGCGCGTTAACAAGCAATAAAAGCGCTTTATAAAGCGTATCACGGCGTTTGTAATGGGTGAGTTCGTGCCGGAGAATGAGATAAAGTTCCTCCTGCTCAAAATCTTCCGCAGGAAGAATCACCTTTGGATTTATGAAGCCCATAACCATCGGACTTGTTACGTTTTCGGAAACGAGAGCATCGAAATCGTTCTTTATTCCCAGTTCGTTTTTTATTTTGAGCACGGATTTTTTTGCTTTGCCGCTTGCGGGACAGGAATTCCTGAGCTGTTTGTTTTTAAAATAAAAATATCCGCCGATATACCATATCACAAAAAATCCGCTTCCCGCCGCCCAGGTTATTCCGAAAACATCGAGGACGGTTCTTCTTGTTTCCTTTACTGTAAGGGAATCCGGCGAGGTCATTACGGAAGCGGGACCGGAAGGAGTTACAACAACCGCGGGTTCGCTTGGAACGGGTTCTCCCGTAACATATTCCGAATTATAGTAAACAACCTTATCCGGTACGGAAATTTCCGTTTTTTTCGCCGCAAAATCAAAATCCGGGCTGTAGGGAACAAGAAGCCTTACCGCAATGAAAAGCCAGACCCAATATTTCCATTTTGCGCTGAATTTTTTATCAATAAGCGAAGAAAAAAGAGCGATAACGGCAATTACGATCGCCATTGAAGCGGAAACTTCGAGAAAATCGAGAAAAAGTTCCTTCACCGCTTAAACCTCCTTTTTTGCGCTTTCAATAAATTTCTGAAGCTCCTCCAGTTCCTCGTTTTTGATATTTCCGCCGTCATAAAGGGAGGTGACAAAGGCGGAAAGGGAGTTTCCGTAAACTTTTTCAAGGAAGGAGCAGCCTTCCTTATTTTTATAATCCTTTTCGGAAATTACGGGAGAATAGATATTGTTTCCGCTTGTTTTATCAACGGAAAGATAGCCTTTTTCAATAAGCCTTCCGAGGACTGTCATAAGGGTTGAAAGTCCCCAGGTGCGTTTTTTCTTAACTTTTTCAAGAATGCTTCCGGCGGAAACCGGTTCCTTTGCTTCCCAGATTGCCTGCATTACTTCAAGTTCGCCGTCGCCGAGTCTTGTGCTTTTTGCCATGATGTTTTCCTCCTGTATGCGGTGTTATACAGTTGTATAGTGATTCTGATTTCATTATACACAGCTGTATAATGGATGTCAAGGGTTTTTGCAAAAAGAAAAACAGCGCCGCTTTTGTTCGCGGTGCTGTTTTTTCTTGAAGAGGATTATTATGAAAAACGGTTGTTTTATCTTTTGAAAAGTTTTGCAAAAATTATTGCGCCGATAAGGACAAAAACCGAAACAGCAATAAGAAGGATTCCGACGGAAGAAAAACTTCCGTTCATGTTCTGCGAAGGTCTTTCGCCGAAAGATTCCGCTCTGTTTCCGCCGATATCAATGGTGAATTCTCCGCCGGAATCCGCATCCGGCGGCGAGGAAGGTTTGGAAGAAGAAGCAGGGTTTTCGGTGGTGCTTTCATTATTGTTAAAGCGGTTGCCGCCGCCGGATGCTTTATCAAAGCCGCCCATGGAACCCATATCGGAGGTGCTGATGTGAGAAGCATCAACGGAAACAAAATCCTCTCCGTATAAAAGCTGGCTTTCTATACTCTCCGTTCTCAATTTGCAGAATTCTTTAAGGGTGGAAACGCCTTTTTCAAATTCTTCAAAGGTATAGAATTTGGTCGGATCTTTTTCAACATAGGGAGCGATAAGCGCTTCGGCGTCTTCGATTATCTTTTGGATGTCAACGGTTTCGAGGAATTCGGAAAAATACTGATGATAAAGTTCGGTGTATTCTTCGTTTTGGAAAATCCAGTCCGCCATGGGTCTTTCGCCGTTTCCGGAAACGGAAAGGGGAGAATCAATGGGGTCGTTAACGGAAGAATCCGCGCTTCCGCCCATAAATGTTCCGAAGGCGAGGTTGTAATCCCAGGGGATCATCGAAAGGAGACCGTCTTCTTCATAAAGATAATAGTTATGAACCATTGAACCGGTGTAGCTGTCGCTGTTGACAACATAGTTATGAACGACGAAATATCTGAGAACGGAATCAATATCCACTGCCTGTTCGATGTTTTCTCCGGTGCTCAAAGTTTCAAGAGAATCAATAAGCCTTGTTTTGTCGGCTTTTGTAATGTCGGTTTTTGCGCTGTCGAAAATGTTCGGATAGCTTTCCGGGTCATCGTAGATATACTGAAGCTTTACGTCTTCGGAACCCATTCCGAATCCGCCGAAGCCGCCCTGCATATCAGGGGGAGTCATGTTCCCGAAGCCGCCGAAACCGGAAAAATCTTCGCCGGAAGGAATTTCGCTGTTTCCGGAATTTTCACCGGAAGAGGTTTCCGGGGCTTTGGAAGAAGAAAAATCTTCGGAATTAAAGTTTTCGGAAAATTCATCCATATCAAAATCTTTTCCGTTTCCTCTTCCGCCGCCGAAGCTGAGGCTGTCCGGTTTATAAAGTTCGCCGTAATCGTTTCCGTAATTGCGTTGGAGGAAGGATTCTTCAACACCCTCCACAGCAAGATAAAGTCCCCAATCCTCGCCGTTTACCGTAATATAGACGAAGCTGCAAAGGGGAGCGGAAACTCCGAATGCGTTCATCATCTGATAGGTGAGGTAATCCTTCATATAGGTCGTGTCCTGGATGAGGTTGTTGAGGCTAAGCTTATCAAGTCCGTGATAGGTGGAAGTGCTGTCATATTGGTCAAATTCGATTTTGAAGCTGTAACGCCGGCTTCCCATGGAAGAAACGCTTGAAAGGGAGGTGTTTCCCTTTCCGCGGATTCCGACGTTTTTGATTGTTTCGCCGTCTATGGTTACGTTGCAGACGGAATATTCCTCGTTTTCGGCGGTTTCGATGAAGGAATCCCAATCTTCCATTTCAATATCAACGGTATGAACTTTTGAAGTATCGAAAAGCTTCGATTCGTATCCCATAACTTTTTCCGCCCGGGTTATTCCGAAAACGTTGCCGCCTGAAAAAAACGCGGAGATTATGATGCAAAGCGCAAGGGCGATTATGCAGATGCGATCGATATTTTTATCAGTTGACATAGGAACACCTTATCCCATATAGTCGCCGTTATAGCTTACGAGAACGGCGCTTTGGATTCCGGGCATTTCAGCAAGGGCGTTGATAAAACCTGTGTTTTCGTCCTTGAGGCGGACTTCCATATTCACCTCCACGGAATCTTTCTGAACGGTTTTGCTTTTGATCACACAGCGGTTTACGTTTCTTTCAATAAAATCCTTTGCGTGCATTTCGGTTGCGGCGCCATTGCAGCGGATCACGATTATATAGGGGTTTGCGTGGGATTTTTTGTTTACGAAAACAAGGAGGATAACGCCGATTGCAGCGCTTCCGAAAACCGCAAGGGGAATCATTCCCGCGGCAAGAACAATGCCTACGGCGATTGACCAGAAAAGGAAGGCTATATCAAGGGGTTCCTTGATTGCGGTGCGGAAACGGACGATTGAAAGGGCGCCGACCATACCGAGGGAAAGAACGACGTTGCTTGTTACGGCAAGAATAACAAGAGTTGTTATCATGGTGAGGGCAACAAGGGAAACGCCGAAGCTTGAGGAATACATAACGCCGGAAAAAGTCTTTTTATAAACAAGGAAAATAAAAAGACCGATTCCGAAAGCGAGGGCAAGGGCGATTACCATATCGAAAATGCTTACGCTTGAAACGTTTTCAAGGAAGCTGGATTTAAAAATATCGTTAAAAGTCATAATAAAAAATTCCTTTCTTTTATATCAGCCGTAGATTCTGCAGGCGGCGTATTTTGAAAAAGCGGCGCTTCGGCGGCTTTCAAGCTGGATAATATCCCGGATTATATCCGGAAGAAATTCGTCCCATTTGACTTCAAGAATGATGGGCGCGGTTCCCGCGGGAACTGTCGGAAGATTCGGGTCGAGAATATCCGTTTTGTTTATTCCGGTACGGATATCGTAATCAAGAGTCACCCTTACGTTGCCGGCGGGGAAGACAAAGGCTTCCCTTGTGTAATCGACAACGGTTTTCGGAAGAAGACCTTCGGTTTTCATTTTGTATCCCAGTTCACGGAGAAGAGGCTTTTCGGAAAAGGAGATAAAATCCGTTTCTCCCGCAATGATTTTTTTCGTTTCTTCGGCGGAAAGCCATTCGATTTCTTTAAGGCAAAGACCGTTTATCTTGCTTTTCTTTTCAAGTTTTATAAGGGATTTGTCATGGTTATAAATTCTTATCCTGAATTTTTCTCTTTTGCTTACTCCGTTAAGCTTTTCAAGCAAGGCCTTATCTTCAATATTATCGAAATAAAGGCTTCGGATAAAATATTTTCCGTCCTTCGCGTTTTCGTCCCTTTGCATAACCGCGGAAAGCCTTTGGCGGAGGATAAGCATATCCGAATAGTTTATTTCATGTTTCCATTCGTGTCTGAATTTCGAAGCTATTTTTGTTCACTCCCTTTCGCTTTTTTGTTTCATCCAGATTCTATCATCAAAAACTTAACCTTTGCTGAAATAAAAAGTCCGGAACTGTTAAATGATTGTGAACATTCTCTTTTTCAGCTTTATTTAAGCGGAAAAGGTTATTATAATGAAAAAGAACTTTAATCGGAGGAAACAGAATGAAAATCCTTATTATAGAAGACGAAAAAATTCTTGCGGATTCGATAAAATCCCTTCTTGAATCAAAAGGCTTTGATGCGGAAGCGGTTTATGACGGCGAAACGGGAAAAGATTATGCGGAGCTCGGGGTTTACGATCTTTTGATCCTCGACGTTATGATGCCGAAGATGAACGGTTATGAAGTTGCAAGAACAGTGCGCAAAAACCGCTGTTCAACGCCGATTCTTATGCTTACCGCAAAATCCTCCCTTGAGGACAGAATCGAAGGGCTTAACGCCGGGGCGGATTATTACCTTACAAAACCTTTTGATTCAAGGGAACTGCTTGCCTGCATAAACGCTCTTTTGCGCCGCCAGGGCGGACAGGTTGACGAAATGGTTTTCGGGAACACGGTTCTTGATTTATCTTCCTCGATGCTTATTTGCGGCGGAAGGGAAATCCGGCTTTCCGCAAGGGAATTTGACGTTATGCGCGCGCTTTTCCAGGCAAAAAACCGCAACCTTTCAAAAGAAGCCATTCTTGCGAAAGTTTGGGGATATGATTCCAACGCCGTTGAAAACCACGTTGAGGTATATGTCGGTTTTCTTCGGAAAAAGCTTGCAAACATCGGTTCCAACATAAAAATCGAATCCATAAGAAGGCTCGGTTACCATCTGGAGGCAGAAGATGATCAAAAAGCTTAAAATAAAATTCATCTGTATAAATATGACTATCATTTCGGCGATGCTTTTCGTAATCTTCGGAATGATAGTAACAACAACTTCCGCGAATCTTGAAAGGGAAAGCATTGCTTTTATGCAGATTGCGGCGAAAAACAGCTTTTTGCCCGGAAGACCGGGCGAACTTCCGGAAGAAACAAGAATTCCGTTTTTTTCTGTAAAAATAGATAAAAACGGAATAGTTTCCGCCGACGGCGGAAGCTTTTTCGACCTTTCGGACAGAGCGATGCTTGAAGAGATAGTCAACACGGCTTTTTATTCCGACGAGAAAACCGGAACGATAAAAAGCTATGACCTTCGGTTCCTGAAAGAGGAAAATCCAAGCGGAACAACCATTGTTTTTGCGGATATTTCTTCGGAACGGGCGACCATAATAAATCTTGCAAAAACCTGCGCGGTTATCGGGATAATCGGCTTCGGGGTTTTCTTCGGAATAAGCATCCTTCTTGCCCGCTGGGCAATAAAACCGGTCGAAACCGCCTGGAAACAGCAAAAGCAGTTTGTTGCGGATGCCTCCCATGAACTTAAAACGCCCCTTACGGTTATTCTTACCAACGCGGAACTTCTGCAAAGCGAAGACTGTTCCGAAACAGAAAGGAACCGTCTTTCGGACAACATCTATTCCATGTCAAAGCGCATGAGAGGGCTTGTTGAAAATCTTCTTGACCTTGCAAGGGCGGACAACGGAACTTCAAAAATGGTTTTCGAAAGGATTAATTTCAGCGACCTTGTTTATGAATCCATTCTTCCTTTCGAGCCGGTTTATTTTGAAAGCGGAAAGAACCTTTATTACCGGCTTGATAAGGATATAAATATCTGCGGAAGCGGGGATTATCTTAAACAGACGGTTGAAATTCTTCTTGACAACGCGAATAAATATTCTTTTGAGAACACGGCGGTCCGGGTTGAACTGATAAAAAAGGAAAAACACTGCGTTCTTTCGGTAAAAAGCGAAGGCGAGCATATCTCAAAAGAAAACCTCAAAAACATCTTCAAAAGATTTTACCGGGTTGACGAAGCGAGAACCGGCGGCGAAGGCTACGGTCTCGGTCTTTCAATCGCGGAAAGCATTGTTAAGGAACATAAAGGAAAAATCTGGGCGGAAAGCAGGGAAAACGAAAACACCTTTTTTGTGCAGATTCCAATATAAAACGCTTAAAAAAAGAAAAAAAGACTGCCGTTTTTTTAAAAACGGCAGTCTTTTTTTGTTGAGAAAACCGGGATTTTTCTTCCGGTCAATAATATTAAACAAAAGTATAGCTTGTGAAGCTTTTGAAGATTTCGCCTTTCCGAAGGATTACGGAAGGCCATTCCGGATGGTGGATGCTGTCCGGAAAATGCTGGGTTTCAAGGCAGAATGCGCTTCTTAAACCGCATTCAAGTCCGCCTTTTCCGCGGCTGTCGGTAAGGAAGTTTGCGGTATAAAGCTGAACGCCCGGTTGGTCGGTATCGGCAACAAGGGTGATTCCACTTAAATCTCCGGTTGCTTTTGCGAAGGGATGTCCGCTTATTACGAAGGTGGAATCGTAACCGCGGGAAAGTTTTACGCAGGGTTCATCGTTTTCGATATCTTTTCCGATAAGTTTGGGGGTGCGAAAATCCATTGCGGTTCCGGAAACGGAAGCGAGTTCGCCGGTAGGAAGGCAGTTTTCGTCGCAGACGGTATATTTTTCCGCGTTGATTTCAAGGGTATGGCTGTGGATATCGCCGCTTCCTGCGCCGTTGAGGTTGAAATAGCTGTGGTTTGTGAGGTTGATGACGGTATCCTTATCGGTTTTTGCCTCGTATTCGATGGTGAAGCTGTTTTCCTTCCAGCCCATTTTTACGGAAACTTCAAGATTTCCGGGATAGCCTTCCTCGCCGTCCGGGGAAATTCTTTTGAAAACAACAAAATCCCCTTCCCGTTCCGCTTCCCAGATAAAGCTGTCAAAACCTTTTTTTCCGCCGTGGAGGTGATTCGGGCCGTTGTTGACAAAAAGTTCGTATTTTTCGCCGTTCAGTTCAAATTTTCCTTCCCCGATGCGGTTTCCGACTCTGCCGATTGTTGCGCCGAGATAGCAGTCGCCTGCGACGTATTCTTCAATGGTATCATGTCCGAGGACAACGTCAACGGGATTTCCGTTTTTGTCCGGAACGATTAAGGATTGGATCGTTGCGCCGTAATCAAGGATTTTTGCGGCAAGACCTTTTTCGTTTATCAAAACCCAGCGGGAAACTTCCGCTCCGTCGGAAAGTTTTCCGAAAGGCTCTTTAAAAATTTCCATTAAAATCCGACCTTTTCAAAAAGATTTTGCATAGTGAATCTGCACCGATTGCCTATAAAAGAAACCGGTGCAGAAAAATGATTTTTATTGCTTTTTTAACCCTGTTTTTTTACAAAATCCCAGGCGCTCCTGCACATATCCTCAAGGGTATGGGTTGCTTCCCAGCCGAGGAGGTTTTTTGCTTTATGAGCGTCCGCCCAGAATGCGGGAAGGTCGCCTTCGCGGCGGGGTCCGATTACGTAAGGAAGTTCCATATCGTTTGCTTCGTTGAAAGCATGGACAAGTTCCATTACGGAAACGCCGTTTCCGGTACCGAGGTTGATTGCTTCAACGCCTTCGTGGTCGGTTGCATATTTAAGGGCATCGAGATGGCCGATTGCAAGATCGACAACGTGGAGATAGTCGCGCTGGCAGGTGCCGTCGGGAGTGGGATAATCGTCGCCGAAGATGGTGAGTTTTTCAAGTTTTCCTGCGGCTACGCGGCTGATATAGGGCATAAGGTTGTTCGGAATTCCGTTGGGGTCGTCGCCGAGAAGACCGGAGGGATGGGAACCTATCGGGTTGAAATAACGGAGAAGAATTGCGCAGAAATCCGGATGGGCGGTTACGTAATCGGTAAGGATTCGCTCAATCATAACCTTTGTCCAGCCATAGGGGCTTGAGGATTCGATTGCCTTCATTTCTTCTTTATAGGGATAGGGGTTGTTGGGTCCGTAAACGGTTGCGGAAGAGGAGAAAACAAATTTTTTGCATCCGAATTCTTCCATTACTTCAAGAAGGGTAAGGGTGGAATCGATGTTGTTGCGGTAATATTCAAGAGGCTTCTGAACGCTTTCGCCTACTGCTTTATATGCCGCAAAATGGATGATGGAATCGATTTTGTGTTCGGAGAAGATTTTTCTCATATCCTCCTTGTTTTTGCAGTCCATTTTATAAAAAACGGGGCGGACGCCGGTTATGGTTTCGATTCTGTCGATAACGTCCTCTTTTGCGTTTGAAAGGTCGTCAACAATAATTGCCTCATATCCGGCTTCAATAAGTTCAACTGCGGTGTGGCTGCCGATATATCCGGCGCCGCCGGTTACCAATACTTTCATCAAATTGCCTCCTTGTTAAGTTTGTCTATGAAGCGAAGGAAAGCGGATTTTCCTTCGTCTGTGTTTTTAAAAACTCCGGCATCTTCCAGAACTTCTGCGAAGACTTTTCCGGTTTCTTTAAGGATTATATCCATTGCGTTTTCTTCGGTGAAAACATATTCTTTTTTGAGTTCGGAAAGCCATTCCGAATGTTTCGAAAGGGCTTCGTCGGCGGAAACGTCCTTTCCGGAAACCGCGGCGGCGGCAAGATCGGAAAGTTCCTTTTTAAGACGGCTTGGAAGGACTGCAAGACCCATTACTTCGATAAGGCCGATGTTTTCCTTCTTGATATGGTGTTTGTCCTCATGGGGATGGAAAACGCCCATGGGGAATTCTTCGGTTGTGATATTGCAGCGGAGAACAAGGTCCAGTTCAAAATCGGTTCCTCTTCTTCTTGCAATGGGGGTTATGGTGTTGTGGGGCTGGTCACCGGAAAAAGCGATTACGGAAACGCTTTCGTCGGAATATCCGCGCCATTCGCCAAGAATTTTATCCGCAAGATCCGCGATTCTTCCGGAATCGTTTCCGCGAAGGCGGATTACACTCATGGGCCAGTTTACGATTCCCGCTTCGATATCCTCAAAACCTTTGAAGACGATTTTTTCACGGATCGGGGCGGTTTCCATTGCGAAGGTGTAATGTCCGCCCTGGAAATGCTCATGGCTCAGTATTGAACCTCCGACTATCGGTAAATCCGCGTTTGAACCCACGAAATAATGGGGGAAAAGCTTTACGAAATCGAGGAGCTTTTCGAAGGCGGATTTGTCTATCTTCATGGGGATATGTTCTTCGTTGAGAACGATGCAGTGCTCGTTGTAATAAACATAGGGGGAATATTGGAGGCACCAATCCGCGCCGCAGATTTCAATGGGGATAATGCGGTGGTTTGATCTTGCGGGGTGGTTCATTCTTCCGGCATAACCTTCGTTTTCGCGGCAGAGCTGGCATTTGGGATATGCGGTCTGGGGCGCGAATTTTGCGGCGGCGATTGCCTTCGGGTCTTTTTCCGGCTTCGAAAGGTTGATGGTTACGTCAAGTTCGCCGTATTCGCAGGGGTATTTCCAGCGCATATCTTTTTCGATTCGGTAGCGGCGGATATAATCCGTATCGCAGGAGAATTTATAGTACCAGTCGGTGGCTTCAACCGGGTCTTTTTTATATTTTTCCCAGAAGGTGCGGACAACTTCTCTCGGCATGGGGGTGACGGCGCCCATGATCCGGGTATCGAAGATATCTTTTGCGGTGATGTTGTCGTCGCAAAGACCGTTTTCCACGGCATAATCAAGGATTCCGGCAAGAATCTCTTCGATATCGTCCGGCTGGGGTTCTTCGGAAGGTTCGTAATCCGCTTTCTGAAGGATATCAAGAATGCGGTTTATGAGCACCCAATGGTCTTCCGGTTCCGCAAGACCGGTGTTCATCGCATAGGAAACAAGGGCGTCGATATATGTTTCGATTTTCATCAATCCGCCTCCATTTCAACGCCGCCCTGGGGACGGATGCTGAGAACGTGGCAGGCGCCTTCGCCGAGGATTCCGTCGATTCCGTTGCGGAATTCCTCAAGAATCCCGAAGGGAACGAACGCCTGGACAGTTCCGGCAAAACCGCCGCCGTGAACTCTGTATGCGCCTTTTCCGGCAAGGAAATGTTCGCACATTCCGAGGGCGATTGCAACGTCCTGGTGTTCCTTATAACCGGCGGGAATTACGTTCTGGAGATACATATAGGAAGAATATCCGCTTTCCTTGATAAGGCGGAGGAATTCTTCAAAATCGCCTTTTTCAAGAGCTTCGACCTGTTTCGGAACCCTTGCGTTTTCCTGATAAAAATGGACTGCGCGCATAACGGCGCGGTCGCCGCATTTTTCACGGAGAGCGGGAATTGCGGCGAAGAAATCCGCTTCGTCGATTTCGGTAAGAACTTCTTTTCCGAAATATTCCGCAACTTTTTTTATTTCGCCGGGAATTGCGGCATATTCGTCGGTAAGGTCAGCATGGCTTGCCCTTGTGTCAATTATGCAGAGAGCATGGCCGCAGGAAGAAAAATCGAAATTGACCGGTTTTATTTCCGGATGGTCTTTATCGAAGAAATCAATGGTAACAAGGTTGCCGACGGCGGAAGCGGTCTGGTCCATAAGTCCGCAGGGTTTTCCGAAGAAAACGTTTTCCGCGTACTGACCGATTTGGGCAACTTCCGCCTGGGAAACTTTTGCATCAAAATAAAGATAATCGATAATCGTTCCGATAAGAACTTCGTATGCGGCGGAGGAGGAAAGTCCGCTTCCGGGAAGAACGGTTGATTCGCAGTATGCGTCGAAGCCTTTTACTTCACAGCCGAGTTCCACAAAACGCGCCGCAACTCCGCGGATAAGCGCAGGGGTTGTGTTGAATTCCTTTTCGTCCGGAACAAGATTGTTAAGGTCGATTTCGCACATGGGATAGCCTTTTGAAAGAATGCGGATTTTGTCGGTTCCGTTCGGGCGGACCGCGGCGATTGTATCAAGGTTTACCGCGGCGGCAAGAACTCTTCCGCGCTGGTGGTCAGTATGGTTTCCGCCGATTTCGGTTCTTCCGGGGGCGGAAAAATATCTTTCGGGATTTCCGCCGAAAACTTCGGAAAATCCAAAATCGAGAGCGGCTTTTTGAGTTTCGTTTATTTTAAGAACAGGTGCGACCATTAAACATACCTCCCCATTTTGTTATAATCAAATTATACAACTATTATTATAAAAAAGGAATAGCAAAAGCGAAAAAATCCCATAAAAAAAGGATTTTTTTCGTTTCCGGTTGTTTTGAAGCGGGATATCCGATATAATATATTCATAACAGAATGAAAGGAAGAATCAAAATGGAAAAACTGATCCTCCCGAACGGACTTTCCGTTTCAAACGTTGCTCTCGGCGCGATGAATTTCGGAACAACGACCTCGAAGGAAGACGCTTTTGCGGTTCTGGATGCATATATCGGAATGGGCGGAAATTTTATTGATACTTCGAACAACTATGCCCATTGGCAGGGAACCGGCGACGAAAGCGAAACCCTTTTGGGCGAATATTTTGAAAGCAGAAAATGCCGCGACAAAATTGTTCTTGCAACAAAGGTCGGCTTTGACCGCCACGGAGAAGGTCAGGGACTTCGCAAAGAACAGATAGAATACTGGATCGACGAAAGCCTCCGGAAGCTCAAAACCGATTACGTCGATCTTTATTACGCCCACACCGACGATTTTGAAACTCCCCTTGAAGAAACAATGGAGGCTTTCCGGAGCCTTATTGAAAAAGGCAAGGTTCGCCATATCGGCGGAAGCAACTATGATACATGGAGATTTGCGAAGGCAAATTCCGTTGCAAAAACCCCTTTCACCGTGATGCAGCAATGGTTCACCTATTTGCAGGCGAGGGGCGACGTTGCTCCGCAGTATATTTTCAACGAATATACCACAAGAGAAAGGCTCCGCTATCTTGAGGCGGAAAACATTCCCCTTGTTGCATATTCCTGCCTTGCAAAGGGCGGTTATGAAAATCCGGAACGCCTTCCCGAAGAACTTGTTGCGGGAAGCCGCCTTGAAGTTCTCAAAAACATGGCAAAAGAAAAGGGAGTTACCGCAAGCGCCCTTGCCGTTGCGTGGATGGTGAATCTTCACAGATGCAAAGGATTCCCGAGGGTCATTCCGCTTTTCGGTTCCGGAAACGCCGGACATTTTACAAGCGACCTTGAAGGCGCGGAAATTCCTCTTACGGATGAGGAACTTTTGATTTTGAACAGAGCATAAAAAAATCCCCGATGTCAAAAGCATCGGGGATTTTTGTTATTCGATTTTTTCCCAGCCGGCATAAAGGGTTGTATCCGTTTCAACCGTATCGGTTTCCATATCCCAAAGGACGTAGCAGGCGTTATCCCTGTACCATCCGGTGAAGGAATAGCCTTCCCTTGTTGGGGGTTCCGGTTCGTCGATGAGGTCGCCGTACATATGCTCTATCGGAGCAACGTCCGTTCCGCCCATGGAATTGAAACTGATTGTGAAACCAGGATCGAGAAGATTTATCGCCACAACAACAATTATTACAAGAATGCAGGCGGCGATTATCATGTCAAGCTGCTTTACCGTAATATTTACGTATCTGTAAAGTCCGCGGAATTTCGGAATCTGTTCTTCTTTCGGGGTTTCTTCCTGAACTTCTTCCTCTTCCGGGGAGTTTGTTCTGTCGAGATCTTCCATTATTTCTTAACGAGATATTTACGCATATCGAGCGCGCAGGCGCAGAGGATGATTGCGCCTTTGATGATATAAAGGCTGGAAGAATCGACGCCGAGCATTGTAAGGGCAACGAAGATAAGACGGAGGATTACAACGCCGAGGATGATGCCGCTGATTTTACCGGTACCGCCGACGAAAGAAACACCGCCGATTACGCAGGCCGCGATAGCGTCACATTCGGTGTTAAGACCGGAGTTTGCAGCGACGGAACCGCTTCTTGCGCCTTCGATGAAACCGGTGTAGCCGTATGCAGCGCCTGCAAGGGTATGTACAAGAACGGTGGTCCAGAAAACGTTTACGCCGGAAACTTTTGCCGCTTCTGCGTTGGAACCTACTGCGAACATGTTTTTACCGAAAGTGGTTTTGTTCCAGATGAACCACATGATTGCGATAAGGAAGATTGCATAGAGAACGTATCTCGGAACAGCGACGTTTCCAAGGCGGAACATTTCACCGTTTACGAAAGTTTTGTATTCATCGGAAAGGCCGGAGATAGGCTGGCCGTTGTTTCCGTTAAGAGCAAAGAACCAAAGGATGATACCGTAGGTAATGAGCTGGGTGGAAAGGGTTACGATGAAAGGATGAAGGCTGAATTTTGCTACGAAGAAGCCGTTTACAAGACCGATTACCGCGCCGATTGCAACAACAGCAAGAAGGGTTACGGCGATCCACCAGCCGTTAACTTCGGGAAGGTTTTCGAACATTTTGTTGACGAAATCGGTTTTCTGAAGGAAAACGCCGGCAACTGCCGCGGTAAGACCGGAAATACGTCCTGCGGAAAGGTCGGTACCGGTAAGAACGATACAGCCCGCAATACCGAGAGCCATCGGAAGATATGCCGCAACCTGGATTACAAGGTTTGCAAAGGAACCAAGGGAAACGAAGTTAGGTTTCTGGATCCAAGTATAGATTACGAATACGAACAGAAGAATATAAAGTGCGTTGTTGAGCACAAGGTCGGTTATATAGCGTTTTTTATCAGCTTTGTCCATCTGTTTGAAATCAGCAACGGAACGCTGAATATTTGCAATAGGATTAGTCATATTTATCTCTCCTCCTTAAACATATTTGGCAGCCAGGGTCATGATTTCTTCCTGGGTTGTGTTCTGACCGTCAACTTCGCCGGCAACTCTTCCGCCGGACATTACGACGATTCTGTCACAGATGCCGAGAAGTTCGGGCATTTCGGAAGAAACGACGATTACGGTTTTTCCTTTGTTTGCCAAATCAATGATAAGCTGATAAATTTCATATTTTGCGCCTACGTCGATACCGCGGGTGGGCTCATCCAGAAGAAGAACTTCCGGATCGGTAAGAAGCCAGCGTCCGATGATAACTTTCTGTTGGTTACCGCCGGAAAGAGAACGGATTTTTGTTTCCTGGGAAGGAGTTTTTGTACGCATTGCGTCGATGTAATACTGGGTATCTTCGCGCTGAGATTTTTCGCTTAAGCAGATTCCGAAACGAAGGTGACGTTTAAGGCTTGAGATAACTGTGTTGTTTTTGATATCAAGAACACCGAAAATACCGGTTGCGCGGCGTTCTTCGGTAAGAAGAGCAAATCCGTTTTTGATGGATTCATGGGCGCTGCGGTTGAAGCAGGGTTTTCCGTCAAGGGCAATGGTTCCGCTCTTTCTGGTACGGATACCGAAGATGCTTTCAAGGGTTTCGGTACGGCCGGAGCTTTCGAGTCCCGCAAGACCGAGGATCTCACCCTTTCTTGCGTTGAAGGAAACATCCTGAAGCTGGTTGTACATACCGGTGACGTTCTGGACTTCGAGAACAACGTCGCCGACTACGTTGGTTTTGGGCGGGAACTGGTTTGTGAGTTCGCGTCCTACCATCAGGCGGATGATATCGGACATTTCGAGGTTGTCCGCATGGTCGGTGGCGATCCATTTGCCGTCGCGCATTACGGTTATGTAGTCGGAAATGCGTTTGATCTCCGCCATTTTGTGGGAAATATAGATAATACCTACGCCTCTGTCGCGGAGCATGTTGATTATTTCGAAGAGATGTTCAACTTCCTGTTCGGTAAGGGAAGAGGTCGGCTCGTCGAAAACGATTATTTTGGAATTATAGGAAACGGCTTTTGCGATTTCGACCATCTGTCTTTGGGAAACGGACATGGTGCTCATGATGCGGTGGGGATCGACGTCGATTCCGAGTTCGTCAAAAACGGCTTTTGTGTCGTTGTACATCTTCTTTTCATCGACCATGATTCCGCCGATTTTAGGATAACGTCCGAGCCAGATGTTGTCCATAACGCTGCGTTTAAGCGCCTGGTTGAGTTCCTGGTGTACCATTGCGACGCCGTTTTCAAGAGCTTCTTTACTGCTTTTGAAATTGATTTCTTTACCGTCAAGAAGAATCTGTCCGCAGTCCTTGGCGTAAATACCGAAGAGGCATTTCATGAGAGTTGATTTTCCGGCGCCGTTTTCACCCATAAGAGCATGAACGGTTCCTGCTTTGAGTTCAAAGTTTACGCCGTCCAATGCTTTTACGCCGGGGAAGGTTTTGGTAATGCCGGTCATTTTCAGAATAACATTCTGATCCATAAGCTGCCTTTCCTCCTTTTCTTTTAAAAATTAGAAACAGCATACTGAAAAAGTTTGACAGAGAACGGCAAACAACACTGCCGCTTTCATTTTTTCCTTTAAAAACGGAAGTGGCACTTGCCGTTCCCTGCCGAAGCATAATGCCGGGAAAATGTAAGACAGGCATCTGCCGCCGAAGCGGCAGATGCCAGAAAAATCCAGTTAGATATGTATTAATATCAGCCGGTATAAGGTGCGTATGCAACGAAGAGTTTTGCAGCGCTGTCGGAAGCGATGGAGAAACGTTCGTCGTTAAGGCCTGCAAGAGCATCAACAGGGGATGCGCCGTCGAGGATTGCAGCAACGGTTGCGCGGATTGCAACAGCCATACCAACGTTATCCTGTTTTACGGTACCGGTCATAGCGCCGTCAGCGATAAGTGCTTTTGCACTGTCGGTTGCGTCAACGCCGAATACGGGAACAAGATGTGCGCCGGGGAGGTTGTATCCTCTTTCCTGGAGGGATGCTACAACGCCTTCTGCCATACCGTCGTTGTTGCAGATTACGAGTTCGATCATGTTGCCTGCGCCTTCGTTATAGGTTACGAAGTTGGTGTCCATGTAGTCTTTTGCTGCTGCTGCTGACCACTGACCGCCAAGGTCAACCTGGTAACGTGCGTTTTCTGCTGCGGAAGCATCGAAATACTGAAGAGCGGGTTTGCCTGCTGCTTCAAGAACTGCGTTAGCGTCTTCTACGCCGTACTGAGTTCTGTAGATAGCTTCGATGTTTGCTTCGTCGCCTTTCATAAGAGCATAGGAGATAACGCCGTCGCCGTTGAAGTCAACTGCATCATAATTTTCTACGAGGTAATCGCCGATCATTTTGCCCTGCATGTGACCTGCTTCGGGAGCATCAGTACCGATGAAGCAAGCATTTGCATGTGCGTCAAGAACGGTAACATCAGCGCCGTCGGTGCCGATTGCACGGTTGAAGAAGATTACGGGAATATCGCCTGCTGCGGCAAGAATTTCTTCTGCTGCATCAACGGAACCGGAAGTGACAAGGTTTACAACGAGAAGGGTGGAGCCGCCGGCGATAGCGGTTTTTACCTGGTCAAGCTGTTTTGCCTGGTCGTTTGCTGCAAACTGGTTGTCGTATTCAACGCCGAGAGCATCGAGCTCTTCGTTGAGTGCGGAACGAACGGTGCTGAGATAGATATCAGCTTCATCATACCAGAATACGGAAATTTTGGCTCCGCTTTCGGAAGGGTTGCCGCCGCAGGCAGCGAGGCTCAAGACCATTACGAGGGCGAGAACCAATGCAAAAATTTTTTTCATTGTGTTAATCCTCCTAAGAATATGAATATTTGACAGTGTTCACTGTCTGTAAACATAGAGTAGCACTTTATAGTAAAATAATCAAGGTTTATTTACCGATTTATCAATTTATATAAACATCGGAGGAAATTTATGGGTATTTTGACAAGAGAAAGGCCGGGGGTTGTTTTTCATGAGAGGACAGCCTGCTTTTCCCGGCGGAATATTCTCAATAAAGGAATAAAAGACCGATACGGAAGAATATATGCGGATTGTGAGCATAATATTCCGAAGAAGAATAACGGGCGGATTTTCCCTCCGTTATTCCGTGCTCAATTTGAGCACAGAAGAACGGAGGGACTTTTTCGATGAAACCGAAAGAGTAGGAAATTCTTTTTCAAAGGCGGAAAACCGGGGATTTTCCGGTTCCGAAACCGGCAAAAAAGGCGCGGATTTTTCGTTTGAGCACGGAATTTTCCGCCGTGCTCAGAAAATGAGCACGATTTTTCGGGAGGGGGGTACTATGCTCACGGAACTTACACAGGGGATTTTTCCCGTTGGAAAACAATGGAAGAACTGGTATAATTTATGGAAAAAATTGAAGAAATCAACAAATTTTTTATTCTATTTCGTGAAATGCGGGATTTTTTATGCGAAATGCACTTGATTTTATGAAAATCTTGGTTTATAGTATAGGGTGCGGTATGTTATAATATAAAAATTATTTTTCTACATTAAATAAAAGAAAAATTCGGAGGAAAAAATTTATGGGCAAAACACAAAATGCTTTGAAAAAAATATTAATGCTTTTCGCTGCTTTTGTTTTTGTTTTTTGCGGTGCAACCGAAGCTTTTGCGGACGAACCGGAAGAGGGCACCGGAATTGTTCTTGAAGAAAACGACCAGGGAAGTTCATATATCGGCGGAAGCCAGAGCGTAAATTTTTCCGCTCTTGAAAAACAGATCACCGTTGCGATCGGGCTTAATGAGCACGATTACACGAAGGAAAGCTGGGGCGATTTGCAAAAGGCGCTTAACGCCGGAGTTAAAATAATCGGCAGCAAGGAAAGCACCGACCAGGGATCCGTTGACGAAGCGGCGCTTGCGCTTGAAACTGCGATAGCTTCCCTTTCAAGAGTTGATTATTCGAAACTCGAAAAAGCGATAAACGAAGTTTACAACAAATCCGACGAAAATTCGGAATTCCATGAAATCTGGAACAAAATCAATTCCGCGGTTGAAAAAGCAAAACCCCTTCTTTTAAGCGGCGACCAGGCTGCGGCGGACAGCGCGGCGGCGGAAATCGAAGCGCTTCTTGCGGAGCTTGAGGAATTGGGCGGAATTGGCGGCGAACCGGAAATTGCAATCAAGGAAGTTGAGGTAACCGTTCCCCCGACGGACGATTTTTGCAACATTCCGGGACATAAAGTCTGGCCGGTTCTTTTTGCGGTAAGCGCCGCAATTAACCTTGCGCTTGCGGGAATGATTTATTACATATTCTCGAAGATGAAAAACACCGCGGACGAAATTCCGCTTATAAGATATGACATTGACGACGATTTCGGCGATGATGCGGACGATTTCATCGACGAAGACGAAGAGGAAGAAGAAACTTCCGACGGAAACGAAGATTGATCCAAAGGGGAAAAGAAAGATTTTTCTGAGGTGACTTGAAAATATGACAGATTTTGAAAACAGCTGGAAACGAACCGAATATGAAACATGGGAGGAAGCATTCCACGGACTTGCCCCGGCAATCCGCCAGCAGTCCGTAAGGGTTGCGGCATATACCCAGGCGCTTTACGTCAAGGCGCTTGAGGGCAAATTCGGAACCGAAACAAAGGAAGGTTCCGAAAGAATGAAGGGCAAATATGCCGACCTTGCCTATAAATGCGGAATGTATCACCAGCTTGGAAAGGCGCTTGTTCCTCCGGAATATCAGTTCTGGAACGATAAATTCACCGAAGAGGAGCAGGCGGTTTACAGAAAATACACCACCGACGGCCGAATCCTTGCGGCGACCTTGCAGGAAAAAGGAAACAGACTTTTCAGACGCAAGGTTGAATTTGCGGAACAGCCCACAAAGAATATTCCTTTCCTCATGATCCGCGAAAGCTGCGAACAACATATGGAACGCTGGGACGGAAAAGGTTTTCCCGCGGGAAGAGGAACAACGGCAATAAGCCCCATCGCGCAGATTGTCGGCATTGCAAAGGAGCTTGACAGACTTGCTTCCGAAACAAAATCCGAAGATCCTTTTGCGGAGGCAATGCAGGTTCTCATCGACCAGAGCGGAAGCGCCTGGAACCCGGCGCTTGTTGAAGTTCTTGAAGCTTCCCGTTCAAAATGCAGAGCGATTTACAACAAATACATACACTACACGGCGGCTCTTCCGAAGACCGTTCCCCTTGTTGAAAAGCGCAAGGACCGCCCCATGGGTCTTAAATACAGACCGATGGTAAGCGGAGTTGAGGGAAACGTTGTGGCATACGAAGCGGTTCCCTGGTTCGGCGGAATTCTTGGAAGACCAGGCGAAACCGAAGGAATTCCCGAAGTTGAGGAAATTCTTGTACGCAAGAAGATGGTCGAGGATATTTCCCGATATTTCCTTTATGAAGCGGCGGACGCGATTCTCCGAATCGAAAACTGCGAACTTAAAATCGGACATATCGTTCTCAGAATGATGCCGAGTTTTTATCAGCTCAGCAGCCAGCTTCAGAACTTCAACCAGCTTTTCAAGGACCAGCCGGTTCCGAAGGAAAAACTTATTCTTACAATTCCGGCGGATTTTGTTGCCGGAGCGGGAAAAAGCGCTTCCGCCCTTATCGAAAGATATCTCCGCAACGGAATTGCGCTTATGCTTGATGATTACGACCCGGCAAAACACGGCGAAAAACTTCCGCTTCAAAGAATCCGCGAACTTGGATTCGGCAACGTACGTTTTGCGCCGGAAACCTATATGAAACAGGAAACCGCAAACCTTATGGATGATTTCAGAAAAGAAGGAATTGTTCTTTTCGGCGGCGGCGCGGACAGCAGAGATATCATCGGCTGGCTTGAAACCTGCGGCGTTTCCGGAATTTGCGGAACCGTTACCGGAATTATGGTAAGCGAAGACGAACTTATCCGCGATTCGCTTATCAGAGAGAGGTAAGAGGTAGGCGGAAATGAAGTTTGACAAATTCAGGCATAAGGCGAACCAAGAGCCGGAAAAGCTTGAAACTTATATGATTGCGGCGGATAACCCTGTCGGTCATTCCCAGCTTCGTCCGATTTTCAAACGAAAAAGGACAAGGGAAGTTCTTACGAGGGAACAGGTTGCCGCAATCAAGAAAGGACGCAAGCTTCTCTGGAAGGAAATGAAATCCCAGGGAATGCGGAGGATCGATTTTGAGGTCACCGCAACCAATATGGGGCTTTATTTCGACAGAAACCGGTTCCTCTGGCCGTTTTTCCTTTGGCTTATCCGTGACAACACCGTCCTTAAAGTTCTTGCAACAACGGCGGTTATCACAACGGCGGTCACCGTTTCGGTTCCGGTTATCGAATATCTTCAAGAATTTGTTGACCGATATATCGAACAGATCGTCGAAAGAATCGTTCAGGAGGAAGTTGAGAAAGAAGTCGACCGTTTCACAATAAGCCTTTCGGACGAGATGCTCAATTCCGGTTTCAGTTTAAGCGAGGATTTTACCTTTGAAAACGCAACAACAAACCTTGTTGCGGCTTCGGTCGAAGGCGTTCCCTGCATTTCGATCCGGGATATTCCTCTTGACGTAAACGATTATGAAGGAAAATATCCGGACGATTCGTTCTTCGCATACACCTTCTATTGCCGTTACGAAAGCACCGTTTCCGAAGCCATTGACTATGTCTGGTCGGTGAATATCACAAGGGAAGACGAGGTTATTGTCGAAGACCCGGAAACCCTTGAGCAAAAACATTATTTTGTTTCCGACGCAATCTGGGTTATGGTTTTTGAAGACAACAAGATGATGTTCTTCGCAAAAGTTGGCGAAGACGGCGAAATTGAAGCGCTTCCGGCGCAGGACATTACCGACCGTGGTTATGAAAACGGACCGCTTATCGAACATTCAAAATTGCCGGAAGAACAGTATGAGGTTATTAAGGAAGGAAATTATTTCGACTATTACAGAGTAAAGCCGATGAATTACGTTTCCGAAACGGTTGTTGCAACCGGTCTTATGGAAGGCGTTCTTCCTTTTGATATAAACCTTCACGATCCGGAGGCAAAATTCGACCCGGAAAACCCCAACGGAATCCATAAATACACCGTTGTAATCTGGCTTGAGGGCGACGACCCGGAATGCACCGACGCACTCATCGGAGGAAGCATCGGAATGAACTTCAAAATCCAGTTCCTTGACGAAGTTACCGAAGAGGAAGAAGGCGGAGAAGATTCCGGCGAAGGCGAAGAAAACGGGGAAGAAAATCCTTAAAAAGCAGAACGGATTCTTCGTCGCAAAGTTCCCCGGAATGATGGGGGAAAACAAATTTTACGGTTTTAAAAAAGTTGTATTGGAATGTCATTGCGAGCCTTCGAAGAAGGCGTGGCAATCCGTAACCCCAAAACAAAATGGATTATTACGTTTATATTCTTTCAAATTCAACGAATGTTGCAATATATACCGGCGTTACAAATAATCTTAAACGGCGGATATATGAACACAGAAATGATTTGAACCAAGACAGTTTCTGCTCAAAATACAGGATTCATAAACTTGTTTATTACGAAATAGTTGAGGATGTTAAATCTGCGATTATGCGTGAAAAACAAATCAAAGGTTGGAAAAGAATGAAGAAAAACAGCCTTATTGAAAGCATGAACCCTGATTGGGAAGACCTTTATGATTTTGTGATTGGTGCGAAAAAGAAGACGGATTCTTCGTCGCAAAGCTCCTCAGAATGACGGAGGAGGGACGGATTCTTCGTCGCGAGGCTCCTCAGAATGACGGGGGAGAGAAAACACAACAAAATCAACGGTTGTTATCCGGAACATTTTTTAGCGGGCAGCCCTTTTTCAAAAGATGTTCCGGTTGCAATATAATTCTCCGGCGGGAGAAAAAACACGCAGGAAAAAATAACTTTATGAAAGGAATGAAAAAAGACAATGGTAAGTAAAACTCATGCAAAGCGTCGCCGTGACATCAAAACCAAGCTGATGGCCGCTGTCGCGATGCTCCTTGTTTCTTCCATCATGATGGTTTCCACCACCTATGCATGGTTCACATTGTCAACCGCACCCGAGGTAACCGGTATTTCCACTTCTGTTGGCGCTAACGGTAACCTTGAAATGGCACTGCTTCCCACTGACGGCCTTGAACAAGGTATTGGCGCAGAATACGGAATCACTTCCGGAACCAGCGACAGTATGTCTGCACAGGCAAAAAATCTTGCCAACGTAACCTGGGGCAACCTTGTTGACCTTTCCGAAGGATACGGTCTTGACCAGATTTCCCTTTATCCTTCCGCACTTAACGTAGCGGCAAGCGATGAGTTTGGAAACCCCACAAGCATCGCAGATATTTTCCTTAAAACTCCTTCCTACGGAGCAGACGGAAGAGTAAGCGATCTTGTTGCAAACACCCTTACAAGTACTTTTGTTGGAAACGAATTCCCGCAGAACAATCTTTCCGGCGTTCGTGCAGTAGGTGCAGCTTCCGGTATGACTGACCGTCAAATCACTTATAGAAGCGCACGTTCCACCGCTTCCAACCTTATGGTAAAAGCAACTTCCGGCGCAGAAAACTCCCTCAAAGCAAACGGTTCCGACATTGCCAACATTGTTGTTAAATATGCAATGGACAGTAGCGCCACGTTCGGTGATGAAGACGTAAATAAACTTCTCAACATCTGCTATGCTCTTGTTGGTGAAGACGGAACCGGCGGCGTTTACAAAAATATTGAAGATGCTTACAAAAACTACATCATCGGTATGGTAGCATCCGGAGCTAACACCGCTTCCGATACACTTGTAAATGCTCTTGTTGAAGTTCTCGAAGGCAAAGACCTTGCGGGAGTCATTGATTATCTTACAGAAGGCCTTGAAGGATACAGCATGAAAGACAATGAGATATTCAATGCCCTTACAGACAAGGTTGATGAACTTAATGAAAGCAAAGAAAAAGTAGTCGATGCAATGGAAGGTCTCGAAGATCTTCTTGGTAAAGGAACTATCAGCTGGAACGATATTTCCGAACAGATGAATAAAATTGTCAATACCGACGCAATGAAAATCAACGGCAAAACCGCACAACAGATAAAAGATAATATCGGCGGATTTGCTACTGAAGCCATGAGCGGCAACGTAACTGCAACCATCGAATCCGGCGCAGGCGTTTACGCAGATATTGCGGACCATTGCGGAGATTATGATGCAAAGGTTTACATCAGTGTTGAATTACAGGGAAGCCCAATTGAAGTTCCTGCAACGATGAAAACCGTAAGCAGTCTTCCCAAATCTTACCTTGCTGCTGTAGGAGATGCTGTTGCCGGTGCAGGAGCACCTCAGTCCGAAAGTGACGGCGCACAGGTTATGCCTCTTTCCGAATTCTACGGTTATATCATCGACCTTGCGTTCCGCACCAACGCACTTACTTCAAATCTTTGCCTCCAGACCGAACCCATCGACCGTATTTATGACGACAACTACAATCCGGAAACCAAGGGCGGCGGTTCTTCCATGAGCTTCACTTCTGCAAGTGCTGATTTCACCACTGCACAGATGGTAAAACTTATGGGTGCACTCCGCGTTGTTTTCTTTAATCCTACCGCAAGCACCGACAACGTTCTTGCAACCGCAAAACTCGATATGCGTGAAGGCAGATATGACGTTGAAGGCGAAACCGTTACCGCAGATCTTTATCTTTACGAAAAGACTGACGGCGGTTCTGTAACCACCTATGTTGAAGCAACCGAAGGCGCAACCCACGTTGCAGATTCTACTGTAGAAGGCGGATACAGATTGCCTGTAGGAGATGAAGTTGCAACTCACGTTGCAGTTGTAATTCCTCAGCCCGCAGGCGAAGCATTCACTATCCCCACCGATACTGAATTTGCTTCTATTACTGCTCTTCAGCAGGGCGTTGCAAAAGCTGTTTCCGTTCTTGTATATCTTGACGGTAACAACATCACCAATGCTGACGTTGCAGCAAACACCCTTGAATCCATGACCGGTACCCTTAATCTCCAGTTTGCATCCAGCGCAAACCTTATGCCTATGGAATACGGTCAGCTTATTGTTGACGAATCCGAAAGAAGCGAATTCAACGTTAAGGTTAACAAACCCGAAGGCATAAACTTCACCGGCAACACTACCGCAAACAAGGGAGAGAACTATGTATTCTCCATTGAATTGCCTGAAGGTTGCGACGATTGGGATGACTTCGCAGGCAAATATAAGGTAACCATGAAAATCGGCGAAGAAACGGAAACTGATATAACTGAAATGTCCGCCGAGGGCGAATGGGAGATTCCCGCAAACAATATTAATGGCGATATTACCATCACTGTTACAGCAAAGAACTGATTTTTAATCCCCGGTCTTACATAAGACAAAATTTTTGTTGACCCACCACCCCCAAAATTCTCTCTGCCCCGGATTTCCGGGGCAGAGAGAATGAAGCTTGGTTGGGGGCTGCCCTTTTGGTTTCCGAAAAAACGGAAACCCGAAGGGAAACCCCAAACCGGGTTTCGGGGAAATTAAATAGTATAATAAATTGATTATATTATAGAAAGTCCAAAGAAAGGAGAAATGCTTTTGGGAAACCACAAACACCATAAATTAAACAAGCAGCGAAAGCGAACGATTATTTATTCCTATATGCTTTTTATTCTCCTTATCTTTCTTGTAACGGCTTCCTATACATGGTTCAGCATAAGCCGGACACCGAAAGTTTCGAACATGAGCGTATATATCACTTCCCAGCCGGGACTTGAAATGTCGCTTGATAAGGAAGAATGGAGCCTGCAGCTTGATTTTTGGGAAGCTGTCGGCGCGACGACGGAACTTAACCCGGAAAAGGACAACCCCGTTCTCCGTCCGGTAACCTGGTCGAACGAAAACCAATGCTTCTATGCGGCGGCATACGGAATTGACGGAAGGCTTCTTGCTTACCGGGACTGGCTTCAGCTTTCGGACGACCGGAACGCAAACAAGCAGAACTTTGAAGGATATTACATAAAGGCAACGTTCTTCATGCGGTGCGGACAGAACGCGGAAATTTCCCTTTCGCCGGCGGTTGAAGTTAACGAAGGAATCGACGGTTCCGGAACTTATGTCCGGGGAATTCCGGTATGGAATCCGGGATATTACGTGGATAAAGAGGACGAAGAAGGAAATATCATGCAGGAACTTGTGGGTTTCGGGCATGACAACTCCGGACAGGGCGCGGAAAACGCAATCCGCGTAGGGTTCCTCATCACGACCCTTGAACAGAACGAAGAGGGCGAATATGTTCCAATCGAGGACGAGGAACCGGTTTTTATGATTTATGAACCGAACTGCGATATCGGTTATGGAGGACTTCGGGAAGAATATATTCCGACCCCAAGCATGGACGGAACGGAAAACCTTGTTGATTTTGAACATCTTATTTTGCAGACCGCGACAACCTGGACCGAGGCGGACCCCATTGAAAACGGGGTTGTGATCCATACCCTCGGGGAATTTGTTGAGGAAAAAACGCTTTTTAAGATAAAGGCGGCGCAGATTGTTCAGATTGACCTTTATCTCTGGCTTGAAGGACAGGATTCCGAATGCATCAACCGGGGAAGCGAAGCGCAGATTCAGGCGAACATTCAGTTTGCAGGAAAGAACGAAACCCAGACAGGTTTTGTACCCATTGAAGATGATGAATAAAATGCAGTAATTGCAATTGCAGATATTGCTTTTATATAAATGTTTTTTTAAAAAGAAGGGAGCGACCCACAATGAAAAACGAGAAAGAAAAGATCGCGGCACCCATAGCTCAGGAAGGCGAAGAGGAAATTGTCGTTGAAGAAGAAAGCAAGGGCAAAAGAATCCTGAACACCGTTGTCAACGTTGTTCTTGTAATAGCCATTGCGCTTGCGGCAATCTGCACCTATACCTCCTATGTTTCCACTTCCGGCAACGGCGTTCCGAACCTCTTCGGTATCCGAATTTTCTCCATTCAGACCGAATCCATGTACCCGACCCTTTTGCCCGGCGACCTTATCTTTGATACCGGTGTTAAAGACCCAGGCGAACTCCGCAGAGATGATATCATTACATACTGGACAGTCATCAACGGCGAACGAGTTCTCAACACCCATAGAGTTTACGAAATCTATGACGGCGGCGGCTATCTTATTTTCTCCACCAAAGGTGACAACAACACTTCCGCCGACCCTCTTACGGTTCATGAATCCGAAATTGTGGGTAAATATTCCTTCCGTGTTCCCGGAGTCGGAAAAGTTTTTGACTATCTCCAGACAAGCACCGGCTTCCTTATTGTAATTGTAATTCCGGTATTCCTTTTCTTCCTTTTCCATCTTGTTCAGTTCTTCAGAGTTCTCTTTGAATATCAGAACGTCAAGAACAGAATTAAATTTGAACAGGAACGCGGAAGAACCGAAGACCTTATTGACGCGGAACAAAAACGCCAGAGCGAAGAACAGGCCGCCGCAAGGGCGAAGATTGAAGCCGAACTTCGCGAAAGACTGAAAGCGGAAATCATGGCTTCCATGGCTGCCCAGGCAGCGGCGGAAGCTGCTCCGAAGGAAGAAGCCAAAGAGGAACCGGAGGAAGAACCCGCGCCTGAGGAAGAACCCGCTCCGGAAGAAAATCTTTCCGAAGAAGCCCCGGAAGAAACCGCAGAAGAACCCGCGGAAGAAGAAAAAGCGGAGGAAACAGCCGAAGTCTGATTTTCCTCCGGGAAAATAGGTGTAAAGCATGAACAATTTCTTTAACTATTTTAAAGAGGATATCGGGCAGGTTTTTGATGCCTTTGTTGAAATATTAAGCGCAATATTCAACTTCATCAACTATCTGTTCAACTTCCCGATGAGAATGAACATAATCAAGGAGCACAGCGCGGATTTCAGCACCACCGACTGGGTGATGCTGCTTATTGCGAACATAATGATAATTGCCCTTTGCTGCCTTGTTATCTATTTCATCGGAAAGCTTATCCGCAATATTTTCTTCGGCGGAATTTCGAAGAAAGAATATGAAAGAATGGCGGGACAGGTCCGCACTCTTCAAAGGGATCTTATGCGTTCCAACTATGAAAAGGACAAGATCCTTGCAATGACCATGGGAAATCCGGAAATTCCTCCGGAAGAGGAAGAAAAAACCGAAGAAGACGGGGAAGGGGAAGAAATTGTTTCCTCCAACAGAAACACCTTCGATTCTCCCTGCGTCGATCCTTCGGACAGCCGTTTCTTCCGTCTTACCTGCGTTGATAACTATTACAAAACCGATTATGTAAAACCGGAATATGACAACGAAATCACCCTTGAAGAGATTTGCGAACAGTTCAGAAAATTTGCCGCTTCCCAGCTTAAACTTTATTATGATATCGACATGATGCGATATTTCCTTGCTTCAATGGGAACTTCGAGAATTATCATTCTCCAGGGTATTTCCGGTACCGGTAAAACCTCGCTCCCTTATGCGTTCGGTAAATTTGTTCAGAAGGACACAACCGTTGTTTCCGTCCAGCCTTCCTGGAGAGAAAGAACGGAGCTTTACGGTTATTTCAACGAATTTACAAAGCGCTATGCCGAAACGGAATTCCTTCAGGCAATTTATGAATGCAACTATTACCGCGACCCCCATATCGTAATTCTTGACGAAATGAACATCGCCCGTGTTGAGTATTATTTTGCGGAAATGCTTTCAATTCTCGAAATGCCCCTTCAGGAAGAATGGAAAGTTGACGTTGTAACGGCGGTTTGGGACAACGACCCTTGCCTTATCAACAGCGGCAAGATTCAGATTACAAACAACGTCTGGATAGTCGGTACCATCAACAACGACGACTCTACCTTCGCCGTTGCGGATAAAGTTTATGACCGCGCTATCCCGATCGACCTTGACAGCAGGGCGGATCCTTTTGAATGTGAAATGACCGATCCGGTTTATATTTCAACGGACCACCTCAACAGACTTTTTGACGAAGCGAAGGCGGCATATCCCGTTTCCCAGGAGAGCCTCGACAAGCTTGAGCTCGTCAACGCATATCTTATTAAAAACTTCCGTCTTGCCTTCGGTAACCGAATTATGAAACAGATCAAGGACTACGTTCCCTGCTTCATCGGCTGCGGCGGCACGGAAATTCAGGCAATCGACTTTATTGTTGCAAAAAAAGTTCTCCGTAAGTTCGAATCCCTCAGCCTTGGATTTATGAAGGACGAACTCACGAAGTTCAGCGCATACCTTGACAAGGTTTTCGGCAAAAACCAGATGAAAATCTGCAAGGAATATATTGAACAGCTTAAAAAGAACAACTGATAATATTCTTTATGAAAGGAGCCGCTTATGGCTGCATCCACGAAAAAGAATTCCGGAAAAACCGGAGCAAAAAAGAAGGATTCGATTATTGATCCTCTTTACGAAAAATACACTAAAAGTGTCATAAGAGCTCTTGGAAGCACGGAATTTTACGAATTTTTCATGGACTCGGTTTCAAGAGCGGAAAATCAGTTCCAGTTTTCCAACAGGAGAATGGAAAAAACCGTTGACCTTAACTGGGTCGATGCGATTGAGGACACTTTGCCGGCAATTCAGAATATTATTTCAAGCCCCAGAAACATAATCCGGGAAGACGAGCTTATTGTTAACGTTGCAAACGCGAAAAAGGCGGGTTCGGACGTTGTCCGCCATCTTGCCCAGCACGCAAGCCTTGTTGAAAAATACGATTATGAAACCGGCGAAGTCCGCCCGAGCAAACTTATGCAGAAATACCGCGAGGATACGATCGGTCTTTATGAAAACCGCCTTGTTTTCACCGCGCTTGAAACTGCCTTTGAGTTTGTAAAAATCCGTCACGACGCGCTTTTTGCCGCAATGAGCGACGAATTCGGCGCAAAGCTTAAAGTTGATTCAACGCTTGAAACCGCGACGGAAATGGTGCGTTTCGATATGTTTATGCATATTAGAGAAACAGACAGCGCCATTGAAACCGACGACAAGAACGCCGACGTTTTCGGAAGAATTTCCAAAATGTACAGAATCCTCAGCATTCTTATGAGCAGCCAGTTTGCCCAGCAGATGGAAAGGCTTCCGAGGGTAAAGGGTACTCTTACAAAGACGAACGTTCTTAAAAAGAACCCTTATTACAGAAAGGTTATGGCGCTTCTTGAATATCTCCGAAGCTATAACGATATCGGTTATACAATCCGCGTTGTTGAACAGAACCCGGTTATAAACGAGGTTATGGAAAGGGATATTTACCACAATATTCTTTTCAACTACCTTATCCTTAAAGGATATCTTGAGGACGAGAGAGAACGCAGAATTCCCGCCCCGACAAGAGAAAGAAAACGCACCCTTAAACCGAAATTCATCAAGGAAATCATTGAGGAATTTACGGAAGATTATGACCTTCCGGATATTGAGATCCGCAAGGTTCTTATTGAGGAACTTACCAAAGAACAGCTTATGCTTGAAGAGGAAGCGGAACGCAGAAGACTTGTTGAAGAACAGGAACAGCGCAAACGCGAGGAAGAAGAGCGGCTTCGCCTTGAAGAGGAGGCGGAAAAAGAAAGACTTCGCCTTGAAGCGGAAGCGGAAAGCGAAAGAATCCGCAGGGAAGAAGAAGCCGAAAAGCAGCGTCTTTGGGTCGAACAGATGGAAAGAGAAGCGGAGGACAGACGCAGAAGCAAGATTTTCCAGGAGGAACTTACTTTCTTCATAGAAAAACTTCCGGAGCGGCTTGAAGCAAGGGAAGAAGCCATTGCAAAACGCCTTGAGGAAATGAAGGCATTTGAGGAAGCGCAGAGAAAGATTGAAGAAGAAAAACAGCGCAAACTTGAAGCCGAAGAAAAACTCCGCAAAGAAAAAGAGGAAGAGGAACAGCGCAGCCAGAAGATCCTTGTTGAAAAACAGGCGGAGGAAGAGCGCAGAACCGGAATCTTCAAAAACGAATTCGATAAATTTTCCGCAAACCTTGAAGAACGCAAGGAGGCAAGAAAAACCGCCGAAGCGAAGAGAATCAAGGAAAAAGAAGAATTCCTTGAAGCCGCAAGGATTCTTGAAGAAGCGGAACAGATTAAAATTGACGAAGAAATCAGACAGAGAGAGGAAAGGGAAAAACTTCGCCTTGAAAAAGAGCAGAAGCGCGAACAGGACGAAAAAGATTCCGAACTTACAAAACCTTACCTCGAAGAAGTTGTTGTTTTCATGGATTCCCTTCCGAAGCGGATTGCCCTTCGCGAAGCGGAAAACAGAAAATTCCTTGCGGAAAAAGAACGGCTTGAAATTGAACGCCAACGCCGCCTTGCCGCAAGGGCAGCAAGAAGATAGGTTTTTGAGCACGATTCAAAAAACCGCATGAGCATCAGATAAAACAATTGGGAAGGGGGAAGTTGCCTTGAATAAAATTCATATAAAACTCATCGCAATGGCGCTTGCGCTTACCCTTTCCGTTTCCGTGCTCATAATGTCTTCCTATGCCTGGATGGTGCTTTCATCCAACCCCGCCGCGACGGGAATTCAGGTTATAATCGGCGGCGGAAACACGATTCTTATTGCGCCGAACGTTGTTACGGACGAGGGATATAATATTCCGGGAAATTTTTCCGATAAGATGAATTTCAGCGGATACGGAATGGAAGAATCCTACGGATATCTTTCTTCCCTTGCGGGGCTTACCCCGGTTTCCACTTCCAACGGAAGGGAATGGTTTGTTTCCGGAAACAAAGTTGATATGTTTTATGAAAACGCAAATCTTCCGAAATATGTTGAAGACGAAAACGGAAACCAGGTTCTGAACCAAAAAGTCGGGGAAGGAAACTATATCTATCTTGATTTCTGGGTTGTTTCCCCAAGCGGAGATTACGATTTAAGGATTTCGACCGGTGACGGAACTTCCGACGGCGGAAGTTTTGTTGTTGACCTTCCGGAACCGAAAATTGAAACCGCAGAGGACGGAACAGTTGCCAGAACTCTTTTTCAGGAAGAGGGAAAAAGCGCCGCAGCTTCCGTAAGAATCGGCTTTCTTGCAAACCCAATCATGCTTGAAGAAGAAATGCAGGCTTATGTAAACAGCAGTTATAACGATGACCGTTTTAAATCTCTTCGGGGATTTTACAGGGAACCGAACAGCGGAAATTTTGAAATTGATTCCGAAAAGTTCACCATTTATGAGCCGAACGGGGATTATCATCCCCTTGACGCGGAACTTGACGGAAGCTATGTTCAGACAAAGCCGCTTATGCTTTCCGGCGGAGAAATCAGCGAAAACCCGGATATATGGGATCATCTTACCGTTCAGCTTAAAAGCGATTGGGAAGAAAACGGACTCATTGAACAGAAGTTTCAGGCTGCCGTTCTTCAATACGGAAGCGATTGGTCGGAGAGATCTCCGGCGGAACTTTCCGCACTTTTTTACGGAAGATATCTTGGCGGACAGTTTTCGACTTACGTTGAAAAAGGTCAATTTATAACAAAAACATCGACGCTTGCAGATGCGGTAAATACCGCAAACGGCGCCGCGGTTATTTCCGGATTGGGAAAATCCGGCGCAACGGAAGACGTTGTTATTATTGAATTGGAACAAAACGTTCCCCAGCGAATCAGAATGTTCATCTGGCTTGAGGGGCAGGATATCGATTGCCCAGCAAGCGCAAATTCCGCAAGATTTGCGGTGAACATTGAGCTTGCCGGCGGAACGAAAGAATAGATATTATGAATGAAAATAAGTTTGAAAAAGGCGATTCCCGCCTTCATCATTGGATAAGCACCCTTGTTACGGTGCTTCTTGTGGTGGCGGTTGTCTTTTGCCTTTATGCTGTAATTCAGGTTTTGAGCAACGGATATGTCAACATCGGCGGATTTATGATGTTCCGGGTCGTTACCGGAAGTATGGAACCGACGATGCCCATCGGCACCTTGCTTATTACAAGAGAAGTTGATATTGAAACCATAATGGTTGACGATATAATCTGTTTCCGGACCCAAGTCCAGGAAATTTGGGGGAAAATTGTTACCCACAGAGTTGTTGAAATAATGGAAACGGCGGGCGGAGTTCTTTTGGAAACAAAGGGCGACGCAAACCTTGTTTCGGACGTGTTTTATGTTGACAGCAGCAATTTTGTGGGGAAAGTTGTCTGGCATTCGGGGGATGACAATATTTTGGCTGACTTATTATCATTATTCACAAGCAAAATCGGATTTTTGGGATGTATTGCCCTTCCGAGCATTCTTCTTGCCGCTTTTATTCTTAAAAGCAGCGTAGGAAGCATTCAGCAGGAGCTGAACGCAATTCTTGAAATGGAAAAACTCAAAAATGAGGAAGTTCCGGAAGAAAAAGAACCGGAAATTTCCGAAGAAGAATATAACGAAATGTACGAACGGATTAAAGCAGAACTTATTGAGGAGCTGACGCATGTTGATGAAGTTCAATTGGAACCCGGAGAAGATTCCGAAGATTCTGAAACTGAATAACAATTCTGCGGGAAGTTCCGTTTCGCCGGAACTTTTGAAGGCGCAGAAAAATATCCTGATGAAGGCTGCCCTTGCTTTTTTTACAATTGTTCTTACCATTGTAATTCTTTTTGCAATGACTTCGGCATGGTACACGAACATTGTTCACACAAGCGGACTTGTTTTTGAAGTTGAATCCTGGGGGTTCAGCGGAGAGATTACCGTTGATGACCGCCCGATTCAGGCGGGACCCGGCGACAGCGGAATTGTCGGTCTTTCGATGGACGGAGCGGCCGGAGAGATTCTTGACGTAAGCGTCGGCGTTTCCAAAGAAGCGATGATAAATTCCGTTGGAACAAATGAAGCTTCTGTGGATACGGACGCAATGCAAAAAAGGTTCTTTTTCTACGTTGACAAGTCCGGAACAAAAAACGGCGAGCAGGTTGACAGATTTTATATAAACAACGAAGAAACCTATACCTACACCGTTTTCAGCGAAGGTTCCATCAGAATTTCCGAGGATTTTTCGAACGTTCCGGAGCTTAAATGGCAATGGGTCTATGACGTTCTTGGATATTACGTCAAGGGAACAGTCATAGAAACCGAAGGCGGAACAGTAATGAATATAACGGAATATCTTCGTCCCATTGAATATGATTTTGACAAAGCGACTTTTGAACCGCTTGCAGTAGAGGTTTTTGCCGAAGACAGCGAAGATATTGTTATCAATACAAAAAGAATTGCAACCGTTGACGGAGAAAAAACTCCGGAACAGTTCCTTGCCGCTTTTTCCGAAAATGACGGATACGAAGGAACTATAAGTACAGAAAACGCAGTTTCTGTCGGCGGAAAAACTTATTATTATGTTGCGGAAGGAATTTACGCATATCTTTGCGATTATCAGGAAATTGAAGCCGCGACGGAATTCGATACGGAACTTGGAAGACGGGCGGCAGGAAAAGAAAGTTTCTCCGCTGAGGAACTTAAAGCGCTGCAGTTTCCGGCAACGGTAAACGTTTCCGTTCAGAACAGAAAAGAACAGGAAACCGTTGAAGCGGGTTCTGCCGACGATTTGCGGGAAAAGATAGACGCAAATGACGGAAAAGTTATTAAACTTACAAGCGATATTGCATTGACGGGTTCTCTTGAAATTCCGGAAAACGCAGACGTTGAAATCGATCTTAACGGAAAATCAATCAGTTTTCCCGGAATTGAAGCCAAGGGAAATGCGATTGAAGTTCCGGAGGGAAGTTCCCTTCTTATGCTCAACGGAAAAGTTGAGAATGAATCTTCGGAAAAAACGGGAAGAGGAATTATTGCTTCCGGTGCGGAAGTTACACTCAGCGGAGTTGAAATCAACGGTTTTGATTACGGACTTCGTGTAACCGATAATGCCGCAGGAAATAAAACGGATTCGGTAATCCGCCTTTATAACTGCAAAACCGACGCGGGAACCTGCGGAATTTATATTCTTGGAAACGGCGAAGCTTCCGAACAGAAAACCCAGCTTATTATTGAAAAATCCGAACTTGTTGCAGAGGGATATGTAATTTGCGGAGGCGGAAACCCGGACAGCAGAGGAACAGATATCCGGATTATAGACAGCACTCTTGAAGCTACGGGAATGAGCGGTTGGAGCGTTGGTATTTATCAGCCGCAGAAGGACGGAAATACCGTTATTTACAACAGCACAATTGAAGCTTATATGGGAATTGCCCTTAAAGCGGGATTTGTTGAAATTATAGATTCACAGATTTACGGAAACGGTCCTTACGGTGAACCCGGCTATGCGGTAAGCGGTTCGAAAGATACGGGCGACGCGGTTTATATTGAGGCAAACTACGGACATCCGATTGGTCTTATAATCAGAGAAACCGGAGCGGTTGACGAAAACGGAAATCTTATCAGAACCGTTCTTGATTCGAAAAACGGAAAAGCTCTTCAGGTTTACGAACCGGATGCGACGAACGTAACCGTTGAGATTATAAGCGGAACTTTCAGCCATCCTGTTGAGCAGGAATGGATTGCGGAAGGTTCGAGTCCGAATAACGATATGACGGTTGTAACCGTTTCCGCGCCCGAACAGGAAGAAACGGAATAAACATTTTTTTGAAAAATTATGAAAGGGGGAGCGCCGGTTTTGGAACAGAAAAAAAGCAGAATTTCCGTTTTGGGTTTTGCCGCATTGGCGCTTCTTCTTTGCGTTTTGTTTTTTGTGATTTCCGCCGCGCCCGCTTTTGCAAGATACCGGGACGAAATTCAAAAAGGAATTGTTTTTGAAGTCCGGGAACCGGAACATATCTGCTTCGGAAAAATTGAAGAGGAAAAATTTGTTCCTTTTGCGGAAGGCGAAAACATAAATTGGGTTGTTTCCGAAGGAAAGGCAAGCCTTACCCTTACCGTTGCGAACGGAACTTCGAATACAAAATATTTTTCGGAGGATCAGAAAATAACAATTCAGCTTGCGGCGGGACCGGAATTTGAAAATAAGAAAGTAAGCCTTGTTTTCAAAAACGGAGAAACGGAAAAAACGATTATCGGAACGGCGGCGGAAATTGAGGAAGATTCGACTTTTTATAAATCCTTCGGAACGGGAGTTCTTTTCAGCTTTTTGGAGAACGAAGAGGAATTTTTCTATGTTCTTGAAGGCGGGAAATTTTCCTGTTTTACCTTTACAATAACCGTTGAAACGGAAGGATTGGAAAATACAAGCTTTCTTCAGCCGCACGTTGTTGCGGAAGTTATTAAAGAAAACTGACGGAAACTGATTATTTAAAAAAGCGGAAAGGAGAGTGCGGTTCTTTTGAAAAACAATAGAATAAAAGCCTGCGTTCTCCTTTCGGCGGTTCTTTTTGCCGGAACTTTTGGGATTTCAATCGGGGAGACCCAGGCAAGATACAGCAACAGGATTTTTTGCAGCACGGTTCTTGAAATTCCGGAACCGGAAATTGAAAGCGAAGTTCTTTTTAAAAACGGCGAAACGCCGGTTACGGTTTATCTTGGAAAAACTGCGGAAGAAAAAACTTTTTTGATTCCGGTTAAATCTTCCGGAGCGGACACGAAAGAAAAAATAAGCTGGAATATTAAATCCGAGGGAACCGGAACGGAAGACGTTTTGGCTGAATTCAGAATCGGAGAAAAAAATCTTTCCTCCGGGGAAGAAATTGAAATCGGAAGCGAAACCGAAACATCGGTTGAGATGAAAATAATTCCGCCTTCCGGCGGACACGGCGAAATTACCGCAACGGTTGAGGTTGCATTGGGAACGGAACTTTCCGGAAGATTCAAGGTCGTTTTTTTGGAAGCGGCCGCGGTTGAAGAAAGTTCCGGCGAATCCGGAACCACGGATATTCCTCCGGAAGAGGGAACCGGGGAAAATCCTCCGGCGGAAGAACCGGAAAGCGAAAGTCCGGAAAGTTCTTCCGGAAACGCCGAAGGAAGCGCGCCGACTGTTGACGCAGGAACAAAAGCGGAAATCAAAGCATTGCCGTTTTTTGATTCGGACGGAAAACTTCCGGTTGCGATGGATCTTCCGGGCGGAATAAAAACGGTGAAAATCGGTATTGTCAAAGATGGGATTTTTGAAAATCTTCCGGAGGGAACGAAGATAAGCCTTGATAACGGGGGAAGTTATTATCTTGTTTCCGGCGGAGCGGATGCGGAATTTTCGGTTTCGGAAATCCATTTTATAGACGGCAAACAGTCGGTTCTGCTTGATTTTGAAAAGGCGGGAATTGAACCGGAAAAAGAAATTACCGTTGCGATTGAAACAACCGCGATTTCCGGTTTGACGGAAACTTACGAAGTTTTGTCAACGCCGATTGATTTTGAAAGCGGAAAAATAAAAATTGCTTCTTCTGTTGAACAGCTTGTTGAAACGGAAGAAAGAGAAAAACCTTATATCCTTTCCGGAGGGGAATGGCTTGAAACAAGCTTTCCGGAAGAATGGATTGAAAACGGAGCGGCGCAGAGCATTTTTATAAACATTCTTTCCGGATATTCGGACGGAAACCCGGTTTTTGAAAGCGCCGAAGAAAATTTTAAAACAGAGTATGTTCAGAATGATTTAAACGGTTCCCATGATTTTAAAATCATGCCGGGAGAATATCTTCCCGGAGCGGGAACTTATGAATTGATAATTCGTTGGGAATTTGAGGGAATTTGTTTTTATAACGAACGGATTACCTTTTTTATAAATTATCTTGCCGACATATATTCAACCTTTGAAAGTTAGGGGGTGCCTTAAAATTGACAGAAACACAAAAAAGAATTGAGGCATATCAGAAGGCTTTACCGGGAATAAGAGAGAAAGTTGCCGCGGTTGCAATGCTGCTTGCGCTTTCCGTAATCATGCTTACTTCCGCATCTTTTGCGTGGCTTACCATTTCAAGAGCGCCGGAGGTTTCGCAAGTTGCGACAAACGTTGCCGCAAACGGCAACCTTGAGATTGCGCTTGCAACAGGGAACGGAACAACTCCGCCCGAAGAATCCAAGGTTGGGGATTCCGCGGCAGCAACGGATAAGGACGTTATGGTGGCCAATACAACCTGGGGAAACCTTGTTAACCTTAACGATGCAAGATACGGTCTTGACAACCTTGTTTTAAGACCTGCAAAGCTTAATACAACCACGCTTATTTCCAAACCGCTTATCGGTGCAAAATACGGATCCGACGGAAGAATAAACGGTTCTTTCACAGACTTCCAATATATGTCATGGGTCCCTGAAACGGAAGGTATTCCCGGATATTTCGGAGAAGCGACCGAAGTCGGCATAAGAGCGATTTCCTCCGTGAAAAGGGAAATGAAAGGTCTTGAAAAAAATATATATGATTTGCAGCAGACAGCGGATGCGAGAAACGGCGATGCTGCAGGTACTTTCAGCGGAATTGTAGATAACACCGAGTGGATGAATACTCTTGCAGGGCTTTTGGGAACGCATATGACCGCAACTATGAACTCAGAGCCCGAATATAAAAACGCAACAGTAACCCGCGCGGACGTAGAGGTACTAAGATTAATGTACGGTGAACTTGTCAAAACGCATGAGATAGAGGCGGAAGCGATTGCGGCGACGATAAACCTTCAGTATCTCCGTATTTACGGCGGTAACAAAGAGAAATATGAAGATATAACAGGGGAGTATGTTCTTAATAAAATCAACACGTTCGTTGCTTCCGGAGATAACAAGGGAGATTACGTTGTAGAAATTACGGACGGAACCAACGGCGGAACTCAAAAAATCGTAATTAAAAACCTTGAAGCTTTTATCAACGACTATAAACTTCTTAAAGGAGACTTTAAAAAAATCAGCGACTTGCTGGAGCTTGACGAAAACGGAAACCTTATCGAAGGGGCACAAAACAGGCAGATTTTCCAGTGGAACGATGACAAACTCAGCACTATTGTCGAAGGACTGATGGTCGTTGACGATTGCTTGATGAAAAAAAGTAATCAAACGGAGTATTATACGATTGCGGATTTTTCCGTTAACTATTTGGATAGATTTGGAATAGGCACTTTGCTTAGCATGGCTGGTGGAGGCACGGTAAATGTAGATATACAGATTACCAACGGTGTTCTTTATAACCTTGAACAAAGATTGGGAACAAACATCAGTATTTCGGATATGCTAATTAAAGCAACTGTGAATGCCAGTAGTTTGAATATGACGATAGACGGTAAAATTAATGCAACTGTCGTTACCAATGCTACAAAACCGAGTTATTTCAAAATCGACTATGACTATACGGATTCTATTAAAGTAAATGTCGATAACGAAGCGGGCGTAGCCACCGCGGAAGATACTTACGCAATGGTAATTGACCTTTGGGTAAGAACAAACAACGACAACAGCGTTCTTGTCCTTGAAGGCGGG
The DNA here is from genome assembly GCA_015067315.1 of Oscillospiraceae bacterium. Classification (GTDB taxonomy): domain Bacteria; phylum Bacillota; class Clostridia; order Oscillospirales; family Ruminococcaceae; genus UMGS1668. Next base: position 108,162 of record SVMR01000001.1, on the reverse strand, counting down.
GCAATTATTGTTTCGGAAGACAGAATTGTAACAGGAACGGACGAAAACGGCGGAACAGTCAACCTTTACACCATGACAAGAAGCATTACGGTTGAAAACGAGGACGGAAGCACAGAAAAAAAGGAAGAAGTCACAACCGTATATTATAAAGGGGATGCCCCGGAAGATGAAAACGGAACCAGAACCTGGTATAACGCAAGGGACCATTATGAATATCAACCTGAAGAAATTCCGGAAGGAACAACGTTTACCCTTAAAATGGAAACGGTTCAGTACGTTGACGGTTATGAAGGCGAAAACAGAATCTGGAATCAGGAAGACGGTTCTTCCCAAACGACCATAAGCACGGATGCCACCACCCAGGGTCAGGGAAGCTGTTACATCTATTATGCGGAAACTCCGGAAGACCAGGCGCGAAGCCTTGAGCTTCTTAAATCTCTTGAAGTTGCCTTCATCGACAGAGACGGCGGAGCCGGAGAGGGACAGTATCTTGCAACGGCAAGAATGGATACCGAACATTATTTTGCTGAAAACGGACGAGTTATTGTTCCTCTTATTGTAACAGAAGGCGGCGTTTCTCTTGGTGAAGATGAAACCGAGGGAGAAGAAAATGCAGGAGAAATCAAAAGAGGAATTACAAAACTCGAAAAAAACGAAGCAAGAAAAATTACAGCAATTGTTTACCTCAACGGTGACGATGTTGGCAATAAAGAAGTTCTTTCTGCCGCGAATATTCAGGGACAGCTTAATATTCAGTTCGGAACGGATGAGGAACTTCTTCCGGCGGAAAACAAAGATCTTTCACAAAAAACACGTACCGTTACCGCATCCGTTGACAAAACCGAGTTTAGGTTTGACGGAGAAGAACCTTTGACAGTAACTGTTACGGTTAAAGTTGAAGGTGACCAGCCGAGTAACCTTACTGCATTTTTCCTCAGAAAAATCAGCGATACCCAGGGTTCAAAAGAAGATGAAATGATATTTACAAGAAAAACGGGTTCGGAGACGGAATGGGAAGCAACCTATACCTTCGATGCTCCCGGTACCTATGTTCTTCGCACGGTCAAACTTGACGGACAGGAATATGTTCTTGATTTTGTTCCGGAAGTATTTATCGAAGGCTTTACCATTAGAGAGGTAAGCTGCAGCGAACTTCCTTTGGGCGAAAGAAGCTTCTACGTTATGACGGGTGATAACTATTATTCGACAAAAATTACTTTGCGTTTTGCTTCCAGCGAAAAAATGCCGGATAAAGTTCAGGGAAGATTCACCGGACCCGACAACAGTACGATAGACGTACCTTTCAGTTATAATGTTACAGACGGATACTGGACCGGAAATGCAAGATTTGACATTTCGGGTGAATATAAACTGCAATATGTTATTCTTGACGGAGTTTATGAAGAACTTTCGTCCGGATTACAGATTACAGCAGACGTAAAACTCGGAATCAAGGTAAAAGTTACAACAACACAGTATCCGACCAGTTTCCTTTATGATGAAACCAGACCGGAAACCCTTTTTATGAGGGTAAACATTTATGATAACGCGAACAATGAGATGACCGAACTCGAGAAAGTTGACCTTTGTTATAAACAGGACAGAGGTATGAGCACCATGGATGCGGTTGATCTTGAATGGGACGGAAAATATTATACGGGAATCTTCGATACTGATGAAGCTTCTCCGGGTAAGTGGGTTTTTAGCCATGTTGAGATCAACCTGAAAAACCGTATTACGAAGGTAATAAGTTCGCCTACGTTTGAAATGATTTCTCCGGATCCGCCCGAGCTTACGGAAGATCCCGTACCGGTAGAATATATTTACGCTCCGGATGGCGACGCAAAAATGACAGTAAAAATAGATCATTCTGAAACGGCGACGGTTGCGGCAATGATTACAAACGGTTCGGAAACTTTTGAAGTTCAAGGCAGCAGAGTTTTCACAACCGATGATGGTACTACCACCACATGGAATTTCCCGATTCCCAAAATAAAGGATAAGCAGGACGGCTATTGGGAAATGACAGAAGTCCGGGTATGGAACTATTATGACAATGAAAAGGGTGAAATGGTTTCTGCCGAAGTTGACGAAAACGGAATTCTTGTTCCGGACGGCAAAAGAGACGAACCGATGGTATTCAAAATTACCGATTATGAGGAAAAAGTTGTTCAGACCGTTACGGTAACCCTCAGCGGAGATTACAGCAATGATACGGTATTCGGAGCTGATGAAAGCGGCAACGCGAAAGATCCGTTTATGACAGAGCATGAAATTGAAGGTCTTGAAATCGAAATTAAGGACTTTGAAGGACAGCCTATTCGGGGAATCGGCAACATTAAGCTGAATCTGACTTACAATAATAATTCGGAAGAACACGGAGGATACACCATTAAAAGTGTTGTAAACTTCGACAACAGCATCGAGTTTAACGTCGTAAACGGTGTAATCAAATATTCGCAGAAATCTCAGGAGATACTCCAGTATGCGGGAACCTATACGACGAGCGTCAGCTTTAATATCGGAAGTAAAACCACAACTTATACGGATAACAAACTGCCGACATACACTGTAAAATCGCTTACACCTACAGTAAAAATAACGGGTGCGGACTGGAATAATAACAACAATATTTATGCAAATGGAAAGGAAAACACTTTCAACAACCATAGCGCAACAGTACACTTTGGTTACAGTTCCGGAGAAACCGGAGGCTGTAACAGTTATACATGGATAGACCTTCCGCATTCGTCGGTAACAATGCAGCTGCTCAATGCACCAGCCGGAACTTTTGCGGCTGAAATGATATTCAGTACCACGAGTAATGACGGAAAAGTATACATGTATACAAATAATACTGATGAAAAGGACCCCGAAGATTATCTTACGAACTCTTTCATCTGGAATAATTCCGCAACGACTTGTGACAGATGGATAGGCGAATGGATCGAAAGCGACAGAGAAGACGCTAAAACACCGGCAGGACTTCTTAAAGCTGAAACACTTGTTTTGACCTATAATGATATAAAATTCGAAATAAAAGTATCCAAGATGTATCCGGGAGTATCCTATATTGAAATTAATAACCCCGATTAATGATTATTTCAAAAGCCGGCTTTCTTTGAAAAAAGAAAGCCGGTAAAAGAAAATCACGGCCTGATATTTTTATTGGAGGAAAACATGATTAGTGAAGCAATAATGGCTGTTGAAGAAGCAGGATTATCAAGTACATTTTACGATATTTTCTTTGCCCTCGGTTTTGTTTCGGTCCTTTGCGGTCTGGTCTGGTTTGGAAAAAAGCTTGATTTTCCGATGAAAAACGTGGCTATTCTTGTTTGCATTGTATATCCGCTTGTTGTTTTGTGGATGTTCATTATGTTCTGGATGGAATCCGGATTTAAAGTATGGGGCGGAAACAACATTGTAAGGATTTTTGTATATGTTCCGCTTATAGCGCTTCCGGTTGCAAAATTCCTGAAAATAGAAGGGGACAGAGCATTGAGCCTTCTTTCCTTTGCGCCTCTTCTTGTTCACGGAGTAAGCCATTTCGGATGTATTTTTGCGGGATGCTGCTGCGGATATCAATGGACTTACGGTATATATAATCCGTCTTTTCGCGACTATCGTTTTCCGATACAGCCCATAGAAGCAATCGGAGCGGTGGCTATAGTAGTTTATCTTTTTTACAGAGCAAAAAAGAGAAACTACGTTCCGGACGGATTTGAATATCCGGTGATGCTTGTTCTGTATGGATCCTCGAGGTTTATCTTCGAATTTTTCAGAGAGGATCACAAGTTGTTTTGGGGTATTTCGAATCTTGCCATACATGCACTTTTCATGTTCATTGTAGGAGTTATCTGGATTGCAATAAGAAAGAAAAAATCCAAAGAAGAAGTTAAAATCTTTTAAAAACGATGAAAGGAGGCACCATATGTTCTGTGGTTCAATAAATAAATCTATTTTTCGGATTTTTGCGGTGCTTCTTGCGGTGATGATTTGCTTCGGTTCTGCATCCGCGGTTTTTGCAATGGAAGGCACTTCCGAAGCGGAAATTCCGGAAACGGAAGAACCGGAAATATCGGAAACCCCGGAAACGGAAGAACAAATTGTAACAAGCGGTTCCTGCGGAACAAATCTTTCATGGAGCTTTTCCGGAGGAACACTTACGATTTCAGGTTCAGGCGCAATGACGGATTATTCAAATGAAAAGTCTGTTCCATGGTATGAGTTGCGGAAAGATATTTTAAATATTGTTCTTCCGGAAGGGCTTACATCAATCGGAAATGCGGCTTTTTATGAATGCAGAAATATCCTGACGGTTTCTATTCCGAATTCGGTAACAAGAATCGGGGATTTTGCTTTTACCTATTGTTACGGAATAAAGATGATAAATTTCGGTAATGGAATAAAGACGATTGGAAATGAGAGCTTTTCAAACTGCATTTCGGTTGTTTCGCTTAATTTGCCAAGTGGTCTGCAGTCAATTGGAAGAAAAGCCTTTTACCGCTGTGAAACAATAACGTCGCTTATTATTCCTTCGGGAGTTACGAACATTGGTGTTTCGGCATTTGCTTTTTGTAAAAATCTTGTAAGCGTGGATATTCGTGCAAGAATAAAAGAAATACCTGCTCTTCTTTTTAAGGGATGCGAAAAACTTTCACAAGTCAAAATTCCGGATACGGTTGAATCCGTTGAAGATAATGCATTTAAAGAATGCGAAAATCTTGATACGGTTTATTATAACGGAAGCAATATATCTCCGGAAGATTTGCAGAAGGAATTGGGCGGAGAAGTTTTGGTAAGCAGCGGAGAGCTTTCGGATTCTTCATCCGGAAGCAGCATTACCGAAAACGGCGACGGAAGCATTACATCGGAAAAAGTAGAGGTTATTGAAGGAGAAGATTCTACTGTTTCAGCAAAGGAAGAAGTTGTGTTTATACCGGAAGCAGGAGAATCCGAGTATTCTGAAACGGATGTAACTGTTGATATCCGCGGAGAAAGCGGCTGGGAAGAAGCGGCCGGCGCTGTTGAGGATATTTTCAAAAATTACGGAACGGCAGATGACGGTTCGGAAAGACATGTCAACATCCAGCTTTACCTTAGCGGAACGGAAAGCATTTCGCAGGAATTTATTGAATCCATTGCGGGAAAAGACGTAACCGTTACGATTACGACCGAAAACGGTTCGGTCTGGATCATAAACGGAAAAGATATTGACACGGCGCAGCTTTTCGGAAATTACAGCCTTGCTTATGTTCTTGAAGCGGGTTCGGCGGAACTTTCCGAGAAGCTCGGAGCGGGAACAAGCTTTGTGCTTAAATTCCTTGCGCCGGCGGAGATAAACGCGGAAGTTCTTATCCGGATAGGCGGAAGCTATGCAAGACAGAGCGCAAGCCTTTTTAAAGGCGGAAAAAATGTTGAAAAAGTGCAGAGCGTTGTTGTTGACAGCGAAGGATACGCGCATTTTTATCTCGGTTCCGTAACGGAAAAGACGGAATATTATATCGGAATGAACGTTCCGGGAGCTTCGGAAGAAGCAATTATTCCGCAGAATATGCTTGCGGAATACGGAAACCCGGAATTTATCGAACCGATCAAATATGAAATCACCGGAAGAAGCTCTTCCTGGGGAATGAACCTTGGACAGGTTATGAGCATTCTTGCGGCGGTAATGGTAACGGTAATGATTGTTGTGGGCGCGGTTATGTTCTTTTGGAACAAACAGCGGCTTAAAAACGGTTATGTTCCGCAGATGGACGACGAAGATGAATAAAACAAAAATCCCGGAAAAATTTTCCGGGATTTTTTTTAATATATTTATTATATATTATAGTGAAAGACCTTGCTTTTTTTTGGAAAGGGTGGTAAAATAACAATGAATATTTATGATGGAAAGTGGGGTATTGCCTCACGCGGTTTTTTGACCGGTTTATGTCATAAATAAAAGTGCGAAAGCACGTTAAAATCATAGGAGGAGATATGATGAAAACAAGAACACCGATTCTGTCCAAATGCATCGCCGTTCTTCTTGCTGTAATGCTTGCATTCGCAAACGTTCCGGGAATTATGGTAACCGCATTTGCGGCAGAGCACTCTGTTTCTGAAGGCGAAGTAATGGCTGATTATTACGAACTTCCGGAAACAGTTGAAGCAATTCTCAGATCCGGTTATCTTGCAGGTGATGATGCCATTGAGTATGATTATCCTGTAGATGGTGACTGGGTAACCGTTGACCACGAAAGCAAAACTATTACCGCCAAAGAAAAAGACGGTTGGGTTGCAACAGACGCACATATCGTTGTTGACGGAGCTTATGTAGAAGACGTTGCTCTTACTGACGGCGAAGGCGTTTATACTTATGATGAAAATGCTTTTTCCGTAAGAGTATGCTATGACCTTGTTAAAGAAATTGACGGTCAGGCAGAAATGTTCGCTGCAATTGAAGGCTTGGACAATGGTTATGATAACATTGAATTAGCTTTCAAAGCAGATGAGTACCTTGGAACAATTGTTGCTGCAATGGATACCCTTGAGGATCTTGCAGAAGGTATCGACGTTGGTTTTACTGTTGTTCAGTTCGAAATGGCTACAATTGCAGCAGTAAAAGGATTGAGAAAACAGCTTAACAACAATGACGGAAAACTCAATCTTCAGGTAAAAAATGCTGAATATGATGATGCTTCTTCCAAAGTTCAGTATTTGCTTGAATCCGGTAAAGATTATAATTCTGTTCTTAACGATACTTACAAAAAACTTAAAGCAATCAAAGATGACGGAATTACAAACAATGATATCGTTGATGCATATCTTGAAAGCGAGAGACCTTCCGATTATACTCTCTGGAAAGCATTCAAAAACATTCTTAACAATGCTGTAACCACTATGGAAGAAGCACTTGCAGAAGAATGGTATGCTGCAGAGATGGGTACAGCTCTTGTAAAAGCAGATTATGTTGATTATGCACATCTTGATGAGATGGTAAAAGCTCTTGAAGGAACTGCAATTCCTGAAACCGAATCTTTCCTTACCGTTACACATTATGAGGCAAACGTCAACATGAACATGAAGAACGTTACCGTTAAGGTTGTTCTCAATGTTGTTACCGACGAAGCAGACAGCAGCGAGCTTGTTGAAGAAGCTTCCGTAACCGAAGTTCTTACCCTCAGCGACGGCGCAGCAAAAGCTGAAATCGAAGCTGAAGCACAGAGCATCATCGATGCTGCTCTTGAAGGCTGGGCAGAAGTTTACTCCGCAGAAAACTTCCTTCCCACTTATTCCGAACTTCCCGAAACCCTTACAGAAGACATTGAATACGTAATCACCTACAATCCTGTTGATTACACCATTGACCTCGGCTGGGCAGACGATATGAAAGTTCCTTACGGTTACAAATACACCCTCCCGAAACATGAAAATGCTGAACAGGCATATGACTATTATGTTGACGGCGTTCTTTATGCACAGGGACAGGTTGTTGTAATCCTTGCTGACACCGTTATCATCCGCGAAGCAGGCAAATCCTATGTTGCAGGCGACCTTTATGCAATCGTTGCAAACAACTTCGGCGATGACGTTGCAAAAGCAATCCTTACTTCCGGCGCTCTTTTCGACGACGTTAAAGTAAGCTACCGCAAACCCGACCCGGCAGACGCAGGAAGCCTTCTTACCCTTTTGGACGGAGTTCTTACCGCACAGAATTATGAATCCGACTACGAAAATATTAGCTGGATGCCTTATACTTACGGTGAAAACGGTACCGAAAATTATTTCGATGGAAACACCGCTGAATGGGACGGCAAATCCGTAAAAGTTCAGTATGTACTTCCTCTTACCAACTTCGGTCAGGCAAAAGCACAGGAAATCCTTGATCTTGCAAAAGAACTTAAAGCTGAAGCAGCAGACCAGAAATCCGCAATGGACAGCCTTGCAGGACTTGAAGACACTCTTGCACAGCTTGACAAAACCAAACTCGGCGCTCTTAACGGCGTTATCGACGTAACTGATTTCTCTGCTGATCCTGCTGAAAACGCAGAAATCAAAGCAGAACTCAAAGCAATCGTAAGCGCAATCATTGCAAACAACCTTGAAGGAAACCAGCTCAGAATCCTCACCATGGTTGTTCAGTACAACAGCAACGGCCTCAGATATTATTATCAGAACTATGCCGCAATCAAAAACGAAATCGATACCCTTGCAGATTACATGAGCGGTCTTATGGACAACGAAGAAGCTCTCAGAATCATGTGCGAAGCTGCAGGTTACGGCGAATATGCCGACAAGATTTCCGACGTTGAAGGACAGCTTAACGATTACCGTGCAAGAATGAGCGCTCCCAACGCAAAAATCGACGTTAACAGCGCAAAACTCGGCGCACTCGTAGCCGCACTTAACATGGAAGGCGATGCTGACTGCACTGCATCCGATTCTCCTTACGTTCTTTCCGAAATGCTCACCGCGCTTGACGAAAGCCAGGTTAACGTTCAGGTTGTTATCAGCACCCCCGCAGGCAACGCAACCGTTACCACCGCTTCCATGGATCGTGAAACCGTTCTTACCCAGAACGATATCGATACCCTTAAAGCACTTGTTGAAGCAGAAGTTGCAAACCTTCTCGGCGAAAACAAAAAATATTATGTTCTCGAAACAAGCGCCGATCTCGATGCAATGGTAGGCAGCCCCCTCTCCTCCGCTGTAACTGTATATTATAACTATACTTATAAAGAATATACCGTTGTAATCGAAGGCGAAGCAGACCAGATTGTAACTATCGCTGATCTTGAAATAGATCTTCCCAAACATCCCGACGCAGGCTGGACTTACAAATACACCGTTGACGGTGTTGCAGATATTGTAAGCGATACCTACACTTTCACTGCTGAACAGCTTGACAGACTCTTTGCTGACGGCGTTTACACCATCACCCGTACCGCAAGCAACGACGCAATGGAAGATATCGAAGGTTCCACCCTTGATAAATGGCTTGTTAAAGACGCAGAAGGCAAACTCACCGGCGTTTATGCAAAAGTTGACGGCAACAAAGGCGGCATCATGGGCTTTGTAATGGATTTTGTAAACTCCGGTTACAGCTACATTGCAATCAACGGCCAGCCTCTCCTTTATCTTGCTGCTGACAATGCTCTTGAAATTTCCGCACAGACTCTTGTTGACGCTCTTATGAACGACAACACCTTCGGCAGCCACACCGTTATCAACCTCGGCAAAAACGGCAGAGGCGAATTCCTTAAAGCAAAAATGGATCTCGGTAACGGCGAAGACGACATCACCTTCGAAGGACTCGACTTCACCCTTTACCTCAACAGCGTTCCTTCCCAGATGGGAACCGTTGCAAAAGGTCTTGAAAAACTCAGCCCCTATATGAGCTTCAATTCCAACAACGGCGTTATGGACGTTGAACTCAACCTTCCCGAAAAAGTTTATGAAGTATATCTTGCAGCACTCCTCGCAACCGGAAACGTTGACAAATATACCATGAACGAACTCAACTCCGAAGTCGCATTCCAGTTCCTCTGGGATTACATCGAAGTTGTTAAAAACAGCGATGCTGACACCGCAACCTTCACCAATACCCTTGCAAAAGTTGGTATTGAAAGAGATCTTACCGGTGCAGAAGATTATTACCAGCTTGTAAAACGTGCTCTTAACAACGAAGGCGTTGTTATCAACCCCGAAGACGACAACGACCTTGTTGATATTTCCGTAACCGGAAAGAGCCAGAAAGCAATCAACGCAATCATCAGCCTCCTCGGTATTGATGTTTCCGATTACCAGCTCTATCTCGGAATGCTCAGAGAATATAAATATGATGACGCTGAACTTTCCGTTGCAATGAGCGCAAATCTTGCAAACACCGACAAAGATTTTGAAGCTGCACTTGTTGACGTTCGTCACGCAGTTGAAAGCAAACTTGATTACCTCAAGAAATTTGACTTCACCGACAATCTCCCCGCACGCGCACAGAGCATTGCAGGCGAAGCAGCAATTATCCTTCTCGGCGACGTTGACGGCGACCTTACATTCAACGACGCAACCATCATCGACCTTAACGGTTACACCATTAACGGCAATATCACCGCAAACGGCAAAACCCTTATCTTCGATTCCAACCTTGACACCTTCGATTGCGGCGGCGTTAACGGAAATCTTTCCGGCAACCTCACCATCGTAGGCGGTAAATACACCGCAGATGTTTCCGCATACATCCCCGAAGGTTATGAAGTTGAAGACGGCGTTGTACGCAACATCCTTTACACCATCAGCAACGGCGTTGCTGAAAGCAGAAACTTCTTCTCCGCTGCAAAAGCAATCAACGGCGAAAAAGTAATCTTCAACGTAGATACCGACATCTTCAACAAAGACGTTGCAAGCTACACCGAAGCAGCAGCAATGATCGCAGCAGATATGGCTGTTGATCTTGTCCTCAACTACTTCACCGCAGCAAGCCTTACCGCTGACGGCTACAGCATCTACAACATTAAAGTTGAAGACATCATCGGCATTTATGACAGCACCAATCGCAAAGAACAGCTTATCAACATTGCTCTTGATTTTGTTGACCTTGCAGACCTTAACGGTTTCATCAACGCCACCATTGACAAGATGATGGATTTCGCAGCAATTGAAGAAGCAGTTCGCGCAGACGAAGAATTCATCAGCTACGACGTTGTAACCGAACCTTGGTCCGTTGAAGTTGAACACATCACTTCCGGCGACTACCTCACCTTCGGAGTTCTTCCCAACGCAGATCTTGCAAAAGAATTCACCGTTGGCGTAAGAATTGAAGGCAGCAAGAAAGATTACGCAGCAAACCTTGCAGGCGGTCTTTCCGATATCATTGTAGTCGGCGAAACCGACGCACAGGTCGAAATCCTCAGACCTTCCTACTCCGACAAAGAACTCACCGTTTCCGGCGAAGGTTCCCTTGTTGTTTCCGTTGATCTTACCGCAGACCAGAACACCGCAAACGCAATGAGCTACACCAACGATGAATATCTTGAAGTTCTTGCAATTGCATTTGCTTATGGTCTTGACAACGATGCATTTGTTGAAGCAATCGGCGACGACGAAGCTCTTAAAGCTGAAATCGACAAACTTACCATTGCAGACGTATTCACCGCTCTTAAAGCAATGAACGTTCCGAACAGATTTGCAGAAATGTGCGCAGCAGTCGGTTATACTTCCGAAAGCAACGCTGACAGACTTGAATCTGTTTACCATCTTATCGCTGTTGCAGCAGGCGAAGCTCTTGATGTTCTTGACATCACCGGCCCCGCAAAAACTCTTGGCAGCCTTTACAATGAAGCAACCGAGCGTTATGAACTTACTGTTGCACGCGCAGCAGACAAATCCATCACCAAACGCGGTTATACCCTTACCGTTGGCGCAGAAATCACCGAACTTACTCTTAAAGTAAGACTCTTCGACGGCGAATGTGAACATATTTCTGACGAAGGAACCGTTGAAAAAGAAGCAAGCTGCACCGAAACCGGTCTTAAAGTTTACAGATGTACCAAATGCGGATGCATCCTTAAAGAAGAAGTTCTTCCTATGATTCCTCATACCGAAGAAACCGTAAAAGGCTATGCAGCAACCTGCACCGAAACCGGTCTTACCGACGGCGTTGTTTGCGGAGTTTGCGGCGAAGTTATTGTTGCACAGGAAGTAATTCCTGCTCTCGGACATACCGCTGGCGAAACTGTTATTGAAAACGAGGTTCCCGCAACCTGCACCGAAGACGGTTCTTATGACGAAGTTGTTTATTGCACCGTTTGCGGCGAAGAACTCAGCAGAACCACCGTTGTTGTTCCTGCACTCGGACATGATTATGCAACCGAAATCGGACGTCAGGAAGCAACCTGCTGTGAAGAAGGTTGGATCCTTTACGAATGCAGCTGCGGCGACCAGCACACCGAAGTTCTTCCTATCGATCCCGATGCTCATAACTGGAAACTTGTTGGAACAACCGAACCCGATTGTTACCACAAAGGTACCGAAACTTATGAATGCCAGAACGGATGCGGCGAAACCTTCACTGTTGAAGTTGGCGAAATGACCGAACACAACTGGACCAGATGGGAAGTTGTAAGACCTGCAACTTACACCAGAACCGGTCTTATGCGCCGTTACTGCACCATCTGCGGTGACGTTCAGGAAAGAATCATTCCGATGCTTGTTGAAGACAAAGAAGACGAAGTTAACCCCGGAACCGGTGCTCCTATCTCCGCTTTCGGCGCAATCGCAGTTCTTGCAGCAGCAGTTATTATTACCAAATCCAAAAGAGGTTAATTCAGGATTAACCGATTGATACGGTTTTGAATGATTAAAAAATGAGCACGGCTTTTGCCGTGCTCATTTTTGTTGTTGACGAAAGCAAAGAAAAAGAATAAAATAGAAGACGGAAAAAGTTTTTTTATCAAGAGGTTTTTGTTATGAGATTTGTTAAAAAAGCCGCCGCGGTTTTCTTTGCGTTTTTTATTGTTTTCGGAATTTCGGCTTTTCCGGTTTTTGCAATGGAAACGGAAGAACCGCAGATTAATATGGAAGAAATTCAGACACAGATGGAAAACGAGGGACTTGAGGTTACCGTTTTGTTCGATAAGGAAGTTTATGAAGAAGGGGAACCCATTACCGCGAAAATTATTGTAAGAAACATAAGCGGCGAAACGGCGATTATCCGGGACGTTGAACAGCTTGTTCCGGAAGGCTACGTTCTTTCGGAAGATCTTCCGGAATATGAGGAGGATTTTCTTCTTGAACCGGAAGAAACGATTGAACTTGAAGTGACTTACGGCGAAGTTATTGAAAACACGGAAGAGGAAGGCGCCGAGGCTTTTTTTGATAAGGTTATCTTCGGAGAAACCCTTGGGATTCCGAATATTCTTATTGCGGTTTTGCTTATAATTGCAGTTGCGCTTTTTTATCATTTTACATAAGAAAAAATCCCCGCCGGAGGCGGGGATTTTTTTGTTTTATATGCTTTTTATGAAATCCTTATAGAAGACGACGCATTCGCCTATGTTTTCGATTTTTATGTTTTCGTTTGCGCCGTGGATCGTTTTGAATTGGGATTTTGACAAATCTATCGGGGCAAAGCGGAGAATGTTATCGGCAACATCGGTCAATCTTCGGGCATCGGTTCCGGCGGTCAGCAGGAAAGGAGCAACGATTGCGTCCGGGAAGTTTTTTTGGAGAAGATTTTCGATTTTTCTGAAAGATTCTCCGTTAAAATCGGTGGGTTTGCAGTAATCGCGGAGGGTTTCTTCAATTTCGATTCCGTATTTTGCGGCAATCTTTTTTATTTCGGAAAGACCGCGGTAAAGATCCTCTTCCCGGACACAGCGGAGATACATTGTTGTTTCGGCTGTTTTGTTTTGAGCACCGGGAACGGATTCCGTGCTCAGGGAAGTGAAAGAAACTCCGGTTGTGAGCATGGGGCTTGCGGCGGGGATTTTTGACATGATTTTCTTAATAACCGGGGCAAAAATATTGATGTTTCCAAAAAGGACGTTCATCGGGAAGGACATATAAGGAACATGTCTTTCGAAAGTTGCCCGGACTTCCGGATAGAATTCCGGTTTATAGATTTTTTTGCTTTTTTCCGTGACTTCGGTTACAAAAAGGCAGATTCGCTCCGCAGGGGTTGCGGTTTTTGCGGAAAAGCTTCCGTGACCGCTTTGGGGAAGATTTGTTGTTTTGCAGCGGAAAAGATGGCGGCTTTTTTCATGGACGGCAACAACGGCGCTTTTTTTAGTCACTCTGGGAATCATGCCTTCGGTGATGGCGCCGCCTTCGTCAAGAACGGTTTCGAAGCGGATTTTGTTTTCGGAAAAATATTTTGCCGCAAGAACCATTCCGTCGCCGGAACATTCTTCGTTGTTGGAAGAACCTATCCAGAGATTGAAGCCTTCGAAACCGAAGCCTTCGGAAAGGAGTTCTTCCGCCGCCATCAGTTCGGCAAAAAGGGGAGTTTTTGTATCGATCGTTCCTCTTCCGAAAAGAAAACCTTCCTTTTCCGTCGCGGTGAAGGCAGGAGTTTCCCAGCCTTCGCAGGAATCCACAACGTCATGGTGGGACATCAGAAGAATATTTTTCTTCGGATTTTTTCCTTGGATAACATAGAAAAAGCAGCCTGTTCCGAAATTCAGTTTTTTTGCGTTTTTTACTAAATTAGGGAAGGATTCTTCGATTACGGAATAGAATTTTTCGAATTCCGCTTCATTTTCGCCGTTTTCGGTAAAAACAGTTTTGCAGTTTATCATTTTTTTAAGGATTTCGGTATAGGCGGAAATTTTTTCCGGGGAAGTGTTTTTGCGCATTGGATTTTCTCCTTTTATTTCATTTTGCATTCGAAGAGGAAGGAGGATTTTGGCGGAACATCAAGGATTAGGCTGTCTTCGCCGGATTTTGCGGCGGAAAATTCCTTTCCGAAAACTTCCCGGAGGAAGGATTCCGTGCCGATTGCGCCGAGGGGAAGGGAGATTTTTGTTTCGGTTTCTTCGGCAGAAATTACCGCGACAAAGGCTTCGTCATTTTGGAAACGGGCGATTGCGAAGGTTCTGCCCTCCGCAAAAAGGAACTTGAAACCGCCCCGGCGGAGAGATTTTTTGTTTTGGCGAAGTTCGGTCATTGTTTTATAGAGGTTATAGCTTTTCGTTTTTTCGATATCCTTTTTCCAGGGCATCGGATAGCGGCAGCCTTCCATTGAATCGGTTTTGCCTTCAATTTCTGCTTCGTCGCCGTAATAAATTGAGGGGGCGCCGCAGAGCATGAACTGGAAAATTACGGCGGATTTATATTCTTCGAAGGTTATTTTCGGGTTGTTATGGAGCCTTGGGGTGTCGTGGCTGTCGAAAAGGTTGAATTGGTTTTCCCAAAAAGCGAAGGGAAGCTTTGCGTAATGTTCCATAACGCGGTTTTTGAGATCGGAAGCGGTCATTTTATAGCGGATTTTTTTGAGGAGGGGATGGTCGCTCATAAAAAGATCCGTTTCGCCGAGGAATTGGCGGATTGCCCTTCCGCAGCCGTAATAGTTCATCGGGGAATCCCATTGGTCGCCCCGAAGATGTTCCGGGCAATCGCCCCAATCTTCCGCAAGGATATAGGTGTTCGGGTTGACGGATTTTATTGCGGAGCAGATTTCCGGCCAGAGCAAGGAATCAAGCTGGGTTTTGTTGTTCCTTAAAAAAACGTCCGCAACGTCGAAGCGCCAGCCATCGATTGAATAGGGCGGGCGGAGCCATTTTTTTATTACGGAATCTTCCGCGCGGTAGATTATATCCCGAAGGGCGGAGGAATTATAGTTGAGGGTCGGCATTGTGTCAACGCCGTGCCAGCCGAAATAGCTGTTGTTTTTTTCGAAGAAATAGTAATCCCGTTCCGTGGAACCGGGGTTGTTGTATGCGCCGACGGATTTTTCGAACCAGGTGCAGTCCCGGTTGAACCATTTATGTTCGATTCCGGTATGGTTGATTGAGATATCGAGGATTATTTTCATCCCGTTTTCATGGAGGGCGGAGCAGAGTTTTTCGAGAGCTTCGTCGCCGCCGAAATGGGGGTCAACATGGAAATAATCTATGCAGTCATATTTATGGACTGTCGGAGAAACAAAAATCGGGTTCAGATAAAGGGCGGTTACGCCGAGTTTTTTAAGATAGGGGATTTTTTCGGTTATTCCCTCAAGGTCGCCGCCGTAAAAATCGAGGCAGCGTCCTTTTTCGTAATCAAGGGGAGTTTCTTCCCAGCTTTGCATTTTTATTGTTTTGAAGCCGTTTTGGGAATATTCGCCGGATTTTACGTCGTTTTCTTCGTTTCCGTTATAAAAGCGTTCCGGAAAAATCTGGTAGAAGACGGAATCCTTTACCCATTCCGGCTGTTTATAGTTCGCAAGAAGGACAAAATCATAGGTGTGGTCCGGGATATAGGTTGTAATTCCGTTTTGGGTATAGTAATAGATAACGTCATCGCAGAGAAGATAGAACTGGTATGCGATTCGGTTTTCGGTGATTTTAAGTTCCGCTTCGTAATAATTGAGCCCATGTTCGGTTTTCAAATACCGCATTTCGGTATAGTTATCCTCGCCGTTTGGGAAGGAGAGCAAAAGAACATGGTTTACCGGGGAATTTTTTTTGAAACGGATTCTGATTTTTACTTTTTCGGAAAGATTCGGGTTAAGGTTTGATACAAATTCTTCCGTTCCGTCGCTGTGGACGCTTAAAAGCCAATTTTCCATTTTTCCGGGACCGCCTTTTTTCAATAGAAATTTATATACCTATTAAATCATAAATCGGGGGAAAGTCAAGGGGAAGGATCATTCTTCAAATTCGGATTTATGTTCCATGAAAAAATCGAAATAGAGCCTTACGTTCGGAAGTTCGGTCCAGTTTTTTTCGGAAACGGGTTTTGAATCGAGGTCATAGATTTTTGCGCCGGGAATTGAAAGAAAAATCGGCGAATGGCTTGCGATTATGAATTGGCAACCGAAAAATCTTGCGGAATCCGTGATATATTTTTTCAGTTCAAACTGGAGCGGAAGGGAAAGGCTGTTTTCCGGTTCGTCAAGAAGATAGAGAGCGTCGGAGGTTATTCTGTCCGCAAAAAATTTAAGGGCGCTTTCGCCGTTTGAAAACATATCGACGTTTTTCATAAGACGTTTTTTTACGAACTGGGATTGGGAATTGCGTTTTGCGTCGCAGACTTCCTTGAATTCGTCATAATCGTTCATGGATTTAAGGCGAAAGCCGCTGTATTTTTTCCCGGTGAATTCATCGAAAAGTTCGAGCCGGCGTTTATCGATTCCGTTGTTGAGGCATCTTATGTTGATGAGATAATCGAAAACGTCGTCGCTTGTTAAAATCTGGCTGTTTTCAGGGATTTTTGAAGATTGCTTTTTGCAGAATTTAAGATAATCGCCGAAGAAAGCGCCGCCGGAAAAAGGGGAATGGCGGGTAATTTTTGCGGATTCGGCAATAAGATTGAGGACTGTTGATTTTCCGGAGCCGTTTCCGCCATAGAAAATGGTAATCGGGGAAAATTCGATTTTTTTGAGTTCCTTTTCCGGAAAAATCCTGAAAGGATAGTAACCGCTGTAACAGGTGCGAAGCTGATTCGCGATAAAATCGGCTTCGTTCAAAGGGGAGGCAAATTCGAAGGATTTTATATAAAGCGCCATTTTTTAAAAGCACCGCCTTTCTGCTTTTTATTAAAGCATAAACAGGGCAAAGTTCAAGGGGATTTTCGGGCGTTGGTGCGATTAAGGTACTTAAACTATGGAAAATTTTTTGATATGGTGATATAATGCAGTCAGGACATCAAAGGAGGAAAAAGAATGGCTTTTGATTTTAATTATTATTCACCGACTAAGGTTTGCTTCGGAAGAAAAGCGGAGGAGCAGGTTGGAAAACTTATTAAAGAATTCGGCGGGAAAAGAGTTCTTTTGCATTACGGCAAGGGAAGCGCTGTTCGAAGCGGACTTATCGGAAAAGTTAAATCCATTCTTGATTCCGAAGGGATTTTTTACGTTGAATTCGGCGGCGCTGTTCCGAATCCGCGGCTTTCGCTTGTTTATGAGGGGATTGAAATCGGAAAAAGGGAAAAGATCGATTTTGTTCTTGCGGTCGGCGGAGGAAGCGCGATTGATTCCGCAAAAGCCATTGCATACGGCCTTGGAGAGCCGGATAAGGACGTATGGGAACTTTATCTTAAAAAGAGAAAAGCTGCCGCCTGCGTGCCTTTGGGCGCTCTTATAACCATTGCGGCGGCAGGCAGCGAAACAAGCGCAAGCAGCGTTATCACAAATTGGGAAACCGGCGAAAAACGTTCCTGCAACAATGATATCTGCCGTCCGAAATTCGCGATTATGAACCCGGAACTCACCTTTAATCTTCCGGATTATCAGACTCAGGCAGGATGCGCGGATATTATGATGCATACGATGGAAAGATATTTTACTAACGGCGGAAATATGGAAATTACAGACGAAATTTCCGAAGGACTTTTGAGGACTGTTATTAAAAATGCGCTTGTTCTTAAAAAAGAACCGGAAAATTACGAGGCAAGAGCCGAGGTTATGTGGGCGGGAAGTATTTCGCACAACAACCTTACCGGTTGCGGAAACAACGGCGGAGATTTTATGTCCCATAAGCTTGAACATGAAATCGGGGGAATGTTCGACGTTACCCATGGAGCGGGGCTTTCGGCAATCTGGCCGAGCTGGGCAAGATATGTTTATAAAAACTGCCTTCCCCGATTTGAAAAATTTGCGGTTAAGGTTATGGGGGTTTCCCCGGCGGAAAGCGCAGAAGAAACGGCGCTTCTCGGAATTGAGGCGATGGAGGAATTTTACCGGGAAATCGGGATGCCGACAAATCTTCGGGAACTTGGAATTGAACCGACGGACGGGGAAATTGAAAGAATGGCGGAAAGCTGCTTTTGTGCCTGCGGCGAAAAACCTTCCGGTTCGGCAAAACTTCTTGGAAAAGAGGATATGATTAAAATTTACAAAATGGCAAAATGAGATAAAAAAACTCTCCGTTTATAAAAACGGAGAGTTTTTTGTTTATTTATCCATTCCGCAGGGGAAGGAAGATTCAATTAAAGATTTGTCTTTCATTACGTTTTCATAAAAGCGGAAACCGCCGGCAAAGTTATAGGCGGTGAAACCGCTTCCTTCAAGAATGCGGCTTGCAATATAGCTACGAAGACCGCTTTGGCAGATTACATAAACAGGTTTTTCCTTTTCGATTTCCGGAAGTCGTTCCCGAAGTTCATCAACGGGAATGTTTTTGAAACCTTCAATATGTCCGCGTTCAAATTCGCGGACAGTTCGGGTATCCAAAAGGGTGCAGCCTGATTTCGGAAGATTTTCCAAATCGGAAATGAACCATTGTTTCAATGTTCCGTTGGCAACATTATCGATCATGAATCCGGCCATGTTTACAGGATCCTTTGCAGAAGAATAGGGCGGAGCATAGGAAAGTTCCAGTTCCTTGAGCTCGGTTGCATTCATCCCGGCTTTGATTGCAGTTGCAATTATATCGATTCGCTTATCAACGCCGTCGTATCCGATAATTTGGGCACCGAGAAGGCGAAAAGTTTTTCTTTCAAAAAGAACCTTCATGGTCATTACTTTTCCGCCGGGATAATAACCGGCATGGCTCATTGGGGAAAGAATTACTTTTTCAAAATCGATTCCGGCGGCTTTTGCAGTTTTTTCGTTTATTCCGGTTGAAGCGGCGGTAAGGGAAAAGATTTTTATTACGGAAGTTCCGAGCGAACCTTTATAGCTGCTGTTTATTCTGCAGATATTATCCGCGGCGATTCTTGCCTGTTTGTTTGCGGGACCGGCAAGAGGAATATGGGCATCTTCACCCGTTATAAAGTTTTTGACAGCGACTGCATCGCCGACAGCATAGATATTTGGAACAGAGGTTTCCATTTTTTCGTTTGCAATTATGCTTCCTCGAATTCCGGTTTTGAGTCCGGCTTTTTTTGCAAGAGAAGTTTCGGGAGAAACGCCGATTGCAAGAACAGCCATATCCGAAAGGATTTTTTTGCCTTTTAAAAGAATTTCGATTCCGCCAGGAACTTCCGAAAAACCTTCGACGGAATTTTTTAGTAGAAGATTTATTCCGTTGTTCCTAATTTCGCTGTGGATAAAGGAAGCCATATCGGAGTCGAAAAGTGAAAGAAGTTGGGGAGCAGATTCGAGTATTGTAACTTCCATTCCGAGAGCGCGGAGATTTTCCGCAAGTTCAATTCCGACAAAACCGCCGCCGATTATTACCGCGGATTTTGGTTTTTCGGAATTTGCAAAATTTTTAATGCGGAATGTGTCCTCGACAGTACGGAGGGTAAAAATTCTTTTTGAATTTACTCCCGGTATTTGAGGAACGATTGGTTTTGCTCCGGGTGCAAGAAGAAGTTTGTCGTAATTTTCGCTGAAAATATTTCCGTTTTTAAGATTTTTTACAGTAACGGTTTTTGCGCTTGGGTTGATATCGATAACTTCGTGATTAACTTTCATATCGACATTGAAGCGGCGAAGAAAACTTTCCGGTGTCTGAAGGGTCAGCTCCGAAGGATCGGTAATGACATCGCCGATATAATACGGCAGACCGCAGTTTGCATAGGAAATATAACCGCTGCGCTCGAAAACTTTTATTTCAGCTTTTTCATCAAGCCTTCGAATTCTTGCAGCGGCGGTGGCTCCGCCGGCAACGCCCCCGACAATTATAACTTTCATATTTGCCGCCCCCTTTGGGTTAAATTATAATTTAATAATACACTTTTTCTTAAAGAATAGCAAGCACGCTTGCTTTTATTCCGGTTTCGATTGTGCGGGCGATTATTTTTCCGCCTTTTATGAAAGCCATTGAGGGAACGTGTTTTATGTTGAGTTCGGCGGAAAGTTCAGGGGAATCATGGGCGTTCATTCTTACAACTTTGATGTCTTCCCTTTCGGAAGCGATTTCTTCCGCCACTTTTTTTGAATTTCTTCCTGACCAGGGAGCCCAGATATCCAGAAGAACGGGTTTTTCGGATTCGAGAACTTCTTTTTTAAAGCTGTGTTTGTTTATATTGACAACGGACATTTTTTGTCCTCCTTTTCGTTTTATTTGATTTTATTATATCGGGGGAAGGAAGATTTTTCCGTAACTTTGTCACAAAAAACAGTTTTTTTGAAAAATATTGCAAAAATTTTCCCGAAGGGTTATTATATTATCAGAAAATGTTTTTGCGGAGGCGGATTCCGGATGCTTTGTAAGAAGGTTGAAAAGGATTTTTTGGATATTCTTGAAGAGGAACTTATTCCGGCGATGGGATGCACCGAACCCATTGCCCTTGCCTTTGCCGCGGCGAAGGCAAAGGAAGTTCTCGGAGATGAACCGGAAAATATTATTGCAAAATGCAGCGGAAATATTATTAAAAACGTGCGCTGCGTGAACATTCCGAATTCGGAGGGAATGACCGGAATTGAAGCTGCCTGCGTTCTCGGCGCAATTTGCGGCGACGTTTCAAGGGAGATGGAAGTTCTTGAAGCGGTTACTCCGGAAGGACTCCGGAAATCCGTTGAATTTATTGAAAAAGGAAATTGCGAAGTTGTTTATCTTGAATCACCGATTCCGCTTCATTTTATAATCCGCCTTGAAAAAAACGGAGAGAACGTTGAGGTTGAGGTTCGGCACAGCCACACAAACATAACGAGAATTTCGAAAAACGGCGAAACGGTTTTTGGAAAAGAGGACAGGGGCGAGATGGTCGCCTATTCCGAAAGAGGAAAGCTTTCTGTCGAAAATATTTTTGAATTTGCGAACGAAGTTGAAATTTCAAAAATCGAAAATTTTGCAAGACGCCAGATTGAATGCAATATGGCGATTGCGGAAAAGGGAATGGAAGGCGGATACGGAATCGGAATCGGAAAAGAAATGCTTGAAATGAATCCGGAATCCGTTTTTACAAAGATGAAGGCTTTTGCGGCGGCAGGTTCCGAAGCAAGAATGTGCGGATGCAATATGCCGGTTATCATAACTTCCGGCAGCGGAAACCAGGGAATTGCTTCATCGGTTCCGGTTATTGTTTACGCAAGGGAAAAGGAAATTCCCGAAGAAAGAATGTTCCGGGCGCTTGCTTTTTCAAGCCTTCTTACGGTTTTTCAGAAGGAATATATCGGAAAACTTTCCGCTTTCTGCGGTGCGGTTTCCGCTTCATGCGCGGCGGGCGCGGCGATTACTTATATTGACGGCGGAACGGTTGAACAGATCAAGGACACCATTGACAACACCCTTGCGGATATTCCGGGAATTATTTGCGACGGGGCAAAATCTTCCTGTGCGGCGAAGATTGCTTCCGCCCTTGATGCTTCGATTTTCGCGCACGTTCTTGCGATGAAAGGAAAGGTTTATCAGGCGAACACGGGAATTATTCAGAGCGACGCGGGAAAGACCATCCGAAGCGTCGGACATATCGGAAAAGTCGGAATGAAGCAGACGGATTCGGAAATTGTCAAGCTGATGATTGAAAATTAATAAAAAAACCGGTGTGCCCTTCGGCACACCGGTTTTTTTATACGAAAAATTCGATTTTTACGCTGTTTTCGTTTTTGTTTTTGTGACCTTCGTCCCGGGCGGTTATTGTTCCGCCCATTTTTTCATAGAAAGCGAGGGCGTTTTTGTTTTCCGGGTTGCAGCCGAGATAGAATTTTTGAATTCCCGCTTCACGGCAGAAATTGCGGATATAGGAAAAAACTTCAGTTCCGATTCCCTTACGCCGGAAAGGTTCCAGGAGATAGAGAGATTGGACATAGAGGGGATTTCTTTTTTGAAGGATTAGATAGCCGGCTTTTTCGGAATTCGCGGTTATAAAAAGGACGGAAAAATCTTCGGAATTTATCATTGAAAGATTTTTTGCGTCATGGAAGGGATAATCGAATTCGTCGAGCATCTTATCCGGATAGATTCCGCGGTAGGTTGTAAGCCAGACGCTCCGGCGCATTTCGGAAAGTTCCCGGGCCTGTTCGGGATTTATCGAAAGAAAACCGATTTTCATTTTTCTGCCTCCTTCGGGAGTTTTTTTACGGAGCTTCGGCGGAGATCTTCGGCGATTTCGGCGGAAGTTCCGAAGGAAAGTTTTTGTATAAAGCTGCTTTCGAGTTCGTCCGAAACTTCCGGAAGATATTGCCAGAAGCGCTTTGGCATATGAGCACGGCGGCAGGTTGGATTATAGCGGCTTGCGATTGCGATATGGCGGTAATAGCTTTTCCAGAGGTTTTTATAGAAGGAATCCTCCGTTTCCGGGAGTTCGAGATTTTCGATCGGGATTATTGCGGTGCGTTCCGGGGTATGGATAAGGGCGGCGCCGTGCTCGGAATCGTAAATCATGAAATGTTCGTTCTTGATCCGGGCGCAGAAGAAGGATTTTATCAGCGGAAGAACAAAATGTTTCGGATGGATTACCGCAACAAGGGCGCCCTTTGAATCGGAAAAGCGGGTGAACTGGCGGAAGCGTTCGGCTTCGTTATTGACGGCGACGCACATTTTATAGACTTTGTTCACCTCTTCGTCGCCGATTCTGCTTCCGATTGCCCTTCCTTCGGAAAAAGCTTTTTTTATAAAGAGGAGAATTGCGGTTTCCTTGCCTTCACCGTCGAAAAGAAAGGCTCTTTTTACCATGTTGAGCACCGTTTCACCAAGCTTTTCGCGGATTCCGTTTTCAACGCGCTTTGCGTGCTCAAAATCGGTTTCGATATAGCGTATTTTGAGCAGGGAGGGTTCGAGGTCGTCGTTTATGACGATATCGGCGGGGATAACCTTCATTGCGAAAGAATCGAAAACCGCGGAAAGAAAACCTTCGAAGGTTCCGTCATAGGAAAAAATCAGAATTCCCCGGTCAGACATTCCATCACATCCTCTCCTTTGAGCACCGGTTGGAATAGAGAAAGCTGTTCCATTCCGTAATCGGTGAAACCGCCCATATTGTTGGGTGAAGTTATTGCCCAAAGCATGGATTCGGTTGTTTCGGGAAGTTTTTGCAGGGTTTTTCCATTGCAGGTTATGAAAAACTTTGCCCTTTTGAGCACGATTCCGAGCCTTTTGAGAGCATCGAAATCCAGCTTTTGGGTTCTTCTTGCCCGGACGATTCTTTTTGCGCCTTTTACGCCGATTCCTGGAACACGCAGGAGCATTTCGTAATCGGCTGTGTTCACCTCGACCGGGAATTCATCAAGGTGGCTTACCGCCCATGAACATTTCGGATCGACTTCCGGATGGAGCATTGGCTTTTTCGGATCGATTATTTCGGAGGCTTCGAAGCCATAGAAACGGAGAAGCCAATCCGCCTGGTAAAGCCGGTGCTCACGGAGAAGAGGCGGCCTTGTATCAAGGCTTGGGAGAAGGGCATCCTCCTGTAAGGGAACGTAGGCGGAAAAATAGACCCGCTTTAAACCGTATTTCTGATATAGTTTTTCGGTAAGATGGAGGATATGGTAATCCGTTTCCGGCGAAGCGCCGACTATCATCTGGGTGCTTTGACCCGCGGGAACAAATTTTGGAGCGTGGCGGTACTTCATAAGGTCTTCGCGGTTTTCGGAAATTCCGGTCTGGATAAGTCCCATGGGTTCCAGGATATTGTGTTTTGTCTTATCCGGAGCAAGGCTCAAAAGGGATTTTTCCGAGGGCAGCTCGATATTGACGCTTACTCTGTCCGCAAGAAGACCGAGCCTTTGGGTGAGCAGGGGATCGGCTCCGGGGATTGCTTTTGCGTGGATATAGCCTGCAAAACCGTAATCTTCCCTAAGGATCCGGAGAGTTTCGATCATGCGTTCCATGGTCCAATCCGGCGTTCCCACAACGGCGGAGGAGAGAAAAAGTCCTTCGATATAGTTCCGGCGGTAAAATTCGATTGTAAGAGCAGCGAGTTCTTCGGGAGTGAAAGTTGCCCGGGGAAAATCGTTTGTGCGGCGGCTTATGCAGTATTTGCAGTCATAGACGCAGGCGTTTGACATCAATACTTTAAGAAGGCTTATGCATCTTCCGTCGGCGGTAAAGGAATGGCAGCAGCCGGAAGGGGTTGCGGCACCGATTATTCCTTCGCTGCTGCTGCGGCCGTTTCCGCTTGATGAACAGGAAGCATCGTATTTTGCGGCTTCCGCAAGAATTTCCAGTTTTTCGTACATATCCACAAAAACACTTCCCTTTTTTAAAACGATAGCGAACAAATGTTCTTTTTAGAATTCTATTTTATAATATAAAAGGAAATGTGTCAAGGACAAAAATGTACCAAAAAAGGCCCGCCGTTTTTCACGTTTTTTAAAACAGTTATAGTCCCGCCATATTGTCTGTCGGGACTTTTTTATATTAACAGATTTTCTGCATGTTTCTGCCTATCCCTTTGGGAGAGGTGCCCGAAGTGGCGGAGAGGGAAACACCCTCTCAGTCACGCCTCCGGCGTGCCAGCTCTCCCAAAGGGAGAGCCAGGAGCATTGCCGCGCCGAAGCAGGACGCAAAAAACCGACCGATGGCAGTAACCACAGGTCGGTTTCAATGTTTTATAACGCAATTTTATGGCGGGCTTTTAAAATTGCGGAAAACCGGCGGAGAAAAACCTAATCCGGCGCAAGGGGAAGGCTTTGGAGAATCAGTATTTCTGGCGGCATTCGACGACTTTTCCGAAAATTCTGACCGGGAGTTTTTCGATTTCCTCGTTGGAATAGAAAATCGGGTCATAGGAAGGGTTGAAGGGCTTCAGGAAAATTCCGTTGGGGTGGAACTGGACTTTTTTTACGGTTGCTTCGCTTCCGTCCACCATTACAACCGCGACTTCGCCGTTTTCAACGTTGCTTTGGACCCGGACGATTACAACGTCGCCGTCATACATTCTCGGTTCCATGCTGCTGCCTTGGATTTTTAAGGCGACAAATTCGCCGGAGGCGGCGGTTTCGGAAGAGATTTCCTCGTAATCGAGGATATTTTCGACGGCGGTTATGGGAATTCCGGCGGCGACTTTTCCGAGAACGGGAATTTTTGTTCCGGAAAGGGAATTTTTTTCGGAATTTGTTCCGAGAAGGGTGTTCATATTTACGCCGAAGCAGTTCGCGATTTTTTCAAGGGTTTCAAAATCCGGTTCACGCTGGGCCCTTTCATACATTCCGACGGTGCTTGTTGCAACGCCGAGTTTTTTTGCCAGTTCCGATTGGGTAAGATTATTATCCTTCCGGAGGTTTTTGAAGACTTTGCTGAATTCGGACATTTTTTAAAACTCCTTTTTTGTTTTGATAAGACAATAATACCACATTTTGTGAAAATGTCAAGCGTTGGTGCGAAAATGTCGCACATATCGTGTTGACAAACTGCGGATTCGGTGATATAGTACGAATTGCACGAAACGTGTTGTTTGTTTGGAGCGTTTTTTTGAGGCAGCAAAACCGGGCAAAACGAAAAACAGGCCGGCAGAGTTTTGTTTTGCTTTTTAAAAACGCGGATACGGATGCATTTTACAGAAAGAGGACTCCGTTTTTGGTTTTAACCGAAGGATTTCAGGCAGGAGCAGCTTTTGCTCATATTATCGGGAGCATTTTTTGGAGAGGTGTCTTTTAAGAATAAATAACACAAATCGTGCTAATAAAACAGGCGGAACGGAAGTGGTTGCAATGAAAAAAGAAATTTAGGAAGGGAAGGAGGTTCCTTTTAAAATGGCGCTTGAAGGAAAGATGGAAAGATTTTGTGAGGAATATATCGTCGATTACAATCCGGTAAGGGCGGCGATCCGGGCGGGATATTCTTCTTCCGGAGCAAAATCTTACAGTTATCAGCTTCTTAAAAAGGAAAAGGTTGTTTCAAGGATCTGTGAGCTTCAGGCGGAATATGTCCGGAAAGGACTTTTTGACAACAGGAACAGAGTTATCCGGGAGCTTTGGGAGATGTATGAAAGAGCCGTTCAGGCAAAGCCGGTTGAAATCTGGGACAAGGAGCTTAAAGAATACGTTGCGACGGGGGAATATCAGTTCGACGATAAAATTGCGATGAAATGCCTTGAATTTATTGCGAAAATCGGCGGGATGCTTTCGGAAAAGGAAGGCGAAAAGGAACGGAAAAAGGAAAATTTTGAAATTATAGTGAAGGTGGATTCGGATGAGGACTGAGATTAAGGTTTTTCCGAAGCAGATGGAATTTCTTGAATCTACCGGAAAGGCAGACGAGATTCTTTACGGCGGAGCGGCCGGCGGCGGAAAAAGCTATGGACAGCTTTGCGACGCGCTTGTTTACGCCATGAAATATCCGAAAAGCAGGCAGCTTATTCTTCGAAGAACTTTGCCGGAACTTGAAAAAAGCCTTATCAGGGTTTCGCTTGAACTTTTTCCGAAGGAAATTTACAGATATTCTGAATCAAAACATACGGGAACTTTTCTGAACGATTCGGTCATTGATTTCGGTTATTGCGACAGCGAAACGGACGTTTACCGGTATCAGTCGGCGGAATATGACGTTATAAGATTCGATGAGCTCACCCATTTTACGGAGCAGATGTATCTTTATCTTATGTCGAGACTTAGGGGAACGAACAGTTTTCCGAGGGCGATGAAAAGTTCCACAAACCCGGGAGGAATCGGTCACGGCTGGGTCAAGGCAAGATTTATTGATATCGGGGAACCGGGAAAAATTCACGAAACGGAAAGCGGAAAAAGGCTTTTTATTCCTGCGACGGTTTTTGAAAACAGGGCATTGGTAAAAAACGACCCGGATTACGTTAAAAGGCTCCGGAATCTTTCGGAAAAAGACCGAAGGCAGCTTCTTGACGGGGATTGGGACACGAACGAAGGACAGTATTTTTCCGAATGGAGAAGGGAGCTTCATGTTGTTGAACCTTTTGAGATTCCGAAGGATTGGCGAAGATTTTTTGTTATGGACTACGGACTTGATATGCTTGCGGGATATTGGATTGCGGCGGATTCCTTCGGAAACGCTTTTGTTTACCGGGAAATTTATCAGAGCGGATTAATTATCAGCGAAGCGGCAAAGAAAATTTTGGAAACCCAGGGGAATGACGTTCCGGAAATTTATATTGCGCCGCCGGATATGTGGAACCGCCGCCAGGACACGGGAAAAAGCGTTGCGGAAATTTTTCTTGATTACGGAATTTTGCTTTTCAGGGCGAGCAACGACAGGATCCAGGGTTGGTACTGCCTTAAAGAATGGCTGCATCCGAGGATCGATGAATTCGGGGAAAGAAAGCCGAGGCTCCGGATTTTTGCGAACTGCACGGAGGTTATAAGAACCCTTCCGGCGCTTTGTTTTGACAGCAGGAACCCGAATGACGTGGGGGATAAAGTTCACGAATACACCCATGCGGCGGACGCTTTGCGTTATTGGGCGGCGGCAAGGCCTGTTGAAACCGGAATTTCCTTCGGCGAAGAAAGGACGGAATATGACGAAGGGGTTGAGAATTTTATGGGATTCGGTGCTTGCGGATAAACCCTTTCGGGAGAGAGTTTTTTTAGAGAAAGGAAGAGAAAATGGAAAAGGAAGAAAAGGTTTTTGTTTCGGAGCTTCTTGAAGAGGCGGAAAACAAGGAAAAAGAAAAAACCGAAAACGAAGAAAAGAAGGACGAATATTCGGAGATTTTTGAAAAGCTTGCGAAAATCCGCGGAATTTCGAAAGAGGAGATGAAAAACGAGATTCTTTGGGCGCTTGAAAAAGCGGAAACGGAAAAAGCTGTTCGGGAGATTCTTTTTGGAAACCCGGGAATGAACAGGGAAACCGCAAAGGAACTTGCGAAATTCAGAAAGGAAGCAAAAAAGCCGAAGGAAGAAAAGAAAGAGGACAAAAGCAGGGAAAAGCTTCTTGAACTTGACGAATTCATCCTTAAACATTCGGAGGAGGCGCTTCGCACCCTTGCGAACAGCGTTATTGATGAATGGGAAGGGGGAATTCCTCTTGAAACCGCTTTTGAAAAATACAGGGCGGTTGAGGAAAAGAAAAAGCTTTCGGAGGAAGTTGAAAAACTCCTAAACGAAAAAGAAAAGGAAGAACAGAAAAAACACGCAAAGGAATTCGGTCCGGGAAGCGCGGTTTCCGCCGCGGGAATTTTCGGAATCGACGAATTTGCGGAAGGACTTTTTAAAGAATATTGATTTTTAAAACGGTTAATTTTGAAAGGAGAAATTATTAATTATGGCAGTTAATCTTGCAAGCAAATATGCAAACGAACTTGCGCAGGCTTTTACCCAGAAATCTTTTGTTGACGGAATCGCCTGCAAGGACTATGAATTCACCGGGGTTAAAAACCTTAAGGTTTACACCGCGGTTTCCCAGGAACTGAACGATTACAAACGCAGCGGAACCAACCGTTACGGCGAACCCAAGGAGGCCCAGGACACCGTTCAGGACATGATTGTTGAAAGGGACAGATCTTTTTCAATCACCGTCGATAAGGGAAACAACGCCGAACAGATGGGCGCAAAGGAAGCTTCGAAAATTCTTAATATTGAGATGAGCGAGCAGGCAATTCCCGAAATGGATAAATATGCTCTCCGAAAATTCGTCGATTACGCGGGTACCGTTGAACCCGTTGCGGAAGAACCTAACGAAGAAACCGTTGTTAAAATGATTTCCGACGGAATGGTTAAAATGGGCAACAAAAAAGTCCCGGCAGAGGGCAGATATATTTTCATCGGCTGGAGCTGGTTCGGAATGCTCCGACTTTCAAAACAGTTTATCGGAGTTGAGGCGCTTGCGAAGGAAGCTCTTGTTAAAGGCGCTGTGGGCACTTTTATGGGCGCGCAGGTTGTTACCGTTCCGGACGATTATCTTATGAAAGGCGAAAACAGATGCTATTTCCTCATCGTTTATAAAAATTCCGTCCTTCAGCCGAAGAAGGTTCAGGATTATTTTATCAAGGAAAATCCTGCGGGCATCAACGGCGCGCTTATTGAAGGCAGATTTATCTATGACGCTTTTGTAATCGGCGCGAAATGCGACGGCGTTTATGCTGCCGTTGAGGGCGAAAAGGTTCAGGTTGTTCCGGAATTTGCCCTTTCCGGAAAAAATCTTGTTGTAACTTCCGCGGGCGCAAACAAAATCCGCGTTACAACCGACGGTACCGACCCCAGATTCAGCGATACTGCCGTTGAAACCACCAGCGGCGGCAGCGTTTCCCTTTCCGAAGGCAGCTGTTGCGCAAAGGCTGTTGCTTTCAGCGACGAACTTTTTACTTCCGCAGTTGCGGTTGACGAAAAAAGAACCGTTGCCTGAATAAAATTTTAATCGGGGGGCGGATAAATTTTTCTGCCCTCCGGTTAAAAAGCGGGCGGAGATTAGTTTTTTTCGGAAGGAGAGATTTTTTTTAAAATGGAAGACAGCAAAAATATTTTTGAACCCGGTTTTTTGAAAAAAACGGAGGAAAAAGCAAAGGAAGAAAAGCCGAAGGCGGAAGAAAAGGCGGAAACCGCCATTGCGGAACTTCGGAACAGATATGCGGAAAAAGTCCGCGAGCAATATGAAAGCGAAGCAAAAAAGCTCCGGGAGGAAAGGGATTTTGCCCTTCGGGAAAACTGGATTCTTCAGCAGCAGGCGGAAGCGGCGCTTCCGGAAAAGCTTGCGGCGGAGGGAATAAGCGGCGGCGCGGCCGAAACGGAAATTTCGAAAATCAGGGCGCAATATCAGGGAAACAGAAACGATATTCATGAGGATTATTCGGAAGATCTCGGCGAAATCGGCGCGGAAAGCAGAAAGGAACTTTTTGAAAACGAAAGGGATTTTAATAAAGAATGGATTCAGTATCTTCTTGGAATTGCGAAGGCGGAAGAAACGGAAAGATATAAATAAAGGAGTGGTTTTATGCCGAAACTTTTAAACCTTCCGGCGGGAACGGATCCGGCAAAAAGGGTTATTGAAATAAATTCCTTTGCGGGAATCGACCTTTCGTCCGCGCCGGCGGATGTTGACAGAAAAAGAAGCCCGGACGCGCCGAACATGATGCCGGATTTGCTTGGAAACCCGGTTAAAAGACCGGGTTTTGAAATTTTCGGGGAATATCCGGGAAGGATAAACGGGAGTTTTCAGTTCGGGGAAAAGAGAATTATCCATGCGGGAAAGGCACTTTTTGATGGGGAAAGGCAAATCTGGGACGGAATGGCGGACGAGATATCCTGCGGAATAGTTACCGGAAACAGGCTTTTTATCTTTGACGGGCAGGAAGCGCTTTGTTATGACGGTGAGCACGTTGTTCCGCTTTGCGATATCGCATATATTCCGACGGTGCTCATTTCGAAGAACGCGGACGAGGCGGAAAAGGAAACGGTGCTCAAAGGCGACGGAACGAGCACGGGATTTGTTCTTCCGGAAGAGCCGAAGGAGATTCTTTCCGTCGTAGTCGGCGGAACGAGCACGGATTTTACATATTCGGAGGGGAAAATTGTTTTTGAAACCCCGCCGGAAGAGGATTCGGAAATCAAAATTAAAATGATCGTCGAGCAGGAACCGGGCGGAAGCGCAAAAGAGGAATTTAACCTTATTTCTTCCCGTTTTAAGGAGAGCTTTCTTTGCGATACGGGAACGGAAAAGAAATTCAGCCTTTCGAAAGGGAAACTTTTCGGAAACGTAAGAGCATGGGTTATGGACGAAAAGGGCGAAATGCAGGAAAAGTTTGAAGACGAGGATTTTTCCGTTGACAGAGAAGCGGGAAAAATCGAATTCTTTGAGGCTGTTCCCAAAACACCCGTTACCGGACAGGATAACCTTGTTATTGAAGCGGGAGCTTTTTTTGAAGGCTACAAGGAGAGAATCAACCGCTGCGGCAGAGGAATTGCGTTCGATTCCGGCGGCACAAGCACAAGGATTTTTCTTTGCGGAAACAGGGACGAACCGAACAGGGACCATTGGTGCGCGGCAGGCGACCCGACTTATTGGCCGGACACATATTATTCCGAAATCGGAAGCGCAAAATCCGAAATTGTCGGTTATTCGATTATCGAAGGTTATCTTGCGGCGCATATTGCTCCGGCTTTTGACGGAAGGAGCATTGTTCTTAGGAGCGCAAAGGTTGACGAGGAAGGAAACGTCAGCTTTCCGATTGTGAAGCATCTTCAGGGGGAGGAGGCGGCCGCGCCTTATTCTTTTGTTTATATGGAAAAGGAACCGCTTTTTCTTACAAAGAGGGGAGTTTATGCCGTTACAGCGGAGGACGTTTCCGGCGAGAAATACACCCAGAACAGGAGCTTTTATATCAACAAGGTCCTTTGTTCCGAGGATATTGAAAAGGCTTTTTGCGGGAAATGGAAGCAGTTTTACGTTATTTTAACCGGCGGCAAAATGTTTCTTCTTGATACAAGCAGGAAGAGTTACCAGAGGGGCGAACCCCTTTCGACTTTCCAGTATGAATGTTATCTTTGGAAGGATTTTTCCGCAAGGATTTTTTGGGAGCAGGGCGGAGAACTCTTTTTTGGGGACAGCGAAGGAAGGGTTTTCAGATTCACCGAAGGAAGATATTCCGACGACGGAAGAGCGATCAATGCTTACTGGACGGTTCCAGATTTTTCCGGGGAAAGTTTTTGGAAGAACAAGACTATCCGCACCGTTGCGGTACAGGCGGCGGCGGTTCCGCTTAACGAAGTCCGGCTTGAAGTAAAAGAAAACGGATTCTGGAAAATCCTTAAAGAATGGAAAGGTAAGATTTCCTATTTTGCATGGGACAGATTCAGCTGGAACGATTTTTCATGGAGCGGAAACGGCAGTTACAGAACCATTACCCTTAAAACAAAAATCAAGAAATTCGACAAGGTCGGATTCAGAATTGTTTGCGACAGCAGGGACAGGGCTTTTGGACTTTACGGATTCGCGGTTGAATATACCGAAGGCGGAAGATTCGGAAAATGAGTACGGATATCGGGAAAAGCGACCCGCAAAAAGGCGGAATTTTCAGAAAAGAGGTTGTTTTATTGGATTTTTTGATTGAAGCGGTTTTGTTTTTTGTTCTTGGTTTTCTTTTCGGTAAAAAGGATTTTTCCGGAAAGGAGCGGGGAAAGGAAATTGTTCCGAAGGAGGAAGAAGAAATTTTTTCCCTTGGAAATTCCTTTTCCGTAACCGGAAAAAAGAACCCGACCGCCTTTGAACAATGGATTAATATTATGAATTATTGCGGCGAAAGCCAGACGGAGGAAGATTATGAAGAAACCGAATAAAATTACGCCGGAGAAAATCTGGGAGGAATATCTTCGGGGAGAGGATTTTAACAGGCAGACGCAGCTTCACGAAACAGTTGAGAAAAACCGGGATTTTTATGAGGGAAATCAATGGAAGGGGCTTAACGCGCCGGACCTTGAAAAACCGGTTATCAATATTTTTAAAAGGGCGGTTACGTATCTTGGAAGCCAGATTGTGAGCGACGATATCGGAATCAGCCTTGAAACTTTCGGCGGAGAGGGCGAAAATTCGGAAAACTGCAAAATCCTCGGAAGGGAAATTGACAGAATTGTTGAAATTACAAAAGCGAAGACAAAAAACAGGGAACTTATCAAGGAGGCGGCGATTACCGGCGACGGAATTTTTTACGCATGGTTCGACCCGGAAAAAGGGAAGAACGGCGAAATTGAACTTGAGAACCTTGAAAACGAAAAAGTTATTTTCCGAAATCCCTTTGAACAGGAAATTCAGAGGCAGAGAAGCATTATTGTTGTGAAAAGAATGCTTCTTGAGGACGCAAGGGAGCTTGGAAGGGCAAAGGGTCTTTCGGAAGAGGAAATCCGAAACATCGGGCCGGATTTTTATGGGGATTATTCCGCGGAAAAGGAAGAAAGGGGCGAAAGCCTTGTTACGGTTTTGCTCCGTTTTTGGAAAGAGGACGGGGTTGTTTGGTTTTCCGAAAGCACGAAGAATATTTTTATCCGGAAACCGGTTAAAACCGGGGCAAAACTTTATCATATTGCCTGGATGCCCTGGGAAAAAAGGCGCGGAAATTACCACGGAAGCGCGGTTATGACCCCATATATCCAGAATCAGATTTACGTCAACAAGATGTGGGCGCTTGCGATGGTTTACAGTTCAAAAATGGCATGGCCGCAAAGATTTTATGACGCGACAAAAATACGCGGAAATCTTTCCAACAAGGTCGGACAGGCAATCGGCGTTGCGGGCGACCCGAAAAGCGCGGTTTATTTTGATGCGCCGGCGGGAAATATGAGCGCGCAGGTTCTTGAACTTGTTGAAAGAACCATCCGTTATACAAAGGAAAGCCTTGGCGTAAGCGATGCGGCTCTTGGCAACATCAAGCCGGAGAACACTTCGGCAATTATTGCGGCTTCGGAACAAAGCGCCGCGCCCCTTATTTTCCAAAAGCTTGGGAATCACCAGCTTTGGGAAGATCTTATACATATTTTTCTTGATATTATCGGGGAGATGTACGGAAAAAGGGAGATTTTTTGCGAAAAGATTCTTCCGGACGGAAAAAAGGTTTTTGAGAAAAGGAATTTTGATTTTTCGAAAATCGCTTACGATGATTTCAACATAAAAATCAATATCGGAAGCGCGTCCTATTGGAGCCAGCTTATGCAGGTGCAGACGATGGATTCTTTCTTCAAAAACGGAATTATTGATGACGCTATCGTTTATCTTGAACATATTCCGGAAGGTTATGTTTCCGGAAAAAACGAGCTTATTGATGTTTTAAGAGAAAGAAAGCGGAAAGGAGAACTGAATGGAACTGAATAAAATTACTTCGGAAGAAATCAAAGAAAAAAGCGTGGTCGGAATGGCGGAAGTTCCGGGACTTCCGGCGGAGGAGATGCAGTACAGAATAGAACAGCTTGTCCGGGAGATTGCAATTCCGAAGATAAACGAAGTTATTGAATATATTGCCGGAAAAGTTGCGACCAGGGAAGACCTTGAAAAACTTCTTATTGATTCCGGTTCCGTGACTTCCGTTTTTGGAAGAGCGGGGGATATTAAAGCAAAAAGCGGGGATTACACCCCGGAAATGGTCGGCGCGGCGGCAAAAAAACACGCAAGGGAACACGCTTTTGACGGAAAAGACCCCATTGAACCGGTTAACATCGGCGCGGCGGACAGGGTTCATCTTCACGGAAATATTTCTTCCGACGGAAAAATCGGAAGCGCATACGGAATGGTTCTTGTGACCGGATTGGACGGAAAAATTGAGGCAAAGGCAAAAGAAAACTGCGGATTTGTTCTTCCTCCGGAGGTTGTTCCGGTCAACGGGGAATTTACCGCGGAGAACAACAAAATTTATTTCGGAAACGATATTTCCGATTTTATCTTTAATTGCGACGGCGGAAAAACCGCGGATTGCAGAGGATTCGTCACCTTTGGAACGCCCGGAAGAATTGAACTCGAAGGATTCGATTTTGTTGACGATCCGGACGGAATTGCAGAGGCAACGGCGGGAAGCAGATGGGAATTCGACCTTTCCTACGGCTGCCTTATTATTCGGAAAAGGAGTGAATAAAGAATGGAGCTTTTAAGATTTACTGTAAGGAACCAAAGGCTTTCCGGCGGAAGAATACGCCTTGTTTCCGATTCGGTCGATTACGTTGAGGCGTTCTTCGATTTCCGCACCGAAGATTGGGAAGGACTTTCGAAATGGGCGCATTTCAGCAAAGGGGAGGTTACTTATGACATAAACCTTGCTGAGGACAGAATCACAAAGGATATGCACCTTAATCTTGAGGAGGGAACATGGGAAGTTAAACTCCACGGAACGGATTCCGAGGGAACCATGAGAATTACCACGGACACGGCTTTTGTTATTGTTGAAGCTTTCGGGGAAGGATTCAACCCTCTTCCGGAGATTCCTCTTTCCGCGGCGGAACAGATAGACGCAAAGGCGCAGCTTGCCCTTGAAACTGCCCGGGGAGCTGTGGGAACATCTTCCGAAGCGGTTGAGATTGCGATGGAGATTAAACGCAGAGCGGACGAAGGGGAATTTGACGGGGAGGACGGCGCGCCGGGAAAAACCCCGGAAATCCAGATCGGAAACATCGAAACTCTTCCTCCGGAGGCGGAAGCGACTGTTACAATCGGAGGAACGGCGGAAAGACCTATTTTTAACTTCGGGATTCCGAAAGGAAACACCGGCGAAGACGGAATCGGGATTGAGGACGTTGAAACGGAAATAAGCGCCGAGGACGGCGGATTCAACGTTCTTACAATAAGACTTACGGACGGCAGAAGCTTCGGCTGGATGATTAAAAACGGAACAAAAGGCGAAACCGGAAAAGCCGGAAGTCCGGGTTTGGTCTGGGCGGGGGAATGGAACCCGGGATTGAGTTATACCGCAATTAAAAACGGGCAGATTTCGAGGGACGTTGTTATGTATAACGGCTCCGCTTACGTTGTTGCGGTCAACAGCACCGCGCCGGTTATCGGAATCGTTCCGGAAGGGGACGCCACCGGAAGATGGGAGCTTCTTGTTTCGAAAGGGGAAAAAGGGGATTTTGGAAGCGGCGGCGAAATTCCCTGCTTCAATCTTAAAGAAATGGGTCTTCCGGCAATTCCTTTTACCGGCGGAAGCGTTTTTGCCGAAGCGGATACGGCGGAAATCGGCGCGGCTTTTGCGGAAGGACCGGTTAAACTTGTTCTTCCTTTGGAAATCGAGGAACAGGAAATTTCGGTTTCCGCAATTATGAACGGTTTTTCCGCGGCGGATGAAGCGGGAGAAATGATCCAGGGCTGTTCCGTTGTTGTTCTTGAAGAACCTTTGGTCGCGGTGATACAGATTACTCAGGGACGCATAATGGCGGCAATTCTTCCGGTTAAACGGATGCTTGATGTTCCCGAAGAAAAAATTGCGGTTTCCGTCGATCTTTCCGGTTTTGAAACCGAAGGGGAGATTGTTGAAACGTATTCGGACGGAACTTCGGTTACATACAGTTTTGAATTTGATTCCGAAGGAAACCCGACAAAAATCACCGACAGCGACGGAAACGAAACCGTTCTTGAATGGTAAAGGAGGCGGATTTTATGGGATTTGATGTTTTATCTTATGCAATGGGTTTGCGGGCAGGAAAAAACGCAGGCGGCGGTTCTTCCGGCGGAAGTTCCGAATCAGAGAGTTCCTACGTTTACAGTAAATTTGACGCAACCGCAAACAAGATGACCCTTAAACACGGCGGAAACAAAGTTCCTGACCTTATAATTGTGGCGCTGCAGGAAATTCCGAATAACGGTTATCTGTTCTTTGCCCTTGCGTTCAGCCAAAGAATGATTGATAAACTCGGCGGCGGATATATTAATAAAATTGCCGTTGTAAGAGAGGACGGAGCAACAATAACAATGACTTCCAATGTGGGTTCGGAAAATGCGGGAGTTATGTATTATGAAATGTACGGCGGAATAAGAAACGTTACCGACACGGAATTTACAATAGGAACAACAGATGTTATCGGAAAGCTTCTGACCGGAGAGAATTATCAGCTGATGGCGTTTTTTGACCTTGCGTAATTAGGGGAGGCGGAATATGAACAGAAGAAGGATGATGCTTGGAGCGGACAGGGTTTTTGTTGATTTCGGGCATATAAACGAACTTGGGAAAGCGGTCTGGATCGAAACAGAGGGAAGAAAAATTTTTGACCCGGAAGTTTTTAAAATCCGAAGAAACGAAAAAATTGTTTTTTACATAAACGCGCCGAGGGGAAACGGAATTATAAACCTTAACGGAAAAGAGATTTTCAGGGGGAGCGGGAACGTTTCCTATGAAATTCCGGCAAGGAGAAACATTCTTGTGACAGCGGAAAAGAAAGACGGTTTTTCGGATTACGGGTTCCTTATAACGGATTACGTTATTGAAATTACCGAAAGATGAGGAGGTGAGGAGCATTGACTGTTAAGGAATGTCTTGAACAGGCTTTGGGTTTTCTTCCGGAACTTCCGGAAGAAAACCCGGAAGCCAAAAAATTTGCGGTGGGCTGGTGTAATTTTTTGCTTTCGGAAACTTTCAGGAACGAAAATTTTTTCAGGGAGGCGAATAATCTTGAAAAACTTTCCGAAATTCCGAAAGTCGGGAAAATCGAAGATGAAATTCCCTATAACGAAGAATTGGTGAAAACGGCTTTTCCCTACGGAATGGCAAGATTTATTTTCAGAGAAAACGGCGACGTTTCCGGAAGCAGGGAATATTACCAGCTTTATGTTATCGCGCTTTCGGAAGCAACTCCGGTTGTTTTAAGGGAGGCGGAGGATTTTTACAGATGAGAGGACCTTTAAAAACAAAGGAAGAACTTAAAGAAGAAACAGGAAAAATTCTTCAGGAGGAGCAGGAAACTTTTGAAAGGGCGGCGGAAAGATCCGCCGCCCTGGAAGAAAAAGGAAGCTTTGGAACTCAGCATGAAGAAAACGCTTGAAAAACAGAGGGAAGCCGCAAAAATTTTAAAATCCGACCCTGTTTTGTTCAGCGAAGAAGACCGGGAGGAAGACGAAAAAAGCCAGCTTTGGTACGATGAATTCGAAAAGAGTTTAAGGGAAGAAAATGAAAAAGAAGCGGGAAGCGGCTTTAAAAACATTTCGCAAAAAGAGAGCGGGAAGGAAGAAACGAAGCATCTTTCGCCCATGGTAAGGGCAAACATTCAAAGGTCAAATAATATATATAACGCATATAAGACCGGAGAAGAATGGCTTATGAGCGAAGGCGACGAAGACCTTATAAAAGGGATTATCAATAACTTCCGTTCGGCAATCGGAACGGGAGTTGAGGACCTTGCCTATGCAATAAACGATTTTGCGCCTTGGTATAAGCCGGCAGAAAATGTTATTGAAGAGAACACCGCAGGAAAAATTGCAGAAACGGCGCAAAAACAGTTCGGAAACGCAAAAGAAAAAGGAGCGGGAGAAAACTTTGTAAACGGACTTGATACTTTATCGAAGAACGCGGGTTACAATATTTTCGGAGCAAAAGCGGGAAATTATGCCGAAGCATTAAGCGAAGGATTCGGTGAATATAAAAAGCTTCGGGAACAGGGTTACAGCAAGGAAGAGGCGGCGGCAATTTCTCTTGGGAAAATCTCTTCGGAGTTTCTCTTTTCAAAGGCGGACGATTATCTTTTGAAAAACAACAAGATTGATGAAGTGCTTTACGGAAGAGCACACGCATTTAATCCGAAGGATAATGAAAAATTTCGCGAAGCATTGAATTCTCGAAATACCAATGATATTATAATTACAGAAAAACAAATTGGTGAAAAAATTAGAGAGCACACAAAAGACTATGGACTGAATCCAGGAAATGTTGATGATAGAATAAAATTTTTAAATATAATAGATGATATTATTGACAATGCGGATGAGATAGTTATAGGAGATAATTGGAGAGGTCAAACCGGACGTCCTAAGTTTTATATCAAGGGTAAAGATGTTGTTGTAACAATAGAAGACAGCAAAAAGTTTGTAACCATATTAGAAGGAGGAATTACAAATGCGAGGGTTAAGAACGCAGGAAGGTGAAAAATTCGAGCGCTTTTTTGAATTGGTTCAAAAAGAAGCATTGAAATACGGCGGGGTTTTTTTCCTCGATTCCGGTGAAGGACATGATTTTGACAATGGATTTATGGAAGGAGAAAATATATCGGGCTGGTTAATACCATTGGAAAAAGCAGATAATTTTGAGAAAGAATATTTGAAAAATTATAATGATTTGGAAGATTGGGAAGAGTATTTTTGTTGGGTAGAATGGGAAAATGAAAACAACCCTGTGGTCAAATTGTGCGGAATAGATTGAGTAAAAAATATCTAATACAAGTTAATCCTTTGCCGTCAAAAAAAGGAGCGCATGTTATTCTGGTAAGACCGAAGGAGGAAATGAAGAAGTGATTGATATTTGGAATCTTAGAGATTATTATGGTAGGATTAAAATTACTACATTAAACGGAAAAGAACACATAGGAACTTTTTGCTGTATTTTAGAAAAAGACGAAGATGAAAAATTTATTGATGATATTCTTTATCTCGATTGTGAGGACGGAACATGGGGAATGTTTAAATGTGAAATAAAAAAGATAGAAACGATTGATTAAATGAGCAAGCCAATAGTTTTTAAAACACAACAACACAAATTGTGTTACAGGCTGAAAACAGCACTTTGAACCTTGAAAAGAGGCGGCGGAAAAAACCGCCGCCGGAGTTTTAGCAAAACCTTGTAAACGGACTTGATACTTTATCGAAGAACGCTGGTTACAATATTTTCGGAGCAAAAGCGGGAAATTATGCCGAAGCATTGAGCGAAGGATTCGGTGAATATAAAAAGCTTCGCGAACAGGGTTACAGCAAGGAAGAGGCGGCGGCAATCTCTCTCGGAAAAATCTCTTCGGAGTTTCTTTTTTCAAAGGCGGACGATTATCTTTTGAAAAACAACAAGATTGATGAGGTATTGTCTGTAAAATTTAACATAAAAAGAAAAGTTGATTCCACAAAAAAGAAGAAGTATAATGGAATTAAACTTGATGAAGAAGAATATGCAAGGCTGTCTTCGGCGGTAGGAACATATAAACCCCAAAAACAAGGATTGATTTCACAGATTCTTGATAATAAAAAAGGTGATCCGGCATACATTTATGACGTATTTATAGATGACGATGGAAAAATGACGGTTCTTGGAAGACATTTTGCTCAAAATATTCACGAAAAGGAGAATATAGAAGATGCTTACAGAAAACGAAATAAATCTTATTCACGCAATCGCTGATGCAGATTTGGGTGAGGAGTTTGCTTATAAAGCGGTATCGATATTGGAAGAAGAGCAAATGCCGATCATAACTGAATATATTAACGGAGAGCTTAAGGAAGGAGAAGAAATAACAGAACAAAAGGTATTGGAAGCCATAATGATTTTACTAGGTGAAATCGAAGTAGATGAGGATGAAGAATGATTAAACCACATTGCTTGTTATTTATTACAATTCACGAATAGCACGAAACGTGTTGCCAAGTAAAAAGGAATCCTTGTACTTTAAAAAATGAAAGGCGGCGGAAAAAACCGCCGCCGGAGTTTTAGCAAAACCTTGTAAACGGACTTGATACTTTATCGAAGAACGCAGGTTACAATATTTTCGGAGCGAAAGCCGGAAACTATGCGGAAGCGTTGAGCGAAGGATTCGGAGAATACAGAAGACTTCGGGAACAGGGTTACAGCAAGGAAGAAGCGGCGGCAATCTCTCTCGGAAAAATCTCTTCGGAATTTCTTTTTTCAAAGGCGGACGATTATCTTTTGAAAAGCAATATATTGAATAATATTGAAAAAAATAATAAAAGCAATATAATTAGTGTAGATATACAGTTTTTCGCAGAAAAAGATTTGGAGAATCAATCTTCCAATGCTTTAAAACGAGGAATAAGAAGCCTTACCCAAAAAATGGAATTGCATGAAGAAAAAATTAAAAATCCAAAAAATTATGATAAAAATTGGGATACAAAGAGTGAAATTGCTAAAAAAGGTCTTCTTAAACACTGGGAAAAAGAAGTTAAAAACCTGAAAGACTCAATAAACAACAGGATCGAAGAATTATCAAAAAGGGGAGATTGCAATGACTGATTATGGTTTTCAATTTATTGTCGAAAGAATCCTGAAAAATGCATATGAATCCATTAAAGACGCAAAAGAGAACCCGGGGGTTGAATATTATGAAGGTCATAAAATAGCCCATTATGAAATTTTAGATATCATAAAAACAGAACTTGAAGTCAGAGATGAAAACCTGAAAGAGTTTGGTCTTGATATTGACTTGGAGCAGGTGTTTTTGTAATCGTGACGTATGTAATATTGAGAGGAACTTTGGAAGAAGATTGATGTGATTTTGCAAGCGTTTTTATCGGTATTTTGTACCTTGAAAAATGAAAGCGGCGGCAATCTCTCTCGGAAAAATCTCTTCGGAGTTTCTTTTTTCAAAGGCGGACGATTATCTTTTGAAAAACAGCAAGATTGATGAGGTGCTTTACGGAAAATACCAGCAAAACAAGAGCAAGTATCAGTTATTGCAAAATGCTAACGGTGAATATATAATAGAGGTGAGAAAAAGCGAACTTTCGGCATTTGCGGATTTTGAACTTTATAAAAAAATCGACAAAGAAATTGAAAATTCGCTTGTGGGAACAACTGCAAACGGGGGAATCAGAATAACCGGGAAATCTGCGCATTTTACAAACCAGGTAATTGGTTCTGTTTTTTCCCGAAAAAGCGGTGTTGAAATATCCGATATTCAAAAAGCATTGCAGACAAAACCGATAAAAATCGGAAATGAGTGGTGCTTCTGTCTGGATGGAGTATGTGAGATAAGAATAGACTGTTCAACCGGAATGATAACAAGGGTGTGTTCGTTACTTGACAGAAGGTGAAAAAATGATATTATACGAAAAACAAAGAAGGATATTAAAAATATTAGTGAAAAACTTTGATGAAATCGAAGAAAGCGGCGATGTAAACAGACTTCTGATGGAAATTACTACTTTGGTCAGCCGTTACGGGATGACCAGAAATCGTCAATTCGTTAATAAATTTGGTTTGTTTTTAGAAAAACTTCGCAATGAGATTTTGGAGCAAAACAGGTAATCGGTTCCGTTCCTTCCCCAAAAAAGCGGCGCAGATTTTGCGCGTATGTTTTTTGGCATGAATAACACAAAATGTGTTATTTAACGAAAGGCGGCGGAAACTTCCGCCGCATATATTTGCAAACCAAACAACACAAAACGTGCGATTTATATAAAACGAAAGGAGCAGGAAATGGAAAACGAAGAAATTGCAAGGGAACACCAGCTTATTTTTGACCTTGCAAAATCGAACAAAAGGAGAATTGATAACCTTGAGGAAGAACAGAAAGAACTGCGGAATTTAACAAACGCAGTAAGCCAGATGGTTGTTGAGCAAAAGAATATGCGCGACGATCTTGTGGAAATGAAAAACGACGTTAAACAGATAAGAGAAAAACCCGGAAAGCGTTGGGAAACTGCGGCGGACAAGGTTTTAACGCTTGTTATTGCGGCTGTTGTTGCCTGGATGCTTGGGCAAATCGGACTTTAAGAAAGGAGAAGATTTATGGACATTTTAAAAAACATCAACTGGAAAGTAAGAATCAAAAACCCGGTTTTCTGGACAACCGTAATTCCTGCGGCAACAGGATTTTTTTATTGCGTGCTCGGCGCTTTTGAAATTGTTCCGGCGCTTTCGGAAAACACGGTGCTCAATTTTGCG
The DNA here is from genome assembly GCA_015067315.1 of Oscillospiraceae bacterium. Classification (GTDB taxonomy): domain Bacteria; phylum Bacillota; class Clostridia; order Oscillospirales; family Ruminococcaceae; genus UMGS1668. The sequence continues at coordinate 65,472 of SVMR01000001.1, read as the reverse complement.
GGCGCGGTTATTGCCATGCTCACAACTCTCGGCGTACTTGTTGACCCGACAACTTCGGGATTGAAAGATTCCGCCCTCGCAATGACTTATGATTCGCCGAGGAAGGACGATTTTTCTGAAGAAGGTTTTGAAGAATGAAAGCGGTTATCGGAATTGATGCGGGTCACGGAGGAAGTTCCTCCGGAACATATTCGATGAATACGGTTCGGGACGGACTTTTTGAAAAGGATTTTGCCCTTGAACAGGCGCTTCTTGTTGAAAAGCACCTCCTTAAAAACGGATTCGGGGTTGTTATGACGAGGCGCAGCGATAAAAATCCCGGAAACGTGAGCGAACGGGCAAAAATCTGCGCGGAGAAAAATTGCGATTTTGCTCTTTCGATTCATTTCAACGGTTTCGGAACGGAAAGCGCAAACGGAACGGAGGTTTTTGTTCCGTATCCGGAAAAACTTGCGGGAATCGAGGCGGGCTTTTATGAAATCCTCGGAAAATATTTTAAAATAAGGGCGCCTTTTGCAAGAAGCAACAATTATTATAATCGGAACGAAATTTTCGATAAAAGGCTAAATCTTGGAAAAAGGCGGTTTGATGCGTTTTCCGGGGAAAAGGATTATTTCGGTTTTGTAAGGAATTGTTGGGAAAAGGGAATTTCCGCGGATCTTCTGGAAATTTGTTTTATCACCAATCCGGAAGATTTTAAAACCTATCTTGAAAACCGGGAGAAAATTGCGGCGGGAATTGCAAAAAGCATTGTTGAAGCTTTCGGCGAAGAATTTGTTTTTGGAGAAGAAAAGGAAAAAATTGCCGCAAAACCAAGAATAAGGAGAAAATTTGACGTTATAAACTGAATAAAAACCGCTTTTTTCGGAAAAATAATCCCGAGGTGATTAAAAATGAGTCCGAAAAAGCAAAAAACGCCGATACCTCATCACGGAAGAAAAGTTAACGATTGGGAAACCCTGCGTCCCTATGTGGAAATGGCCGCGCCGCCTCTTCGGGATAATATTGCCGACGAAGGCGAAGCAAGCGCAAAAATCGACCCGAAATGGGGATTTGGTTACCAGGCGGAACTTTCCGGAAACAATTCGACTTTTTCGCCGGATGAAAAATGAAAAAAAGCCGTGCTCGTTTTTTGAGCACGGCTTTTTGATAAATGAGCACGGAGGGAAAACGGAAAATGGACGAAAAGGAATTTGAATATTACCGCAAAAAAATTGCGCCGACCCAAAAGAAATTCCGAAGCGAAGCGGCAAAAAAAGGCGAAAGAATGTCGCCCCAATGGATGCCGGACGATATCGGAACAAAGGGTTTTGATAAAAACAGCGGAACTTCATATCTGAGAAAAATGCAGTAAAAAAGGCACGCTCCGCGTGCCTTTTTTATTTTTAATTTTCAGCAGAAGAAATTTGCAACTTCAAGGAAGATTTCTTCCGCTTTTTCTTCGTCGCCGGAGTTTCCTTTAACGTTGATTATATAGTAAACGCCGTCTTTCATGATATAACCGTCATAAGAGAAGGTGTAATCAAAAGCTTCGTTCCGAAGATAGGAAGTGATTAAAATATCTTCGGAATCAACGGGAACAGTTTTTACCATAAGGCATTGTTCGCCGTTTTTAAGGGTAACGTAACTTTCTTCGGATTTTACCGGAACGTGATAACCGAATCCGGAACCGTAATGTTTTATTATATACGGATTTTCAACAAGCATGTCTGCTGTGATGTTTATGCCGATTCCTTCGTGAAGATAGCTCGAATGCATATTTATATCGCTTATGGAAAATTTGTCTTTGTTCCCGGAAACATTGAGGAAAGTTGCGGCGTGTTCACCTTTAACATCCGGAACAATCAGCTTTTCATAACCGATAAGGGAGGCCGCTTCCGCGGGGCTGTCATAAAAAACGGTGCTGTAATGTCCGTATGTTTTGTGAAAATCACAGGAATTCGGAGCGGTTTTAAGACATTTGGAGCATCCGCCGGAAAAATCCGTTACACGGGAAAGGCGTTCCTCAAGTTCGTGGAACCTTTCGCCGAAAACGCTTTCCGGAAGATAAACGGGTTCAGCTTCTTCGATATTGTATGAATATACTGTATATTCTCTTCCGTAATTCGTTTTATAAATATTTTCGCTGTTTCCGAGGAATTTAAATTCAATCATTTGTGCAACAACGGCAACCCCGCTTACCGCAAGAAGGCAGATGCAGGCCGCAAGGGCAAGCCATTTTTTAATCGGAACGATTTTTGCGGTTTTTTCTTCGGAATGAACTTCGGCGATGAATTCCTCATCGATTTCGCCGAGGATTTTTGTAAATCTTTCTTCTTTCAAAGTTCAAAACCCCTTTCTTTAAGGTGTTTTTTAAGTTGGTTTCTGGTTCGGTTAAGGGTGTTTCGGATAAAAATTCTGCTTTTTCCGGTTCTTTTCGAAATTTCTTCGGCGCTTTCAAAAAACCAATAGCGCGCAACGAAGATTTTTCGCTTTTCTGCCGGAATTGAAGCAAGGAAGGAGTTTATTTCGGAAATAAGTTCCGTTTCCTCGATTTTTTCTTCCGGGGTTTCGCCGCCGGAAACAAATTCGGAAATTTCGTCGAGAACGGAAAAAGTTTCGTTTCCGCCGCGCTTTCCGGCGTTTTTCTTCCGGAAATTATTAAGAGCGATGTTCCTCGAAATTTTTCCTATGTATGCGGAAAAATTTTCCGGGCGCTTCGGCGGAATTGTGTTCCAAAGGGCAAGCAAAACGTCGTTAAGGCATTCCTTTGCGTCCTCTTCGTTTCCAAGGATATTTTTTGCGATTTGAACGCAAAGTTTTCCGAATTTTTCTTCCGTTTCCGGAATTGCGTCTTCGCTTCTGTAAAAATAAAGTTCGATTATTTTTTCGTCTTCCATTTTTAAAAACCCGAAACCTCCTTTCAATTTAATTTCAAAGGCCTTCAACCATATAGTCGCATTCAATAGAAAAAATTCTCAAAAAAATCACCTTTTTTTAAAATAAAAAGGTGATTTCCTCCGTTTAAAAATCCTCTTTTGCTTTCGGAAGGCTCCAACGGAATTTTGCCGCAAGAAGCCGAAGGGCGGTTACAGCAAAAGCACAGCCGAAAACCGCCGCGGACTGGCCGGAAAAATTCCAAAGGGCAATAAAAACAAAAGCGCCGATGAGCGAAGCGCTTGCGTAAAAATGCTTGACGAAAATATAAGGGGTGTTGCCGGAAAGAACGTCGCGCAAAACCCCGCCGCCGATTCCGGTTATCATTCCCACAAAAACAAGAAGAAAAATGCTTCTGTGTCCGGCAATGCAGGCGGTTTCAATTCCGACTGCGGTGAAAATTCCAAGGCCGAGGGAATCCATTATAAGCATTGTTTTTTCATAAATGCTCTGTTTTTTGAAAAGAAAACGGCGCACCCCGGGAATAAAAATAATTACCGAAACAAAAATCGCAACAAGGGCATAAACCGGATTCCGGAAGGTTGCGGGCGGGGTGTTTCCGAGAACAAGGTCGCGGATAACTCCGCCGCCGACGGAAGTTACGATTCCAAGAACGGTTACGCCGAAGATGTCCATTTTTTTTGAAAGACCGACCATTGCGCCGGAAGCGGCAAAAGCGATTGTTCCGATTATTTCGAGGAAAAGCAAAAGATTTTCGGACAAAAAGAAAAACCACCTTTTTTAATAATAATCCTTTTTTGATTATAACAGATTATTAAGAGCAGGGCAAATAAAAAAATATTCCCGCGGAAAACCGCGGGAATATTTTTTTTTAATATCTTATTGATTTTTAAGTTTTTCAACAAGGGCGCGGATTGCGTTTCCCCGGTGGCTTATTTTATTCTTGATTTCCGGGTCGAGTTCAGCTGTGGTACAGCCGTATTCCGGAAGATAGAAATAAGGATCATAGCCGAAGCCGTTTGTGCCGGCGCGGTTTTCGGTTATTTCGCCATGGAGATAACCTTCGGCGGAAAGGGTTTTTCCGTCCGGGTAAACAAGAACGATCGCGCAGGTGTAATGGGCTTTTTTGTTTTCCTTATCCCGGAGTTTTTCAAGAAGAAGCCGGTTGTTTGCTTCGTCGTCGCCGTGGTGTCCGCAAAATCTTGCGGAATAAATTCCCGGCGCTCCGTCAAGAGCATCCGCGCAGATTCCGCTGTCGTCGGCGATTGCGCAGCAGCCGGAAATTTCGGCAATTTCCCTTGCTTTTTTCTCTGCGTTTTCAAGGAAGGTGGAACCGTCCTCGATTGTTTCGTGGTCAATGCCCGCTTCTTTAAGAGAAAGGATCTCGTCAAAATATTCCCCGAGAATCGCTTTCATCTCAACAAGTTTATGGGCGTTGTTGGAAGCAATAATAAGTTTCATAAATTTGCGCTCCGATTAGAAAAGACCGGTGATTTTTCCGTTTTCATCAACGTCGATTCTTTCCGCCGCGGGAACTTTGGGAAGACCGGGCATGGTGAGGATATCGCCGGTGAGAACAACGATGAAGCCTGCGCCTGCGGAAATCTTGACGTTTTTGATGGTTACTTTAAAGCCTTCCGGAGCGCCGAGCTTGGTGGGGTCATCGGAGAAGCTGTACTGAGTTTTTGCAATGCAAACGGGAACGTTATCGTAACCGAGTTTTGTGAGCTGTTCGATCTGTTTCTTTGCGTTGGGCATAATGGTGATTCCGTCGCCGCCGTAAACTTTTTTAACAACGGATTCGATTTTTTCTTCGATGGAGCAATCAAGACCGTAGGAGAAAGTGAAATCGCCTTTTTCTTCTTCACAAAGACGAACAACTTCTCTTGCAAGATCTTCGCCGCCTTTGCCGCCTTCTGCCCAAACGGTGGAAAGAACAACGTTTACGCCGAGTTCCTTGCATTTTTCGATGATGAAGTTAACTTCGTTATCGGTATCGGTGGGGAAGCGGTTAACGGCAACTACGCAGGGAAGTTTATAAACATTTTTGATGTTGGAAACGTGGCGGAGAAGGTTCGGAATACCTTTTTCAAGAGCGGCAAGATCTTCGAAACCGAGTTCTTTCTTGTCGCGGCCGCCGTGCATTTTAAGAGCGCGGATGGTTGCTACGATAACAACTGCGTCGGGGGTAAGACCTGCCATACGGCATTTGATATCGAGGAATTTTTCTGCGCCAAGGTCTGCGCCGAAGCCTGCTTCGGTAACGGTGTAATCGCCCATTTTAAGAGCGAGTTTGGTTGCCATTACGGAGTTGCAGCCGTGAGCGATGTTTGCGAAAGGTCCGCCGTGAACGAATGCGGGGGTGCCTTCAAGAGTCTGAACAAGGTTCGGTTTGATCGCGTCTTTAAGAAGGGCGGTCATTGCGCCGGCGGCGTTGAGCTGTCCGCAGGTTACGGGTTTGTCGTCAAAGGTATAACCGACGATGATTCTGGAAAGGCGCTCTTTAAGGTCGGTGATGGAGTTGGAAAGGCAGAGAACGGCCATGATTTCGCTTGCAACGGTGATATCGAATCCGTCTTCGCGGGGAACGCCGTTTGCTTTGCCGCCCATTCCGTCAACAACAAAACGGAGCTGGCGGTCGTTCATATCAACGCAGCGTTTCCAGGTGATTTTGCGAACGTCGATTCCGAGAGCGTTGCCCTGCTGGATGTGGTTATCAAGCATTGCCGCAAGAAGGTTGTTTGCCGCGCCGATTGCGTGGAAGTCGCCGGTGAAATGGAGGTTGATATCTTCCATGGGAACAACCTGTGCATAGCCGCCGCCTGCCGCGCCGCCTTTAACGCCGAAAACCGGTCCGAGGGAAGGTTCGCGGAGAGCAACGGTAACGTCTTTTCCGATGCGTTTAAGACCGTCCGCAAGACCAACGGTGGTGGTGGTTTTTCCTTCGCCCGCGGGGGTGGGGGAAATTGCGGTTACGAGGATAAGTTTTCCGTTTCCGCGGTCGGTTTCAGCAAGGAGCTTGGGATCGATTTTTGCTTTGTATTTGCCGTATTGTTCGAGATATTTTTCGTCAACATGGGCGAGTTTTGCAATCTCGGTGATAGGCTTCATTTCGCAAGCCTGGGCGATCTCAATATCGGTTTTGAATTCCATTGGTATCATCCTCCTATGAAATAAAATTGATTATTTAAAATATTTAACCGCTGCCTCGAACATGCGGATATCATATTCGCCGGGAACGTTTGCATAAAGGTTGGAACCGATTCGTTCCGCGTGACCCATCTTTCCGAAAACTCTGCCGTCGGGGGAAGTGATGCCCTCGATTGCATACATGGAATCGTTGGGGTTGAAGCGGACGTCGCCGGTTGCGTTGCCCTCAAGGTCAACGTACTGGGTTGCAATCTGGCCGTTTTCGGCAAGCTTGCGGATAAGTTCTTCGCTTGCAAGGAATCTTCCTTCGCCGTGGGAAATCGGAACGGTGTAAACGTCGCCGACGTTGGTAAGAGAAAGCCAGGGGGATTTGTTGGAAGCGATTCTTGTATGAACGATTCTGGACTGGTGGCGGTCAATGGTGTTGAAGGTAAGGGTCGGGCAGTTTTCATCGGTGTCGATGATTTTTCCGTAAGGAACAAGTCCGAGTTTTATAAGAGCCTGGAAGCCGTTGCAGATACCGCACATAAGACCTTCGCGGTTATCAAGAAGATCGGTTACGCCTTCTTTGATAAGTCCGTTGCGGAAGAATGCGGTGATGAATTTTGCGCTGCCGTCGGGTTCGTCGCCGCCGGAAAAACCGCCGGGGATGAAGATCATCTGGGATTCCTTGATTTTTTCTGCAAATGCTTCAATGCTTCTGTGGATTCCTTCTGCGGAAAGGTTGTTGATTACCATGATTTCGGGTTCTGCACCTGCATCGGCGACTGCTTTTGCGCTGTCGAATTCGCAGTTGGTGCCGGGGAATGCGGGAATAAGAACCTTCGGTTTTGCAACCTTTATTGCGGGAGCCTTCCATTCGCTTGCGCTGTAATTAAAGTTCTCCATGGGAGAATTGCTGTTCGGGATGTTGCAGGCGAAAACGCTTTCGAGCTTGCCTTCATAGATATCGAGCATTTCGCAAAGACAGAGTTTTTCTTCGCCGAGAACGATAGCTTTTTCTTCGGTGGTTTCGCCGAGAACGCGTTCGGAAACATCTTCGGTAACTTCGAGAACGAAGGAACCGTAGGAATATCCGAAGAGTTCTTCGGTTGTGACGTCATCGGCATATTTAAAACCGATGGAGTTGCCGAAGCACATTTTCATAACAGCTTCCGCAATTCCGCCGATTCCGGGAGTATAGCCGGCAACGGCTTTTTTGCTGCGGAAGAGTTCGGTTACTTTATTGAAAACCGCAAGAAGGCTTTTGGTTTCCGGAAGTCCGTTTTCGTCATATTCGGGTTTAATAACAACGACTTTGTGTCCCGCTTCCTTGAATTCCGGGGAAACAACTTCGGTTGCTTTTCCGGTGGTGACTGCGAAGGAAACAAGGGTCGGAGGAACGTGGATATCCTCAAAGGTACCGCTCATGGAGTCCTTGCCGCCGATTGCGCCGATTCCGAGATTTTTCTGCGCTTCGAATGCGCCGAGAAGCGCCGCAAGAGGTTTGCCCCAGCGTCTGGAATCTTTTCCGAGTTTTTCAAAATATTCCTGGAAGGTGAGGTAAACGTCTTCGAAGAAAGCGCCGGTTGCAACAAGTTTTGCGGCGGATTCAACAACCGCAAGATATGCGCCGTGATAGGGGCTCTGTTCGGTGATGAAGGGGTTATATCCCCAGGACATATAGGAACAGTCGTCGGTGTGTTTTTTCTCAACGGAAATTTTCTGGACCATTGCCTGGATAGGGGTGATCTGATTTTTTCCGCCGAAGGGCATAAGAACGGTGCCTGCGCCGATGGTGGAGTCGAATCTTTCGGAAAGTCCGCGTTTGGAGCAGATGTTGAGGTCGCCCGCAAGAGCCTTATAGTTTTCGGTGAAGGAACCGGTTACTTTTTTCGGTTCGTAAGCGGGTTTTGCGGTTTCAACGTCGATATGTTTTTCCGCGCCGTTGGAATCAAGGAAAGCGCGGCTTACGTCAACGATTGTTTTGCCGTTCCAGTTCATAACAAGTCTGGGTTCTTCGGTAACAACGGCAACCTTGGTTGCGGAAAGGTTTTCTTTTTCTGCAAGGGCAAGGAATTTTTCAAGGTTTTCGGCTTCGATTACAACCGCCATTCTTTCCTGGGATTCGGAAATTGCAAGTTCGGTGCCGTCAAGACCTTCATATTTTTTCGGAACCGCGTTGAGGTCGATGTTAAGACCGTCCGCAAGTTCGCCGATTGCAACGGAAACGCCGCCGGCGCCGAAGTCGTTGCAGCGTTTGATCATGCGGCAGGCTTCATAGTTGCGGAAAAGACGCTGGAGTTTGCGTTCTTCGGGGGCGTTGCCTTTCTGAACTTCCGCGCCGCAGCTTTCAAGGGATTTTGAGGTATGGGACTTGGAAGAACCGGTTGCGCCGCCGCAGCCGTCGCGTCCGGTTGCGCCGCCGAGAAGGATTACAATATCGCCGGGGCAGGGTCTTTCGCGGCGGACGTTTTCCTGGGGAGCTGCGGCAATAACCGCGCCGATTTCCATGCGTTTTGCCGCATAGCCGTCATGATAGATCTCATCAACAATGCCGGTTGCAAGACCGATCTGGTTGCCGTAGGAAGCATAGCCCGCGGCGGCAGTTGTGACGATTTTTCTCTGGGGGAGTTTTCCTTTAAGTGTTTCGCTTACCGGTTTAAGCGGGTCTGCCGCGCCGGTAAGACGCATTGCGCCATATACATAGGAACGTCCGGAAAGCGGGTCGCGGATCGCGCCGCCGACACAGGTTGCCGCGCCGCCGAAAGGTTCGATTTCGGTGGGGTGGTTGTGGGTTTCGTTCTTGAAAAGAAGAAGCCAGGGTTCTTTTTTGCCGTCGGCTTCAATTTCAATTTTAACGGTGCAGGCGTTGATTTCTTCGGATTCGTCGAGTTTATCGAGTTTTCCGTGTTTCTTGAGGTATTTTACCGCAAGGGTACCGATATCCATGAGGCAGACCGGTTTTTTGCGGCCGAGTTCTTCTCTTGTTGCAATATAATCGTCGTATGCTTTCTGGAGAAGTTCGTCTTCAAATTTGACGGAATCGATGGTGGTGTTGAAGGTGGTGTGGCGGCAATGGTCGGACCAATAGGTATCGATCATGCGGATTTCGGTGATGGTGGGGTCACGGTCTTCGCTGCGGAAATATTCCTGGCAGAACTGGAGGTCGTCCGCATCCATTGCAAGACCGTATTTTTCAACAAATGCTTCAACTTCGTTCCTTTTGAGTTCACGGAAGCCTTCAAGAGTTGCAACTTCGGTGGGAATGTTATATTCAATTGCAAGGGTTTCGGGTTTTTCAAAACCTGCTTCTCTTGCTTCAACGGGGTTGATTACGTATTTTTTGATTTCAGCGATTTCGGAATCGGAAAGTTCACCATAGAGAGCATAAACTTTTGCGGTTCTGATGGTGGGTCTTTCGCCCTGGGAAATGATCTGGATGCACTGGGCGGCGGAATCTGCCCTCTGGTCAAACTGACCCGGGAGATATTCAACCGCAAAAGCAACAGCGCCGGAAAGATCGATTTCATCGGAAACGATATCAAGCTGGGGTTCGGAAAAAACAGTTTTCTTCGCGTATTCAAAAAGTTCTTCGGTGATGTTTTCCGCGTCATAACGGTTTATTACGCGGACATCGGTAAGATCTTTTGCTCCGAGAAGGGTCACTGCATCATTGAAAAGGGATTTTGCTTCGTTTGCAAGTTCCTTTTTCTTTTCAACAAAAACACGATATACCAATCTTATTCCTCCTTTGCGGCAAGGGCGCGGGCGCCGATGTCATGGCGGTAAAATGCGTTGTCAAAATGGATTTTTTCAACAAGGGAATAGGATGCTTTGATTGCTTCGGGAAGGGTTTCCTCAACAGCGGTAACGCCGAGAACGCGTCCGCCGGAAGTTACAAGTTTGCCGTCTTTGATTGCTGCGCCGGCGACGTAAACGTTGGAAGCAACTTCTTCCGGAATGGTGATTTCAAAACCTTTGTCATAATGTTCCGGATATCCTTCGGAAGCCATTATTACGCAGCAGGCGTTTTTGTCCGCAAATTTGACTTCAACTTCGGAAAGGCGTTCTTCGGTGACCGCTTTCATAACGGTTAAAAGGTCGCTTTCGAGAAGGGGAAGAACAACCTGGGTTTCCGGGTCGCCGAAGCGGCAGTTATATTCGATAACCTTCGGGCCTTTCGGGGTGAGCATGAGTCCGAAATAGAGGCAGCCTTTAAAAGTTCTGCCTTCCGCGTTCATTGCGTTAATGGTGGGAAGGAAAATCTTCTCCATGCATTCTTTTGCAACTTCTTCGGTGTAATAGGGGTTCGGAGCAACGGTTCCCATGCCGCCGGTGTTAAGACCGGTGTCGTTGTCGTGGGCGCGTTTGTGGTCCATGGAAGAAATCATCGGAACAACGGTTTTTCCGTCGGTGAAGGAAAGGACGGAAACTTCCGGACCGGTGAGGAATTCTTCGATTACGATATTGTCGCCGCTTTTTCCGAAGACCTTATCTTCCATCATGGAATGAACGGCTTCAATGGCGGCTTCCCTTGTTTCGGCAATGATTACGCCTTTTCCGAGGGCAAGACCGTCCGCCTTGATAACAGTGGGAATGGGCGCGGTTTCAAGATATTCAAGGGCGGCTTCCATGTCGCTGAATACTTCGTATTCTGCGGTGGGGATTCCGTATTTTTTCATAAGGTCCTTGGAAAAAACCTTGCTGCCCTCGATGATTGCGGCGTTTGCTTTCGGTCCGAAGCAGGGGATTCCGTGTCCTTCAAGAGCATCGACTGCGCCGAGAACAAGCGGATCGTCCGGAGCAACAACGGCGTAATCGATTTTGTTTTCATAAGCGAATTTTACGATTCCTTCGATATCTTTTGCGCCGATTGCAACGCATTCGGCGTCGGCGGCAATGCCGCCGTTGCCGGGAAGCGCATAAATTTTTTCAACTTCGCTGTTTTCCTTGATTTTTTTGATTATTGCGTGTTCGCGGCCGCCGCCGCCAACTACTAAAACTTTCATAAAAAAGCCTCCGTCAACGGATTATTGATTAATGGTGGAAAAGACGCATTCCGGTGAATGCCATTACCATGTCATATTTGTTGCAGCAATCGATAACTGCGTCGTCGCGGATGGAGCCGCCGGGTTCGGCGATGTATTTTACGCCGCTGCGTTTTGCTCTTTCAATGTTGTCGCTGAAGGGGAAGAACGCATCGGAACCGAGAGCAACTCCCTCGCGGGTTGCAAGGAATGCTTTTGCTTCTTCGTCGGTAAGGGGAGCGGGCTGTTCGGTGAAATATTTCTGCCAGTTGCCGTCTGCGCAAACGTCTTCTTCGTTTTTGTTGATATAACCGTCGATTACGTTGTCGCGGTCGGGGCGTCCAAGACCTTCTTTGAAGGGAAGGTTAAGAACTTTTTCGTGCTGGCGGAGGAACCAGGTGTCTGCTTTGGTGCCTGCAAGGCGGGTGCAGTGGATTCTGGACTGCTGACCTGCGCCTACGCCGATTGCCTGTCCGTCAACAGCATAGCAAACGGAGTTGGACTGGGTGTATTTAAGGGTGATAAGAGCAACGATGAGGTCGCGGACTGCGGATTCGGGCATATCCTTGTTTTCGGTTACGATGTTTTTGAGGAGGTCGGCATCGATTTTGAAATTGTTTCTGCCCTGTTCAAAGGTGATTCCGAAAACATGTTTGTGTTCGGTAACTTCCGGAACGTAATCGGGATCGATTTTTACGATGTTGTATCCGCCTTTGCGTTTGGATTTAAGAATTTCAAGAGCTTCGGGTTCATATCCGGGAGCAATTACGCCGTCGGAAACTTCGCGTTTGATGAGAAGAGCGGTTGTGACGTCGCAAACGTCGGAAAGAGCGACCCAGTCGCCGAAGGAGCACATTCTGTCGGTGCCGCGTGCTCTTGCATAAGCGCAGGCAAGAGGAGATTCGTCAAGACCTTCGATATCGTCAACAAAGCAGGCTTTTTTAAGGTCTTCGGGAAGCGGAATACCGACTGCCGCGGAAGTGGGACTTACGTGTTTGAAAGAAGTTACCGCAGGCATGCCGAGAGCTTCTTTGAGTTCTTTTACAAGCTGCCAGCTGTTGAAAGCATCAAGGAAGTTGATGAAGCCGGGGCGGCCGTTGAGGATCTCGATGGGAAGATCTTCGCCGTTGTCCATGAAAATTCTGGAAGGTTTCTGGTTGGGGTTGCATCCGTATTTAAGTTCAAATTCTTTCATCGTTAAGGCGCTCCTTTTATTAATATATCATTTATTTTTATTGATAAGTCTGTTTTCTTCTTCGCCGGTTGCAAGGTCAACATAGCGAACGTAAAGGGAGATCTTGTTGTCTTCGTTAAGTGCGTTCCAAAGGGATTCGGTGAAAGCGTCGATATCGTCCGGAATCATAACTCTTTCGGGTTCGCCCTGGAAGGTGGGAATGGGGTTTCCGTCGCAAACGTATGTATGGATGAAATGTCCGAGACCGGGAAGGGCGGGATAATCGAAGGTATAACGGTTGCAGGCGGTGCCTTCGGCGTCGGCGGATTTAAGGATGTTCATCTGATAGGAAAAATCTCCGCAGCAGAAAGTTGCCATACCGCTGATTCTGGGGGTGAGGTTCGGAGCATCCGGTTCAAATTCGCGGGTTGCAAGAGAACCGGAAAAAGTTCCGCCGCATTTGATTCCGTTATAAATGGTGTCGGTCTGGTCGCCGTTGGTTACGATAATTTTGTTGCCGAGTCTGCGGAGAGCGGCATAGATGATAAGGCTGGGGTCCTGAACTTTTGAAGCATCAAAAGGTTCGGTAAAAAGAGCATCGTCGCGTTCAACAAAAACGCGGTTGCGGCTGTTTGCGCTTCTGCCCATGATGAAATATGCAAAAGCGGCTTTTTTTGCGTCGGCGGTTTTGCCGATTACAATTCCGCGGCCAACATAGGCGTTGTCTTTGATGAGTTCGGCAATGTCGTTGATTTTGTAAATGTCCATAATCTTTTTCCTCTCTTTTTTATGTTTATTCCGAAATTATTTTGGCACAAACTTTTTCTACCGAAAGGGGAAGGATCTTCCATTCGGCAAGGCGCATTACGCGCTTCTGAAGGGTTTCGGGGGTATCGTTTTCGCGGATAGCAACAGCTTTCTGCATAATGATTTCGCCGCCGTCGGGAATTTCATTAACAAAATGGACTGTTGCGCCGGTAACTTTAACGCCGTATGCAAGAGCGGCTTCGTGAACGTGAAGTCCGTAAAAACCTTTTCCGCAGAAGGAAGGAATAAGCGCCGGATGTACGTTGATTATACGCTTGGGATAATCCTTGGTGAAATTTTCGCTGAGTATAGCCATAAAGCCCGCAAGAACGATAATTTCGATTCCGTTTTCGGTAAGAAGGTCTTTGATCTTCTGTTCAAAAGCCTCGGCGGAGCCGAGTTCTTTTTTAAGAACGGTTGCGGTTTTGATTCCTGCTTTTGCGGCACGTTCAAGAGCATAAGCTCCGGCGTTGTTCGCAATAACAAGTTCGATTTTTCCGCTTTTGATGATGCCGCTTGCCTGGGCATCAATAAGAGCCTGGAGGTTTGTTCCGCCGCCGGAAACAAGAACGGCGATTTTTACCGGGTTTTCACGCATTTTTCGGTTCCCCTTTTCCAAGAATATTGAGAATGGGCATTGCCATTCCGCCGACGGAGTTTCCGGCAATTACAACCGCAAGATAAATAATGGAATCCAAATTTATAATGCCGGAAGCTCCGAAATAGAACATATTAGCTATGGAATGTTCAAATCCGCTGAGGATAAAAACGGGTACGCAAAAGAAGATTCCCGCAAGGGTTCCTTTTTCGCGATAGGTGCTCACGGCCATATACATGAGCACGCCGCAGAAAAACGCCCGGATAAAAGTCTGGAGAGCTTCCTGCGAAAGCTTTGCTTCGCAAATAACTTTTGCCGCTTCACCAAGAGCGGGATTTGCGAAGCTGACGGCAAAGCCGAGAAGAATGGTCGAAACAACGTTGCCCAAAAGTCCGCAAAGAAGGATTTTAACGGCTTCCCTGCTGTGGTTTTCCGGAAGATATCCCACTTTTCCGGTAAAAAGGGAATATCCTTTAAGGCAAATACAAAGGAGCGCAACGGAAAAAAGAATTGCGCCGATATATCTGTTTTCGCAGGCAAGAAAAACGCTTCCGCCAATGGCTATCATAATTCCGGCCTTGATGCCGTCGATTGTAAGTTTCAGCATATGGTGATTTTCTCCTCAGATTCTTCGATAGTTCCGATGATGTAGGCGTCTTCGCCGTTTTCTTTAAGGATTGCAAGTGCGGTTTCTGCGTCTTCCGCGGAAACAACAATGCTCATGCCAACACCCATATTGAAAGTGTTGAACATATCGTGTTCGGAAATTCCGCCGCGTTCCATAAGAAGTTCGAAGATAGGAAGAACTCTTACGTCTTTGCGGTTGATTCTTGCGCCAAGACCGTCGGGAATGGAGCGCGGGATGTTTTCATAAAAACCGCCGCCGGTGATATGGGAAATGCCTTTTACTTTAACTTTTTCAAGAAGTGCAAGTACGGATTTTACATAAATTCTGGTGGGGGTGAGAAGAGTTTCGCCGATGGATTTTCCGCCGAGTCTTTCTTCCGGAACGGTGATATCGGTGTTTTCAACGTCGAAAACTTTTCTTACAAGGGAAAAACCGTTGGAATGAACGCCGCTTGAAGGAAGAGCGATCACAACGTCGCCGGGTTTCATGGTTTTGTTGTCGATGATGTTTTTCTTATCCACAACGCCGGTGGAATAACCTGCAAGGTCGTATTCGTCTGCGGGATAAAAACCGGGCATTTCCGCGGTTTCGCCGCCGATGAGAGCGCAGCCGGACTGGACGCAGCCTTCCGCAACGCCTTTGACGATATCCGCAATTCTTTCCGGAACGTTTTTGCCGCAGGCAATGTAGTCAAGGAAGAAAAGGGGTTTTGCGCCGACGCAGATGATGTCGTTCACGCACATTGCAACGCAGTCGATACCTACGGTATCGTGTTTGTTGAGGAGGAACGCAAGTTTGAGCTTGGTGCCGACACCGTCGGTTCCGGAAACAAGAACGGGTCTTTCCATTCCGGTGATATCAAGTTCAAAAAGTCCGCCGAAACCGCCGACATCGGAGCAAACGCCGGAGGTCATGGTTCTTGCGATATGCTGTTTCATAAGTTCAACAGCTTTGTAGCCTGCGGTGATATCAACACCGGCTGCCGCATAGCTGTCAGATCTGGAATTGGTGTTCATAATAAATTATTCCTTTCCGTTCCAACAATAAGTACAAAGTTTGCAGGCGGGAAGACCGATTGCTTTTACGATTCCGTCAACGTTCTGGAAATCGAGGGAGGCAAAATGGAGCTTATCGCAAATTGCCTTGCGGAGCTTTTTGCCGCGTTCGGTGTTTCCGTCGCTGTATTCTTCGATGTAGTTAAAGCCTTCCTCGCCTTCAAGTTCCATAATGGTGCGTCTTGCAATAAGTTCCATATCGCTTGTTGCGCGGGAGAAGTTGAGGAATTTGCATCCGTACATGATAGGGGGACATGCGGAACGCATGTGTACGGATTTTGCGCCGTTGCTGTAAAGAAAATCAACGGTTTCCCGAAGCTGGGTTCCGCGTACGATTGAATCGTCAACAAAAAGAAGGTCCTTTCCGCTGATAAGGTCATCAACGGGCATCTGCTTCATTTTTGCAACTTTTGCCCTTTCGGTCTGTTTTGTTGACATAAAGCTTCTTGCCCAGGTCGGGGTGTATTTTATAAACGGACGGGCAAAGGGAATTTTGCTTTCGTTCGCATAACCGATGGCATGGGGAGTGCCGGAATCCGGAACGCCGCCGACATAATCGACGTGGTCGCAGAAACCGTTTGCTTTATCCATCTGCGCAAGAATGCTTCCGTTGCGGTAACGCATGGATTCAACGTTGATTCCTTCATAGGTGGAAGTGGAATATCCGTAATAGGACCAAAGGAAAGCGCAGATGCGCATTTCCTTGCCGGGCTTTGCAAGCTGGATCATCTCTTCGGGAGTGAGTTCAACAATTTCGCCGGGGCCGAGTTCCTTTACGATTTCATATTCGAGTTTTTTTGCGGCAAAGGATTCGAAAGTAACGCAATGGCCGTTTTCGTCCTTTCCGATTATAACGGGGAGCCTTCCCATCTTATCCCTTGCGGCGATTATATGTCCGCCCTCTTTAAGAATAAGAATCGAAGCGGTTCCGTCGATAACTTCCTGGGCAAACTTGATTCCGGAAACAAAATCTTCTTTAAGGCTTATGAGAGCGGCAAGAAGTTCAACGGAGTTTACTCTTCCGCCGGTCATGGCGTTGAAAAAACCGCTTTTGTGGGAAAGATATTTTTCAATAAGTTCGTCCGCGTTGTTGATAACGCCGATAAAACAAATTGCGAACGCGCCCAGACCGGAACGAATAAGAAGGGGCTGGGGTTCCATGGAGCTGATGCATCCGATGGCAGAATTGCCTTTCATCTCGTCGAAAATGTTTTCAAAACGGGTTCTGAAAGGCGAGTTTTCAATGTTGTGGATTTGCCGCTGAAGGCCGGTTTCATCATCGAAAGCAGCCATTCCGCCCCGGCGAGTGCCGAGGTGGGAATGGTAATCTGTTCCGAAGAAAACATCGACCATACAATCGTTTTTAGAGGCTACGCCAAAAAATCCGCCCATATTTTCTCCTTTGTTTTACTTCGTTTTAAGAATGAATTATGCGAAGAAAAGTTCGGAAAGGGTCATGGGGTCGATATATTTTCCGTCCTTGTAAACGCGCATATTGCCGGAAGCAATTTCGTCGATGAGCATTACTTTGCCGTCTTTGTCATAACCGAATTCAAATTTGATATCGTAAAGAACAAGACCTTTTTCTTTAAGGTCGTCTGCAACGATCTGGGTGATCTGCTGGGTCATGGCTTTGATATCGTCATACTGTTCGTCGCTCATTACGCCGAGAGCAACGAGAGCATCCTTGGTTACAAGCGGATCGCCTTTTTCGTCGTTTTTGAAAGTGGTTTCAACGTATGCGGGAAGATCTGCGCCGTCTTCGATATAATCGCCGTAGCGGCGGATGAAGGATCCTACTGCTTTGTGGCGGCAGATTACTTCAAGACCGTGACCGAAAGCTTTTGCGGGAAGAACTTCCATGGTGGTGTTTTCAAGGTCTGCGGAAACGTAATGGGTTTTGATTCCCGCTGCGTTGACTTTTTCGAAGAAATAGATGGACATACGAAGGTTAACGTCGCCGACGCCTTCGATTGTAAGACCTACGGAGTTTTCGCCCGGATCAAAAACGCCGTCTTTGCCGGTGCAGTCGTCTTTGAATTTGAGGAGATAGTTTCCGTTTTCGAGTTCGAATACGTCTTTGGTTTTGCCGCTGTAAACAAGTTTGTTTTCCATAATTTTTATTGCTCCTTAAAAAATAAAATTTTTAATAAAATTGAAATACAAATTTAAAAAGATGCGCTTATCGCTTTGTCTTTTTCAAGAACTTTTGCAGCGTCGGAAGCGCGCTTTGCGTCGAGTTTTGCGGCAAGTTCCTTATCTTCAACCGCAAGAATCTGCGCACAAAGCAAAGCGGCATTGGCTCCTCCGTTGATTGCGACAGTTGCTACCGGAATGCCGGTGGGCATCTGTACAGTTGAAAGAAGGGCGTCAATGCCGTCGAGATTTGAAGATTTGCAGGGGATTCCGATTACCGGAAGGGTTGTGTTTGCGGCAATTGCGCCGGCAAGATGCGCCGCCATGCCTGCGGCCGCAATGATTGCGCCGAAGCCGTTTTTTCTTGCGTTGACCGCAAAATCGCGTGCTTCGACAGGAGTTCTGTGCGCGGAATAAACATGCACTTCAAAAGGAATTTCGAGTGCTTTAAGGGTATCGGTTGCTTTGGTTACGATCGGAAGATCGCTGTCGCTGCCCATGATGATTCCTACTTTTTTCATAGTCAATCTCCTTTACAAAATAAAAAATGGACACACTTACTCCTTGCTTATCGGAAGAAGTAAATGTGCCCAGACGGTCGGCTGAAATAAAAAAGGGGAAAGCTTCCCCAAATTCATTCTTTGCTCCACCGTGGTGCTCCACCTATGTCCGTCAGTTGCAAAGAATGTGTATTCACTTAATATAACTAATTTAACATTATTATAGGAAAAAGTCAAGGACAAAAAACGCGCTTAACAGACATAAATTTTGGCTATTTGGCACATTTTGAAAGCGCTCCGCAAAAGATGAAAAAACTTGCAGGATTTACTGCATTTTTGCCGCTTGAAAGTTCCCCGAAGAGTGGTATAATCATCTTATAAAACCTTTTTTTGAAAAAAGGAAAAAATCATTTTATGAATTAAAAGAGGTGCAGGCTGATGAAATTTGATGTTGACGCAAAATTTATAATCGATTGTTTTAAAGATATCGTAAACGTTCCAAGCCCCGTCGGCTATTACGTAAAAATGAACCCGGTTCTTGAAGAATATGCCGCAAAATTCGGTCAGAAGGTGACTTATGATAACAAGAGCACCGCATATATCACCCTTGAGGGCGAGGATAATTCAAAAACCGTTCTGGTCGGCGCCCATCCGGATACTCTCGGAATGGTCGTCCGCACCATCGATAAAAACGGAATGATACGCGTCCGTCAGCTGGGCGGAGTCAACTACCACAGCTATGAGGGCGAAACCGTTACAATCCATACCCGCGACGGAAGGGAATACACCGGTCTTATGACCTGCCAGAGCCATTCCGTCCACGTTTTCGACGACGCAAGAACCCTTCCCCGGGACGAAAACACAATGATGATAATCCTTGACGAAAAAGTTTCCTCAAAAGAGGACGTAAAGGCTCTCGGAATCCGCCACGGCGATTTTATCTCCGTTGAACCCCGCTGCCAGGTAACCGAAAACGGATATATAAAATCCCGCTTCATCGACGACAAAGGCGCAATAGCCTGCGTTTTCGCAATGCTCAAATACCTCACCGAAAACAACCTTAAACCGAAATACAGAACAATTCTTGCCTTCCCCTATTCCGAAGAAATCGGCATGGGCGGAACCTACGTTCCTCCGGAAGTTTCCGAATACGTCGCAATCGATATCGGTCTTATCGGACCGGATTATGACGGAAACGAATACGCCGTTTCAATCTGTGGAAAAGATGCCGCCGCTCCTTATGATTTTGAACTCACCAACCGCCTTATCGGTTATGCGGAAAAGGCAGGATGCGATTACGAAGTGGATATCTATTACCATTACGGAACCGACGCAACCGCCGCTTTGAGAGCGGGCAACAACCTCAGAATCGGAACTTTCGGAATGGCGGTCTGGTGCAGCCACGGAATGGAAAGAACCCATATTTCCGGTCTGCTCAATACAACAAACCTTCTTCTCGGATACGTTCTTGACATCTGATTAAAATTGATGCAAAGCCCCCGTGCTCAAATCTGAGCACGGGGTTTCTTTTTGAGCACGGACTGCGGATTCGTTGATTTTTATAACTTTTGATGATATAATTATATCGAAAAATCCTTATAAAAAGGGGAAAATCGATGAAAATTCTTATAATCAACGGAAGCCCGAAGGGGAAATACAGCATAACCCTCCAGACTTTCAGATATCTCGAAAAACTTCATCCTGAACACGAATTTTCCGTTCTTGATGCGGGGCAAAAAATAAAAGCGCTTGAAAAAGATTTTTCCGCCGCAAAAGAAGCCATTGAAAACGCGGAACTTATAATCTTTTCATATCCGGTATATACCTTCATTGCGCCCTGCCAGCTCCACCGCTTTATTGAACTTATGAAGGAAAAGGGCGTTTCCGTTTCCGGAAAATTCGTCACCCAGTTTTCAACTTCCAAGCATTTTTACGATATCACCGCCCATAACTATATCCGCGACAACTGCTTCGATATGGATATGAAATATATCAAAGGTCTTTCCGCGGATATGGACGACCTTCTTTCCGAAAAAGGACAGAAAGAGGCAAGGGAATTCTTCGATTTTGCAATCTGGAACGCGGAAAACGGCTTTTCCGAAACCGCGCCGGAAAAACCTTCGGAAGCGAAAAATCTTCCCGTTTCCCTGCCGGAAAAAACCGAAGAAAACAAACCCGGCGACGTAGTTATCCTTACGGACTGCGAACCGGAAAACAAACAGCTTGAAGCTATGATAAACCGTTTTTCCGCGGTTTTCCCGAGAAAAACAAGGGTCATCAACATCCGGGAATATCCTTTTTCCGGCGGCTGCCTCGGCTGTTTCAGCTGCGCCGTTTCCGGAAAATGCGTCTATAAAGACGGCTTCGATGAATTCCTGCGGAAAGAAATCCAGACCGGCGAAGCAATCGTAGTCGCTTTCAGCATCAAGGACCATTCCATGGGAGCACTTTTCAAAATGTATGACGACCGCCAGTTCTGCAACGGTCACCGCACCGTAACCATGGGAATGCCCTTCGGCTATCTCGTTTCCGGAAATCTTTCCGAAGAGGAAAACCTCCGGATGATAATCGAAGCAAGAGCGCAGGTTGGCGGAAACTTCCTTGTGGGAGTTGCGGCGGACGAAACCGACCCGGATTCCGAAATCGACCGCCTTGCGGAAACTTTGAACTACTCCATAGAAAACAAATACGTTCCGCCGCAGAATTTTTACGGAATCGGCGGAATGAAAATTTTCCGCGACCTTATCTGGCAGATGCAGGGAATGATGAAAGCGGACCATAAATTCTATAAATCCCACGGTCAGTATGACTTCCCCCAGAAAAAATGGCCGAGAATGCTCGCCATGTATGCCGTCGGCGCAATGATTGGAAACCCGAAGATAAAGGCAAAAATGGGCAATAAAATGAACGAGGGAATGCTTATGCCCTATAAAAAACTCCTCGACAGCCTTGATAAAAAATAAAAAAGCCCTGCGCGGAAAGACGGGGCGTTATAAAACATTGAAACCGACCTGTGGCTGCGATCATAGGTCGGTTTTTGCGTCCTGCTTCGGTGCGGCAATGCTCCTGGCTCTCCCCTTGGGAGAGCTGGCACGCCGTAGGCGTGACTGAGAGGGTGTTTCCCTTTCCGCCACTTAGGGGCACCTCTCCCAAAGGGAGAGGCAGGAATATGCAGAAAATCTGTTAAAATAAAAAAAGTCCCGACAAACAACGTGCCGGGACTGCAACTGTTTTAAAAAACTCCGTGAAAACGGGGAGGATTTTTTTGGAATCCATGTCAAAAAAGGCAAAAAAATAACTCCGCAAAGGACATTTTCCAAAGCGAAGTTCATCTATGTAAAAGCTCCAACATAGCAAAAAGCCGCTTAATGTAGCGGCTTGATGGAGCTGATAATCAGATTCGAACTGATGACCTCTTCCTTACCAAGGAAGTGCTCTGCCTACTGAGCTACATCAGCAAAAGTGGCGACCCGGAAGGGGCTCGAACCCTCGACCTCTAGCGTGACAGGCTAGCGTTCTAACCAGCTGAACTACCGGGCCACAATGACCTTGTGGGGTCAACGCTGATTATTATACACGAACGGACAGAAAATGTCAACACTTTTTTTGAAATTTTTTCAAAAATTTTTTAAAGATTGAAAAAACGGCATAAACATGCGGTTTATGCCGTTTTTTCTTTATTCGAACATACCCATGGGGTCGTATCCTACCGGAGGATTTTTGATTCTTCCGGTGCAAACGTCACCGGAAACTCCGGTTATCACAACTTCCTGAACGGTGCAGAGAAGGGATTTTACCGCCGGAATTACAACGGGAGTATAGTTCATCGTGTAACCCTGCATCATGCCGTCCCTGATTTCCGATTCGATGAGGACGGATTCGGTAAGACCGACCTGCTCCGCAAGGAATTTCTGGCGGACTGCCTCGGCTCTTTCCGCCATTTTTGCCGCCCTTGCGGTTTTTACCGCGTTAGGAACCTGGTCGGGCATTTCCGCGGCGTCGGTTCCGGTTCTTCTCGAATAGGGGAAAACATGGACTTTCGCAAAGCCCATTTCCTCGATGAAGCGGCAGGATTCCTCAAAATCCTCTTCCGTTTCGCCGGGGAAGCCGACTATAACGTCGGTTGTAAGTCCGCCGTTGGGGAAGAATTCCCGGATATTTTTTACAACTTCCCGGTACATATCGGTGTTGTATCTTCTTCTCATGCGGTTAAGGGTGCGGTCGCATCCGCTCTGGAGAGAAAGATGGAACTGGGGACAGAAGTTCGGAAGCTTCGCAAGGCGTTCGACGTCTTCCCGGGAAAGAAGTTCCGGTTCAAGGGAGCTGAGCCGGACCCTCGGCATGATTTCGCAGGAAAGCTCAACGGCGTTGATGAGGGAAAGACCGAGATCCCTTCCGTAGAACGGAAGATTGATTCCCGCAAGAACAACTTCGTTGTAGCCGTGACCGAGAAGGCTTTCGAGTTCCCGTTCAATATCTTTAAGGGGTTTTGAACGGACATGACCCCTTGCCTTCGGAATAATGCAGTAGGAACAGCGGTTGTCGCATCCGTCCTGGATTTTTACAAAAGCCCTTGTGCGGTCAAGCATTCCGCTTGCCTGCATGGGTTCGAATTCCTCGAATTTTTCGTGGGGGGTTATATGCACAACTCTTTTTCCGTCAAGGGCATCGAGAATTGCCGGAAGAACCTGGCTTCTGTCCGCGGAACCGGTTACAACGTCCGCTTCAAGAAGAAGGGAAGCTTCATCCGGAAAAGCCTGGGGATAGCATCCGGTAAGGGCGATTACCGCGTTCGGATTTTTCCTGCGGAAATGGCGGAGCATCTGGCGGGATTTTTTGTCGCCGGTTCCGGTAACGGTGCAGGAATTTATTACAAAAACGTCCGCGCCTTCATCCGGTTCAACTATTTCAAAGCCGGCTTTTGAAAAAGCCTGCTCCATAATCTGGGTTTCATATTGGTTGACTTTGCAGCCGAGAGTGAAAAAAGCAGCCTTCATTTTTATCCTCCTTTTCATGAAAAGGTATATGGCTGAAATATAATTATACTATATAAACAAATCTTTTACAATAACGGCGGCAAAATTGATAATTATAAATTAAAATGAAATATTTACCAAATTTTTGTTGACAAATTTGTTCAATAGTGATATCATATAAGCAGTTAGGCAGACCTAACTTTTATTTAAGAAAAACGGTTAGCCAAGACTAACTGTACTATATTTTATAGTAAGGTGGTAAAATGATGAGCCTTAAAAACGCAAAAGAAGGAATAGAATATATCATCAGAAAAATCGAAACCGATGATGAAGAACTCAATTCTTTCCTTTTTTCTCTCGGATGCTACAGCGGCGAACCGATAACGGTTGTATCAAAACTTAAAAGAAGCTGCACCGTTTCAATCAAGGACGGAAGATACAACATCGATAATCAGCTTGCCGATGCTATTTTTGTTGAATAATCTTTTTTTACTGCTTAAAAAAGCAGTAATTTTTTGCACAAGGGTTAGCCTTGACTAACCTGTTTCAATCGGAAATCAGAAGGAGAATCAATTAATGAGAATTGCACTTGCAGGAAACCCCAACAGCGGAAAAACAACAATGTATAACGCCATAACGGGAAGAAACGAAAAAGTCGGAAACTGGGCGGGCGTTACTGTTGAAAAAAAAGAACATCCGATAAAAAAATCGGTCTATGACGAAGCGGAAGAACTTATTGCTGTTGACCTTCCCGGCGCATATTCCATGTCGCCCTTCACTTCGGAAGAAAGCGTCACAAGGGATTATATTCAGAACGAAAACCCGGACGTTATCATAAATATCGTTGACGCAACGAACCTTTCAAGAAGCCTTTTTTTCACAACCCAGCTTCTCGAACTGGGAATTCCGGTCGTCGTCGCTCTTAACAAGGCGGACGTAAACGCAAAAAAAGAAACGGTGATCAAAACAAAATTACTTTCCGAAAAACTCGGATGCCCGGTAATCGATACCGTTTCGACCTCGTCCGAAGGACTTAAAGAAGTTGTGAAAACCGCCGTTGAACGGTTCGGAAAAGTTCAGGAAGCCCCTTATAAACAGGGAAAAATTGACCTTAACAGCAAGGAAGCCGTTGCCGCTGCGGACAGAAAGCGTTTTGAATTCGTAAACGGAATCGTAAAGGCGGTTGAAAAAAGAAAGATTTTGACAAGCCAGAAGAATACCGGAGATAAAATCGACGCTATCCTTACCGGAAAATGGTTCGGAATTCCGATTTTCGCCTTTGTGATGTGGCTTGTCTTCATGATTTCTCAGCACGAAGACGGAATCGGCGTAATGGTTGCGAACGTCCTCGTCGGCTGGATCGAAACCTTCCAGGAATGGGTTGGCGGAATGCTTTCCGGAGCAAATCCGCTTCTTTCCGCCCTTCTTGTTGACGGAATAATCGGGGGAGTCGGCGCCGTTGTGGGTTTCCTTCCCCTTGTAATGGTGATGTATTTTCTCATTGCGCTTCTGGAAGACTGCGGATATATGGCAAGAGCCGCGGTTGTTCTTGACCCGATTTTTAAAAAAGTCGGCCTTTCCGGAAAATCCGTTATTCCTTTTGTAATCACAATCGGCTGCGCCGTTCCGGGAGTTATGGCAAGCAGAACCATTAAAAACGAACGCGAACGCCGCGCCACCGCAATGCTTGCGCCTTTTATGCCCTGCGGAGCAAAAATTCCGGTAATTTCCCTTTTTGCCGGCGCTTTTTTTGATAACGCGGGCTGGGTAAGCTTTGTGATGTATTTTTCGGGAATCGTTCTTATTTTCCTCGGCGCCCTTCTTATAAACAAAATCACCGGATTCAACGCAAAAAAATCCTATTTCATAATCGAAATTCCGGAATATAAATTCCCGAGCCTCAAAAGAGCTTTCGGTTCAATGATGAGCCGCGGCTGGGCATACGTTGTAAAAGCCGCGACAATTATTCTTCTCTGCAACACCGCCGTTCAGATAATGCAGACTTTCAGCTGGGATTTTTCCGTTGCGGAAAGCGCGGATTCCTCGATCCTTGCTTCCCTTGCCGGACCTTTTGCATATATCCTTGTTCCGATAGTGGGGGTTCTTTCCTGGGAATTTGCTGCCGCGGCAATAACCGGATTCATTGCTAAGGAAAACGTTGTGGGAACCCTTGCGGTCTGCTTCGTCGGTCTTGAAAATCTTATCGACGCGGAAGAAATGGAAATGCTTGAGGGAGCGGGAACGGAAGTTGCCGGAGTTATGGCAATCACAAAAGCCGCCGCCCTTGCATATCTTATGTTCAACCTTTTCACTCCGCCCTGCTTTGCGACAATCGGCGCCATGAATTCCGAAATGAAGAGCACAAAATGGCTCCTCGGCGGAATCGGGCTCCAGTTTGCCGTGGGATATGCCGTAAGCTTTTTGGTATATCAGGTCGGAACCCTTATCACTGCCGGAACTTTCGGCGCCGGATTTGTTCCGGGACTTGCAACCGTTCTTGCGATGATTTCCGTGATATTCTATCTTTGCGTGAAAAACGAAAAAAGCGCGGTAAAATAAATTTTTAAAGAAAGGAACAGTCAATTATGGAAGATATAATCATTATTGTGATAATCGCCGTTATAATCGGGCTTGCGGGATTTTATGTTTACCGCAAAAAGAAAGCGGGAAGCAAATGCATCGGCTGTCCCTATGGAGATGCCTGCTGCAAAAACAAAGAAAAAGGCGGCTGCGGCTGCCAATCCGATAATTGAGCCTAATTGAGTAAAAGAAAAACACCGCGGAATTCCGCGGTGTTTTTCTTTTGCGGAAATTGTGATATAATTGCAGTATAAACGGGGTGATAAAATGACCGAATTGCAAACAAAACTTTTTTCAATGGCGGACGAAAAATACCGGGATTTCCAAAGCAAGCTTATGCCGACCGTTCCGAAGGAAAAAATAATCGGAATCCGGACGCCGCTTTTGCGGAAATTCGCGAAGGATTTTTCAAAAAATCCCGAAGCAAAAATTTTTCTTTCGGAACTTCCCCATGAATTTTATGAGGAAAACAACCTCCATGCCTTTCTGCTGGAATATATTTCGGACTTTGATGAATGCGCCGGGGCGGTGACGGAATTTCTGCCCTTTGTTGATAACTGGGCAACCTGCGATTCCATGTCGCCGAAGGTTTTCGGAAAAAACAAAGAAAAACTTCCCGGATATATCGAAAAATGGCTTTCGGCGGGGGATACCTATTCCGTCCGTTTCGGAATAAAAATGCTGATGGAACATTTCCTCGGGGAAGATTTTGATATTGCGTATCCGGAAAAAGTCGCAGAAATTGAATCGGAAGAATACTATATCCGAATGATGCAGGCATGGTATTTCGCAACGGCTCTTGCAAAGCAATATGATGCGGCTTTGCCTTTTATCGAAAACCGGAAGCTTGAAAAATGGACCCACAACAAGGCGATTCAAAAAGCGGTCGAAAGTTACCGTATTACAGATAAACAGAAAGCATATCTAAAAACTTTGAAAATATAGGGGCGGATATTATCCGTCCTTTTTTATTGTTAACAAAATATGCCTTGTTTTTTTTCGGAAATGATGTAAGATTAAAGCATAATGGGAAGAAAGCAGATTTTTTACGGAAGGGGGCGTTTTTGTGAATTTGGGTTCACCGCTCACCGCGCTTAAAGGCGTCGGCGAAAAACGGAAAAAGCTTTATGAAAAGCTCGGGATAACAAACATCGGCGAACTTCTTGAGCATTATCCGCGGGGCTATCTTGACCTCACCGGAAGCCTTACCATAAAAGACGCTTCCGATGAGCATCCCTGCGCGGTACGCGCAACCGTTACCCAAAAAAGCGTCACGAAGCTTATAAGAAAAGGTCTTGCGGTTACAAAAATCCGCGCAACGGATATGGAGCGGGATCTGAATATAACTTTCTTCAACGCAAAATATACGGTCGATGCTCTTGAAATCGGCGAAGAATATATCTTTTACGGAGATTTTACAAGAAGACTCACCGGCGGCGAAATGAATTCGCCGGTTGTAATAAAAACCGAAGAAAGCGGCTTTCTTCCGCAGTATCATCTGACCGAAGGGCTTTCTTCAAAAATGGTTTCCGCCCAGATAAAAACGGCTCTTGAAAGCTGCGGAAACCTTGTTGAGGAAACGCTGAGCACGGAAATGCTCGAAAAATACAGCCTGTGCTCAAAAGCGGAAGCGATAAGGAATATCCATTTCCCTTCCGGCGGAGAAGCGCTTGAAAAAGCAAAAAGACGCCTTATTTTTGAAGAATTCCTCGGCTTTTCCCTCGGAATGAGCCTTGTTAAAGGAAAGAACAGAACCGCCGAGGGAACGGCTTTTTCTCCTTTGAGCACGGAGGATTTTGAAAAATCCCTTGGTTTTGAACTGACCGGTGCTCAAAAACGCGTTATTGCGGAATGCAAAAAAGATATGTGCTCAAATGTTCCCATGAGCCGTCTTATCCAGGGCGACGTTGGTTCCGGAAAAACCGCCGTTGCCGCTTCCTGCATGTATTTTGCGGCAAAAAACGGCTTCCAGAGCGCGATGATGGCGCCGACGGAAGTTCTTGCGAACCAGCATAAAGCAACCCTTGAAAAAATGTTCGCCCCCTTTGGAATAAAAGTCGGCGTTCTCACCGGTTCAATGAAAGCTTCGGAAAAAGCGGAGATAAAAGCCGCGATAAAATCCGGCGAAATAACCGTTGTTACCGGAACCCACGCACTTATTCAGGAGGACGTTGAATTCAGAAATCTCGGTCTTATTATTACCGACGAACAGCACCGTTTCGGGGTCCGCCAAAGAACCGCCCTTGGAAAAAAAGGAAGGGCGCCCCATACGATAGTCATGTCCGCAACCCCGATTCCGAGAACACTCGCCTTCGTTCTCTACGGCGATCTTGACGTTTCCGTGCTTGACGAAATGCCGAAAAACCGAACCCCGGTGAAAACCTATTTTGTAACCCCCGAACTTTCCCAAAGAGCTTTCAACTTTGTCCGCAATTTTGCGAAGGAGGGCAAGCAAAGCTATATAATCTGCCCCCTTGTTGAGCGGAACGAGGATTCCCTTCCGCTGGAAGCGGCGGCGGATCTTGCGGAACAGATTGCCGGACAGGAACTTGTTGACTGCAGCGTGGGTCTTCTTCACGGAAGAATGAAACCGGCGGAAAAGGAAAGGGTTATGGAAGCCTTTGCGGAAAACCGCCTTCAGGTGCTTGTTTCAACAACCGTTGTTGAAGTCGGCGTTGACGTTCCGAACGCAGTCTGCATGATAATCGAAAACGCGGACAGATTCGGTCTTTCCCAGCTCCATCAGCTTCGGGGAAGGGTCGGAAGAGGAAAGGAACAAAGCTACTGCATCCTTATTTCCGGAACAAAAAATCCGGAAACGAAGCGCCGGCTTGAAGTTGTTGCAAAAACAACCGACGGCTTTAAAATT
The DNA here is from genome assembly GCA_015067315.1 of Oscillospiraceae bacterium. GTDB lineage: Bacteria > Bacillota > Clostridia > Oscillospirales > Ruminococcaceae > UMGS1668. The sequence goes on along the minus strand of SVMR01000001.1, from coordinate 37,113 downwards.
GCGGAGGAGGATCTTAAATTAAGAGGTCCCGGCGACTTTTTCGGATTTCGCCAAAGCGGTCTTCCGATGCTTAAAATGGCGGATATGATGACGGATATAAAACTCCTCGAACTTGCGAAGAAAGCCGCGGCGGAAATTCTTTCCGGTGATCCGAAGCTTGAAAAACCGGAAAATTCCGCCCTTTCAAAAAACATCCGGAAGCTTCTCGAAGAAGCGGCGGTTTAATTGCCTTGGTTTAAAGGTAGGGCGGGGGCTTGCCCCCGCCGGAAATTAAGGGAGATGTGATTTATGAAAATCAACAAAAACAAACTTCTTTGTGTTATGTTTGCGGTTGCTTCCCTCTGCTTTTTTGCGGGAACAATTAACCATATTGTAAACACCGTGGAAGGAATAATTTCCTCTCTTCTTTTGGCGCTTGGGTGTTTATGTTTTTCCGTTGCTTTTTATAAAAATAAATGAACGGGCAGATGGAATCCGCCCCTGCGGTTTTGCAATTGTGAATCAACCGCTCCACGGTAGGGAACGGTCTTGACCGTTCCGAAAAAATATTTAAGAAGAGGAAAATTAAAATGGAAAAGAAAACAATCCTCAAAATAATCAGCATTATTATGGCCGTAATTGCAATTTTTGTAATTGTCTGCGCCGCTTCGGTTACCGGCGGCGGTTTTCTTGATTTGAGCAATATTGTAAAAATCTCCTGCATTTTAATCGCGGTTGTCTGCGCGGTTCTTTCGGCGGTTCTTTGGAAGCGTTCAAAAAACCTTTAAAAAAGATGCTGTCTTAAAAACTTGCCATAAAAACATAAGAGTAGTATAATATATAATTACATAATTTTCTGAAAAGAAGGAAAAACAATGGTAAAAAACCAAAAAACCTCCGATATGGTAAAAATGGCGCTTTTTGTTGCGCTTATAATATTGCTTTCCGTAACGCCGCTTGGATATATCCCTCTCGGCGCGATTAACGCAACCACCATACAGATGCCGGTAATAATCGGCGCTGTTCTTTTCGGCTGGAAAAAAGGCGCGGTTCTTGGCGGGGTTTTCGGGCTTACAAGCCTTATTAAAAACACCCTTCAGCCGAACCTCACTTCCTTTGTTTTTTCTCCTTTTGTTCCGGTTTTCGGCGAAGAAAGCGGAAGCTTTTGGGCAATAATCATAAGCCTTGTTCCAAGAATTATGATAGGCGTTTCCGCCGCACTTGTTTTTGCGCTTCTCACAAAATTAAAATTCAATAAAACCCTTTCAAGCGCAATCGCCGGTTTCTGCGGTTCGCTTATAAACACCGTTCTCGTAATGGGCGGAATCTGGCTTTTCTTCGGCGAAAGCTATTCAGCGGCAAAAGATATTGCTTATAACACCCTTCTTGCAACGGTTTCCGCAACCATAACCGGGGCGGGAATTACGGAAGCAATCGTTTCCGCGGTTGTCTGCGGAACGGTATGCACAGCCCTTATCAAATATACCGAAAGAAAATCCTGATTGGAGGAAAAAAGCTTTGGCAAAAAAAGAACAGAACGAATTTGAAATTGCAAGAAAAAAACGCCGCAGAAAATTCGCCGCCCAACGGAACAGAAGATTCATCGGCGCTGTTCTTCTTTTTGCAATTCTTTGCGGAGGAATATATTTTTTCATCGAAGAGGACGTTGCCGGAATAATCGGCGACAGAATTGCTTCTTCCGCTTCCGCCGGGGAAGGTTTTCCGGTTGATATTTCCGGAACAAACGTAATAAAAACATTTACTGTCGGGGAACATTTCGGCGTTTTAACCGATGCGGTATATTATCTTTACGCCGAAAACGGAAAACAGCTTCTTTCCGCCCAGCATGATTTTGCAAACCCGAAGGTTGAATCCGCCGGAAGAAGATTCCTTATCTATGACCAGGGCGGAAACCGCCTTTTTGTAAGAATGCGCGATAAAATTCTTTTTGAAAAGGAATTTGAATATAAGATTATAAGCGCGGATATAACCGAAGAGGGAACTCTTTCTGTTGTAACTTCCGCCCAGCGCTATGCTTCCCAGCTCCACGTTTTCGATTCCGATTACCGCGAGGAAATTTTCACCTGGTCCTCCTCCGGCGAATATATCGTTTGCGCAAGCGCGGACGAAAACACAAAAACCGTTGCCGCGGCGGCTCTTTCCGCAAGCGATTCCGGAGAAATTGTCACAACCGTCCATATCTTCACAACCGAAGCGGCGGTTGAACTTGCAAAAAAAGAATTTAAAGGGGCTTCGGTACTGAGCCTTGAACTTGACAGAAACGGCGACGCAAAAATAATCTGCGATACCCTTGCGGCAACCGTTTCGAAGGAAGGCACAATTCTCGGAAGCGTCGGATTTTCTTCCGTACCCGCCGCCTGCATGAATGTTTCCGGAAGCGGCGGAGCGGCGATTGTTTTCGACCGTTTTACCGAAAAGCGCGCAACGGAAGTTGTTTTCCTCGGGGAAGATTTCCGGGAAGAAAAAACCGTTTCCGTAAGCGGAAAATATATCTGCTGTGACAGAAGCGAAAGCAACACGGCGGTTTATTGTTCCGGAACGGCGTTTGTTTTTGATAACAACGGCGAAAGCACGGCGGTTCTCGAATCCGAAAAAGACGCATCCCTTATTGAAATCATGAAGAATTCCATTGTTGCGGTAACAAGGGACCGCCTTTGCAGAATTGAAAAATAACTGAAAGGAGAAAATCTCCGCTTTTGAATTTGATCCCGATAATTTATGACGTTCTTGCGGTTATAATAGTTCTTAACTGCATTTCAAAAGGCGCGAAAAACGGTTTTGCAAAAACGGCGATACAAACGGTCGGATACATCTGTTCAATAATCGCCGCTCTTGTTATAAGCAGAATCTGCGCCGCGCTTGTTTACACAATGGCAATACAGCCTGCGGTGATTGAAAGCATGGAAGCTTCGCTTATGAATGCGGCCGATACGGAAAGCGTTATTAATGGACTTACCGAAGCGGTTGAAAGCCTTCCGGCAATTTCGTTCCTGCTTTTCGATTTCAGCGGCGTTGCCGAAAACCTTATTGAATCCGTAGGATTCGATTATTCCGCAATCGCCGAAGCCGTTGAAAAAAACGTTATTCGCCCGATGGCGGAACCGATTCTTGAAACTTTTATTTTTGCGGTTTCGCTTATAATCCTTGCCTTTGCGGTTTCAATAATCGCAAAAGGTTCAAAATTCGTAAACGACGTTCCGATAATCGGAAAGGCAAACAGCTTTTTCGGCGGAGTTTTCGGAATTGCAAACGGCGCGGCGGAACTTGCCGTTGCCGCGTTTATTCTTGATTTTGTTATAAAAGCGGGGATTTTTCCGGAATATTTTTCCGAAGAAATAATCTCCGGAACATATCTTTTCCGCTTTATATATTTTGCCCTTTGCGGCGAAAATGCCTTGGTATAAAATTTCTCTTAATATAAAAAATTTCCCCACGGAGGATTTTTGATGAACAGTATGCTTTGTTCAAGATGCAAAAAAAGAATGGCGGTTGTTTTTGTCACCAGAATGGAAGGCGACAAAACCTATAACGAGGGACTTTGTCTTCAATGCGCGAAGGAACTCGGAATAAAACCCGTCGAAGACCTTATGAATAAAATGGGAATTTCCGGCGAAGAACTTGACGCCATAAGCGAACAGATGATGAATATGGACGAGGAAGACCCGAATTTTGAAATGGGCGGAGCCCAGGCTTTTCCGTTCCTCAACAGCATTTTCGGCGACGGAATAATGCCCGGCGGCGAAGCTCCCTCTTCCGGAAGCGAGGCGCCGAAAAACCCGAAGAAAACCGGCAAAAAAGGAAAACAGGAGGAAAAGAAATATCTTTCCCTCTATTGCGAAAACCTTACCGAAAAGGCAAAAAACGGCGGTTTCGATCCGATTATCGGAAGGGAAAGGGAAATCGGAAGGGTTGTTCAGATCCTCAACCGCAGAACAAAAAACAACCCCTGCTTAATCGGCGAACCGGGCGTCGGAAAAACCGCCATTGCGGAAGGAATCGCCCAGAAAATTGCTTCCGGCGAAGTTCCGGCAAAACTTGCGGGAAAAGAACTCTGGCTTCTCGATTTAACCGCTCTTGTCGCGGGAACCCAGTTCCGTGGACAGTTTGAAAGCAGGGTGAAGGGTCTTGTTGAAGAAGTGAAGCGCGAAGGAAACATCATCCTTTTCATCGACGAAATCCATAACCTTGTTGGAACCGGCGACGCGGAAGGCAGCATGAACGCCGCAAACATCCTTAAGCCCGCCCTTTCCCGCGGCGAACTCCAGGTGATCGGCGCGACAACCTTCAACGAATACAGAAAACATATCGAAAAGGACGCCGCCCTTGAACGCCGCTTCCAGCCGGTCACCGTTGAGGAACCTTCAATCGCGGACAGCATCGGAATCCTCAAAGGCGTTGCGCCCAACTATGAAAAATTCCACCACGTGAAAATAAGCGACGAACTTATCGAAAGCTGCGTCCGCCTTTCCGAAAGATATATCACCGACCGCTTCCTTCCCGATAAGGCGATAGACCTTCTTGACGAAGCCTGTTCCTGCTCCGCCCTTGCAAACAAGGAACTTGCGGAATATGAGATAAGCGGACAGAAGCTCCGGGCGGTACAGGCAAGAATAGAGGCTCTTGAACAGGAAGAAACCATTGATTACGAAGCCCTTGCAACCGCGAAAGCGGAAGCGATGCAGCTTGAAATGGAGCATAACCGCCTTGAACCCATTGCCCTTGCGGCGGAAGTTGCGCCTAAGGATCTTGCGACGGTTATTGAACTTTGGACAGGAATTCCCGCAAGCAAAGTTCAGGAAAGCGACCTCAAAAAGCTCGGCGAACTTGAAGCGACCCTTAAACAGCACGTTGTCGGTCAGGACGAAGCCTGCAGACTTGTTGCGGCGGCGGTAAAACGTTCAAGAGTCCAGATTTCCGCAAGACGCAGACCGGCTTCCTTTATTTTTGTGGGTCCCACCGGTGTAGGCAAAACTGAACTTGTAAAAGTTCTTGCGAACGAACTTTTCCAGACCGAAGATCCGCTTATCCGTCTTGATATGTCCGAATTCATGGAAAAACACGCGGTTTCGAGAATCGTCGGTTCTCCTCCCGGCTACGTCGGTTATGACGAAGCGGGTCAGCTTACCGAAAAAGTCCGCAGAAAACCCTATTCCGTAATCCTTTTTGATGAAATCGAAAAGGCGCATCCGGACGTTATGAATATTCTTCTCCAGATTCTTGACGAAGGAAAAATTGCCGACGCCCACGGAAGAACGGTTTCTTTTGCGAACACCGTAATCGTAATGACCTCCAACGCCGGAAGCGAAAACAAGGAAAAAGCCCTCGGCTTCGGAAGGGATTCCTATTCCCTCGAAAAAGACAAAGTATATAAGGCTCTTTCCCAGTTCCTCCGTCCGGAATTCATCGGAAGAGTTGACGAAATCGTTGTTTTCCATGACCTCACAGTTGAGGATTACGAAAGAATCGCCGCTCTCCGTCTTGATGAACTCCGCGCGCCGCTTTCGGAAAAACACATAAGCCTTTCCTATGACGACGCGGCGCTTAAAGCCATCGCAAAAAAATCCCACGGCAACAAAGGCGGCGCCCGCGACCTTGTAAGGGTCATCCGCAAGGATATTGAGGATAAAGTCTGCGAACTCATAATCGAAAACGCCGACAAAAATCTTTCCGGAATTTCCGTTTCCGCCGAAGAAGGCGAAATCACCGTAAAGGAATCCTTCCGTGTTCCGGAACTTGAAGCATAACAAAAAAGCACCCGCAAGGGTGCTTTTTTAATGCGGAATGCAAAGTGCATAGTGCAGAATTATTAATTTAAAATTGAAAGTGTAGGGCGGGGGTACCCCAAGGGTATTTCTTCGCTTCGCTTATGGCGCCTGCTCCCGCCGTAAAAAGGATCCCCGGAGGGCAATAGCCTTCTCCTTGGGGAAGGTGTCTGCGAAGCAGACGGATGAGGGATGACCAAGTAACCCGGAGGGCAGGCTCCCTTGTGCAAAGGGAGCTGGATTTTGCCGAAGGCAAAAGACTGAGAGATTGTAACCCTGTCCGGTTGAAAACGGGCGACCGCATAGCGCCCTGAGCACGAAGTGCGAGGAAGTACCCTTGGGGTAGGTCGCCCCTACATTATGTCAATAAACTACTCCGCGTTACGTTTTTTTTAGGGGAAACGGATTGCCGCGCCTTCTGCGAAGGCTCGCAATGACAAACCAATGCCATTCTGAGCGAGGCGAAGAATCCGTATTCCCCAAACAAAGAACCGGTCGGTAAACCCCGTTTTTTTGCATTATTTCAGTTCATATTTCCATTCGCCGTTTTCTTTGTAATAAAAAAATTCGCTCAGTTCATCTTCAAGAAAAACCTTTATCATGTCTTTCATATCAAGCGAAAGATTATCTTTTGAAAGAAGTTCATCAAGCGGAAGCCAGAAAACTTTTCCCTCCCCGGAGGATTTAAGTTCTCCGGAAAACTTATCCGTTTTATAAAAAAGCACAAGATAGCGGGAACCGTCATCGTTCACCCAATCCTTTGTTCCGCAAAGAACGGGGAACCGGACAGTTAAGCCGGTTTCCTCAAAAACTTCCCGGATAACCGCATCGGAAAGGGATTCGTTTTTTTCAACGTGACCGCCGGGAAAGGTGAAACCGCCCCATTCGGAATGGATTTTATCCAATACAAGAACGTTTTTGCCTTTCTGTATCATGCACATGTTGACGATTTCAGTCTTTTGCGTTCTGTCCATTTTAGTTCTCCTTTGCGGTGTTGATGGGAGCAATCAGAATACGGCGGATGGTGCCGCATTGATTACAAAGGTCATAGGCAGTTTCATTATCCAAAATTCCGGATTTTACAAACAACTCCAGCCAATATTCCGTTTCGTAGCATTCTTTAAGCGCAATCTGCAATTTAGCTATAAAATCGGGTTTCCCATGAGCGTAGTTTGCTTCGCGGATGTTTGCACCGACAGATGTTCCGGAACGTTCCAATTGATTTACAAGAGAGTAATGTCCCGTAATGGTTTCGCAGAGTTTTATGATTTTTACAGCAAAGTCAGTTGACAGTTCCCGAAGTTTTGATTCAGCCATGTTAATACCATCCTTTATAAAGAGATTGTAGCACAACCGCCGCTGAAATAAAAGTGAAATATCCTTCGGATGTGAAATAACGACCAGGGGTCATTGTGAAATTTGATGCTTCGCATCAAGTGAAATGAAATAAATCCGCCGACGCCCGCAGGCATTTCACACGCAAACGGCGTATTTCACGCGCGAAGCGCATTTCACAAATCCGCGGGGATTTATTTCGCAGAAAAAGACCGGTATTTGTCTTTGACAAATACCGGTCTTTTTCTGGTGCCGCCAACGAGACTCGAACTCGTACGCTTTAAAGGCGAGGGATTTTAAGTCCCTTGTGTCTGCCATTCCACCACGGCGGCGAATATTCTTTTTAAGATTATATCAAAACTTATGAACTTTTACAAGTGTTTTATTCCAATTTGAAATATTCTGTTTTTTGTTCAAAAAAACAATGACAAAATCTTCCGCTTATGCTATAATCTTATATGTATAAATTTGTCTTTATTTAAGGCAAAGTTTTTTAAAAAAGGAGGTTTCATTTCTTTGAAACGTATTTTTTCAATTATTCTTGCGTTTGTTCTTGTTTTCACTTTCGTTCCCTTCGCAGGGATTGAAACCGAAGCAATGATGCGCCCCGAAAAAAGTGTATTTTATATCAAATATACTCCCGGTACCGGCGGAAGCGGCGCAACATATACCGACGGACCTTATGACGTAGGTTCAAGCGTTGTTCTCAAATATGCTTCCGATCTCGGATACGAAAAAGAAGGATATTACTGCACCGGCTGGAGCCTCGGTTCCCAGGGCAGCACATATACCAACAACGGAAGCGGAACGATCGGTTCCGATAACCAGTATTACGTAACCGCAACCGCTCAATGGGCAAAAGAAGGTTCTTCTTCCTCTTCCTCTTCTTCGTCCTCTTCCTCAAGTTCTTCCGCAGCCCAGAAATATACCGTAACATATAATCCCGGCGACGGAAAAGGAAACCCCGTAAAAAAGACTTACGATTTCGGCGAACCTTTCTATCTCATCAGCAACCCTTTCACTTATAAAAACCATACCTTTGTTGGTTGGGAATTCAGCGTTACCGGCGAAGTTTACAGCGCAGGACAGGGATTCCAGGCACCCAACAGAGATATTTCCTTCACCGCAGTCTGGAAAAGCGACGGCATAACCGATATAACCGGTTCCTCAAGCTCCAGTTCGAGTTCCAGTTCCAGCTCTTCCAGCTCCTCAAGCTCTTCAAAACCCAGTTCCAGCAGTTCCAGTTCTTCCAAACCCAGCAGCGCAAGTTCCTCGAAACCCAGTTCAAGCGTTGCGCCGCCCCCTTCCTCAAGCAGTGAATCCGTTTCCGAAAGTTCAACATCTTCCGAAAGCAGCTCTTCCGTAGTTGAAGTTCCGCAGCCCGACGTTTTCGAACCGATCAAACTCGCTTTCAGCATCCAGGGCGATATTCCGGTAACAAAAATCGAATTTGAAATCAAAGAAGATATCGGCGAAAACCCGACTCTCGGAATCGTCCCGATCGACAGTTACAGCGTAACCGACGCCGCGGCAAAAAAATTCATTGCGGACGGCGACGCCCTTGCGGCATTCGATATTTCCGTTCTTGTTGACGGACTTGCATACGGCGGCGACCTTCTCGGAACCGTAACCTATGAACTCAACGGAACCCAGGCAACCGCTTCTTCCAACTATTCAAGCTATGTTCTCGCAATGGTACATACCGTAAACATCGGAAAATATGACGGCGATTACTATATGACCGACGGCGAAAACACCTATCTTTATACCCCCGCAACGGATTTCAAATCCGCTGTCGCAAACGTAAGACTTGTTGAGGAAGACGGAGTTTACCGCCTTGTAATAAGAGATCCTTCCGGACTTTCTTCCTTTGCATATAAAGCAAGCGAAGATACTGTCGTTGAAGTAAAACTTATTCCTTCCGCAACAACTCCTTCCGCATCCATCGACGTAACAAGCCTTTCTCCCGTAATGCTTGTTCAGATTGAAGTCGGAAGCGGAAAAACCGTTTCTTCCGGAATCCCCGTTTGGGTATGGATCGTAATTGCAGTTATCGTAGTGGTTATGGTTCTTCTTGTTGCTCTTTTCCTTATCAACCGCAGCAACGAAAAACGCAATGCCGCCCTTAACGAAAGACAGAGAATTGCACAGCGTTCCGCACACACCTCTTCCGGAATCACCGGTTTCGATGACGAAGAATAATCGCTGAAATAAAAAGCATAAAAAAAGACGCTTCATCCGAAGCGTCTTTTTTTATGCAGAATGCAAAGTGCATAATGCAGAATTATAAATTGAAAAAGGCTCCCTTGTGCAAAGGGAGCTGGATTTTGCCGAAGGCAAAAGACTGAGGGATTGTAACCCCGTCCAATCAAAAAACGTGCGGATAATAAAAACGGGCGACCGCAATGGTCGCCCCTACATTCATTTTGCAAAACCACCGGAAACAGCCGGTGATTTCGACAGAATCCCCCAGTCACGCGCCTGTTCTTAAAGGCGTGACAGCCCCCTTTGTTAAGGTTTTTTTACACCTGATATTTTTCAACCTTATGAAGAATCTTTACGTCAACAAGAGCATCGGTAAGGGTTCCGTTTTCGGTAAATTCTTCGCTGAAAATTTTTCCGCTTTCACGGATTTCCGCGGAAATTCCGCCTGCAGAATAGGGAATGAGCAGATTCATTCTTATCTGGCTCGGCGGAAGAAGCTTCGCGAGCTTTTTGAGCATCTCATCGATTCCGAAACCGGTTGCGGCGGAAATGAGCACGCAATCCTCCGTGCAGATGGGAAGCTCCCCTTCGATGAGGTCGCATTTGTTGAGCACGTTGAGCACGGGGCTTTTGTCCGCTTTAAGGCTCCGGAGAAGTTCTCTTGTGACTTCCGTCTGGGAATCCGCTTCGCCGGAGGAAATATCGCAGACGTTTAAAAGAATATCCGCCTGGATCGTTTCCTCAAGGGTGGATTTAAAAGCCTCGACAAGATGATGGGGGAGCCTTCTTACAAAACCTACCGTATCAACGAGCATGATGCTTCTTCCGTCCGGAAGTTCAAGGCTTCTTGCGGTGGGGTCAAGGGTCGCAAAAAGCTTGTCTTCGGAAAGAACCCCCGCGTTTGTAAGCCTGTTGAGCAAAGTCGATTTTCCGGCGTTGGTATAGCCGATTATTGCTGCGGTTATAACCCCTTCCTTTTTTCTTCTTGAACGGATAAGTTCACGGTTTGCGGAAAGTTCCTCAAGCTTCCGTTCAAGGCTTTCGATGCGCCTTCTGATATGTCTTCGGTCGTTTTCAAGCTTCGATTCGCCGGGACCTCTTGTTCCGATTCCGCCGCCGAGCCTCGAAAGGTTTTTGCCCATTCCTTCAAGGCGGGGAAGGCGGTATTTATACTGTGCAAGTTCAACCTGAAGGCGTCCGGCTCTTGTCTGCGCCCTTGCGGCGAAGATATCGAGGATGAGCATGGTGCGGTCGATTACGCCGAGCCCCGTCGCTTCCTCAAGGTTGCGGATGTTCGCGGCGGTAAGTTCATGGTCAAAAATGAGAATATCCGCGTCGTTTGCCTCCGCAAGTTCCCGCACTTCATCAAGTTTTCCCCGTCCGATAAGCGTTGCCTTATCGTAATCCTTTCTTACCTGGATAACTTTTGCAACAACCTCCGCGCCGGCGCTTTTGGCAAGTTCCTCGAGTTCGTCGATTGAAACTTCCGCGTCCCAATCGCCGCAGTCCGCCGCAACAAGAATTGCCCGCTGGACCCTGTTTTCGTTTTCTATCATTTTTTCTCCTTTGGAAAATAAGCAAAAAGACAAGATGTTTTCACCTTGTCTTTTTTTGTTTAAAGTTTCATTTTAACAAGATATTCTTCGGTATCTTCTTCGTTTTTTCTTTCCCCGGAAAGGGAAAAGCCGTTCCGCTCATAAAAAGCGATGGCTCTTTTATTTTTCTCCAACGCCCAAAGAAAATCCGCCTTCATTTCCGAAACGGCAAATTCAAGAAGCTTTTTCCCGATTGAATTTCCCTGCAAAACCGGTTCCACAAAAAGCTTGCGGATTTCTTTTCCGTCAACCATTATAAAACCTTTTATTGCGCCGTCGTCATAAACGAAGAATTTTTCCGCTTCGGCTTCATATTCTTTCGCTTTTTTTGAAACGGAAAGTTTGGAAAAATAAAATCCGTCGTCTTTAAAAACCGGATAAAAATTCAGCCGATAGTTAAAAATTTCGATTTCGGAAATTCTTTCAAGGTCTTTCGGAAGAGCCTTTCTTATGTTTTCCATTTTATCTGAGATAGGTGATCATATCCTCGAGAGGTTTGCGGTTCTTTTTGCGGATTTCGCTTTCTGCGGGATATCCCATTGCGATTACGAGAGCGATCTGCTTCGGGCTGGGAATGCGGAAACTGGATTTGAGCTTTTCTTCGTTGAAAAGACCGAGAATGCAGGTTCCGAGACCGAGTTCGGTTGCTTCAAGGCAGAAGTTTTCGATCATAAGACCGATATCATACTGGCGGAAATCGCGTTTTCTTGCTTCGGAATTTGCGGCGGGGATTTCGGCATGTTCCTGGGTGATTATAACAAAAGCTTTTGCTTCGCCGACCCATTTGTTGTATTTTTCGCCTTTGCAGTATTCTGCCGCAACGGCAACGGCTTCCGGCGCGTGCGCAACGTAAAAATGATAGGGCTGGGTGTTGCAGGCGGAAGGGGCAAGGCAGGCGGCGTTTATGCAGGAAACGATTTTTTCCGCTTCAACGGGTTTTTCGGAAAAGCTTCTGCAGCTCTGGCGCTGCTGCATCAATTTGATAAGTTCAGTCATGGTCAAAATCAATCCTTTCGTTTATCGTTACCAGTATATTATAATCTTAAACCGCGGAAAACACAATAGTTTTCCTCACCGGGAAAACAGGAATCCGCCCCGGTATGGTCTTAGCCTTCCCTCGGGGGAAGGTGTCTGCAAAGCAGACGGATGAGGGACAAACGCTGTCCAATTTAAAAACGGGCGACCGCATAGCGCCCTGAGCACGAAGTGCGAGGAAGTACCCTTGGGGTAGGTCGCCCCTACATTTTTTTAAATAGACCTCATTGCGTTACGGTAGGAAACGTCGTCCCCGACGTTCCGCATAAACCGTTTCCACCCTTCCGTCTTTTTCGTCGGCAAGCCGCCGAAAAATCCACCTCCCCTGATAGGGGAGGCTGAATAGAATCTCCCAGTCACGCACCTATTCTTAAAAGCGCGACAGCCCCCTTTGACAAGGGGAGGCAAAATATGGTTTATGCGCCGAGAGAAATCGGGCGGATGAATTTTGCGTAATTGTTCACAAGGTCGGAATAATAAACAAAGCAGGCGGGGCTGTTTTGGGCAAGCATCATTTTTTCTTCGTCCGCAACAAAAAGCGCGTGGCTGTATTTTCCCTCGGTTTCGCAGACATAGGAACCGATATGAACAAGGTCGCCTTTTTCGGCTTTTGAAATATCATAAAATTCCTGAACCTGCATTCTGCAGTATTCCTGCCCGGTCCATTCCCAAAAACGGCTTACGCTTGACCAGATAAGCGAACCGCCGCTTTTTCCCATATACCAGTTCTTCGTCATGGAACCGAAGTTTTTCGGGCTGTCGTTTTCAGCTTTGAATCCGGACCAGATGCATTGTGAGGCGAAATTCATGCAGTTTCCGTACCAATCCCCGACGAAGAAGAAATCCGGGTTTTGTTCTTCGCAAAAAGAAAGAGCATATTCCGCGGCCTTTTCCGGGTCATATATTTTTTCAAATTCAGGTTCGGGAAAATCCGCTTCTTCCTTCGGGGAAAATTCTTCCGCAAGAAGTTCTTCCATCTCCTCCCGCTCCATAAGAGTTACCGGAAGGTCGTTCTGGAATTTTCCTTCGGAACCGGGGAAATAATGATAGGCGATTTTATAGATTCCGTCCTCGAGGGTGAGAATCATCGTATGCTGGGAATTGAGCGCGAAAATCGGCGGATAGGCTTTTCCTTCCTGTCCTTTTACAGTAAAATGAAGAACCGCGGCGCCTTCGCCGAAATCCGAAAGACGGACGTAATCCATCCTTTGGTCGTCGAGTTCTTTTTCCGGGAAATAATCGATTGTGAAAGGGAATCTTTCCGTTTCAACAAAACAGTAACCTTTTTCGGAAATAATGCTCCGCCTCATGGCAAGAAGGCTGTTCCAGTTCTGTATATTTTGCATAATCTCAAAATCAAGATTGATTGCCGGGGAAATATCCATCGGAAGCATTGCAATATATGAATCGTAAAGCGCGTCAAAATAGTTTATTACTGCCATTTCCGGGGTGGAAGCCGGCGGAGCAACATATTCGATTTCGGTGGGTTTCGGTTCGGAAGGTTCTTCGGTTTCCAAAAAAACCGGGATTTCTTCAGGAATTTCGGTTATTGTTTCTTTTGCCGGAACGCAGCCGAAAAGCAAAAGAAGGGAAATGAGGATTGCGGCGATTTTCAAAATTTTTCCTCCGTATATAACAAATTATTACAATTAATTATAGTACCGCATCACAAATTTTGTAAACAGAAAAATTTTTTGGAAATACAGAAAAAACGGACGCCTTTTGCGGACAAAAAACACAAATGTCCGCCGCAAAAAAGCAATTTTTTTGTCAAGAGGAAAACCGTAAAAATCAGGTAAAAATATTATGACAAAAATGGACAGTTAATTCTACATATCCCACAATTGACCTTTTGCGGCGGGTAATTTATAATATTTATATGGCGCCCTTTTTGTGCGTGAATGTATCCACAGGAGGTTTTTATATATGATCAGAACAATTGTAAAACGTGACGGAAGAATTGCGGATTTCAATATCGATAAAATCGCAAACGCTGTTTTTATGGCCGCAAAAGCAAACGGAGGAAGCGACTATGAGGAAGCAATGTCCATTGCGCTTTCCGTTGTTGATTATATTGAAAACAAGGAACATATCGAAACTCCCCATGTTGAACATGTTCAGGACGTTGTCGAAAAAATGCTTATCGAAACCGGACATGCCCGCACCGCAAAGAGCTATATTCTTTACCGCGCAAACCGCAACAAAGTCCGCGAGATGAACACCCGCCTTATGAAGACAATGGAAAACCTCACTTTCCAGTCCGCGAAGGAAAACGATGTTAAACGCGAAAACGCAAACATAAACGGCGATACCGCCATGGGCACAATGCTCAAATACGGAAGCGAAGCGGCAAAACAGTTCTATGAAATGTATATTCTCAATCCCCGCCATGCCCAGGCACACCATGACGGCGATATACATATCCATGACCTGGATTTCCTTACCCTTACCACAACCTGCTGCCAGATCGATATCCTCAAGCTTTTCAAGGACGGTTTCGATACCGGCCACGGTCATCTCCGTGAACCCCAGGATATTGCAAGCTACGCGGCTCTTGCCTGCATCGCTATCCAGTCCAACCAGAACGACCAGCACGGCGGCCAGAGCATCCCGAACTTCGATTACGGAATGGCTCCCGGCGTTGCAAAAACATATAAAAAACTCTATTGCCAGAACCTTGGCAGAGCCCTTGAACTTCTTGCGGGCGAAGAATGCGGCGACTGCGCCGCAAAAGGAATCCTTGAGGAAGCAATAACCCTTTGCGGCGAATGGCCGAAATTTGAAGACGGCGAAGTTTATAAAGCCGCGGAACATTCCCTCCTTAAGGAAAAATACGGCGAGGAAATTGCCGTTAAGGCGCAGGAATTTGCTTTCCGCAGAGCGGAAAAAGAAATCGACCGCGCAACCTTCCAGGCAATGGAAGCTCTTGTTCATAACCTCAACACAATGCATTCCAGAGCGGGCGCGCAGGTTCCTTTCAGCTCCATAAACTACGGCACCGATACCACTCCCGAAGGCAGACTTGTTATCAAAAACATCCTTAAAGCAACCGAAGCGGGTCTTGGAAACGGCGAAACCCCGATTTTCCCGATTCATATCTTCAAGGTCAAAGAGGGAATCAACTACAATCCCGGCGACCCCAACTATGACCTTTTCAAACTTGCCTGCAAAGTCAGCGCAAAACGCCTTTTCCCGAACTTCTCCTTCATTGACGCTCCCTATAACCTTCAGTATTATAAAGAAGGACATCCGGAAACCGAAATTGCATATATGGGTTGCCGCACCAGGGTTATCGGAAACGTTTATGACCCGGAAAGAGAAATTGTTTCCGGAAGAGGAAACCTTTCCTTCACTTCAATCAACCTTCCGCGCCTTGCAATTCTTTCGAACCACAATATCGACCTTTTCTTCGACCAGCTTGACAGCAAGATTTCCCTTGTAATCGAACAGCTTCTTGAAAGATTTGAAATCCAGAAGAAGAAAAAAGTCCGCAACTATCCCTTCCTTATGGGACAGGGAATCTGGATCGATTCCGAAAAACTTTCCGAAGACGACGAAGTGGGCGAAGTTCTTAAACACGGAACCCTTTCCGTCGGTTTCATCGGTCTTGCGGAATGTCTTAAAGCCCTCACCGGCTTCCATCACGGCGAAAGCAGGGAATCCCAGAACCTCGGTCTTGAAATAATCGCCTTTATGAGAAAGAGAATGGACGAGGCAAGCGAAAAATACGGACTCAACTTCTCTCTTCTTGCAACTCCGGCGGAAGGCCTTTCCGGAAGATTTGTCCGTATGGACGCCGAAAAATTCGGAAAGATCCCCGGCGTCACCGACAGGGATTATTATACAAACTCCTTCCATGTTCCGGTATATTACCCCATCAACGCATTCGATAAAATTAAGAGAGAAGCGCCTTACCATGCTCTTACCAATGCGGGTCATATAACCTATATCGAACTTGACGGCGACCCCCAGCAGAACCTTGACGCTTTCGAGCAGGTAATCCGCTGCATGAAGGAATCCGGAGTCGGCTACGGCTCCGTCAACCACCCGGTTGACCGTGACCCGGAATGCGGATTCACCGGAATAATCGGCGACGAATGCCCCAAATGCGGAAGAAAAGAAGAGGACGGCGAGCGTTTTGAAAGAATCCGCCGCATCACCGGCTATCTCGTCGGAACTCTTGATAACTTCAATAACGCAAAACGTTCCGAAGTTGAGGACAGAGTTAAACATTCCGTCCAGACCCAGGCAGAAGAAATCTGATAAACGAACAAAAAACCCGAACGCAGCCGCGTTCGGGTTTTCGGCATAATCAAACGGAGATTTAAAAATGGAAATGAAAACTTTGCGCCTTGCGGGAGTTATGAGGGAATCCATAGTTGACGGTCCCGGAATCCGGATGACGATTTTCGGACAGGGATGTCCCCACCATTGCAAAGGCTGCCACAACCCGGAAACCCATGACCCGAACGGCGGATATATAAGCCATCCGGAAAATATTCTTAAAGCGATAGGCGAAAACCCCCTTTTGCAGGGAGTTACCTTTTCCGGCGGCGAACCCTTTTTCCAGGCGGAAGCTTTTGCGGAACTGGGCGCGGAAATAAAAAAACGCGGACTCCATATCGTGACCTATTCCGGCTATACTTTTGAACAGATATTGAGCGGAATCGAAAAGGGAAAACCCGGCTGGAAGGAACTTCTTTCGGTAACGGATATTCTTGTTGACGGGAAATTTATTCTTGAGGAAAAATCCCTTAATATTCTTTTCCGCGGTTCAAAAAATCAGCGGCTTATCGACGTTAAAAAAAGCCTTGAATCGGGCGGGGCGGTTCTTTGGAATCCGGAAGAGGAAAGCGGAGTTCTGAGGTATAAAAAATGAAAAAAGCCGAACTTACATCTTTTCATCTTCATATCCTTGCAATGGCTCTTATGCTCTGCGACCATATGTGGGCAACCGTTGTTCCCGGAAACGATTGGCTTACGGTTATCGGAAGAATTGCATTCCCGATTTTTGCGTTTATGACGGTGGAAGGATTTTTCCACACAAAAAATCTTAAAAAATACGTAAAAAGGCTTTTTGTTTTTGCGCTTATAAGCGAAATTCCTTTTAATCTTGTTGCCGGAGGCAGCTTCTTTTATCCTCTGCATCAGAACGTTCTCTGGACTTTCCTTATAGGCGTCGGGCTCATGAAGATAAACGAAAACGCAAAGGACAAAAAACTTTCAGTAAGGATCCTTACGGCGGCAATAACTGCTGCAATGGGTTTCCTCCTCGGAATTTTAAGCTTCTGCGATTATCATTACGCGGGAATTTTCACTGTTCTTGTTTTTTATTTCCTCCGGGAAAGGAAATGGTATAATTTTGTTTTGCAGGCGTTTTTCCTTTGGTATATAAATATTGAAATTCTTTCCGGTTTTTATTACGAATGGGAAATTTTCGGAACAAAAATCGAAGTTGTACGCCAGGGAGTTGCTCTTCTTGCCCTTGTACCAATTTGGCTTTATAAAGGAAAACAGGGATATTACAGCAAAAGCGTAAAGGCGCTTTATTATTGGTTCTATCCGGCGCATCTTCTTGTTTTGTGGCTTTTGAGGCAAATAATCGCATAAAATAAAGAAATTTTTAAATTTTTTGCAATAAAAACCCTTGCATTTTATTTTAAATTATGCTAATATTATTAAAGTAATATTGTAGTAGTACAAAGGAGTGGGACGAAAAAGACCCGCTCCTTTCTGTTTAACGAAAAAATTTTGGAGGTGTGTTTTTTTGGCGGAAAAAAAGAAAAATACCGCGCAGATCTGCACTGAACTTGCTCTTCCCGTAGCGGAACAGATCGGAGTTGAACTCTGGGACGTCCGTTTTGAAAAAGAGGGCACGGAATGGTATCTGCGCTTTTTTATTGACAAAGAAGGTCTTACAATCGAAGACTGCGAAAATTTCAGCAGAGCGGTTGACCCGATTATCGATGAAGCAAACCCCATTGAAAAGAGCTATGTTCTCGAAGTTTCTTCCCCCGGTATTGAAAGAAAACTTATAACCGAAGAACATGTTAAAAAATATCTCGGATATCTTGCAACCGTAAGATTCGTCCGCGCTCCCGAAGGATATAACCAGCGCGAATTCCTTCTCCAGCTCGACGATATCACCGACGGAGTTATAACCGCTTCTTTTGAAGACGGAACCGAAATGGTTTTCAACAAAGCGGATACCGCATTCATCAAACTTTATTACGATTTCAATAATGACGACTGAGGAGGAATTTTAAAAAATGAACGCAGAATTTTTTGAAGCGCTCGCGCTTCTTGAAAAAGAAAAAGGCATTTCCGTTGAATACCTTTGCGAAAAAATCGAAAACGCAATCGCAATTGCAATCCGCCGCGATTATATCGGAACCGAAGACGTAAAAGTTATAATCGATCCGGAAACAAGAACTTTTGACGTTGCAATCAGAAAACTTGTTGTTGAGGAAGTTGAAGACCCCGCAAACCAGATCCTCCTCGATAAAGCAGTAAAATACAGCAAAAAAGCCCAGCTCGGCGATATCGTCGACATTCCCCTTGAAACCAAGGAATTCGGCAGAATTGCTGCACAGACCGCAAAACACGTTATCAAACAGGGAATCCGCGAAGCAGAAAGAGGCCAGGTACTTAAAGAATTCCAGAGCCGTGAACATGAAATCATCACCGCAACCGTTGTAAGCACCGATCCCGTCCGCGGAAGCGTAACCCTTGAAATTGACCACAACGAAGCTTTCCTTCTCAAATCCGAACAGATTCCCGGCGAAGTTCTTAAAGACGGCGAAAGAACCAAAGTTTATGTTGTTGAAGTAACCGCTTCCGAACGCGGCCCGAAAGTTATGATTTCCAGAACCCATCCGGGTCTTGTAAAACGCCTTTTTGAAATGGAAGTTCCCGAAATTTATGAAGGAACCGTTGAAATAAAAGCCGTTTCCCGCGAAGCAGGTTCCAGAACAAAACTTGCCGTCTGGAGCAAGGATCCCGACGTTGACGCAGTAGGCGCCTGCATTGGCACCCGCGGCGCCCGTGTTGCAAAAATCGTTGACGAACTGGGCGGCGAAAAAATCGACGTTGTTCAGTATTCCGAAGATCCCGCAGAATTCATTGCGGCTGCTCTTTCCCCCGCAAAAGTTGTTTCTGTCGAAGTCGATCCCGATGGCAACAAATCCTGCAAGGTAAAAGTTCCGGATGAACAGCTTTCCCTTGCAATCGGCAACAAAGGCCAGAACGCCCGTCTTGCCGCAAGACTTACCGGTTGGAAAATCGATATCAAACCGGAAAGCGGCTTTTGGGGTGAAGAAGAATAATCTTTATCGATAAATTAAAACTTTTCCGAAAGGAGGAAGCCTTTTTATGAAAAAAATACCCGAAAGAATGTGTACCGGATGCGGCGAAAAAAAGCCGAAGCGCGAACTTATCCGCGTTGTAAAAAGTCCGGAAGGAATAATTTCCCTTGATAAAACCGGAAGAAGCCCCGGAAGAGGCGCCTATGTCTGCCCGAATCCGGAATGCCTTAAAAAGGCGCGCAAAACAAAACGCATCGAAAGAGTTTTCGAAACCTCGATTCCGGAAGAAGTTTATGACGCGCTTGAAAAGGAGCTGGAATCAGATGGTGAATGAAAAACTTTTCGGGTTCCTCGGTCTTGCAAGAAAAGCCGGAAAACTTGTTTTTGGTTTTGATATGACCGTTGAATCGATCCGGAAAGGAACAGCAAAAGCCGTGCTTCTTTCAAGCGACTGTTCCGAAAGAACCGCAAGAAACATCAAAAGAATTGCGGAAGAAAACAAAACGGAAATTTTGATTTTACCCCTTTCCATGGATGAAATAGGCTATGCCGTTGCAAAACGTGTCGGAGTGCTTTCCGTTTGCGACAGCGGCTTTTCCAAAAAAATAAAAGAGCTGACCGAAAACGGAATGCAAGCTTGAAACAATTGGAGGAAATGCATACGATGATTGAAAATATTAAATATAAAGTTGCGGACCTTGCAAAAGACCTTAAAGAACCTGTAAAAGAAGTTCTTGACGTTCTCGGCGAAAAGTTTCCGCAAAAAAAGGCCCAGGCCGCACTTACCGAAGAGGAGCTTAACTACGTTTTTGAACATTATACCAAAAAGAACGAAGTAACAAGTTTTGCTCCTTATTTCGCAATGGCCGGACAGCCCAAAACCGAACCGAAAAAAGAAGAACCCAAGGCGGAAGTTAAAACCGAAGAGGTTAAACCCGCCCCGAAAGCGGAAAAAACCGCCCCGAAAGCGGAAAAACCCGCAGTAAAAGAAGAAAAGAAACCCGAACATAAACCCGCGCCCAAAGCGGAGGAAAAACCTGTTCAGAAAACCGAACAGAAACCTGCGGAACGCAAACCTTCCGAAAACCGCGACAACCGCCAGAACGAAAGAAGAAACGACCAGCGTTCCGAAAGACCTCAGAACGGCGACCGCAAATTCGGCGACAAACCCCAGAACGGCGACCGTAAATTTGGCGATAAGCCCCAGCAGGGCGACCGTAAATTCGGCGACAGACCCCAGGGCGACAAAAAATTCGGCGACAAACCCGGATTCCAGAAAAACGACCGCTTCGGCGATAAACCGAACTTTAACAAAAACGACCGTTTCGGCGGAAACTTCGGATTCGATAAAGACAAAGAGGACAACAGCCACCGCCATGAACCGAAAAAACCCGTTGAAAGAAAACCCAGACCCGCAAACCAGCCTCCGGCAGAAAAACTTGCGGCAGGCGTTGCTCACGTTGATATGAGCGCGGTTTCCGTCGATCTTGATAAATACAACGACAAATACGAACAGATCGCTCCCGCTTCTTCCATGAGCGACAGCTATACCAACAAACAGAAACTCAACCAGAAGAGCAAACAGCAGGGCAAACCCAAGAAGAGCAAACATGAGATGGAACAGGAAAAACTCAAAAAGCTCGAAATGGAACGCCAGCGCAGACAGAAACTCGAAATCACCATTCCCGATGAAATCACCGTCGGCGATCTTGCTCTCAAACTCAAAATCGCTTCTTCCGAAATCATCAAGCGCCTTATGCTTCAGGGTATGATGGTTTCCGTAAACGAAGTTATCGACTACGATACCGCCGCGCTTATCGCAATGGATATCGGCGCAAAAGTTGAAAAAGAAGTTGTTGTTACAATCGAAGACCGTCTTATCGACGACAGCGAGGACGATGCGGCAAATCTCATCACCCGCGACCCCGTTGTCTGCGTAATGGGTCACGTTGACCACGGCAAAACTTCCATCCTCGACTACATCAGAAGCGCACATGTTGCTTCCGGCGAAGCGGGCGGCATTACCCAGCACCTCGGCGCATACAGAGTTACCACCGAAAGCGGAAGCTCCATCACCTTCCTCGATACCCCCGGTCACGAAGCATTCACCGCAATGCGCGCAAGAGGCGCACTTTGCACCGATATCGCAATCCTTGTTGTTGCGGCGGACGACGGCATTATGCCCCAGACCGTTGAAGCAATCAACCACGCAAAAGCCGCGGAAGTTTCCATTATCGTTGCAATCAACAAAATCGATAAACCCACCGCAAACCCCGATAAAGTTATGCAGGGTCTTACCGAATACGGTCTTATTCCCGAAGAATGGGGCGGCGACGTAATCTGCGTTCCCGTTTCCGCAAAAACCGGTGAAAACATCGACACCCTTCTCGAAATGATCACCCTTGTTGCGGAAGTCCGCGAACTCAAAGCAAACCCCGACAGAATGGCAAAAGGCACCGTTATCGAATCCAGACTCGATAAAGGCCGCGGTCCTGTTGCAACCATGCTTGTTCAGAACGGTACTCTCCATACCGGCGACGTTGTAATCGCAGGTACCGCAGTTGGTAAAGTTCGTGTTATGATCGACGACAAAGGCAACAGAATTTCCGAAGCAGGTCCTTCCATCCCTGTTGAAATCACCGGTCTTGATTCCGTTCCCACCGGCGGCGACCAGTTCAACGCAGTTTCTGATGAAAAACTTGCACGCGAACTTGTTGAACAGCGTGAATATGAAGCAAAACAGGAAGCATTCAAACAGTATCAGAAAGTCACTCTCGATAACCTCTTCAACCAGATCGCCGAAGGCGAAATCAAGGAACTTCCCATCATCGTCAAAGCTGACGTACAGGGTTCCGTTGAAGCGGTTCGTCAGTCCCTTGAAAAAATCTCCAACGATGAAGTCCGCGTAAGAGTTATCCACGGCGCAGTCGGCGCGGTTAACGAATCCGACGTTATGCTTGCCCAGGTTTCCAACGCAATCATCGTAGGCTTCAACGTCCGTCCCGATACCACCGCAAGAGATACCGCGGAACGCGAAGGCGTTGATATCCGTCTTTACAGAATCATCTACGACGCAATCGAAGAGATCGAATCCGCAATGAAAGGTATGCTTGCTCCCAAATTCCGCGACGTTGACCTCGGCCGCGCAGAAATCCGCCAGGTTTATAAAATTTCCAACGTCGGTACCGTTGCAGGCTGCTATGTTCTCGAAGGTAAAATTGCAAGAAACGCAAACATCCGCGTTGTCCGTGACGGTATCATTATTGCCGACGACAAACTTTCCAGCCTTAAACGTTTCAAAGACGACGTTAAAGAAGTTGCTTCCGGTTATGAATGCGGTATGACTCTTACCAAATTCAACGATATCAAAGAAGGCGACGTTTTCGAAGCATACATCGTTGAAGAATATCGCGAAGACTAAGGCGGAGGAAATATGGCAGGATTTAAACTTAACAGAACAAGCGAGGATATCCGCCGCGAGTTGATGGATATCCTCCGCAGCATGAAAGATCCGAGAATCTCCGGCGGAATGATAAGCGTTGTCCGCATCGAGCTTACAAACGATCTTTCCCACTGCAAAGTATATATCAGTTCCCTTGAGGGAATGGAAAAAGCAAAAGAAGCGGTAAAAGTTCTTACAAAAGCGGGCGGCTTCATCCGTCACGAAATGATGATGCGACTTGAACTCCGCAAAGTTCCGGAATTCCATTTCATTCCGGACGATTCCATCGAATACAGCGCGGGAATTCAAAAAATTCTCCGCGAAATCGGCGAAGAATAACAAATAATCGGGAAAGGAGAAATGAATATGGAAGTTTCCGTACAAAAATGCTGCGAAATTCTTCGGGGAATGGACGATATTGTGATTTTAAGCCACCGGAACCCGGACGGCGATACTCTCGGTTCCGCCTTTGCGCTCCATTATATCCTTAACCAGCTTGGAAAAAGAAGCAGGGTTGAATGCCATGACGGATTTCCGAAGCAGTATTCATATCTCCTTGCCGGATATGAAGAAAAGGATTTTGAACCGAAAAACATTGTTGCGGTGGATATTGCTGACGAACAGCTTTTCGGCGAAAAACTTGAAAAATACCGCGGAAAGGTCGATCTTTGCATCGACCACCACGGTTCCAACAAGCATTATGCAAAGGATTGGCTTGTGCGGGATACCGCGGCTGCATGCTGCGAAATAATCGAAGATATCTGCTATGGATTCGATGAAGCGGAACTTACCAAAACAATTGCAGACTGCATCTATACCGGCGTTTCCACCGATACCGGATGTTTCCGCTATTCCAACACAACCGGACATACCCATGCGGTTGCAGGAAGAATGTTCAAGGCAGGATGCGATTTTGTGATGATAAACCGCGCCATGTTCGAGGTAAAATCCTTTTCAAGAATCGCAATCGAAAGGGAAGTTCTGAATTCCCTTGAACTTTATTTTGATAATAAATGCGCGGTTGTCTGCATTACCAAAAAGATGCTTGAAGAAACCGGCGCGGAGGAATCCGAACTGGAAGGCGTCGCCGCAATGCCGAGAGAAGTTGAAGGCGTTCTTGTTGGAATAACCCTTCGCCAAAGGGACAACGGATATAAAATTTCCGTCCGCACCGGCGAAGAGGTCGATGCTTCCGTTCTTTGCGGAAATTTCGGCGGCGGCGGTCACCGCTGCGCGGCGGGATGCTTCATTGAAGGCGATCTTGAAACCGCGAAAAAAGCGATGCTCAAAGCTGTTGAAAAGGTTTTGGGGGAGGCGGCGGAATGACAGGAATCCTTCCGGTAAAAAAGCCCCAGAAGTTCACTTCCTTCGACGTTATCGGAAAACTCCGGGGCGTCACTAAGACAAGGAAAATCGGACATTCCGGAACCCTTGACCCCATGGCAACGGGAGTTCTTCCGCTTTTCTTCGGCGGAGCGACAAAATGCTGCGATATTCTTCCGAACGAGGACAAACGCTATATTGCGGACCTTAAATTCGGAATTGTTACCGATACCCAGGATGTTTTCGGGCGCGTGCTCGAAAAAAAGGAAAGCAACGTTTCAAAGGAAGAATTTGAGCACGTTATCGAAGGCTTTGTTGGAAAACAGATGCAGACCCCGCCCATGTATTCCGCGGTTAAGGTTAACGGAAGACCTCTTTATGACCTTGCAAGGGAAGGGAAAATCGTCGAGCGTGCTCAAAAGGAAATTGAGGTTTATGATATAAAGCTTCTTGAATTTGATGAGCATGCTCAGACCGCAAGAATCGAAGTTTCCTGCGGAAAGGGAACTTTTATCCGGACTCTCATAAACGATATGGGCGAAAAACTGGGCTGCGGCGCTTCAATGACCGCCCTTGAAAGAACAATGGCGGCGGGTTTTGAACTTTCCGAATGCTATACGATCGCCGAAATCGAAGAAATGATGCAAAACGGAACTTTTGAAGAACATCTTATACCGATTGAAAGACTCTATTCCGGTCTTCCAAGGCTTGTTCTCGACGATTTTGATAAAAGACTTTACCGGAGCGGAGTACCCCTTGAACTGCAAAAGAGAGGCTGGGGAGAAATCCCCGGAAACATAGCGGTTTTCGATGAAAACGGAATGCTCCTCGGAATTTCCTATATGGACGAGGAAGCAAACGAACTTAAACTCCGGAAAATGCTTAATACCGATAAATAAAGAAAAAGCGATGCGCCAAAGGCACATCGCTTTTTCTTTATGTTATGTAATCAATCGCAGCAATAATGCTTCGCCAATCCGCCTTCGGAAGTTTCGCGGTAATGGCTTTTGATGTCTTTTCCCGTTTCGTACATGGTTTTTACAACCGTGTCGAAGGAAATCTTCCTTGTATGAGTAAGGAAATTCGCAAGGGAGATTGCGTTTATGGAACGCATCGCCGCAACGGCGTTTCGCTCGATGCAGGGAATCTGAACAAGTCCGTCAATGGGGTCGCAGGTAAGTCCGAGCATATGCTCCATTGAAACCTCCGCCGCATATTCGATCTGGTCAAGGCTCATTCCGCAGATTTCCGCAAGAGCGGCGGAAGCCATGCAGCAGGCTGTTCCGATTTCCGCCTGGCATCCGCATTCCGCGCCGGAAATTGAAGCGTTTGTCTTGATAAGATTTCCGATTATTCCGCCGGTTGCAAGTCCGTGAAGAATATCAATATCGGAAACCTTGCGCTTTTTCTGCCAATAATAAAGAACGGCGGGCATAACTCCTGCGGCGCCGCAGGTGGGAGCGGTTACAACCGTTCCGTTGCTGGCGTTCTGTTCGCCGACGGCAAAAGCATAGGAACAGACGATTCTGTTTTCCTTTGTTTCCGCGCTTTCGTCCATATGATATTGGTTATAGAGAAAAGCCGCTTTGCGCTGGACGCCAAGACCGCCCGCAAGAACGCCTTCGGATTTAAGACCCTCTTTAATGGTGCGCTTCATCTGGCCCCAGACTTCTTCAAGATAATCCCAGATATGGGGACCTTCCATCCGCTCGACGTATTCCCAGATCCGGATTTCGTGTTCGCGGCAATAATCTGCGATTTGCTCGAAGCTTTCTTCATAATAAACTTCCGGCGGAGCGACGTAATCCGTTCCCTCAACGGCAATTTCGCCGCCGCCGATGGAATAAACCCGGATTTTATCGATTTCCTCGCCGTTTTTGAAGGCGGACATATCCATTGCGTTTGGATGATAAAAACTGTTTTCGTCCGTTTCAAAATCGAAGATTATTTCGGAAGGAACCGGGGCAAGGGTCTGGCGCAGAACGGCATCGGTCATATGACCTTTTCCGGTTTTTGAAAGGGAACCGTAAAGCGTTACGGAAAAACCGTCCGCATCCGGGTTTTTGCCCTTGAAATAAAGCGCCGCTCTTTCCGGTCCGATTGTATGGGAACTTGAAGGACCTCTTCCGATTCGGTAAAGGTTGGTTAAACTTTTCATCTTAACCCTTCTTTTGTTTTAAATATTCTCCTTGCGGAAATAAAGAACACCGAAAGTTCCGGGACCGCAATGTCCGGAAATGGTGCTTCCGGCTTCGTTTACGATGATTGTATGGAACTTATGGCATTTTTTTATTTCTTTTTCAATCTCTTTGAGAAGTTTGGAATCAATTCCGGTCCAGGTGAGGAAGATTATATCGGTTTCGATATTGTCGTTTCCGGAAAGTCTGTCGCGGACATATTCAAGAGCGCATTTTTCATAAGCGCCGCGGTATTTTTTGCCGACTTTCATCTTGCCTTCGGCAACTTCAATGCAGGGTTTGAGTTTGAGAAGGTTTGCACCGAGGGCTGCAACGCCGCTGCATCTTCCGCCTTTATGAAGGAATTCAAGCTGGTTGAGAATAAAGCTTGCGTCAACGCGTTTTTTTGCTTCTTCAATATGTTTGAAGATAATTTCCGCGCTTTCGCCTTTTGCGGCAAGTTCAGCAGCAAGAACAACAAGAAGACCGATTCCGGTAGAAAGGTTTTCGGAGTTGATTGTCCAGACGTGACCTGTTTCAACTGCCGCAATGGTTGCGTTCTGGAAGCAGGCGGACATGGTGGAGCTGATTGTGAAATGAACTACGTCATAGCCTTTTTCGACCCAGGAAGTGAAAGCTTCGGTATATTCCAGAACGGAAACAGCGGAAGTTTTCGGAAGGGTTTTTGTTTCTTCATAAAATTTGAAAATATCCTGCGGGCAGATTTCCAAACCGTCTCTAAAAGTGTTTTCCCCAAGGGTTACGGAAAGGGGAAGAACTTCGATATCATATTTTTCAATAAGTTCTTTCGGGAGATCGGCCGTGCTGTCGCTGATGATTTTGATAGGTCTCATTAAAAATAATTTCCTCCTTTTCGCTTAACAATATTAATACATTTTATATTATACTACTTTTCACATAAACTGAAAAGTCCTATTTTTTATATTTTAACCCAATAATCCTTGAAAAATATATCAAAAAAGGACTATAATGTATTTATTATAAAACGAAAGGCAGAAAAATTTTTATGCATGACGAACTTACCGCCAACGATATAAAAAAGATGGAAGAGGAACTTGAATACCGGAAACTTGTTCTGCGCCCCCAGATTCTTGATGACGTAAAAACCGCCCGAAGCTTCGGCGACCTTTCGGAAAACTTTGAATATAAGGAAGCAAAAAGGGCAAAAGGCCGCAACGACAGCAGAATCCGCTATCTTGAAGCGATGATAAAAACGGCGGTTATAATCGAAGACCGTTCCGAAGAAGGGGTTGTGGGTCTTTTCGATAAAGTTACCGTCTATATTCCGGAGGATGATATGGAAGAATCCTACCGGATAGTCACGGAAGTCCGCTATGACGTTTCCGCCGGTTTTGTAAGCAAGGAATCCCCATTCGGAAAAGCGGTTTTCGGGAAAAAACTCGGCGATACCTGCAAGGTTGAGGTAAACGGCGATTACAGCTATGACGTTGTGATAAAATCCATCGAAAAAATGGAGGACGACGGAACGGCACCTCTTGCAAGCTATTGAAAAAAAGAAAAACCGTGCTCGGCGGAGCACGGCTTTTTTTATATCTCTTTTAAAACGTTTGAAAAATTTGTAATGCTTTCGGGAATTATTTTATCAGCAATCCGGAAGTTCGGGTCGGTTTTTGAAATTCTGAGGATCGAATTGACAATAATTTTATCGAATCCTTTAATTTTATCCTGCTGAAGTTCGCCGCCGAAATGGTCGATTATTGCGGCATGGTCCATAAATTCTTCCGGAAAATTCTTCGTTATCGCGTCGGAAACTTTGTCGGAAAGGCAGGAACAGATAAAAAGCCCGAACTTTGTTCCGAAAAGTTCTTCCTTATGCTTTTGAAGAAAAGCGGAGATTTTTTTGTCGATAACGCCCATTCTTACGTAGGAACCGATTGCGACGCAGTCATAGCCGGAAATTTCCGGAATTTCTTCGGAAATTTCAAAAAGGTCGCAGCTGTCCGCGCCGATATTTGCGGCAAGAAGCGCCGCGCATTTTTTTGTTGTGCCGGTTTTTGAAGAATAGATTATAAGCGTTTTCAAAAAAAGCCGCCGCCCTTCCGAAAAAAAGATTCCGTAAAATATAATACCACATCCGCCGTTATATTGCAAAGAAAAAAAACAAAAAATCCGCCTTTTCCAAAGGCGGATTTTTTTGTTTTTATTCACAGAACCGGAAGGTGATATGTCCGCCATAAACGGAATAATCAAGTCCGGAAATTTTATGCGAAACGGCAAAATACGAAGTTTCGTAAAAAAGGGGAAGGGCGGGCATTGCCTGGAGAAGCATCTGTTCCGCAACGGAAAAACTTTCCGCCATTTCGGTGAAATCGCTTTTTTTGGAAGCGGAGCTGACCGCACGGCTGAAATCCTCGTGGTAAAAACCGGTGAAGTTATCCGAATCGGTAAAAACGGAAAAAATCGCGCTCGGGTTGTCATATTGGGGAGTAAGGGGAACAAGAGCAAGGTCAAAATTCCCTGAAGCGACGGCGGAATTGAGTTCGTTTTCCGAAACGGGAATAAGGTTTATGAAAACCGCAAGGTTATCCTGGACGCTTTTTTGAACAAAACCCATGGCGGGAATAAATTCTTCGGTGCAGATTATTGTTATTGTCGGAAGTTTTGTAAGACCGAGTTCCTCAAGTCCCTCCTTGAAAAGGTCGGAGGCGATTTTCGGGTCATATTCAAAACCTGCGAAGCTTTCTCCGGCAATTTCGCGGTAATTTTCTCCGCCAAGGGTTACGGAAGGCGGAACGAACGCATCCGCTATCCGGAAGTTATCTTCGATTTTCGGCGCAAGAAGGGATTTGTCGATTGCGTATGCAAAAGCGCGGCGGATTTTGTTGTTCTTAAGAATTTCGTCTTTTGTGTTGAAAGCCATTACCCAGGTTGTGTTTTCGCTTTCAAGAATATCGAACCCTTCTTCCGAAAGAAAATCCTTATCGGAAGGGTTTATTACGGAACAGTCAACCGTTTCTTCAAGAAGGCGGGAAACGGCGTTTTCCTTCGGGTCGTCCTTAACAAAAAGATAGACGTTGTCATATTCCGTGTTTGCAATTTCGCTGTATTCGTTCGGGGAAAGAACATAGCTGTAGTTGTTGATTCGGCGGACATAATATGCGCCGTTGAACATGGTATATGCAAGACCAAGACCGTAGCGGCCTTTTGTTTCCCCGAAGAACTTCCGGTTGCAGGGCATTGCCGCCGCGTTTGTAAGAAGATCCGGGAAAAGGGGATCGGGACTTTCGAGGGTTATTACAAGTTTGTGGTCATTGACCGCCTTTATTCCAAGAGCCTTTTCGCCGGCCTTTCCGTTAAGATATTCTTCGGAGTTTTTTATGTTGAAATAATCGCTTCGGGAAGGGGCGGAAGTTTCCGGGCTGAAAAGCCGGAGAAACGCAAAAAGAAAATCGTCCGCGGTAACCGGGGTTTCGCCGTCGTTCCAAAAAAGTCCTTCCTTTATATAGAAAGTATAGATAAGTCCGTCTTCGGAAACGCTCCATTTTTCCGCTGCTCCGGGAATTACAATTCCGTTTTCGTCCTTATCAAGAAGTCCCTGGAAGCAATTTTCAACAATTATAAGTTCCGGGTCGCTTTCCGCAAGCTGGGGGTCAAAGGAATCGACGCCCCTTGGGATATCAAAACCGAGAGTTTTCGGCGCGCCGCAGCCGGAAAAAGCAATGCAGAAAACAAGAAAAATCAATATCATTTTTTTGAGCACCGAAAAACACCTCCGTTCTCTTTAAATATGCATTATAATATATATTAACATCGAAAAGGCTTTTTTACAATGAAGAAAAAATGAATTTTAAGAAAATCTTAAAAATTTCCGTATTGTATTGGGTTTGATATTCTGTTATACTATAATCGGAAGAATTTTCCGCGCCGATAAAAAATCCGCGGATTTTTGAATAAGTATAAAAGGGAGAAAAAACGATGTTTTGCGAAAACTGCGGAGCAAAAATTCCGGAGGGAGTATATTTTTGCGAAAACTGCGGAGCAAAAGCGGAAGAAACGCAAAACACCTCTCCGGAAGAATATTATAAAGCCGATCCGGATTATACGGAACCCCTTAATACAACAAAATGGATCATACTCGGCGTTCTTTCCTCGATTTTCTGCTGTATGCTTGGCGGAATCATAACAGTTGTTTATGCCGCAAAAGCAAACGGCAACGTATCTTCCGGGGATATTGAAACGGCAAAGGAAAATTTTAAAACAGCAAAACAATGGTTTCTTGCAACCATGATAATTGCGGCCATAGAACTTGTTTTCGGACTGCTTATATCTTTGGCCGGATAAATTATTTTTTCAGGAGGGAAAATTATGAATTGTAAAAATTGCGGAGCGGAACTCAGCGAAGGCGCTGTTTTCTGCGGAAACTGCGGAATGAAAACCGAACCCGAACAGACTGTTTATGAAGCGCCGGTACAGGAATTCAATCAGGAAATACATAACGATTATCAGGAACAGGGTTCCTATGTTCCTCCGGTAATGCCCGAATATCCTTCCGAACCGGTTGTTCCGATTGAAAAACCCAACACCGTTCTCTGGATTGTTCTTGCGGCGGTTGAAATTTTCACCTGCTGCCAGCTCACCGGTATCGTAAGCCTTATTTTTGCAATTCTCGGTCACGTTGCCGCGGATAAAGGCGATTTTGCCGAAGCGGAAAAGAAAATCAAAACCGCAAAAACCTGGTTTTGGGTCGGTCTTGTTCTCGGTCTTGTCTTCATCATCGCATACTTCGTTCTTGTTGCGGTGGGCGTTGCCGCGGGAATCACCGAAGAATTCCTTTATTACTGATGAAAAAGCGTATTGCGATTGTTTCGGCGGCGGCTTTAATTGCCGCCGCCGCTTTGTTATATCTCTATTTCACCGGAGAAGGCGAGGGAGCGGGAATTCCCTGCGTTTTTCACCGGATTACCGGTTTTTACTGCAGCGGCTGCGGCGCTTCAAGGGCGCTCCGTTCGATTCTGCATCTTGATTTTTATCAGGCTTTCCGCTATAACGCAATTTTCACCCTTGGGTTTCCGTTCCTTGCGGTTTATTTTCTTGCCCTTGGGGCGGATTATATCCGCTTCGGAAAGGACAGGATTTCGCAGAAGATTCCGATGAAGCTTGTTTGGGTTTTAATTGCGGCGGCGCTTCTTTACGGAATTTTGCGGAACATTCCCGCTTTTTCCTTCTTTGCGCCGGTAACTGTTGCCGGTTGACATAATTCGATTTTGGGTCTATAATATTCTTTGAACTTAATATCAACGATTTTTACGGCCGCGATTTTGCGGTAAAAAAGGAACGCGGTTAAAATCCGCGGCTGCTACCTCAGCTGTAATTGCCGACGGAAAAACAAATTTGTCCACTGTTTTTTTGATGGGAAGGACGTTTTTCCGGATGACGCATAAGCCAGAAGACTTGCCGTAAAAACTTCGCGCGGGAATTCATTGGGAAAGGATGAATCCAAGCCGGCTTTGTTTCGCTTGCAGTCCTTTTTTGCGGACTGCTTTTTTTATTGCATAAAGCGGAGGTTTTTTGAAAAATGAAAAAGATTTTTGCACTTATTCTTGTTTTTATGTTTGTTTTTGCCGGTTGCCAAAGCGACCTTCCTTCCGGAAACAGCTTCAGCGGTTTTGAAGGATACAATATGGAACTTACCGAAGAAGAACTTAATGATGCGATGAAAAACGGAAAGGTTGAACTTGAAAACCGTCCGGATGAAAATATCTGCTATATAAGCATCACCTGCAAAACGGCGATTGAAAGCGGCGAACTTTCCGATTCAATGCTTTCCGTTCTTCCGGAAGACGGAATTATTCTTAAGGATTTTGAAGTTGAATATGAGGACGGCGCAACGGTTTTTGAAATTCTTGCCGCCGTTGCAAAGGAAAACAAAATCCATATGGAATATACCGGAACCGCAAAAATCCCCTATATCGAAGGCGTTGCAAACCTTTATGAATTCGACTGCGGTCCTCTTTCCGGCTGGATGTATCAGGTAAACGGCTGGTTCCCGAGTTTCAATATGGGTCAGTATAAGGTTGAACGCGGCGACAAAATCGAAGTAATCTATACCTGCGATCTCGGCGAAGATGTGGGCGATAATTATATGCATTAAAAAATTTTTTGAAAAGGAAGCAAAAAATGGAATCCGAAAAGAAACTTAAAACAGAATCGGGTCTTTCGCTTTTCCATCCCTGGGTAAGCTTTATTTACTTTGCGGCGGTTATTGCGGGAACTCTTCTTTTCATCCACCCGGTTTTCGTGGCGGTTTCTTTGCTGTGCGCAATTTTTGCTTCCGCAATGATAAACGGCAAAAAAACGGTTTTTGCAACTCTCGGCTTCGGAATTCCGATGTTCATATTCATCTCCCTTGCAAACCCGCTTTTCAACCACCGGGGAGCCACGATTCTTTTCTATCTTTTCGATAACCCGGTAACCCTTGAAGCGATCGTTTACGGAATCGTTTCCGCAGGAATGATGTTTGCGGCGATAATCTGGTTCACCTGCTACAACACCGTTGTGACTTCCGATAAATTCATCTATATTTTCGGAAGGATCCTTCCTTCAATAGCGCTTATTGTTTCAATGACCCTTTCGCTTATTCCGCGGCTTATCGAACAGGTGAAAGTCATTGCGGATTCCCAAAGAAGCATCGGGCTTGACTGGAAAAGCGGAAGCGTTAAACAAAGAATACGTTCCGGCGCAAGGGTTCTTTCGATTCTCGTAAGCTGGGCGCTGGAGGATGCGGTTATAACCGCGGATTCAATGAGAGCGCGAGGTTACGGCCAGCATAAGCGAAGCACTTTTTCGATTTTTCGCTTCGGAAAAAAGGACGCAAAAATGCTTGCGCTTATAATTGTTCTTTTTGCCACGGAGATTTTTGCTTACATAAGCGGAAGGGGAACGATGGAGTTCTATCCCGCAATGGTGTTCCAAAAAATTGATTTTATGGATATAATTATTTACTTTTTGTATATAACGCTTGGAATTTTACCGGCGGTAATTCAGATTAAGGAGGATTTGAAATGGAAGCGCTTAAAATAAAAAACTTCGGTTTCGATTATGCTGTCGGCAACGAAACAGCTCTCCGTGATATCAGCTTTACCGTGAACGAAGGTGAATTCATCGTTGTTTGCGGTCCTTCCGGCTGCGGAAAATCAACCCTTTTAAAAAGCATAAAACCCCAGCTTAAACCTTTCGGAGAAACAAGGGGTTCCGTTGAATTTTACGGCGAGGACGTTTATTCCCTTCCGGAAGAAAAAACCGCCGGCGAAATCGGCTTTGTAATGCAAAATCCCGATGCCCAGATTGTAACCGACAAAGTATGGCACGAACTTGC
Source organism: Oscillospiraceae bacterium (assembly GCA_015067315.1). GTDB lineage: Bacteria > Bacillota > Clostridia > Oscillospirales > Ruminococcaceae > UMGS1668. The sequence goes on along the minus strand of SVMR01000001.1, from coordinate 3,578 downwards.
CTTCGGTCTTGAAAATCTCGGCGTTGCAACCCCCATTATCCGAAGCAGAGTTGCGGAAATGGCGAACTATTTCGGAATCCATAACTGGTTCCGGAAGAAAACCGCCGAACTTTCCGGCGGACAGAAACAGCTTCTTAACCTTGCGTCAATTATGCTTATGCAGCCGAAGCTCCTTATTCTTGACGAACCTTCAAGCCAGCTTGACCCCATTGCGGCAAGGGAATTTCTTGAAAACGTCCGGAAGATAAATCTTGAACTGGGTACAACGATAATCATAACCGAACATAACCTCGAGGAGGTTTACGGCTATGCGGATAAAGTCCTTCTTATGGAAAACGGCGAAGTTAAAAGATATCTTCCGCCACAGGAAATGGCGCAGTATCTTGCGACCGAAGAACACGAAGGAATGTATAAGGCTCTTCCGACTCCCGCAAGAATGTACGGAAGCGTGCTCAAAGGCAAATGCCCTTTGAGCATTGTTGAGGGCAGAAGCTGGTTCAGCCGCCTTGTTGCGGAAAAACATCCGGAATCCCCGGTTCTTGAAAATCAGGAAAGACCGGAAGAAAAAGCAATCGAAGTTTCCGAAGTCTGGTTCCAGTACGAAAAAGGCGCGGATCCGATTTTGCGGGATCTTTCCCTTTCCGTAAGAAAAGGCGAGATATGTTCCGTCCTCGGCGGAAACGGCGCCGGAAAAACAACAATGCTTTCGGTACTTTCACAAAAACGCAAATACAATATGGGAAGCGTTAAAATCTGCGGAAAAGAACTGAGCAAATATAAAGGCGTTGAGCTTTTTGAACATAATATGGCTGTTCTTCCCCAGAACCCCCAGTCCCTTTTTGTTTTCGAAACCCTCCGGAGAGATCTGGAGGAAATCTTTGCCGGAAAAAATCTTCCGAAAGCGGAAGTTGAGGAAAGGGTTCTTTCGATGGCGAAGAAAATGGAAGTGGATTCCCTTCTCGAACGCCACCCCTATGACCTTTCCGGCGGCGAAATGCAAAAAGCCGCCCTTGCGAAGATTCTTCTTCTTGAACCGAAAATTCTTCTCCTTGACGAACCCACAAAAGGAATGGATGCCCTTTCAAAAGAAAACATGGGAAAAATCCTCCGGGAACTTGCGGCGGAAGGAAAAACAGTCCTTATGGTCACCCATGATATTGAATTTTGCGCAAAATATTCCGACCACTGCATGCTTTTCTTCGACGGTTACATTGTTTCCGAAGGAACCCCGAAAAAGTTCTTTTCCGAAAACAGCTTCTATACAACCGCCGCAAGCCGCATGACAAGGCATCTTGTGCAGAACATCATAACTTGCGAGGAAGGTGAAAAGCTTTGCAGAAGCCTTCTTTAAAAAATTATCGGACAAAAGCGGCCTTCGTCTTAGTATGCCTGCTTTTTCCGGCGGCTCTTTGGGCGTTCATGGCAACCGGAGCAAAAAACTATGCGCTTATAAGCTTTGTGATGGTGATTCTTGCGCTTGTTCCGTTCCTGATGCTTTATGAAATGAAAAAACCGAAGGCGAGGGAATGGATCCCTCTTGCGGTAATGGCGGCAATCGCCGCAGTCGGAAGAGCAGCTTTCGCCTTTGTTCCGCATTTCAAGCCCACTTCCGCAATAATTATCATAACCGCAATGGTCTTCGGACCGGAAGCGGGATTCCTCACCGGCGCAATCGCCGCCCTTGCTTCTAACCTCTTTTTCGGACAGGGACCCTGGACCCCCTGGCAGATGTTTGCCTGGGGATTGATCGGATTCCTTGCGGGGGTTCTTTCGAAAGCGGGCTGCCTTAAAAAGAAATGGCAGATGGTCGTTTTCGGAATCGCCAGCGGATATATCTACGGCTGGATTCTTAACATCTGGAACGGAGCGGGTTTTGTCTATGGACTTTCCTGGGAAAGCTATTTAAGCCTTTGCTTCACAAGCCTTATTCCGGACGGAATCCATTCCGCCGCAACGGTGATATTCCTGCTTTTGCTTTCGGATTCCTGGGGAGCAAAGCTCCGGCGCGTCAAACAAAAATTCGGAATACTCGCAAGCTGAAATTAAAATCCGTCCTTCGGGCGGATTTTTTTGTAATATTCTTATTTAAAAATTGTCATTATAGATGAAAGGCTTTTCAAAAAAAAGAATAAAAAAGGGAGGTGACCGGATGAAGGATTCGGAAATAATTGAACTTTATTTTGAAAGAAAAGAAGAAGCGATCGAAAAAACTTCCGAAAAATACGGCGCATACTGCAAAACCGTCGCGGAAAATATTCTTAAAAACCCGGAAGATTCGGAAGAATGTGTGAACAGCGCCCTTCTTCGGCTTTGGAATTCCGTTCCTCCGGAAAAACCGGAAAACCTTAAAATGTTTCTTGCGAAGATAACAAGAAACATTGCGCTTAATATTCTTAAAGCAAAACTTGCGGAAAAGCGCGGCGGGAAAGACGAAATTCTTGCCTATGAAGAACTTTCGGAATGCGTTGCGGAAAAAAGCGGCGTTGAGGAAAATTTTGATGCGGAGGAACTGGAGAGAAGCATAAATTCCTTCGCGAAGAATCTTCCGGAAAAGGAAAGGAATATTTTCATCCGCCGTTATTTCTTTTTTGAATCGGCAAAAGAAATCGGGGAACGCTATTCTTTTTCCGAAAACCGCGTTTCGGTAATTTTGCACAGAATCCGGAAAAAACTCCGGAAACATCTTGAAAAGGAGGGCTTTCTTTAATGGATAACAATGATTTGATTTTTGCAATCGGAAAAATAGATGATGAATTAATTGAAGCAAGCGAGCAGAAACCAAAAAGGAATTTTAAAGCAAAAACAAGCCTTTTAATTGCCGCTGTTTTAATCATTGCTTTTTCAGTAACGGCGGTTGCTGCGGCAAGCTTTTTCAACACCGTAAACAGCGGCAATCTTGTTTTCATGGAAGCCGTCGGCGGATATTCCGGCGACAGTTACCAAATAAAATTCGATATTGATGTCGCAGCAGATTCCGACCATATGCTGCATGATTATTATGTTCCTATGTATCTTGTTGAAAACGAAGCTTGGACGGATTGCGGCGGGGAAGCGGGAGAAACTTACAACATAGCGGTTTTTGACAATTACGGCGAAAACCTTTTTGCGATTTTCTTCCAGTATCCCGCCTGGAACTACGATAACGGCGCTTCGATAGCTTACAATGTTCCGGCAGGAACGGAAGTTTCGGAAACGGTTTTTGAAATTGACGGCGAGGAACTTTACTGCATTGAAATGCAGCCCCAGGACGACGGATTCCGGGGCGATCCTTTCGGAACGAAAGCAATTTTCTGGTCGGACGGTTACAATATGTTTGTGCTTGAAACAAGGCTTAATACCGATTTGGAAGTTGTTCGGGAAATTATAAGAAGCGTTGAAAAAGTAAAAGATATTTCCGAATATGCGGTTTTTAAAGAAACGAATTACGAAGAATAAAAAAGGAAGCTCCGCTTGCACAAGTCCAGTAAAAACGGACAATAGAAAAAAGAGGCCTCCTATGGTAGAATTAAGATACTACCATAGGAGGTTTTGTTATGCCCAGAAGTTACAGACACATAAAAGAATATGAAAAAGAGATA
>SVMR01000015.1 GCA_015067315.1 Oscillospiraceae bacterium | reverse complement strand
TACTGAAGAAGTCTTCCGAGAACGGTTTTGATACCGTCCGGAGAAAGTGTCGGGTTCATATTGCTGGGGTAGTTGTTCCAATAGGTGGAATCATTTGCCTGAGAGAGAACATTTCCGGTTCTAACTCCATAGCCAGGTTCAATGCAATAAACTACCGGACCACTGTGGGAATCCTTGCAATAGACCAGGTAGTTATCGGTTTCGATTGTTTCCCATCCACCCATGAGGTAGAGTTCTGCAAGGCCCCAATCGCCTCTGTTGGTATCGGCGGATCTCGGAAGTGCGATAACCGCCATAGTCATCTGAGTGGCTGCGAAAGCCTGTACAGCGCCGGTGAAAACCATCATCATAGCAAGAAGAAGTGCTACTGCTCTTTTTGTGTAAGTCATATTTTTGCCTCCTTTTGTGCAATAAAAAAAGACCCACATAAACTTGTGAGTCTTTAATCTGCTTTTTCTTTGATATTTAGTTTTGTTTTGATATTGATTAGCTTCTCTCTTTCAGCCGGTAAACAGCCGGTAAATGAAGGGGAGAGGTATGGAGAGGGGGAACAAAAAATGAGCACCGACACAAATTGATCTTTTGTGCTCGTGCTCAAACTATCTGGTATCCCCTTGTAAGTTAATATTTTTTGATTACCTCCTTTGCTTTTAGATTTTAAAGTTTATTTTACTTTTGAAACACCTTCTTTCGGAGAGATATTCATATATGAAAAAAATCACCTCAACCTTTTAATCGGGGCGATTTTTGTTGTGAAAATATACAGAGAATTTGTCGAGAGATTGGACAAATGGGAGAATTTAGGAAAAAATTGTTACAAAATGATTTTGTCGATTGTTATATATTATAAATATACATTAGCTATAAGGGGGATTCTATATGTCTCAATACAAATTCGCTTCGGTTGCTACAAATGAAGACAATCCGAATTGGAGTAAATTTACAGAAAGAGCGACGGAATTATACTCTAGAGAAGATGAGGTGCGTTCTCCGTTTGCTAGAGATTATACGAGAATTTTACACTCTATGGCATATAGAAGATTGAAACACAAGACTCAAGTGTTTTTTAATATTAACAATGACCATATTTGCACAAGGATGGAACATGTTAGTCATGTTGAATCTGTAAGCTCAACTATAGCTAAATGTTTGGGACTGAACGTTGAACTTACTAAAGCTATTTCTATAGGTCATGATCTTGGGCACGCTCCATTTGGCCATCGTGGTGAAACGGTAATAAAAGAAATATCCGAAAAATACCTTGGTAAAAATTTTTGGCATGAACAGAATGGTTTAAGATTTGTTGATAACATAGAACTTCTTGAGGATAACTACAAGGTTTTTAAAAATCTTAATTTAACATATGCCGTTAGAGATGGAATAATATCACACTGCGGGGAAGTTGACAAAAATGGACTTTTCCCCAGGAATATAAATATCGACATTAGTGAATTTGATGATCCCGGAAAATATGAAGCTGTTACATGGGAAGGTTGCGTAGTAAAAATGGCAGATAAAATCGCATATATAGGTCGCGATATTGAGGACGCAATTAACCTTGGTTTCCTCGATGAATCAGAGCAAAATACACTTTTGAAAATGGCTCGTGCAAACGATCAGCATATATTAAATACAACTGTAATAATGCATAATATGATTATTGATATTTGCAACACTAGTTCACCAGATAAAGGTATTTGTATGAGTGAACAATTTAACAATCAATTGAATGATCTTAAAGCCTTTAATTATGAATGCATATATAAGAATTCAAGGCTGGATCCTTTTAAGAATTATTCTTCTTTAGTAATTAACGAAATATTTAATGCTTTATATAGGCTATATGATAACTCTCATACTTTTTATCGTCTTGATAGTTCCAAAAAAATTTTACCCACTTTAATTTCTTCATTTGAAAAATTTTTAGCCAGATATTGTGATCCTGCTATAATACCATATGGTGAAAACAAAAGTTTATCTTTAATTTGCGAAAACAATAAAATATATGGCTCATTAGAAACAGAAGAAACATATGTACAATCGATAATCGATTATATTTCCGGAATGACAGATAGGTTTGCCATAGAATTGTTTAACGAACTTTTAGAATATTAATTAATCGTTTTATCTTTCAATTTTCCGCTGCCTTTTTCGGTAAAGTTCCAATGCCTTGATGATTGTTTCCTCAATTTTCTGGCTACTCGTCCCCGGTGCGAAATATTTGGAAATGCGTTCTTTCGGCATACGGAACTGTTCCTTTTGGTTCGGTTTTTCCTCTTGCAGAATTGACTGGATTACTCCTTCATTCAGCTTTCCTTCCTGTGAAAACTGGCGCATTTTAATTGCTTGCACATGTGAGGGAGTGCAATCTTCCCACTCCATAGTGTTCAGCAATATTTCCTGCTCGTTTTCGGTAAGGTACGAAAGTTCCACGGCCGGACGCATGGCGATTTTACCTTCGTCCACCATGTCAAGAAGCGGTTGAGATAAATAAGTCAGACGGATATACCTTCTAACTTGGTCTTGGCTTTCGCCTACAATTTCTCCAACTTTTGCTCTTGATGTGGACTTCTGTGCCACTGGCACAGAAGTTAAATCTGTTCTTTTTCCTTGCCGTTTCATTGCGTCAAGCTTCATTTTGTAAGCAAAGGCTTTCTCAGAAGGAAGAAGTTGTTCTCTTTGAAGATTGCTGTCAACCATAAGAATAATTGCTTCATCATCGGTCACATTCTGGACAATACATTTTATATTGTCTTTTCCCGCAAGTTCACTCGCTCTCTTGCGACGATGACCGGCAATCATTTCGTATTCTCCGTTGTCCTTTGGTCTTACAATTATTGGGGAGAGAACACCGTATGATTTCACGCTTTCGACTAAATTAGACATGGATTCGTCCATTTTGACTTTAAAAGGGTGATTAGGAAAATCAGATATTTGTGATAATGGTATTTCCATAATTGTTTCTCTCTTTGCCTCATCACGTTCCTCTTGGGTTGTGAAAAGGTCATCTACTGATGTCAGCAGACTTGCTGCGCTGTTTTTCACCAATTTCCATCACCTCCTTTACAAGTGTTCTATAACTTTCGGCGGCACGACCGGTTGGTTCATGCTGGAAAATACTTTTGTTTGCAGTGCTTATCTCCGCAAGCCTAACTGTTGAGGGAATTACAGATTTCATCACCGGAAGATATTTTCCATAATTTTCTTTTACTGACGCTACAATATCTTTTCTGAAATTGGTTTCATTTGCCATCGTCAAAAATATTCCTCCGACTTTTAACTTTGGGTTGATTTGTCGTTTAATGCTTTGTACCGTTCCGATAAGTTCGGTCATATCCTCGGCAGCAAGATAATCTGCCTGAACGGGTATAAGAACATAATCCGAAGCGGACAAGGCATTGATAACCAGCATACCAAGAGAAGGCCTGCAATCCAGCAATACATAATCATAATCGCTTTTCACGCTGTCAATGTATTGTCGCAGTACCGTTTCTCTGCTCATTACATTTACTAATCCAACCTCCACTGCGGATAGTGTTCTGTTTGCGGGGATAAAATCGAATCCCTCATAGTGGTGTTTTATTTCCGGATGTTCATTCCTGCCGCAGACACCGGACACAACATCATTCATGACATTACTCAGCGTCAGCGGCAAATCATGGGGTTTCCGAAGACCCAGCATTTTTGTGAGATCTCCCTGTGGGTCAACATCCACAAGAAGAACTTTTTTGCCGTTCATCGCAAGGCCGGCACCGAGGTTATACACAGTAGTGCTTTTCCCAACACCGCCTTTTTGATTTGCAACGGCAATTACTTTTGATTTCATTAGGTTACTCCTTTCGTTTATGTTAAAAAGCGTTCGTAATTTACGGACATTTTTTTTCATATTCTAATTTGAATTAAAAAATATTTATTGAAACACAAGTTTTTAGTCGATTTTACTAATTATTAGATGGAATATTGTTAAATCGTAGAATTTACGAACAATATGTAACATTTTATATTCTTGTTTGTTATTAATTTAATAGTAGGTGGATTGCATATATTCCATTAGCAATCCAGGATTCATGATTCATATATAAATAAAACGGCGGTTTGGATTCATTCAAAATCGCCGTCTATCACTCCAACAATTGTTGTTACTCATTGCTATTGCTATAAAAATGATGTATACTTTAGTCAGGTAAATTTTCTTGATTGTTGAATACTTTTGAACATTATATATAGATTTTTTCTAAGGAGAATCACAATGCCAACAGACCGTACTGCTATAGATACTATCACAGGTTATTATTATCAGTTTGATTATTATATCCTCCAACTTTTAAATTGCTCTAATGGCTGCGACGAAGTTTGTATAGAAGCTATTGAAGACGTTGATATTAGATCAGCAGATGAAACAACCGCTGTTCAATGTAAATATTACGCCAAAACTGAATATAACCATTCTGTAATTGCCAAACCCATCCGCTTAATGCTTGATCATTTTAAGCAGAACACAACTAATCGAGACAATATCTACTATAAGCTTTATGGACACTTTCAATGTGGGCAATCAAAGTTGACTCAACCGATTTCTCTTAGCTTTCTAAAAGAGAAGTTTTTAACTTATACAAAAGACAGAGTCAAGCATGAGCATCATATAGATCTTAATCTTTCGGATGCAGAACTGTCACAATTTCTTAAACATCTAACTGTCAATATTGAGGCAGTGGAGTTGTCTACACAAAAGCGAACAATAATCACAAAGTTAAAAGGACTATTTCGCTGTAGCGAATTTGAGGCTGAGTATTATTATTACAATAATGCATTGCGTGTCGTTAGGGATCTATCTACGAAACAAAATATACAAGAGCGAACCATATCATCTCGTGATTTTAAAGAAAAAATCAATTCCAAAACTGAGTTGTTTGATATTTGGTTCTTAGATTTTAAAGGCAAGCAAGAGTATTGTAGAGCTATAAAACAAGCGTATTTCACAGCGCTTAATATATCACCTTATGCCCGGTTTTTCCTCATTGATTGTGACGGGGCAATATCAGAGCCAGATATTAAGTCAATCATTTTGAAAATTTTCAGGAACTGGAGTAAATTGTCTAGTCGAGAGCCAAAGCCTTTCTGCCCATATATCTATTTACATGGTACATCTGAACAGACAATATTGAATATTAAAAAAGCTTTGCAAGACGATAATGTCTATTTTGCAGATGGATATGATTTTAAGGGAGCTGACTTCAAAGCAAAATCAATTGTCAGAAAACCCTGTGCACAAAATGGTATCAAGCTCAAGTTTATCACTGAGCTTGAACAAATTGATAATATTTTGGGCGAGATATCCACGACAAAAATTATCTATCAATTTTTCTTAGATGCTCCTTACTATCGGAATGAATCTATCCAAATGCACTTAATTAAGATTCCAAGTACGGACTGTATCAACAAAATGATTTAGAAAGGAGAACTTTATGGATTCTGGAAGAATTAACGCAGAAGTAATTTCTGTATTTCCAAACAAAGTTAAAATATTGGTAGAAGACCTTGAAGATTTTCGAATTGCCGAAGAGAATCTGAAAGTGGGCTCCTATCTAAGAATATCCGACAATGAAAATGCAATCTTAATTGCAATCATCGAAAACTTTTCAATTGAAATAGAGAAAGATACCGATGGATTGCCTTCGAGAAAATACATATTAGAGGCTAATCCATTGGGAATCATTAGAGACGGAAAATTCGAACGTGGTGGTGATTCCCTGGCTATTCCCCCTAAACAAGTTGAACCCGCAAAATTAGAGGAAATTGAAAAGATTTTTGTTGAGTCCATTGATGAAAATGAAAAATTCACATTTTCCAGTTTATCCTCGAATCCCGCTATTTCTGTTCCCGTCAACGGCAATAAGTTTTTTAATAAGCATATCGCTATTGTTGGGTCAACCGGCTCCGGTAAGTCCCATTCCGTTGCAAAAATTTTGCAAGAAGCAACCCGTTGCAAAAATGGTGAGTACGAAGGGCTTAATAACTCCCACATTGTTATTTTTGATATTCACTCGGAATATAAATCCGCATTCCCAACTGCAAATTATATTGATATTTCAACCCTTGTATTACCATATTGGATGTTAACCAGCGATGAACTTCAAGAACTGTTTATTGACACTGAAGTTAATGATCATAATCAGAGAAATGTTTTCAAACAAGAAGTCATCCGAAGTCGCCAAAATCATTTCACTGGTGAACCTGAAGCCAAAGATAAAATTCATTTCGACTCTCCGCTAATGTTCGACTTGAATGACGTGCTCGATGAGGCCAGGAAAATAAATACGCTTGAAATAGATACTGGAGAAATATACGCAAGCGGCCCTAAAAAGGGACAACCCAAAACTACACAAGGTAGTTTGTACGGAAAACTTACTAACTTTATAAACAGACTTGAAAACAAATTGAATGATAAACGGCTTGATTTTCTTCTTGGTGACAGATCAAAAAATATAACTTTTGAAGAAACACTAAAACAGTTGATTGGTTATGGGGAAAATAAATCCAATATTTCAATTATCGATCTCAGTGGTGTTCCGTTTGATGTCTTAAGCATTACCGTTTCACTAATTTCAAGAATTCTCTTCGAATATGGATATTACTATAAACGTTTTCGTTGTGCTCAAAATCCAGAAGAACATCTAAATAACGATATTCCATTGTTATTGGTTTACGAAGAGGCACACAAATATGTTCCTAATAGTGATCTTTCTCGATATAGAGCATCTAAACAATCCATTGAGAGAATTGCAAAAGAAGGAAGAAAATATGGTGTTACATTACTTCTTGCCAGCCAGCGTCCATCCGAAATATCTGAGACAATTTTTGCTCAATGTAATAATTTCTTAGCTCTTCGATTAACGAATCCAAATGATCAGAACTATGTTAAGCGTCTGCTACCTGATACATCAGGTAGTCTTGTTGAAAAGATGCCGTCCCTCAGAGCAGGCGAATGCATTCTTGTTGGAGATGCTGTTACCATTCCTTCTATAGTTCATATTGGCGAATGCGAGCCTAAGCCTTCCTCTAATGATATTCCGTATTTTGATTTATGGAAATCAGAGTGGAAAGATCTCGATATTTCAGCAATCAAAGATGAATGGCTGAAGAACTAATGATTGAATTGTTACTTGAAAAATATCGATGAGTGATCGCTTAACTAAATAATCTAAACACGGATGCCCGGGGAGCCTTTTGGCCCTCCGGGCATCGTTTACATTAGTGGCGGCGTTATACCTATCATCCTATAAATCATTCATTAATTAATTTATAATTATGTTGCTGACATTTTTGCCGACGGCTACGTATTGCTATGGGAAATATGTATTTATCTGAATTTTGATCTTGTGAGTTTGATGATAATATCATCCACACAATCTGCATACCGTCCTTCGCGGATAAGTGAGTTTCTCAAACCGATCAGACTTTGCAGCAAAATTTCAAATTCTTTTTTATTCAGATACAGATAGTACCATTTCTTCACGGTTTTAGCTCCTTTCACTAATATCGATTAGTTGCAACAAAGGACTTTTCGCAGGCAATTGCGCTTGTGGTTTTCTAACACGCTTCTAACAACTTTTGATTTTTATGTATTTTTTCTCTTTATAATGTTTCTAAAAATCCACCTAAAAAAGTGGATTTCTTGCGATAAGCATGGGATTTATTGGACTTTTACAGAATACAGAAGGAAACCCACTTTCGCTTTTCGCATTGTCGAGGTAACCGGTTCAAGTCCGGCCGTCTCCACCATAAAAACATCCGATGCTTTTGTGTCGGGTGTTTTTATTTTTCTTTAAAGGACGGACGGACGCAGAACCGAAATTCCCTTTCCGCCCGAAGCTTTTGTAAAACTTATACATACGACCTCGCCGGAAATCGTTTAAGTTTCACTCTTGAAATAGACGGCGAAACGGTTCATAATATTAATTACTACAAAAGTGGGAGGGGTGAAAGTTTATGAAAAAAACAATATGGTGCATACTGTTGTTTGCGCTATGTAGTTTCATGCTTTGCGGATGTACAGTTGCAAATATGAATGAAAAATATGTAATACCATCCAATCTTATTAAATTTGACGATGAAACATTAGTGTCACTTGATTTAGCATCCGGAGAAACAAACATTTTTCAAATTGATGAATACAATTCAGATATAAATGGAACGAGTGCTATTTCGGATGGGAATTCGATTTATCTGTTCGATAACGAAAAATGGAATAGGCTCCCGATTGATGGATATAAAATTCATCATAAACCAATCCTTATAAATGATGCTGTTTATTTTCTTTCAACTGATCCTGATGACGTGTCGACATTCCCACCAATTTTTATTTGGAAATATGAAGAAGGAAATATAACAAAATTTTTAGAGAATCCGGTAAGCTATAGCGGTAACATGTTGGAGTTTGAGGATAACTTGATTTTTGTCCGCGATTTAAGTATTGTGTGCATGAATTTGAGTTCCGGTGAAGAAATTTATCTTTGTGATGGAAGCCATCTATGTTGGAAAGAAAAAGGAAAATCATTTTATTTTCAAGCATACGCGGAAGGACTTGCATTATATGACATTGAGTCAAAAGAAACAAGCATTATAAATAAAAAGATAGATCTTCACTCAGCACCAATTTATAAAGAAGAAAACGATGTTCTTATGATAACATGTGATGACCCCAGAAATATTTCTTCTATATCTTTTACTGTTGCGGGTTTTTATTTTCTGAATGATAATAAATTTATCTATTGTGATGACTATTTTAAATATGTTGGTATAAATTCTGATATACTAAATGCTGAAAGTTTTGAGCCATCAATTAAATTCATTTATTTGATTTAAGGCATTCAAACCAGATAAGCCCCCTCTTTTTTTGAGGGGCTTTTTCTTTTCTCTTCTTTTTCTTTGAAAAAATAAATCCGCTTGCAAAAATCGGATATTTATAGTAAGATACAGATATACAATGGAAACGGAAAGGAGGTCCGGTTTTTTTATGCAGATCCGTGAATCCGGCGAAGATTATCTTGAAACAATACTTATGATCCAAAAAAGAAACGGCCAGGTTCGTTCAATCGATATCTGCAACGAACTGGGCTATTCAAAACCGACCATAAGTGTCGCAATGAAAAATTTCCGTGAAAACGGTTATATCACAATGGACGAAGATTACCTTATAACCCTTACGGAAAAAGGAAGAGCCATTGCCGAAAGAGTTTACGAACGCCATGTTGTGATTGCAAACTTCCTTTCCGCAATCGGCGTTGACGAAAAAACCGCACTCGAGGATGCCTGCAAAATCGAACACGATTTAAGCGAGGAAACCTTCCGCTGCATGAAAGAACATTACGAAGCAATAAAAAAATAAAAAACATCGCCTTGCGGCACATTTCTTAAAGAAGTGTGCCGTTTTCTTTTCCTTGAAGTTTTAAAAATAATCGAGCCGCTAAGTTGAAATAAAAACCGTTGCCGGCCTGAACGGCGACGGTCGGGATTCGGAAGCACAGTTTGTTCGGTGGTGCGCTTTGTCCCCTTATGAAGGGGACAGCAGTTGCGGGAGCAACGCAGGGGTTGGAAGGCTTTTCTTTGACGGTTACACCGCCGTTTCTTTGAGCCTTTCAAAGAAATGGGGGTGTATTATAAAAGAACCGACGTAAATCATCCGTCGGTTCTTTACTCTTTATTTCAGTTTTTTTGAAAGTCTTTCAATTTCCCTTTTGTGGATATCGACCCATTCTCCTTCGGTGATATTCCAATCCGTTTCGCAAATTTCAATTGCTTTTTTGCGGTATTCAATTGCCTTTTCATAATCGCCGGTTGCTTCCGCAACGAAAGACATGGATTCCGGAATATCCATATATCTGGGCGGCTGCTGAATTTCAAGCGCGTGCTCATAAAATTCAATCGCCTCATCAAAGCGCGAAAGCCTTGCAAAAAGGTCGCCCTTGCAGGACCAGGAAAGCCAGTAATCAAATTCCTTTGTCATGTTATCCCAATGTTCAAGCGACTTCGGAAGGTCGCATTCTTCTTTCGCAATAAGACCGAGATAAAGGTCTGTGCGGAAAGAATGCTCGATTTTATCCATTTTCCAAAGATATTCCTTCGCCTCGGCGGTTCTTCCGTCCGCAAGAAGCAGATCCATAAGCCAGAGATATGTTCTCGGGTTTTCCGGATGCTTTTCAAGAAAATCTTTATAAAAATCAATGGTTCTGACATGGTTTGTTGCGTTGTAATCGGAATAAGGGCCGTTGTCTGCATCGAAAATAACGTTATGGGCGCGTTTTTCGTCCGGATTCAGAAGAAGCGCATTTCTTCCGAGTTTCGAGGCAAGTTCCTTATATTCCTCAATTCTTTTTGAATACAGTTCCGCAAGAAGAAGCGCCGCCCTTGCCTTTTTATTTTCGTCCTTCGATTTTTCTTTAAGAAAATTTTCAGATTCCGCAAAATCCTTATCCGAAATAAAATGGACGTTGTCTATCATATTTTCGATTCTGTCCATTCTGCTTTCATCAGTCATGGAAAAAAGTTCATCGATCGAAACGCCGAAAAGAACGGAAATTTCCGGCAGAAGCTGGATATCCGGAGTTGTTGTTCCGCTTTCCCATTTGCTTACGGCCTGGGCGGAAACGGAAAGTTCGTTTCCAAGCTGTTCCTGGGTCATCCCCCGGGAAAGGCGAAGCTGTTTTATTTTTGCGCCGATTTCAATGTTCATTCGTATCAGCTCCTTTCAGCTATATAATAACAAAACGCACCGGCATTTTTCAATGACCGGTGCGTTGATTTGTTTTAACTTAAAGTTTAATGCTGCTGTTTCATTCTTCTGAAATAGGAACTCATTTCGTCCGCAAGTCCGGAAAGGCGGTTCAGCATTTTTGAATAATCTTTCAGCATTTCGTCGTCTTCGGTTTCTTTATAAACGATATCATGGTCAATTTCGCCCCATCCTTCTTCAAAAAGGGTTCTGCCCTGAATCTCGATATAATAACCTTTATATTTCACAATATAATGCAGGGAACGGTAAATTCCGTCGGAAACAATTTCGAGTTCGTTCTCATCATAAATCTTGCTGTCGCCGGCGCGCTTATATGCTCTCGGGCGTTCCGCAAGATAGTAATGTTCCGGGTTTTCGTCGAAATCTTCAAGGCGGTTTTTAATATAAAGTTCCGGGTTGTTTTCGAATTGGCTTACAATATAGCGGTGAAAATAAATCCAGTCTTCGCGGTAAAGAAAAAACACCCTTACGCCGATTAAATCGGTCATAAATTTATGATAGTTGGTATAATCCAGTTTTTCAAATTTTTTATGGTTTTCTTTACGTTTCCGAACGACCTTTTCCAAAAGATGATCGGTTTCCTTGATTCGGTAACGGTAGGAATGGATTCCCGCTTTTTCAGTATCGTAAAGATATTCGTCAATGAAACTTTTTACGCAATCCCTTAAAAGCTGTTCGTTTTTCCGATAATCTTTTTCAATAAGTTCAAGTTCTTCGAAGGAAATATCGGCTTCGGATAAATCGGATTCCGAAAGATTGTATTTTTCAAAGAATTCCTGTTTCTCCATTAAGCTTCACTTCTTTCGGAATTATGCAAAAAACGCTTTGAGCTCTTCTGCTCTGTCGGTTTTTTCCCAGGCTACGCCAAGTTCTTCCCTTCCCATGTGACCGTAAGCCGCAAGTTTGCGGTAAATGGGTTTGCGAAGGTCAAGAGCCTTGATAATTGCAGCGGGACGAAGGTCAAATACTTTCTGAACTGCTTCGGAAATTTCTTCATCAGAATATTTTCCTGTACCGAAGGTTTCAACCATTACGGAAACGGGATGCGCAACACCGATTGCGTAAGCAAGCTGGATTTCGCATCTTTCAGCAAGATCTGCCGCAACAACGTTTTTTGCGACCCATCTTGCAGCATAAGCTGCGGAGCGGTCAACTTTGGTCGGGTCTTTTCCGGAAAAAGCGCCGCCGCCGTGTCTGGAATAGCCGCCGTAGGTATCAACAATGATTTTGCGTCCGGTAAGACCGCTGTCGCCCTGGGGTCCGCCTACTACAAAACGGCCGGTGGGGTTGATGAAAATCTTGGTGTTTTCGTCCATGAGTTCTGCGGGGATGATTGCGTCGATAACGTGTTTTTTGATATCCTCGCGGATTTTTTCAAGAGTTACTTCTGCGCTGTGCTGGGAAGAAATTACAACAGCTTCAACACGAACAGGGGTGTTGCCGTCGTATTCAACGGTAACCTGGCTTTTGCCGTCGGGACGGAGATAGGAAAGAGTTCCGTTTTTGCGTACTTCGGTAAGGCGGAGAGCAAGTTTATGTGCAAAGCTGATGGGCATGGGCATAAGTTCGGGAGTTTCGCGGCATGCAAATCCGAACATCATACCCTGGTCGCCTGCGCCGGTGGTGTCGCCGTCGTCGGAAGAACCTTCCTTCTGTTCCTCTGCAGAATCGACGCCCATTGCGATATCCGCGGACTGTCCGTCGATGGTGGTGATAACGGCGCAGCTGTCGCAGTCAAAGCCGTATTTTGCGCGGTCATAGCCGATTTCGCGAACGGTTTCGCGAACGATTCCGGGAATGTCAACGTATGCGCTGGTGGTGATTTCGCCCATTACGGAAACCATGCCGGTGGTGCAGGTGGTTTCGCAGGCAACACGGGAAGAGGGGTCTTTTTCAAGAAGAGCATCGAGGATCGCATCGGAAATCTGGTCGCAGATTTTGTCGGGATGACCTTCGGTTACGGATTCAGAGGTAAAAAAATGTCTGCTCATTAAAATTTTCCTTTCTTTTTTTGATTCTATATGTTATACGGTTTAAAAGCCAAAAATAAAAGCGCCCGAAGAACGGGCGCTTGTTTTTTAAAAGCGTTTTTCCGCTCCTCATCTTTCGGAAATTGATCCGCAGGAATTGGCACCACACACTTAATGCAGGTTGCCGGGCTTCAAAGGGCCTGTCCCTCAGCCGCTCTTGATAAGGCGATTTTTTATTTTGACAAGGTGGTATTTTACACGATTTAATGCGGTTTGTCAATAGAAATAAAGTAAATTTTTTATAGATATTGAAATTTATTTCCCTTGAAATTATAATATAACCATAAGAGCGGAAGGAGGCATTAAAATGTCAGAAAAAATCAAATCCGTGCTCAAAATTTTTGGCGTGCTCATCGGTGCCGTGCTCATTTTTGCGGTTGGTCTTGTGTGCTGGCTTACAATAACAGAATATAAGCCGGACGACGCTATGCCGACATATCCGATAGAGGATCTGTTCATGGCTGACAGACCTTTAAGCACGAATGATTCATTCAGAGTGCTCACTTTCAACATCGGTTACGGAAATCTTGGAAAAGAATCCGATTTCTTCATGGACGGCGGCAAAAATGTCCGCAACGGTGACGAAAATCTGGTGCTCAAAAATATGGAAGGTATTATCGGCATTATTGATGAAGCAGATGCGGATATAATTTTGCTCCAGGAAGTTGATGATTCCTCCAAAAGAAGTTTTTTTATAAATGAAAGACAGATGCTTTGGGAAAATTTTGGAAACGAAGTTGTTTTTGCACCTAACTATGTCTGCAATTTTGTTCCGTTCCCTTGGCCGCCTATCGGAAAAGTTGACAGCGGAATTCTTACCCTTTCGGATTATGATATTGAAAAAGCGGAAAGAATTTCCCTTCCCTGCCCTTTCAGCTGGCCCGTTTCCGCCGCGAACCTTAAAAGATGCCTGCTTGTTTCATATCATAATATCGAAGGAACGGACAAGCAGCTTGTGGTTGTGAATCTTCATCTGGAAGCTTATGACGACGGCGAAGGAAAAATTGCCCAGACGAAAATGCTTTGGGAAATTCTTGAAGCGGAATACGCAAAGGGAAATTACGTAATCGCCGGGGGAGATTTTAACCAGATGTTCCCGAAAACGGAAGAAAAATATCCGATTTTCACCTCCGAACTCTGGATGCCGGGCGCTCTTGAAGAATCCGCCCTTCCGGAAGGCTGGCGGTACGTTTATGACGAAAGCACCCCCACCTGCCGCCTGCTCAACAAGCCTTATGACAGCGAAACCGCCCAGCATTACGTTATCGACGGATTTATAATTTCCCCGAACGTTGAACTTCTTTATACAGAAACGATAGATTGCGGTTTTGAATTTTCCGACCACAACCCGGTTTTAATGGAAATTGTTTTTAAATAAAAAAATAACCTTTCGCCCCCGGCGAAAGGTTATTTTTTTTCGTTTTCCATCTGCGCCTTATATTTTTTCCCGACGTTCAGTTCGGAATTATAGTTCGAAGCCCGGACTACCGTTTCGGAACCGAAGCGGCTTCGGATTGCGTCCATTGCCTTATCGAGCTTCCGTTCCTTTTCCCGGTTTTCCGTCGGGAAGAACGAAAGCTGGGTGTTGTCCTCGGCGGTGACCTGCGTAAGAGAAATTCCGAGAAGCCGGAGCGGAGTTCTCCTGTCCCAAAGTTCGGAAAAAAGCTGCTTTGAAGCCTCGTAAATTTCCGAAGTGATATCCGTCGCTTCGGAAAGGGTGTGCTGGTGGGAATGGTTTTTAAAATCGTTTCCACGGATCGTGACCCCGATGCAGAAAGCTTTTTTTCCGTCCGCGCGCATTCTTGCGGAAACGCTGTCCGCAAGGGCAAGAAGAATCTTAAAAGCTTCTTCCTTCGCAACAACGTCCTCTTCAAGAGTTGTGGAAATGCTGTAACCCTTTGCCTCCTCGGGAGCTTCAAGAACCGGAGAAGGGTCGATTCCGTTTGCAAACCCGTGTATCTGCTTTCCTATTTTATCGCCTGCAAAAGCCTGTACGGTCTTTAAATCAAGCCTTGCAAGGTCGCCTATTGTTTTTATTCCTGCACTTTCAAGCCGCTCGGCGGTGGAACGGCCGATGCTGAAAAGTTCGCCGACGGGAAGTGGCCACATTTTTGTTTCGATTTCATTTTTAAAAAGGGTATGAACCTTATTCGGCTTTTCAAAATCGCTTGCCATTTTCGCAAGAATTTTGCAGGGACCGATTCCGACGTTTACAGTAAAACCGAGTTCGTTATAAATTCTGTCCTTTATTTCATGGGCAACTTTAATCGGGTCCGGATAGAGCATATCCGTTCCGGTCATATCAAGGAAGCATTCGTCGATTGAATATTTTTCAACAACCGGGGTATATTCCCGGCAGATATCCATAAATGCTTTTGAGCATTTTACGTAAAGGCGGAAATCCGGCTTTGCAAGATAAAGATTCGGACATTTCCGAAGCGCCATTCCGACCGGTTCGCCGGTTTTTATTCCGAATTTTTTTGCCGGAATTGATTTTGCAAGAATAACCCCGGTGCGCTTATCTCTGTCGCCGCCGATTGCGGAAGGAATAAGGCGGATATCCTCTTCGCCGTTTTTAACTCTTTTTGCGGCTTCCCAGGAAAGAAAAGCGCTGTTGACGTCGATATGAAAAACAAGCCTTTCCAAAAAAAGAAGCCCCCTTTTTTATGATAATCATATTATACAATAAGAACATATGTTTGGCAATAGAAACTATTGACAAAAGCGCTTTCAAAAGGCAAAATATATATTGTATTTTAAAAACGGAAGGCGGCGGAAAAATGCCCGGAACGGGAACGGTTATAAACATTGCGGCAATAATAATCGGAGGATTTTTCGGAACGGTTTTCGGAAAAGGTCTTTCCGAAAGGCACCGGGACACCCTTTGCAAAGCCTGCGGAATCTGCGTTCTTTTCCTCGGAATTTCCGGTGCCCTTGAAGGAATGCTTTCCGTAAACGGAACTTCCGTAAAAAGCGGCGGAACAATGCTTGTTGTTGCCTGCCTTGCTCTCGGCGCGCTTATCGGCGAAACAATAAATATCGAAGACCGCTTCGAAGCTTTCGGCGAATGGCTGAAACAAAAAAGCGGAAACGCAAAAGACAAAAAATTTGTCGAAGGCTTTGTAACCGCTTCCCTTACCGTATGCATCGGCGCAATGGCAATAGTCGGCGCAATTCAGGACGGAATCCTCGGGGATTATTCCGTTCTTGTGACAAAATCCATTCTCGACCTTATCATAATCATGGTAATGACCTGCTCCTGGGGAAAGGGATGCGCCTTTTCCGCGATTCCCGTCGCAATTCTTCAGGGCGGAGTAACCGCTCTTTCTTCCCTTATAAAACCGTTTATGACCGAAGAAGCTCTTCTGAACCTTTCCATGATAGGTTCCATCCTTATCTTCTGCGTCGGACTTAACCTTGTCTGGGGAAAGAAAATCCGCGTCGCGAACCTTCTTCCCGCAATTTTAATTGCTGTTTTGGCGGCTTTTTTGCCGTTTAAATTATAAAAATTTTTCCGGAGGTATTAAATATGAGAAAAAATTTCGGCGCAAAACCGATGGTCTATCCCATGCCTGTTTTTATTCTTGCGGCTTATGACGAAAACGGAGTTCCCTGCGCAATGAATGCCGCCTGGGGCGGAATCACCGGTTCCGATGAAATCACAATGGCAATAAGCCCCAGCCACAAAACCACAAAAAACGTTCTTGCGTCCAACGCCTTCACCGTAAGCATGGCGGACGCCGCGCATGTTGTTGAATGCGACTATGTCGGAGTTGAATCCGGCAACAAGGTTCCGGATAAATTCGAAAGAGCCGGATTCCACGCAACAAAATCCGAATTTGTAAACGCTCCTCTTATCGACGAGCTTCCTATGGCAATTGAATGCGAACTCAAAAGCTATGACCCGGAAAGTCACCTTATGGTCGGAAAAATCCTCAACGTCTGTGCCGACGAAAGCGTTCTTAACGAGGAAGGCAAAATCGACGTTGCAAAACTCCGCCCCATCACCTATGACGCCGCAAACCACAAATACGTCGTCCTCGGCGAAGCTGTCGGAAACGCATTTTCCGACGGAAACAAACTCAAATAATCCCAAAAAAGCAATCGGGAGGCATTTCGGAAAGAATGCCTCCATTTTTTTAAAGCCTCCCCTTGGGGGAAGGTGGATTTTCTGCAACTTGTTGCAGAAAAGACGGATGAGGGATAAACCCCGTCCAATTAAAAACGGGCGGTTTTACCTCCCCTTGAGGGGAGGTGGATTTTGCCGAAGGTAAAAGACGAAAGGGTGTAAATCCTAATTAATTAAATCCGGCTGATAATTCCAATAGAATCCCCCAGTCTTTTTTAACCGCAGGCGGTTAAAAAATCCGGCCCCCTTTAACAAGGGGGCCTTGATCCGCGGACTGTTTGTTTTATTCAAGAAGCGATTCAATTCTTTCAAAAAGTTTTTCCTCGCTTATCATTCCGGTCTGACCGGTTACAAAAAATCCCTCTTCGTCAATAAAACCCGTTGCCGGAAGGGAATATGCTCCATAGGCATAGGTTGCGGAAAGTTCCGTATCGTAATAAACCGGGAACGTATATCCCTTTTCTTCGGTGAATTCAAGGGCGGCTTCCTTCGTTTCCTGATATCCGTCGGTTACGTTTATCATCATGAAAACGACTTCGTCGCCGTATTCGGCAAATGCTTTTTCAAAAGAAGGCATTTCCTTTACGCAGTATCCGCACCAGGTTGCCCAGAAGTTTATTACAACCGGTTTCCCCTTAAAATCCGAAAGTTTTACCGGGTTTCCCTCAAAATCATAAACGGTGAAATCCGGTGCAGGTTCTTCCGCTTCGGAAGAATTTCCGGAAGGAGTTTCGCTTTCCGGTTCGTAATTTTTTGAAAGAAACTCATAACCGAGAACCGCCGCAAGAAGAACGATTGCGGCGAAAAGAACAATTACAGCAAGTTTTGTTTTACCCATAAAAAATCCCCTTTCAGCCAAAAATCGAAAGCAAGGAATTAAGAAGCCCGAACATCATCGAAATTCCGACGATTATAAGGAAAATTCCGCAGATCCTGTTGATTTTTGCATAATGTTTTTTTATAAAATCAAAAGCTTTTCCGAATTCGTCAAGAAGAACCGCGGAAAACACAAAAGGAATTCCAAGACCGAGTGAATAGACAAGAAGAAGCAGGAATCCTTTAATTGCCGTTCCGGAACCGGAAGCAAGCATAAGCGCGGAACCAAGGAACGCTCCCACACAAGGCGAAAGGCTTACGGAATATATCATTCCGAAGAGAAAAGCGCCGAAAATTCCTTCGGTTTTATTGAATTTTCCCAATCCTTTGAAAAACGGAAGATTGAAAACCTCAAGATATCCGAGCCCGAAAAAGATTACCGCGGCGCCTGTCACAATATTCACCGCCGTCTGGTATTTTGCAAGAAAACCGCCGACCGTTCCGGCAAAAAGCCCAAGAACGCTGAAAACCGCGGTGAAGCCGAGCACAAAGAAAACCGCCCTTTTAAAAACGTGTCCCTTTTTCTCCGAACCGCCCGCAAAATATGAAACGTATATCGGAAGCATCGGAAGCATGCAGGGCGAAATGAAGGAGATTATCCCTTCAAGAAAAGTTATCAGATACTGCAAAGAAATCCCCCCTTTGGATTTTCTATTTTATCATATAATGCTTTAAAAATCTTCCTTTTCAATAAAAATTTACAAATTAATTTTGGCGTTTTTCCGAAAAAAGTAGTATAATGGAAAAAGAATTTTTTAACCGAGGCGAAAAAATGATTACCGCAATTCTTATTCTTGTTTTTGCTGTTCTTCTTATTTCATATTTTACATATCTTAAAGCATTTTATTCTTCACCGAAACACCGGGGTACTGCCCACGTTCTTCCGGATTCCCCGGAATACGAAAAGGCAAAACCGGTCATAAAAAAATACATCGCGGAAATGGAAAAAGTTCCCTTTGAACAGGTTTATATAACCTCTTTTGACGGAACAAGGCTTGCGGCAAGATATTACCATCTTTCCGATTCCGCCCCGCTCCAGATTCAGTTCCACGGTTACAGAAGCACGGCGGTACGGGATTTTTCCGGCGGATTTGTTCTTGCAAGAAAAATGGGACGCAACACCCTTGTTGTTGACCAGCGCGCAATAGGAAAAAGCGGTGGAACAACGATCTGTTTCGGAATAAAGGAAAAATATGACTGCCTTGAATGGATAAAATATGCTCTCAACCGTTTCGGCGATATTCCGATAATGCTCACCGGAGTTTCCATGGGCGCTGCAACGGTGCTCATGGCTTCGGAACTGGATCTTCCGAAGAACGTAAAATGTATCGTGGCAGATTGTCCCTATACCTCCCCGGAAGAAATAATCGCAAAGGAATGCAAAAAAATGGGAATCCCGCCGAAAATCGGAATGCCTTTTGTAAAACTTGGGGCAAGAATTTTCGGAAATCTGAAAATTTCCGGCGGACCCATTGAGGCAGTTAAAAACACAAAAGTTCCGATTCTTCTTGTCCATGGCGGAAAAGACGATTTTGTTCCCTGCGAAATGGGAAGAAGAATTTACGAAGCAAATCCGGAAATGATAACCTTCGAGGTTTTTCCGGAAGCCGCCCACGGAATCAGCTTCATAGTCGATACCGAAAGATACGAAAAACTTTATTATTCACTTCAGGAAAAATACGGAACATAAAAAATCAGGAAGGCAATGCCTTCCTGATTTTTTATCTGGTCGAAGTGACAGGACTCGAACCTGCAGCATCCTGCTCCCAAAGCAGGCGCGCTACCAATTGCGCTACACCTCGATGCTTATATTAAATTAACTACAATATTATATCCTTATTATTTGTTTTTGTCAAACTTTTTTGAATAAATATCCTCATAGCTTCCAAAACTTTTTCATAATATTGAACCGGAGGCGAAAAATATGAATTTATTCAAAAAAAGAGCAGAAAAAAGACTTTTGAAAAAGCGGGCGGAAGAAAGGGAAAACCTTCGGTCGGATATCGAAGCGCTTGAACGGGAAATCCGGAAAACCGAAGCCGTTTTCAACCTTACAACCGACGAATATCTTCTTGAATCGGCAATTTTTGAACAGAACGCGCAGAAAGCGAAGATGAACTATCTTTTGAAACTCGCAAAGGAAATTTGAAAAAAATCCGCCTGCCCTTCCGACAGGTTTTGTTTTTTTAAGAGAACGGATTCTTCGCTGCGCTCAGAATGACAATGGTCTGTCATTGCGAGCCTTCGCAGAAGGCGTGGCAATCCGTTCTCCTTTTCAGGTCGGAAGCAATCCCCCGCCCCGCACTTTAAACTTTCAGCTTTACCGTATTGCTTTTTTCCCCGCTCCGTGTTAACATAATTTTAAAGAATATTTTTTAAGGAGCGGAAAAATATGGACGAAATTATAAAATCCCGGATTGAAAACGGCGAATGTTCCCTTGGAATCGAACTCGGTTCAACAAGAATAAAAGCCGTTCTCATAAACCGCGAAGCGGAAGTTCTCGCTGTGGGATATCACGATTGGGAAAACAGTTTTGAAAACGGAATCTGGACCTATCATCTTGATGACGTAAGTTCCGGATTGAAAAGCTGTTACCGTTCCCTTAAAAAAGACGTTTTTGAAAAATACGGCGCAACGCTCAAAAACCTTGCTTCCCTCGGAATTTCCGCAATGATGCACGGATATATCGCTCTTGACCGGGACGACAATCTTCTCGCTCCGTTCAGGACTTGGCGCAACACCAACACAGCCGCCGCCGCGGATATGCTTACGGAAGAATTCGGGTTCAATATTCCCCAAAGATGGAGCATTGCCCATTTTTGGCAGCAGGTTCTTGACGGCGAAGAACATATTGCAAAAATCGATAAGCTCATGACCCTTTCCTGCTATGTTCATTATCTTCTTTCCGGAGAATTCGTTCTCGGAATCGGCGACGCTTCCGGAATGTTCCCCGCCGAAGCGGACAGACCCGAATACAGCGCCCGGATGCTCAAAAAGCTCAATGCGATGATGGCGGAAAAAGGGATCGGCTATAAAGCGGAAGATATTCTTCCGAAAGTTGCCGCCGCGGGAGATATCTGCGGATATCTTTCTGAAAAAGGCGCAAGATTCCTCGATGAGGAAGGGGATCTTTCCGCGGGAATTCCCATGTGTCCTCCGGAAGGCGACGCCGGAACCGGAATGACCGCAACCAACAGCGTACGCCCTGCAACGGGAAATGTTTCCGCCGGAACTTCCGTTTTTGCAATGATCGTTCTTGAAAAGGAACTTTCAGAACTCTATCGGGAAATCGACGTCACCGCAACTCCCGGCGGTTCCCCCGTTGCAATGGTGCATTGCAACAACTGTTCTTCCGAACTCAACGCGTTCGCAGATATGTTCGCGGAACTCGGCGGAAAATTCGGTCTTGAACCAAGCCGCGGTTCCGTTCTCGGAAAAATGTTTTCCGAAGCGGAAAACGCCGAACCGGACTGCGCCGGAGTTTTTTCCTGCAACTATCTTTCCGGCGAACATATAACCGGCTTTACAAAAGGACGTCCTCTTGTTGCCCGTCTTCCCGAAAGCAATTTCAACCTTGCAAACTTTTCCCGCTCCCTTGTTTATTCCGCTTTTGCAACAATAAAAATCGGAATGGAAACCCTTGAAACCGAAAAAGTCAGAATCGAAAGAATGACCGGACACGGCGGACTTTTTAAATCCGATTTTGCCGCAAAAGCTCTTGCTGCCGCAACCGGAGCCGAAGTTGTGGTAATGGAAAACGCCGGAGAAGGCGGCGCCTGGGGAATGGCAATTCTCGCTTCCTATTCCGTCAACAAAAGCGAAGGCGAAAAACTTGAAGATTATCTTGACAAAAAAGTTTTTTCCGGCGCAAAATCAAAAAAATTCGCCCCGAAAAAGGAAGACGTTGAAGGTTTCGGAAAATATATCGAAAATTACAAAAAACTTCTTATTGCCGAAAAAGCCGCGGTGGAAAATCTTTAAAAATATCAAAAACGCCCGCTTTCCAAAAAAGCGGGTTTGTTTTTTTGCAACAAAAAAAGCGCCCCTTCGGCGCAGACGTTCTTTTTATACAAATGAAATGACCCTTGAATTATCGCATCTTTCACCTACGATAAAGCAAGGGTCATCTCTGTTCGGTTTTAAAGTCTGTCATGTTTCAACCTCTCTTTCTACGGTTTAACCCGCTGTCTTCGGCTGATTGCAATTTCCGGACGCTTCTTACTTTTTAGCCTATTAAATAAAACGCGTTAATCAAAAGTTGGGACATGATTTTATGCCGGAAATCTTTTTACCAAAGGTGGTAACGGTTTTTCCTCCGAAAGTTCCTTTTCAAAAAATTGAACTTTCAAAATTTAATTGTACATCGGAATCATCCTTTCTGTGACTTAAATATACCACCTTTTCCGGCGTTTTTCAATCCGCAATGTTGTACTAAGTTAAAGCGATAAAGTTATGCAAAACACAGAAATCTTTCCGGAAATATTGACTTTTGCATCAAACAGTAGTATATTAAAAATGTTGGGCGGCCAAAAAGGCCGTCTTTTTTTATTTTTGGCAGAAAAAAAGCGCCCCTTCGGCGTAGACGTTCTTTTTTACACAAATGAAATGACCCTTGGATTATCGCATCTTTCACCTACGATAAAGCAAGGGTCATTTCTGTTCTATTTTAGTATCTAACATCATTTTAACCTCTCTTTCTTTTTATTCGGATGTTCTTTCCGCTGCCTTCGTATGTCAATTTTTTCTGTTCCCTTTAACACTTCTTTTTTCTTCTTTTCCCCTTAAGCGGGTTGTTCTTGATGTCGGAACTTTTATTTTTTGTTCTTTCCGAAGGTCAGCCATTTTTGACTCAGATTTTTCTTCTTTTAATCCGAGTTCCTGATGTTTATCTGTACATCGGGTATCATCCTTTCTGTGATTTAAATATACCACCTTTTTTCCGGTTTTTCAATCCGCAATACCTTACGAAAAAGAATCTTTTTATTTGTGCAAAAAGTATAAATTATTATCAATATGTTGAAAACTATTGACATTTATGCCAAGTTTTGGTAAATTAAATATGTTGTCCGGCAAAAAGCCGGCTTTTTTATTTTCCTGGCAATAAAAAAAAGCCCTCCCGGGCAAAAGTTCAAAGAAAAAGCCTTATAAATGAGAAATAACCCTTGACCGAATGCATCTTTCACCTGCACCGACCAAGGGTTATTTCTGTGAACTCTTAAAATCCGTCAATTATCTCAACCTCGCTTTCTTCTGATACCGAAGCCTCCGTATCACTATCAAACAAGTTCCGTTTTTTTGTTTCGTTCGTTTCGCACTTCTTCTAACAGCCTGTTTCGGAACTTTTTATCAGCCGAAGGTCATTCGATCCCTTTCTTTGAAAACCCTTCTTTACGGGTTTTCAAATTTTCATTTGTACATTGGAATCATCCTTTCTGTGATTTAAATATACCACCTTTTCCGGCGGTTTTCAATCCGCAATACTTTACGAAAAAAATCCCGTTTCTTTGTGCAAAAGGCATATTATTACGCTCGTTTGTTGAAAACTATTGACATTTTCGACATAATTTGATATATTATTAACGTTGGAATAAATTAAAGATTTTGCAACTCTTCTTTTGAATTTCAAAACCAAAAAAACAGGAACACGCCGAAAACGGCGTGTTCCTGTTTTTTATTTTATCATTGCCGCGGCGCAAAGGGGCGGAATTATAAAAGTTTTTTCTTCTTCGGAAAGGACTTCGGTTCCGGCGGTTTCGCCGTTTATGCAAAGCTTCCATTTTCCGACGGGAAGGCGGATTTCCTTTTCCTCTTTCGTGGGGTTGAAAGCGACAAAAATCGCTTCGGCGGTTTCTTCCTTTGCCCCGCCCCAAATATGGAAAGCAAAAACGTCCTCCGCGCCGGTTTCCGCAACGGAAACATGGGAATAAACTTCCCCCGCGCTTTCAAGGCGAAGTGCTCCGTGGGCTTTTCTGAAACGGATAAGACCTTTATAATATTCAAAAACCTTTTTGTATTCCGGTTTTGAAAGATCGCTCCATTTAAGGCTGTTTACCGAATCCGGGGATTTATAGCTGTTGTGTTCGGCTGTTCCGTCCGGATTTGTTTTCCGGCGGAGCATTTCCTCCCCCGCCTGGAAGAAGGGAACGCCCTGGGAAAGCATATAAACCGCGGCGGCAAGATTGCTGCGGCGGATTTTTTCCTCAAAATCCGCTTCGGGGCAGGCAATTCCGATTCTGTCGAAAAGGGTGTAGCCGTCATGGCAGGAAACGTAATTTATACATTTTGTCGGATTTTTGCACCAGAAAGGCATACCTTTGAAGCATTCCTCAAAAAGTTCCTTTCTTCCGGTTTTTCCGGTTACAAAGCCTTTTTCTTCCGATTTGAACGCCGGACCGATAAGGTAATCCCTTATTGTATCGCTGAAAAAGGAACAGCCTGGCATTTTTTCGGAATTATACTGGTTTGCAAGTTCAACAACGGGTTTTGTGACGTGGGTCGGCATTACCCAGCCTTCGCAGTAAAAAATAACGTTCGGATGGGTCGGATGCACCGCCTCGGTTATTTCGTTCATGGTCGCAATGTCAAGAAGTCCGGAAAGATCAAAGCGGAACCCGTCTATATGATATTCATCCGCCCAGTATTTTACGGAATCGACGATAAATTTCTTCACCATGCTTCTTTCGGAAGCTGTGTCGTTTCCGCAGCCGGAACCGGCGGAATAATTTCCGTTTTCGTCGGTGCGGCTAAAATATCCGGGAACAAGAACGTTGAGGCAGAATTCTTCCGTATGGAAAACGTGGTTATATACCATATCCATTACAACGCCGATTCCGTTTTTATGGAAGGTTTTTATCATCTGCTTCATTTCGCGGATTCTTACAGCGCCGTTTTCCGGATCGGTTGAATAGGAACCTTCCGGAATATTGAAGTTTTCCGGGTCGTATCCCCAGTTGAACTGGGGTTTATCCAAAGCGGATTCATCCACAGAACCGTAATCGAAGCTCGGGAGAAGGTGAACGTGGGTGACCCCAAGCTCCTTTATATGGTCAATGCCTGTCGGAATTCCATCG
Organism: Oscillospiraceae bacterium; assembly: GCA_015067315.1. Lineage (GTDB taxonomy): Bacteria > Bacillota > Clostridia > Oscillospirales > Ruminococcaceae > UMGS1668. Next base: position 18,282 of record SVMR01000015.1, on the reverse strand, counting down.
GGAGTTTTTGTTCCTTCCTCCGCGGCGCCGAGGAATTTTCCCTTGTTAATAATCCCGGAGCTTTTGTCGGAAGAAAGGTCGCGGATATGAAGTTCGTAAATAACGGCGTCGGTGATGCTTTTTCCGTAAAAAACACCTTCGTCCTCTTCCCAATCTTCCGGATTCGTTTCCGCAAGATTTATTACCATGGAGCGTTTTCCGTTCGTTCCGGCGGCCTTTGCATAAGGATCCGCCGCTTCCCTTTCCTCTCCTTCAACGGTTACGGAAAAGGTGTAATAAACGCCGTTGAGGTTGCCTTCCTTTTCGGCTGTCCAGGTTCCGAAAAGGTCGGAATCCATTTCTATTTCTTCAAAACAATCCTCCGCATTCGGATTTCCGCTTTTGAAAAGGCGTATTTTTGCCTTTTCCGCGGTGGGCGCCCAAAGGCGGAAAGCGGTTTTTTCCGGCGACCATTCAAAACCCAGTTCGCCGGAATAGGTATATTTTTCTTCGAATTCTTCGGAGGAATAAACCTTCGGAATCACAGCTTAAAAACCTCGCTTAAAATTATTTTTTGCCGAAAAGTCCGCCGAGAGCGCCGGCAACTTTTCCGAGATCGATGTTATCAAGGTCAATTTTGTCAAGAGCGATTTTTGCTTTGATTCCTTCGATGATTTTTTCAATCTGGTCGTTGGGAAGATCGATTCCGATAAGTCCTTCAACGGTTGTAACCGGGTCTTTTTTGAATTTTGCTGCAATATCTTTATCGTTTTTGATTTTTTCGACGATTTCGTTGATTTTTTCTTTGATGATATCCATTTTTAAATCTCCTTTTTTAACCTTTGAAGAATGTATCGAAAATTCCGCGGACAATTTTCTTTCCGACTTCCCGTCCGATTGTATTTGCGGCGGAATTTACCGTTTTTGTAAAAGCGCTTGTTGCTTTTTTTGCCGCCTTGGAAGAGGTTTTCTTTTTGGATTTTTCCTTTTCCTTGGCTTTTTTCTCTTTTTCTTTTTCCTCGGCTTCCTTTTCGGCGGTTTTCTTTTCTTCCTCCGCCTCTTTTTCGTTCTGTTCGTTTATAACTTCGAAAGCGGATTTTTCATCCTTAACTTCCTCATATTTTCCGAAAAGAGGGCTTTTTTCAATCGCCGCATTAACTTCCTCTTCGGAAGCCGCATCCATTGAACTGCTTGGCGGAAGGATGTTCGCTTTTTCAACAATCGTTGGAACGCCTTTTTCGTCGAGGACGGAAACAAGCGCCTCGCCTGTTCCGAGAGCGGAAAGAGCCTCCTCAGTATCAAAAGCGGGATTTTTACGGAAGGAATTTGCCGCCGCCCGGAGAGCCTTCTGATCCGCGGGAGTATAGGCGCGCAGTCCGTGCTGAACCCGGTTTCCGATCTGTCCGAGGACGGAATCCGGAATATCCGAAGGATTCTGGCTTATGAACCAGACTGAAACGCCTTTTGAACGGATAAGGCGTACCATTCTTTCAACCGTTTCAACAAGAGCCTTCGGCGCACCGTCGAAAAGAAGATGCGCTTCATCGAAGAAGAAAGCAAGCTTCGGTTTTTCAAGGTCGCCGGCTTCCGGGAACATCTCATATATTTCCGAAAGCATCCAGAGAAGGAAGGTTCCGTAAAGAAGAGGGTGCTGGAAAAGTTCCTGGCATTCGAGGATGTTCATAACCCCTTTTCCCTCTTCGTCCCAATCGATCCAATCGGAAAGATCCAGCTCCGGTTCGCCGAAGAAGATATTTCCGCCTTCGTCCTCAAGTTTAAGAAGGGCGCGCTGGATAGCGCCGACGCTTTGGGAAGAAACGTTTCCGTAGGTGAGCTTATATTCCTTCGCGTTGTCGCCCACATACTGCGCCATTGCCCGGAGGTCTTTAAGATCGGAAAGAATAAGTCCTTCGTCGTCCGCGATACGGAAGATTATGCGGAGAACGCCGTCCTGAACAGGGGTCAGTTCAAGAAGTCTTGAAAGAAGTTCCGGACCCATGGAGCTTATGGTCGTGCGCACCGGGTGACCCTTTTTTCCGTAAACGTCAAAAAATCTTACCGGATAGTTTTTATAATCATATCCGAAGGAATCAAGGCCCATGCTGTCGATGCTCCGGCGGATATGCTTTGTTTCCTTTCCGGGATTTATCATTCCGGTAAGGTCGCCTTTTATATCCCCGAGAAAAACCGGAACGCCCATTTCGCTGAAAGCTTCCGCAAGAACTTTTAATGTTACCGTTTTTCCGGTGCCGGTTGCGCCGGCAATAAGTCCGTGGCGGTTTGCCATTCCGGGTTCAAGAAAAACTGCTTTTTCTCCGGTTGCAAGCCAGATTTTATGAGTATCTTTAAGATACATAAATCTTCCCCCTTTTAAAGCGGATTAAACCTTTTATATTCTATCACAGCAAACCGTTTTCGTCCACAGTTTTGGTATATTTTATTTATAGTATAAATAATAAACGGAAAAAGAATCGTATTGCATTAAATTTCAATCCGTTTTACGGCAGGGCGGTGGATTGCTCCCGCCCTACATTAAATGGTTGGTACTGATAAAAAATGAAACCACCCTTCCGTCTTTTTCGGCGGAAAGCCGCCGAAAAATCCACCTCCCCTAATAGGGGAGGCTGAAAAGAATCCCCCGGTCACGCGCCTGTTCTTAAAAGCGTGACAGCCCCCTTTGACAATGGGGCCTTTTTATCCCTCAAACGGATTTCCTGAGGAACTTCATCCGCCTGAAAACGGATATAAAAAAAGAGCATCATTTTCAGATGCTCTTTCAAAAAAATCAAAGTCTTATATTTTTGAACCTGTTGATAACAAGTCCGGAAACAATTCCGATAACAACGCCCGTTGCGGTGCCGGTTATTATAAGAACCGGAAGATAAAGCGCAATCTGTTCCGTTCCGAGAACGATCACCGCCATTATAATCTGTCCGACGTTGTGCATAATTCCGCCGGCGATTGAAACGCCCACAACGGAAAATTTATCCGTCTTTTTAAGGATCCACATAATTCCAAGGGAAAGCACCGCGCCGGCAAGGCTGTACCACATTGCCATTACGTTGCTGAAAAGGAGCGAAACAAGGATTACGCGAATCAAAGAAACAAGAATCGCTTCCTTTGTACCTATTTTATAAAGTACAAATATTATTACTATATTTGCAAGGCCCATTTTTATTCCCGGAACCGCAAAGGAAAGGGGAACAAGAACCTCTATATACGACATTATCATCGCAAGGGCAATCGAAAGCCCAAGCATTGCAACTTTTTTTGTTTTCATAATTATTTAAGACACAAAATCAAATTCAGCTTCGTCTTTGCCCTCAACTGTAATTACTGTTTTGTTCGGAAGGCAGGTTATTGCCTCCCCTGTTTTGCTTACGGAACGCTGGTCAACACAAACATGGTCCGGACAGGAAGCTTCCGTAACGTCCGCTTTTCCGTCCTTTATTACAAGAATATTATATCCCCCGTTTTCACTTTCAAGGCGGATTTCCGCATCCGTATCGAGAGGATATCTTGCCGTTTCAATTCCGTTTACCGTAACAACGGCAAAATCGCCGTCTTCTTTAAGAAGCTCGCTTCCGAGCCATATTCCCGCCGCCGCAATTATTACGGCAGCGCCGAGAATTATGTCATTTCTGACTTTTTTATCTTTCATATTCACCGAGTTTTTCAATGCTCCGCCGCTTTTGATTCAAAAGCGGCGGAGCATCTTCCTTTAAAAGAGATTTTTGCGGATTATGCCTTGAGCATTTCAAGACAGCCTACGGGACAATCGGAAACGCATTTTCCGCAGCCGATGCATTTTTCATAATCAACGGTTGCAAGGAAGTTTTCAACTTTGATTGCCTCTGCGGGGCAGTTTTTCTGGCATTTCATGCATCCGATACAGCCGTTCTGGCATTCCTTGCGGACAACCGCGCCTTTTTCGTGGTTGGAGCAGGTTACAACAGCTTTTTCGGCTTTCGGAACGATGGAAATAATGTGGTTGGGGCATTTTGCAGCGCAAAGTCCGCATCCTCCGCATTTTTCGGGATCAACTTTTGCAACGCCGTTTACGATGCTGATTGCGTCCCTTGTGCAAACGGTTGCGCAGTCGCCGCATCCGAGGCAGCCATAGAGGCATGCGCCTTTTCCGCCATAGAGCATTTTTGCTGCCGCGCAGGAATTGAGTCCCTGATAAATTTCCTTCTGAACCTGTTTGTCACAATCACCGCCGCAATGTACGAAAGCGACAACGGGTTCTGCCGCTTCGGCTTCAACGCCGAGAATTTCGCAGATTGCTTTTACGGCAGCTTCGCCGCCGGGACGGCAGAGGTTTGCGGGAGTTTCGGGATTTTCGGCAAGAGCTTTTGCATAAGCGTCACAGCCGGAAAAACCGCAGGCTCCGCAGTTTGCGCCGGGAAGGCAATCGCGAACTTCGCCTTCCACCGGATTAACTTTTACTCCCATGAAATGGGATGCAAGGACAAGAAGAAGGGAACATGCAAGACCAATACCTGCAACAACAATTGCAGCGGTAATAATAACATCAGTCATTTTTTATTATCTCCTTATGCGAAGAGTTTATCAATAATGCCGCCGAATCCCATAAATGCAACGGAAACGATGGATGCCGCAACAAGAGTGATGGGCATTCCTTTGAAGCATTCGGGAGCGTCGGATTCCTCAAGACGGCTTCTTACTCCGGCGAAGAGCCACATTGCAAGAAGGAAGCCGAGTCCGCAGCCAAGGGAGCTTACCATGGATTCGATGAAGGTGTATTCATCGGTGATGTTGTTGATGGTAACGCCGAGAACTGCGCAGTTTGTGGTGATGAGGGGAAGATATACGCCAAGGGATTTGTGAAGTGCGGGAATGAACTTTTTGAGGAAGATTTCAACAAACTGAACAAGAGCCGCAATTACAAGAATGAAAACAATGGTCTGAAGATATGCAAGACCGTTGGGCGCAAGAAGGTAGTTATAAATGGGCCAGGTTGCTGCGGTTGCAACAAGCATTACGAAAATAACGGAAGCGCCCATGCCTACTGCCTGGTCGGATTTTTTGGAAACGCCGAGGAAGGGGCAGATTCCGAGGAACTTGTTAAGAACATAGTTGTTAACAAGAATTGCGCTCATGAGGATAACAATAAGTTCTTTCATTATTTATTTTCCTCCTTTGCATCAGATTCGCAGTTTTCTTTGCCGCAGAGAGCGGAATTGGGGCAACCTTCGCAAGAGCATTCTTTCTTTGCTTTTTTGCCGGAAAGAACTTTGTTTGCAAGAGCGATGAGGCAGCCGAAAACAAGGAAGCCGCCGGGAGCGGAAGTCATGATGGAAACTGCATAGGGTTTGATTGCGGTAAGTTCGATTCCTGCCCAGGTGCCTGCACCGATGATTTCACGGACGGAACCCATAAGTACAAGAGCAAGGGTGAAACCAAGACCCATGCCGATACCGTCGAGAGCGGAATCGATGATTCCGTTTTTGCGTGCAAACATTTCGGCACGGCCGAGGATGATGCAGTTAACAACGATAAGAGCAAGATATACGCCGAGCATATCGTAAAGATCCGGGAAATATGCCTGCATAAGCATCTGAACAACGGAAACGAAACCTGCGATTACAACGATATAGCAGGGAATTCTTACTTTGTCCGGAATTGCTTTGCGAAGAGCGGAAATTACGATGTTGGAGCAGATGAGAACTGCGGTTGCGGCAATACCCATTGCAAGAGCGGAAACAACTCCGGTGGTGGTTGCAAGAGCGGGGCAGGTTCCGAGAAGAAGAACAAGAACCGGGTTCTCTTTAATAATACCTTTTAAAAGAATACCTAATTTTTTCATTATGCAACAACCTCCTTAATGAGATTGAAAGCTTCGAATGCGCTGCGGAAGTTGCTTGCAACAGCATTTGCAGTCATGGTTGCGCCGGCAACAAGAGTCATATCGTCGGAATAGGTTGCTTCGGTAAGTCCGAGGAACTGATCTCTGTATGCGGCGGGATCGGTAAGTTCGTGGGTTGCGTAATATTCTCCGTGGAGAATGAGTTCGGTGTAAGTTTTGTAAGTTACAACTTCGCCGTTTGCGTTGAATACAACCATCATCTTCATGGTTTCGTCTGCGTATGCAAGAGGTCCGGTGATGACTGCGTACATGGTTTCTTCGCCGACGGTTACGGTGAATGCGGCCATGATATCGGAGAATACGTTAAGTCCTTCAACAGGAGTGATAACTGCGCCTTCTTCGAATGCTGCGGCAACGGTTTTGGTGTTTGCCTCAAGGTTTTCGGTTGCAAGCGCGGGAGCTGCGGCAACAGCGGCGGCAACAGCATCGGTTGCGGTTGCGGTAACGTCATTGCCTTCGAGATCGATTGCTTTTGCAACGCCGAATGCGTTTACGCCGACGATTACGGAACCTGCGTCAGTGGATACAACATAGATATAACCGCAGTTGTTCTTTGCTTTGAATGCCTGGGTGATGGGAGCCGCAACACCTTCAACAGGAGCGGTGATAGGATTGCCGAGGCTGTTGAATGCGCCGGGAAGTGCAAGAGGCATTGCTTCAGCGATAAGCTGTTCTTCGCTCTTCTGACCTGCAGCAACAAGATTGTTGTTGACAAGAACAGAGAAAGCATCGGCGATTGCGTTTTTGAATGCGCTGGAGGAGAAGGTTGTTCCCGCAACGGTATCAACGCCGCCGAGAGCAGAGTCCTGACCGATATAGGTTGCGGGATAATCTGCGCCGAAATCTTTGGATTCATAATAACCGGTAAGAAGAACGTTGGAGATTTTTCCGTCCGCGCCGATTGCAACGGTGATTCCCATTTCGTCGGAAGAGAACTGGGTGGTGGTGCCGAGGATCATAACGTGGCCGAGTCCGGAAGTTTCAGCATGAACTTCTTTAACGGTTGCGGGAAGTTCGCCGAGGGTATCGGTGATGTTTTCAAAACCTGCCGCTTCGGGCATAACTTCAAGAAGAGAACCGCTTGCTTTTGCGGCTTTGTTTGCTTCGATAATCGGAGCGGTGATGGAGTTGGTATATGCAAGAAGAACTGCAACAACAAGGCAGATAGCAGTCAGAACGACTACGCTTTTAATGTTTTCTTTCATGCTTTAACACCTCCAAACGGTTTTTTCATGGTCCATTTATCAATATAAGGATTGAGGATGTTCATGAAGAGGATAGAGAAGGAAACGCCTTCCGGATAGCTTCCGTAGAAACGGATTGCGGTGGTGATGATCGCGCATCCGAGAGCAAAGATAACTTTGCCTTTTGCGGTATAGGGGGAAGTTACATAGTCGGTTGCCATGAAGATAGCGCCGATGAAGGTACCGCCGGAAAGAGTGTAATAGAGAGCAAGGTTTGCGTCACCGGTGATTGCGAATGCAAGAGCAAAAACAGCGCCGATGAAAACAACGGGAATGTGCCAGGTGATTACTTTGCGCGCAACAAGATATACGCCGCCGACAAGAAGACCGAGAGCGCATACTTCGCCGAGAGCGCCGCCGCGAAGACCGAGGAACATATCCATGAGGGAGGTCTGTTCCATGAATGCGTTGATTGCTTCTTCGCCCTGGGGATATACGGAAAGAGGAGTTGCGTATGTAGCAAGGTCAACGGATTCCGCCATGGATTTGGGAGGAACAGCTGCTGCCATGGTGCCGGTGAATGCAACAAGCATTACAACACGGGCGGTGATTGCAGGGTTTGCAAAGTTGCAGCCGATTCCGCCGAAGAGGCATTTGGTGATTACGATTGCAACAAAGCATCCGACAACTGCCTGCCATACGGGAAGGGTTGCGGGAAGGTTCATTGCAAGGATAAGACCGGTAACAACTGCGGAAAGATCGCCTACGGTTGTGGGGCGATGGCAGAGTTTTGTGAAAAGGAACTCGAAAGCAACGCAGGAAGCTACGCATACCGCGCAGAGAATCGCCGCATTCATTCCGAAGATAACAATGCCTGCGATTGCTGCGGGAAGAAGCGCGATTACAACGTCAAGCATTACGGTAGTGGTGGTTCTTTTTCCGTGAACGTGAGGAGATACGGAAACAATAAAGTTATTTTCCATTATTTATTTTCCTCCTCTTTCTTTTTCTGTTCGGCAAGCTTGGTCTGGTAAGCGCGGAGCTCTGCCTTTGCAAGTTTGTTTCTGTGAACGATCATGCGGTGTGCAGGGCAAACGAAAACGCAGGCGCCGCATTCCATGCAGATGTTAACTTTGGTTTTTGCAATTTCTGCGCCGTCGCCGGAAGCAAGAGCTTTTGCAATTGCGGGCGGGTTAAGGTTGAGCGGGCAATGGTTGATGCAGTTGCCGCAGCGGATGCAGGGGGTTTCGTCCGGAAGGGTTGCATCCTTTTTGTTGAAAGCGAGAATTGCGTTGGTGTTTTTAAGGATCGGTTCTTCAAGAGAAGGAACAGCAATACCCATCATGGGGCCGCCGTACATAACTTTTCTGGGTTCTTCTTTGAATCCGCCGCAGAAATCGAATACGTCTTTCATGGAAGTACCGATAGGTGCGATTACGTTTTTGGGAGTTGCAACGGCGGAACCGTCAACGGTAAGGCATTTTTCAACAAGAGGCATACCGGTTCTTACGTATTCTGCGATGCATGCAAGGGTGGTTACGTTCATAACAATGCAGCCGACATCAAGAGGAAGTTTTCCTTCCGGAACAACTTTTCTTGTGGTGTTGTAAATAAGAACTTTCTCACCGCCCTGGGGATATGCTGCGGGCATGGGTTTTACAACGATCGCGCTGTCTTTTTTGGAAAGTTCCTGCATTGCTTTGATTGCCTGGGGTTTGTTATCTTCGATACCGATGATAACTTTTTTTACGCCGAGATATTTTTCGAGAAGCTGGATGCCTTCGAAGATATCGTCTGCTCTGTCGGTCATGGTAAGGGTATCAGCGGTGATGTAGGGTTCGCATTCTGCGCCGTTGAGAACAACTTCCTCAACTTTGGAAAGATCTTTTACGGAAAGTTTTACAAAGGTGGGGAAGCCTGCGCCGCCAAGACCGACAATTCCGCTTGCGCGGACTGCTGCTACAAATTCATCATAATTGGTAACAACAGGGGGAACAACACTTTCGTGGGGACGCATTTCACCGTCAGATTCGATGGTGATGGCGGTCATGGTGCCGCCGTTGCTGTTTGCCATGGTGTCGATTTTTTTAACGGTACCGGAAACGGAAGCATGAACAGGTGCGGAAATGAATCCGACAGCTTCGCCGATTACCTGACCGACGCCAACGGTATCCCCTACGTTAACAACGGGCTTTGCGGGAGCGCCGATGTGCTGTGCCATGGGGATAACTACGGTTTTCGGAATAGGCATACGTTCCGGATGGCAGTCAGCGGTGTGCTTTCTGTGGGGAACGTGAACGCCTTTAATGCCGAAAAGGGACATGGACAAAAACCTCTTTTCTATTTCTGCGTTCTTTTTTTGGTTTGTTTATTTTTTGACATTATATAGTCAATCTAAACCGAGTATATTATATTACAACCTATATTTAAAAGTCAATCAGTAAATTTTACTTATTACAACATTTTAATACATATTTTTTGTTAATTCCGACAAAAGCGGATTTTTATTTTTGTTGAAAAATACAAAAAGTTTTTGCTTTTTAGTGCATAATTTAAAATTTTGGTCGCTTTTTGCGGAAAAATTATGTTATTTTACGATAAAATGTTAACATATAGCTTGACAAATCAACTTTCTGTGGCTATAATATATGCTGAATTACGGCGTAAAGCCGTAATAAAAAAATAAAATTGAAAGTTGGGAGTATTTATTATGAAAAAACTTCTTGCAATGCTTCTCGCTCTCGTAATGGTTCTTTCCTTCGCAGCATGCGGCCAGGAAGAAACCCCCGAACAGCCCGAAGTAGAAAACCCCTCTGAAGGTGAAGAAACCCCTGAAGAACCCACCGAACCCGAAGTAACCGAAGCAACTTACACCCTTGGTCTTGGCGTTGTTGTTTCCCAGAGCGTTGGCGACAAAGCACAGGTTGACGCAACCATGGCTTCCGTTGTTCTCGACGCAGAAGGCACCATCGTAGCAATCGACCTCGATGTTGCACAGTCCAAAGGCGTAAAAGACGAAGCTGGCGTTTACACTGCTGAAGGTTTCGACGCAAGAACCAAAACCGAAAAAGGTCCTGACTACGGCATGACCGTTGCATCTCCTATCGGCGCTGAATGGGATGCTCAGATGGCTGCTTTCGAAGCATGGGCTATCGGCAAAACCGTTGACTACATCGCTAACGTTGAACTCGTTGAATCCAACGGCCACATGGTAGCTGCAAACGAAGCTGACCTCTATGCTGGCTGCACCATGCAGATCACTGACTTCCAGGCTGCTCTCGTTGACGCACTCAACAACACTGTTGAATTCACCGCTGACGAATTCAAACTCGGCCTCGGCATCGTTACTTCCTGCAACGTAACCGAAACCTCCATCGAAATGTACTCTGACTTTGCAGCAGTAGTAACCGACGCTGAAGGCGTTATCCTTGCTGCACGTCTTGATGCAATTCAGCCCAAAATCGGCCTTGAAGCAGACGGCACCACCACCGCTATTGAAGATCTCAGATCCAAATATGCTAAAAAAGAAGACTACGGCATGACCGTTGCTTCCCCCATCGCTGCTGAATGGTACACCCAGGCTGACGCATACTGCGCATACGTAGTAGGCAAAGTTGCTGCAGACCTCGAAGCTATCGAACTCGTTGAACACAACGGCCACATGGTAGCTCTTAACGAAGCTGATCTTTATGCAGGCTGCACCATGCAGGTAGGTTCCTACATCGAAGCAACCGTTAAAGCAATCAACTACGCTGACTAATTCTTAATTAGCCAAAACATAAAGGGGGATTTTTAATCCCCCTTTTATTTTTTATATTGCCAATCCATGTAAAATATGCAAAACTGTAATAAGAACGTTTTATCTGCGTAAAATGCTGTTATTATCGCTTTGAAACAAGATTTTTATAAGGAGGAAAAAATGAAGAAACTTCTTTCCCTTTTGCTTGCCGTGCTCATGGTGCTCGGAATTTCCGGCTGTGCTCAAACCGGAGAGGAAACCCCCGGAAACCCGGACGAACCCCAAAAACAGAAATTCACAAAATCGTTTATCGATTATTTTGATACCGCTTCCACCATTGTAGGCTATGATTATTCCCAGGAGGAATTCGACGAAAAAATCGCGGTTATTGAAGAACAGCTTCTTCATTTCCACCAGCTTTACGATATCTACAATCATTATGACGGCGTTACAAATATCTATGACCTCAACAAGGAAGCGGGCAGCGCTCCCGTTGAAGTTGACGAGGATATTATCCTTCTTTTTGAATTCTGCCGGGAAATGTATGACCTTACGGAAGGCAAAACCAATTACGCAATGGGTTCCGTGCTCAAAATCTGGCATAACTACCGCGAAGAAGGAAACAGCGATTATCTCAACGCAAAAGTTCCGCCTATGGAAGAACTTTCCGAAGCCGCAAAGCACTGCAATATCGACAACGTTATAATCGATAAGGAAAACAGCACCGTTTTCTTTGCGGACCCCATGCTCAAAGTTGACGTTGGCGCAATCGGAAAAGGTTACGCAACCGAGCGAATCGCAAAAATCCTTGAGGAAATGGGCGTTGACAACTATACCCTCAACATCGGCGGAAACATCCGCACAATCGGAACAAAAGGCGACGGAACCGGCTGGATCGCCGGAATCCAGAACCCGGATCTGACCTCCGAGCAGACCTTTATTCTCCGCGTCAATTTCAGCGATCTTGCCCTTGTTACAAGCGGTTCCTACCAGCGTTATTATTACGTCGGCGAAACAAAATATCACCATATAATCGACCCGGAAACCCTTTTCCCGAAGGATGATTTTGCCGCAGTTTCAATTCTTACTCCGGATTCCGGTCTTGCGGATGCGGTTTCCACCGCCTGCTTCAACCTTACTCTTGAAGAAGGCATGGCGCTTATAGAATCCATTGAAAACACCGAGGCAATGTGGGTTGAACCGGACGGAACGGTCCATTTTTCCTCCGGATTTGAAGCGTTTATCCAACCCGAAAAATAAGATAAAACTCCCGTGCTCAAGATTTGAGCACGGGAGTTTCTTTTACCTCCCCTTACAGGGGCGGGGGACCGTTGCCGTATGCACGGTGGAAGGGTTTTATTATTTTTCTCTGAAATTTTTGATTGAAAACGCAAGAACCGCAATTCCAAGAAGCGTTGCGGCGTCTTCCCAATAAAGCTGGTCAATAAGAGTAAGAATGATCACCGCAACACTCATGGCAAGAGGAACGGCTTTGAGCACCATATCAAAGGCATCCTTTTTCTCGCTGTTTTCCTTTCCGGAAAGGTTTGCCTGCAAAAGTTCGTCAACGGAAACTCCGAGGATTTCCGCAAGCTTCGGGAAAGTGTTTATATCCGGGCAGGAGATATCCCTTTCCCATTTTGAAACCGCCTTATCGGTGATGTTGAGTTTGTTTGCAAGTTCAAGCTGGGTCATATTTTTCCCCTTGCGAAGTTCGCAGATTTTCTGTCCCAATGTCTGTTTTTCCATTGAATACATCTCCTTTCGATGATTTGATTATACTCCGGAAAGAAAAATAACTCAACCGAAGGTCGGTTTAGTTTTATAAACCGGAAGTTCAGAAGCGGTTTATTCCAAAATTTTTCCGCAATAATTGACATATTGCGAAGGATAGTTTATAATATTAACCCGTGAGCGGAAAGGACGGCAGCGGACGCAGTTCCGAAAGGACGCGCGCGAGGAAAGTCCGGGCTCCAAGGGCAAGGGTAGCTGCTAACGGCAGCCGGGGGTGACCCCAGGGAGAGTGCAACAGAGATATACCGCCATGCTTTGCATGGTAAGGGTGGAAAGGCGAGGTAAGAGCTCACCACGTCCTATGGTAACATAGGGGGTCTGTAAACCCTATCCGGAGCAACACCGTACAGAAGAACAACGCATCGGCCCGATGCGCTTCGCAAAGGTGGCATTAAAGCCGCACGGGCGACCGGCGGCGAAGATAGATTGTCGTCATTACAGAACCCGGCTTATTTTCCGGTCACGCAAAAAAGGACTGTTCCGAAAGGAATAGTCCTTTTTCGCATATATCTTTACATTTTATTAAAAAAATCCGCTAAATCTGCTCATATTTTGGGATTATAATATAGCCACAGCAACAGAAAAAGTCAAATTTTTTCATCGCTTTCCCCTCTTTTCTTTTCAAAAAAACAAATCCAAAAAAAGCAGAGCCTTCCGCAAGGAAGGCTCTGCTTTTTTGCTTTTAACCGAAAATCGCCATCAAAACCGTTGCCGCGGTCATAATAAAAAGTCCGGCGGCGCTTTTTTTGCTTAATTTTTCGCCGAAAACGAAATATGAAAAAGCAACCGCAGCAAGAATGCTCAGTTTATCTATCGGAACAACAATGCTCACTATGCCGTTCTGGATAGCGTAATAATAGCAAAGCCAGGAAGCGCCCGTCGCAATTCCCGAAAGGCAGATGAAGCCCAGTTCTTTTTTATCGATATTCTTAACTTCCTTCTGCTTGCCTTTCATAAAAACAACCGCCCAGGCCATTATCAGAACAACTATCGTCCTGAGGGCGGTTCCGAGATTGGATTCCACCCCATCGATTCCGATTTTTGCAAGGATTGAAGTTGCCGCCGCAAAAACCGCCGAAAGAACCGCATATATCATCCAGCCTTTTTTGTTTTCGCCGGAATAGTCCTTCTTTTCGATCATCATGAAAATTCCGAGAGCGAGAAAGGCGGTGCAGATAAGTTTTACAAAAATTCCTTCCGTTTCTCCGAAAAAAATTATCGCAAGGATAACCGTTAAAATCGTGCTGGATTTATCTATCGGAACAACCTTGTTGACGTTTCCCATGGAAAGGGCCTTGAAATAGCATATCCACGAAGCGCCGGTCGCAATTCCGGAAAGAACGAGAAAAAGAAAAGACTTCGGGTTTATTTCCGTTATGGTTCCCGCGGAACCGACCGCAAAAACCATTATCCACGAAAACAAAAGCACAACTCCGGTGCGGATTGCGGTCGCAACGTCGGAATCCGTTTTTTTGATTCCGCATTTTGCGAGAATTGACGTTAAACCGGCGAAAAAAGCAGAACCTGTTGCAGCAAAGATCCACATAAAATCGCCTCCTATAATCAATAATTAATATCAATTAGTAATTTTTATCCGTAAATTATTATATCATATTCTATTATTAAATCAAGTGGTTTTCCAGATTTTTGCAAAGAAAAAGCACAGCTTCCCGAAGGCAGCTGTGACTTTTTATCGGTTTAATTTTGTTTTTCCGCTTCCCTTTTTTCAACGTTTTCAATATAGCGTTTAAGAACAATGTTGATATATTGAGAAAGGGGACGTCCGTCATATTCGGCTCTTTCCTTAAGGTTTGCAAGCAAATCCGAATCTATTGTAATGCTGATTTTTTCTTTAAGAGGTTTCATTTTTTAAGCACACCTTCCTTTTGATAAGAGTATGCTACAAAATCTTATGAAATATTGACAAATACGATAAAGTAGTATAAAATACTACCAAATCACTGATTGAATAAAGTAATTTTCCCGGGCAGATTTACATTGGATTGGTATCAAACACAAAATTGTGGATGGTTATAAAGAAATTGTAAAAGATCCCTGAAAAAACAGGTTGCAATCAAGCTGATTTTAAAAAAGCTCCCTGCTGAAAAGCAGGGAGCTTTTTTATTGAATGAATCCCCTCGCCACCGCTTACGCGATGTGACCCTCTCCCCTTTAACAAGGGGCGCAATTAAAATTCGCCGGGGTGGTTTTTGCGCCATTGAAGGTAGCTGTCGAGGATTATGACAGCCGCAACGGCATCGATTACCGCCTTGCGCTTTTTTCCGCGGGTGTCGGTTTCGTTAAGGAATCCGGCGGCGGAAACCGTTGTCTGGCGTTCGTCCCACATTCTTACGGGAACGGAGATTTTTTCGGAAAGCTTTGCGGCAAATTCCCGGCAAAGTTCCGCTCTCGGACCTTCGGAACCGTTCATATTGAGGGGCAGACCGACGATTACCGCTTCCGCTTTGTTTTTAATGGCTTCGTCGGCGGTTTTTTCGATTGCGTGCTCAAAGCGCTTTTCGTGGATTACGGTTATCGGAGAAGCAAGAAATTCGGTTTTGTCGCACATGGCGATTCCTGTTCTTGCGTCGCCGAAATCAACGGACATTATTTTCATTATTTGGTACCGAAGATTCTGTCGCCTGCGTCGCCGAGACCCGGAACGATGTAGTTTACTTCGTTGAGTTTTTCATCAAGAGCCGCGCAGTAAATCTGTACGTCGGGATGTGCGACGTTTACTTTTTCAAGACCTTCCGGAGCGGCAATGATGCAAAGGAAGCTGATATCTTTAACTCCGCGTTTTTTAAGCTGGCCGATTGCGTCGATGGCGCTGCCGCCGGTTGCAAGCATCGGGTCAACAAGGAAAACTCTGCAATCCGCAATATCAACGGGAAGCTTGCAGAAATATTCGATGGGCTGCGCGGTTTCTTCGTCGCGGTAAAGACCGATGTGACCGACTCTTGCGCTGGGGATAAGTTTCTGAACGCCGTCAACCATTCCAAGACCCGCGCGGAGAATCGGAACGATTACAGGAGCTTTGCCTTTGATCTGTTTTGCGGTGCATTTGCAGATAGGGGTTTCGATTTCGACCGGTTCAAGTTCAATGTCGCGGGTCGCTTCATAGCAAAGAAGAGTTCCGATTTCGCTGATGAGTTCGCGGAAATCTTTTGTACCGGTGGTGGTTCTTCTGAGGATTGAAAGTTTGTGCTGAACAAGCGGATGGTCAAGAATGAAAGGTTTTTTCATAATATTCGGTTCCCCCTTAAAAAATATGTCATAAAAATTATCGTAATCGAACTTCGATATAACAGGCATTTTATTCTTCCTCGAAAGCGGTAATCATATCAACGCGTTTCTGGTGGCGTCCGCCTTCAAATTCGGTGGAAAGGAAGATATCGGCAAGCTGGAGTGCAACTCCGGCGCCGATTGTTCTTGCGCCCATGCAGAGGACGTTGGAATTGTTGTGCTTTCTTGTAAATTCTGCGGAAAAATGATCACCGCAGCAGGCCGCGCGGATTCCTTTGAATTTGTTTGCGCAGATGCTCATTCCGATTCCGGTTCCGCAAATGAGGATTCCTTTTTCGCATTCACCGGACTGGATTGCCCTGCAGACTTTTTCCGCATAAACGGGATAATCGCAGGAAGCGGTGCTGTCGGTACCGAAATCGATATATTCGATACCTTTTTCATCAAGATGTTTTTTAAGCTCCTCTTTATAGAGATAGCCGCCGTGGTCGGAACCCAATGCGATCATAATTTACCTTCTTTCTGAAGTTTTTCTCTTTCCGCCTGGGCAAGGCGGAGATAATTCGGAACAAGTTCCCCGGAGGAAACGGTTTTGCCGCTTTCAAAAAGTTTCTGCGCGGCAATGCAGGTTCCGGAAGCATGTCCGAGAACAAGCTGGGAAGGGGCAGTTTTTACAAATTCTTCGCCGAATTTTTTAAAGCAAAGATTTGCGCCGTCGCCCACAAGCACAACTTTTTTTCCTGTTTCGGAAAAATATTTTTTTATATCCTCAAAAAGGACGTCGGTGGAAACCGCTCTGTCCTCACAAAGGCGGGTTATGTTTTCTCCGTCGCTTTCAAAAAAAGCGGTGTAAACCTGGCTGCATCTGGCGTCCATTGCAGCGCAGATTATTCCGGGAAAGCTTTGCATATTATATGCAAGCGCCTCAAGGGTTGAAACCGCGGCACAGGGCTTATTAAGGCTCATTCCAATGGCTTTTACCGCCGCAATTCCGATTCGAAGTCCGGTGAAGGAACCGGGACCGCAGTTAACCGCGAAAAGGTCAACATCCGCCGGAGTTATCCTTGCGGCATCAAGAACCGCTTTTGCCATCGGAAGAACCGTTTCGCTGTGGGTAAAACCGCTGTCAAGATAAAATTCCGAAATAAGCTTTCCGTCTTCGGAAAGAGCAACGGAAGCCGCTTTTGCGGAAGTATCAAAACCGAGTATTCTCATTCAATCACTCTCCCCTTTCAACGGTAATTTCCCTTTCGGTGTCGCCAAGGCGTTTTATATCAACGGTTATAATATTTTCGTCGCCGATGAATTCGATTATATTTTCGCTCCATTCGATTACAAGCACCGCGCCGGAATCGAGATAATCGAAAAAGCCGGTGGAATAAAGGTCATCAAAAGTATTGATACGATACATATCGAAATGGCAGACCGGGAATTTTGCCCGGTAGCAATGAACAAGCGCAAAAGTCGGGCTTGAAACGTCGTCCTTGGAATCAAGCGCTTCGCACATATATCTTGTGAAGGTTGTTTTTCCTGCGCCGAGTCCGCCTTTGAAGGCGATTATATCGCCGGGTTTAAGGCTTTTTGCAAATTCCTTCGCAAAAGCGGCGGTTTCGCTTTCCGATTTCGTTATAATTTTTTCCAAAAGCTTCCGCCTCCGTTCATACTATTCTAACTTAATATAATACTATATTTCTTCCTTTTTCGCAATATAAAGCGGGAAAATAAATTAATTTTCAAAAAATCCTGCATTGGTTACCGAAACAATGCAGGGGCGGTTTTTCCCCTCCCCTTGATGGGAGGTGTCGCCGCAGGTGACGGAAGGGTGTTTCCAAAAAAGGCCCCTTGCCTAAAGGGGGCTGTCACGCTTTTAAGAACAGGTGCGTGACTGGGGGATTCTGTCGAGATTACCGCCCGGTTTTCGGCGGTTCATAAAAATCAATGTAGGGCGGGGGCTTGCTCCCGCCGTTTTTATAATTATTTGCCCGTTTTGAAATTGGACAGGGTTTTCTCTCCCTCAGTCACGGCAAAGCCGCGACAGCTCCCTCGTCAGAGGGGGCTTGCCCTCCGGGAATCCTATTTTTCTGGCGACCACGCAGGGTCGCCCCTACGACGATTCCGTTGATACCGACGGCGGACGTAAGATTGGACGGGGTTACAATCCCTCAGTCAGCTTCGCTGACAGCTCCCTTTGCACAAGGGAGCCTTTTGCGGGCGACCACGTTCCGAATCCAGGCGCTTTGAACAATAATTCACCTTTGTAACAGTTTTTCCTAAAAGTTTAACCAAACTGGTTTTGGATTGTAACCAAACTGGAAAAACTTCATCACAAACTCATCACATTCCAAGGGTATTATATAACCAGAGCAAAAAAGAGCAAAGATGTTAGTTTCCGAGCAATTCTAACAGCTTGAAATCACGGCGAGTCGAAAGACCCGCCGTTTTTTTGTCCG
>SVMR01000014.1 GCA_015067315.1 Oscillospiraceae bacterium | reverse complement strand
ATTCAGCGCCAAGTCAGAGAACTCAAAAAGGTAGGTGCCGAAAGCATCTACCTTGAGTATGAGCACGGCGATGCAGCTGTCAAGCAAGAGTTGAGCACGCTTCTTGAGCACGCAAAAGAGGGCGATGCTATTTATACTCTTGAAGTTTCAAGGCTTGCGAGAAGCACAAAGCAACTCTGCGAAATCATTGAGAAAGTAAAAGAGAAGCATCTGCGCCTTTATATTGTGGGGAGCATAAATGTTGATTGCTCCAATGGCGAACTTGACCCAATGACAAATGCTTTCATACAAATGAGCGGCGTTTTTGCGGAACTTGAACTCCGCATCATCAGAAGCAGAGTAAAAAGCGGAATGGCGAACGCAAAGGCAAAGGGAGTTCAAATTGGCAGACCTCACCTCACAAAAGACCAAATCCCAAGCATTTTTTACAAACATTATCCTTCTTACAAAAACAAGCAACTCAACATCAGCGAACTTGCGAGAGTTTGCGGAATGAGCAGAACAACAATTTACAAGTATCTTAAACTTTTGGAAAAATAAAAAAGCTCCTTTTTAGGAGCTTTTTCTTTTAAAAAATAAGTGTTTTTCAAATTCTTCGCCATTAACTTTTTCTACAAGGTTTTTTTCTATATCGTAAAGAGCCATTCCATTGTTTATAGGAAAAATTGCAAAAATTTGTCTTCCTTTTGTTATTCCTTCATTTTTCAGTTCTTCCACAGCAATATCCAATGTCGTTGAAGTAAGCAAGTTGCAAACTTCGGGAATATCAAGCATCATAGGAAAAGGAATATATACAATTAAATTTTCATCGTCTTTTATTGTGTTTAATTTATCTTTTAAAAATTTGTATATTTTTAATTCTTGCGGAAGTGAATATGGTTTCACATCTGCAAAATACTCATTCATTTCTTCAAGCCACTTTATCATTTCACCTTTTGGCGCACCTATCATTTTGCCTTCGCTTTTATTGAAACAAAGTTTCGCATCAAACTTCTTTCTCGTATTTTTTTCAACAAAATCGCATTCACCATTTGCTTGAGATTCAATATGTTCATATTCTCCCTCAAAAACATATTTTGAAGCATTCATCAATCCGCCTATCAGTATTTCATATCTTCCATTTTTTATTAAATTCTTAAAAGTATCGCCTATCCAAATTTCTACCAAAAATCCCGAATCAATCACAATTTTCACTTCCTTTATTTTTTCTTTAATTATACAATAAATAATTTTCCTCATCAACAAAAAGGCTTGAGCGTAATTGCTCAAGCCTTTTTTCACACTATCTTCAAAAGTTGGTGTCCCATTCTCTCAATAAGATTTACAACAAGTGCATTTCCCATTATGAAATACCTTTGTCTTTCGGGCATTTCTGTATTCGTCCAACCTGTGTCAAAACCATTGATTCTTTCGCATTCTTCGGGTGTAAGAATGCGATATTTTTTTGTCCTTTTATCAATTATTGCGTGAGAACTTCTGTTCAATGTTCCCTCACTTGTGAGCATTGTTCTTGCGGGTCTATCCAAGGGATCAGGAAAAGCAATTCCACCCTCAGAGAAATGATATTTGAACCCCTCTTTTGATACACGCTCAATTTTTTTCGAGCCTTTAAGATATTCCCACTTAGGCATTGCCTCTTCTGAAATAAAGTATTTTTCATTTATTTCCTCATCTAATACAACACTACCCAATAATGCAGATTTTTCATAGCAAGGAGTAAGTTCCTCAGAATAAATTTTTCCATTATACATTACTCCACTATTATAGAACTGTGCTTTGAAAGATTGCGTTATATCCAAAAGAGAAGAGAAATTATCAAAGTTCGTGATTGTTGTTTTTTTGTCATTATGCTCTTTTTCTATTGGAAAAGCATTGGCAAAAAATCCATTTTGAGTTATCCAATCAAAAGCATCATCATTTGAGGAAAGTGCATTTATTCTTTTATACTGTTTTGTACCTTTTTTTACTGCAAAAATAAAAGTTCTTCTGCGACGCTGAACATTACCATAATCAGCGGCGTTAATTACTCTCCATTCAACACAATAACCCTCTTCATCGAGGCACTTGAGTATTATTCCGAAATCTCTTCCCCTTTGACTTGCAGGAGATTTCAAAAGTCTATCTACATTTTCAAGCAAAATATAATTAGGGTGCTGTCTTTTTATAATCTCATTTATCGACCACCAAAGAACACCTTTTTTACCCTCAATTCCTTTGGCACCTGTGCTTGCAACAGAGTAATCTTGGCAAGGGAAACCGCCAACAAGCAAATCGTGGCTTGGAACTTGGTCTATTACTTTTGCAATATCTTCATTTATGCAGTTTGCTTTATCACCAAAATTTTTGCAATAGCATTTATAAGCCCATTGTCCTGTTTGGTTTGGCTCCCATTGGTTAGCCCAAATTGTTTCAAAAACATCTTTGTTGCATCTTTCAAAGCCAACCCTAAAGCCTCCGACGCCCGCAAAAAGCTCAACAACTTTTATTTTTTGTGTTTCCACTTTCGCATCTCCATTTTCTGTGCTATAATAAGTGTTTAAGAAAAGCTATTCTTTGTTAAACACCTCATTTTATTAATAAAGTATAACACAGAGGCGCGAAAAGATCAAGTTTTTTTTGAAAATTTTTAAATCAAGGAGATGCTTTTGTGGAAATTACAACTTTTAGCCACCGAAATGCCGAAGTCTTGTTTAACTATGACGAAAAATATATTGAACTTTTTAACGAAGTCGCAGAAGCTCTCTCAAGCATAACAGATGAAGAAATTATCGAAGAGTACAATGGCATTCAGCGTGGTAGCAAAAAAAGCCTTTCTCAGCCTATAAACCGTATTATAAAAAGAAAATTGGTTGCAAAAGGTTGGAACGCCGAAAGTCCTATTTTTAATGACCCCGACTATACTGACACAAAATGGAGATTGGATTTTGCGAAAGATGAAATTGCAATCGAAGTCGCTTTTAACCACGGCGAAGCTATTTCCTGGAATCTTCTCAAACCTGTAATGTCCTCGGAACTCAACCATATTGAGAAAGCAATTCAGACCTCTGCTGGAATTGTAATTTGCGCAACAGAAGAAATGAAAACCGCGGGAAACTTTGATAGCGCCGTTGGAACTTATGAAAAATTCCTTCGCTATTTAACTCCAATGTATAACATTCTTCCTTCTCCAATTTTACTAATTGGTCTTAAAGCACCAAGAACATTCCATATAGACCACGAAACAAAAAGAGTTGTTATGAACGAAGAATAAGAGAGCCTTTTGGCTCTTTTATTTTATCCCCTTTTGGAGGTCTCACAATGATTGATGAAAGCTACGAAAGTCGTATTGGTAAAAAGCCAAACCAAAAGCTGAAAGCTTATCTGATAATGAAATATCTGCTTGAGCACGCAGATGATGCTCACGCTGTCAGCGCAACGAAAATTGTTGAGTATCTGAACGACACTCTCGGAATTGATGCAGAGCGTCGCTCTGTTTATAGAGATATCGAAGATATCAACAAAATTCTTTATATGATGCAATCAAATGTCGGCATTGATGAAAACGATTTTGATAACAGAATGACAATTAAAGAGGCGGCAGAAATTCTCAAAGATGATGAAAGCTTAAAGCCCATTCAATATGACAAACACAAAAAAGGCTTTGTTGTTCTCAATGGTCTTTATCTCCCCGATGAGATTCGCCTCTTGGCAGAGTGCGTTTATTCCGCAAAATTTCTTGATGAGGGAAAATCTCAGCAGCTTGTTGATATTGTCTGCGGACTTTTGAGCAAGCCTCAAGCCGAAAAGATAAAGAATGATGTTCTTCTTTCCAAAAGAGTAAGAACTCAAAACAAGAGCGTTTATGCTACCGTCAGCACAATCAACAAGGCTATGTCAAAGGAAGACCACACCCCCGAAAAAATCAGCTTCAAATATCTCTATTATGACATCAGCGACCTCAGCCACCAAAAGGAAAGAAGAAACGGCAAACCCTATCTTGTTGATCCCTACCGCCTTTTCATCGACAACAACAATTATTATCTCATTGCGTTTGATGAGAAAAAGAAACTTCGCACCTATCGCCTCGACAGAATGAAAAGAGTTAAGGCAACAGGAGTTCCAAGGGAGTGTGAAAGGGAATCCAAAGAAATAGAAATCAACAAGTACCTTGCAGAAAACTTTGATATGTTCAGCGGAAATGAGGAGAGAGTTCAGATTCGTTTTATACCTCCGCTTCTTGATACAGTTGTTGATAAATTCGGCGTAAATCAAAACACTCTTTATAGAAACGAAATCGACAAAAAGCATTTCACCCTCACAACAAAAGTTATTGTCAGCGACAGATTCTTTGCTTGGCTTGCGGGTTTTGGCTCAAAAGCAAAGATTATTTCTCCCTCTTGGGTTGTTGAGGGCTTCAAAGAATACATAAACAAAATTCAAGCGATTTACGAAGATGAAGAAAAGTAGTTAAAAAGTAGTCAGAAAGTAGTTAAAAAGTAATCAAAAACTTATTAAAAGCAATCAAAAAGTAGCAAAGAAGTTATCACTTCCTTGCCACTTTTTCTTTTATCTCTTTATTGTTTTTCTGTGTGTTTCCTTTTGGAGCTGTGCCAAAGGAGAAAGACTTTCATAATTATCCACAATGTCAGAATCGAAGATGTTGCAATAATGTTTTGTCATTTTGAGAGTGCTGTGCCACATCAGCTTTTGAAGAGTAAAAGCATCTCCGCCGCAGTCAATTAAATACTTGCGTGCAAAAGTATGTCTGAAAGAATGTAGAGAAGTTTTCTCAACTCCTCTGTCTCTGTTGTATTTTGCTATTGCTTGCCGAAGTGCGCTTTCGCTGAGCATATTGCCAAACTCATTGCAGAAAAGATAATCTTCACTCTGTCCTCCTCGGACACTCATATAATCCTTGAGTATTCCGACCATAGTTTGGCAAAGTGGGATTACTTGAGTTTTTCTGTTTTTGCTGTGTCTTCCCATAATCCTTGAGCTTTTCAAATCCACATCTCGAATTTGTATGTTTCTGAGTGTGCTTGCTCGACAGCCGCTATTTATTAAGAAATTGACTATCGCCCAATTTCTGAACTCGCAGAAACTGCAATCTCTGCTTGGCTTTTCAATGAGTTTGAGGAGTTCTTCATCTGTGTAAGTTTCCTTTACTGTCTCGCTTGCTTTGTAAAGTTTAATGTTGATGTCTGTTATCCTCTCCTCATTGCACCAAGAGAAGAAAACCTTGAGAGTTCTTGTGTAGCTGTTGATTGAAGTGTCTGTCAGATTCTCCTCTCTCATCTTCGCAATCATCTCTTCCAAGTCCTTTTTGGTTAGTTTGGAAATTGGTTTTTCAATGTCCAATCTTTTGGAGATTGAGTGGAAGTGTGTGCGATACGACGCTAATGTCTTGTTAGTTAGACCTCTTGATTGCGCCGAAAGCATAAACCCCTCAAAAGCCTCGGAAATGCTTTCATTATGCGCTTTTTTCATCATAATTCTTGCCATAACTGTACCTCTTGAATGCTCTGAATTTGGTACAAAATTCAAGCGCTTTAGAAGGTCTGTTTTTGGGCAATAAAAAAACCTTGAAACCGCATAGTTTCAAGGTTTTTTCGATATTTGGTGGAGACGAAGAGGATCGAACTCTCTACCTCTTGAATGCCATTCAAGCGCTCTCCCAAGTGAGCTACGCCCCCAAATTTACCGCTGAATCATCAGCGGTAATTATTATAGCACAGATTTTTCTTTCTGTCCATAGTTTTTTTGGATTTTTTATTCGGTTTTGATAAGTTTACCCATTATGATAAAACGCTGGTTTGCGCCAAGACCGTTGTAATAACGGGTGCAGGTGGAAAGGGTTATGATTTTGTCGCCGCTTCCTACGCTTACGCCGAAATCAAAAAGGCTCATGCTCTTTGCTCTTGCGGCAACGGCTGCAACGTCAATTCCGTTGCAGTTGATATAGAAGTTGAGGTCTTTTGTGAAGCAAACCGCAAAAACTTTAAAGGTATGGGTTCCGCCGTTGGTGGTAAGATAAATATATTGGTTCTGGTTTACAAAATCCCTGTAAGTATATGCCATAAGGGATTCAAATTCGGGACCAGTGCGTTTGAACGGAACAAAGCAGTTTCCCCAGTTATGTCCGTAAATTACCGTGTTCTGGGAAAGTTCTCCGCTTCTGAGCCTTGCGGAACCGGCCGCCCAGGTTACGCTTCCGTTTGTATAGTAGTTTGTGTTGTTGGTGCACTGCCAAATGGGTCTGTTCTGGACGTTCGTTCCCTGAACGGAAAGATGCGCCGCAACGGTTTTGCTCTGGAGGGAATATGTTCCCACGGAGCCGGAATATCCCGGGTTCGCCGCATTGCCGACCCCTGTCTGTCCGCCGGAAGGTTTTTCGGGTTCCGGAACGGGTTCCGGTTCTTTCATTGTTTCAACAAGGTTCGGATAACGGGTTTCATAAAGGTTTTTATATTGGGTTCCTTTAAGATAACTGTATTCAAGAGCGCATTCCGCCGCTTCCTCGGTATAATCTTCCGGATTTCCTGCGTTTTCTTCGGGAACTTCGTTTTCTTCGGCGGAAATTTCCGGCGAAGCAGTTTCACCGATATTGGAATTGTTTCCGGAAAGGACTATTGCAAGGGCAGTCGTTGCGCCGACAATTGCAACAAGCAAAGTGCATAACGCGATTACCAGTTTTTTGTTCAAAAAATATCGCCTCCTTAACCAATTTTATATTATAACAAATTCCATTTATATATTCAATATTTCTTTTATTCTTTATTGTAATATAAATTCAAATAAATTTCTTTTTTTGATAGAAAAATCAAAAAAATTATTGTATAATATAAAAAATAAAGGAGGTGAACGGCCTTTGGATGATTTAAAAGTTATAACCGCAAGCAATATAATCAATCTCCGGACCGCAAAAGGAATGACTCAGGCGGAACTCGGCGAACTTCTTAACTATTCCGACAAAAGCGTTTCAAAATGGGAACGGGCGGAGGCTGTTCCCGATGCCTACGTCCTTAAAAAGATGAGCGAAATTTTCGGGGTTTCCGTGGATTATCTGCTCAGTTCCCATGACAGTTGGGAGCGCCCGGAAAGTTTTAAAAAAGCGGAACGCAGCTTCCACAGCAAAATCATAACCGCTCTTTCAATTTTCGGAATATGGACTTTCGCTTTTTTGGTTTACGTAATCGGCTGGATCATGGGAGCAAACTGGTGGCTTCTTTTTGTCTATGCCCTTCCGGTTTCTCTTATAACTTTTCTCGTTCTCAATTCGGTATGGGAACAGGGCAAAAACAACCGCCATATAATCTACGGACTTGTTGCAAGCGTTTTTCTTGCCTCATATCTCACCTTTATGGAATACAATCCCTGGCAGATCCTTCTTTTGCTTCTTCCTGCGGAATTCATCGTTTTCCTTTCTTTCCGAATCAAAAAATCGCATAAATAAGCCATTCTACTCCGAGTAGAGTCCGTTTTCACGGACTCTACTTTTTGCTTTTAAAGAGTATAGTCAAAAAGATTGATTCCCTTCCCCGTTTCGGTTAAGATAGCTTCGTCAGAAAAAACAAAAAGGAGAAACAATATGTCCGAATATATTTTAAGCTGCTGTTCAACAGCTGACCTTTCAAAAGAATATTTTGATGAAAGGAATATAAAATATATCTGCTTCCATTACAAACTCAACGGAGCGGATTATCCCGATGACCTCGGCCAAAGCATTCCTTTTGAAGAATTTTACAAAAGAATGGATTCCGGCGAGGATACCCAGACTTCCCAGATAAACGTAACCGAATATCTTGAATATTTTGAAAGTTTTCTTTCCGAAGGAAAAGATATTCTTCATCTTACCCTTTCAAGCGGAATTTCCGGTTCATACAATTCCGCAATAAACGCCGCAAAAATTGCAAAGGAACGCTATCCCGAAAGAAAAATTTATATTGTGGATTCCCTTGCCGCTTCCTCCGGCTACGGACTTCTTATGGATAGACTTGCGGATCTCCGGGACGGCGGAACGAATATCGACGAACTTAAAGATTGGGCGGAAGAAAACAAGCTCCGCCTTCACCATTGGTTCTTCTCCTCCGACCTTAAATTTTTCATAAAAGGCGGAAGGGTTTCAAAAACTGCAGGCACCGTCGGAACGATCCTCGGAATCTGCCCGCTCCTCAACGTTGACAACGAAGGACACCTTATTGCAAGGGCAAAAATCCGCACCAAGAAAAAGGTTATCCGCGAAATCGTAAAACGAATGGAAGAATTTGCGGAGGACGGTTACGATTATTCCGGAAAATGCTATATTTCCCAATCCGCCTGCGTTGAGGATGCAAACGCCGTTGCGGGTCTTGTTGAAGAACTCTTCCCGAAGCTGAACGGAAAAGTTCTTGTGAATTATATCGGCACCACCATCGGAAGCCATACCGGTCCCGGAACAGTCGCGCTTTTCTTCTGGGGCAAAAAAAGGGAGGATTAATCAAATGATAAAACTTTTTGCAGACACCGCTTCCAATCTTCCGGTTGCGCTCAACAAAAAATATAAAGTAAATATCGTACCCCTTTCCTATACCGTTGACGGAAAGGAAGTTCCCTATGACCTTGAACACGATTTTGACGGAAAGGCATTCTATGACGCAATGAGAAACGGTGCGGAGATGAAAACCTCCATGGCGAACTCCGAACTTTTTTACGAGCGTTTTAAAGAAGCTGTTAAAAACGGCGACGAAGTTGTCTATATCGGTCTTTCCGCCGGAGTAAGCGGAACCTGCCGCGCCGCGGAAATTGCCGCGGAAGAAATCCGCGAAGAATATCCCGAAGCGAAAATCGCCGTTATAAATTCCCTCGGCGCCGGTCTCGGAATCGGAATGCAGGTCGTGGAAATCGGAAAACTTATTGAAGAAGGAAAAACTTTTGAAGAAGTTGTAAGCATTTCCGAAGAACGGAAAAACCACATGTGCCAGTTCTTCACCGTTGACGACCTGAGCTATCTTAAAAAAGGCGGAAGAATTTCCGGCGCAACCGCCGCAATCGGAACCCTTCTCAACATCAAGCCCCTTCTCCGCGGCGACGAGGAAGGACATATCGTTTCCTGGGGAAAATGCCGCGGAATCAACAAATGCATCCTCGAAATCGTAAAAAAATACGACGAACTTGTTTTCGACAAATCCGCCGACGTTATGATGATCCACGGCGACAACATGGACGCAATCGATTTTCTTACTGAAAAACTCCGGGAACACGGTTTTACCGGAAGCACCACCGTTATGCCCTTTGAACCGGTCTGCGGATGCCACGTCGGTCCCGGTTCCGTTGCGCTCTTCTTCTGGGGAGAGAGAAAATTATGAAAAGAACTCCTCTTTCGGAAAGAATCCTTCCGAACTACACCCGGGGCGAAGAAATTGCCAACATGACGACCCATATTGTCGGGGGCGGTTTCGGCGTGATTCTTCTCTTCCTCACTGTAATCGTTTCCGCTTTGAACAGAAACGTATGGGGAATCGTCGGTTCTTTCATCTACGGAATTTCAATGATAGCGCTTTATACCGTTTCAAGTGTTTATCACGGACTTAAACCCGGTCTTGCAAAAAAAGTCATGCAGATAATCGACCACTGCACAATCTATCTTCTTATAGTAGGAACCTATACTCCGATTCTTCTTTCCGCAATGCGCCCGGTCTATCCCGGTCTTGCCTGGACTGTTTTCGGCGCGGAATGGCTTCTTGCTGGAATTGCCGCAACCTTCACCGCCATTGACCACAACAAATATAAAAAGCTTTCCATGGTTTTTTATATCCTTATGGGCTGGTTCATCGTGATATGCTTTAAACAAACCATTGAGGTTCTGACCGTTTCGGGAATGCTCTGGATTCTGTTCGGCGGAATTTCCTATACAATCGGTGCCGTTCTTTACGGAATCGGTCACAAAAAACCGATTTACCACACGGTTTTCCATGTTTTTGTGGTAATCGGAACCCTTTTGCAGGCAATCGGAATTTTGTTCTATGTGTTATAAAAAAAGACAGCCTCCCGGCTGTCTTTTTTTGCGCTTATTTATATTTTTTCGTGTTGTATCTGTCGAACATCGAAAAGATTATTGATTTGCGGTGCTTTTCCGGTCTTCCTTCCTCGATTCGTTTTACTTCCCTTATGAAGAGCCAATGTCCGAAAAGGCTTCCGAGGATTCCGAAAACCGCATAGGCGGCGGCAAGTCCCCAGTTTGTTTCAAAGAAAAGGAACATGAACGGAAGAAAAACCGCCCCGGAAAGGATTCCGTAAAAAGGCATAAAGCCGTTTTTCATTGAAACAACTCCCCCGACTATCGCGCAAAGCATCGGGAAAGCGCCCCATTCAAGAAGCACAATCCGGAAAAGTTCCGCGGTTTCTTCGTCGAAAAGAAACGAAAGAAGAATTCCGAAAACAAAAAATCCGAAAAGAATCGCCGCCGCTTCCGCTGTGGCTTTTAATTTAAGCTTTTCCATTATTTTACGATGGACATCTTTTTGATGACAACTTTTTTGCAGGGCATATCATTGGGATATGTTGCAACGGAAGCGACCGCATCGAGAACTTCAAGACCTTCGGTAACGTGACCGAAAGCGGCATAGTTTCCGTCGAGGAATTCGCTGTCCTCATGGACGATGAAGAACTGGCAGGAAGCGGAGTTGGGGTCGGAAGTTCTTGCCATGGAAATTACGCCTTTTTTGTGGGAAATGGTGTTCTGGGTCCAGCCGTTGGAAGCAAATTCGCCGTAGATTTCGGGTTTGCAGCCGCCGGTGCCGTTGCCTGCGGGGTCGCCGCCCTGAATCATAAAGCCTTTGATGATGCGGTGGAAGGTAAGACCGTCGAAAAAGCCTTTTTCAACAAGCGCTTCGAAGTTTGCAACGGTTTTGGGCGCCGCGACAGGGTCAAGTTCGATAAGCATGGAGCCGTAACCTTTGATATCAAGTTTAATCATGTCAATAAATCCTCCTGATTTTTAAACGATAGTAATATAATACTATTTTTAAAAGGGAAAGTAAAGAGAAAATAAAAAAGCCTTCCCCTTGAGGGGAAGGTGGATTTTTCGGAAATTTATTTCCGAAAAAGACGGATGAGGTGTAAACCTTATTTTGCAACAAGGTCTTTTATTACGGAAAGAATGTGTTCCGCCTGAACCGGAGAAAGTTTTTCAAATTCATTCAGAATTTCCAAGGCTTTTTTGGGGGAACGGGATTCGGAATTAAAAAAATCCGCGGGTTCAATTCCAAGATATTCGCAGATATAGAAAAATCCCGCCATTGAAGGCATAGTCCGGCGATTTTCAATTTTATTGATATAGCTTTCGCTTTGACCGAGAGAAAGGCTCATATCCCTTGCGGAAACGCCTTTTTCAAGACGAAGTTCGGTAAGTCTTGTTGAAAACCATTCCATATATTCCATGAAAATCACCTCCATACTATATAATATAATGCCATGCATATCAAATTATAGGGATTTTAAAGATTAATTATTATTGACATAGGGAAAATAAAGATGTATTATTGATTTAAGATAGAATATGAGTATATGGAGGGAAGAAAATGAAAGCATTGCAATGCGAAATGTGCGGAAGCCAGGATATGGTCAAGCAGGACGGATTTTTTGTTTGCCAGCATTGCGGAACAAAATATTCCGTTGAAGAAGCAAAGAAGATGATGGTTGAGGGAACCGTAAAAATCGATAACAGCGATTTTGTTGAAAAATACCTTCAAAACGCCCGCCGAGCAAAACAAAAAGAAGATTGGGAAGAAGCAGAAAAATATTACAACCTTGTTGAACAGAATGACCCGACAAACATTGAGGCTATTTTCTACAGTTCCTATGGAAAGGCAAAAAGTTCTTTAATAGATGCAGATTTGTACAAAAGACAGGCTACATTTAAAGTATTGCAGAATTGCGTTTCGATAATAGATGATAACTTTTCCATAGAAAAAGAAGAAGAAAACAAGAAAATTATTGAGGAAATCAGTACGGATATTATTGAAATGGCTTGCAGCAGCTATGTTTATAACCAAAAGAAAAACGGTTATGGCATGGTCGTTTGGACGGATAAGCTCGAAACCGTAACATTGTTTAATGATATAGGAAGGGAATTTATGATTTCCTTAGAGAACATTGCAAGCAAATATCCCGAAAAAGATAGCAGAAGGATATATTATTATGAGTTTGCTTTGAAGCACGCAGAATTCATATTGGAAAACGGCAGTTTGGCATCACCCCAGGGATTCAGAGATGTAATTATGACTTATCACAAATGGATTAATGCTATTGACCCTTCTCATGAAATCCCCCAACAGGCTCCGCAACAAGGTCAGACTCAATCCTCCGGCGGCTGTTATGTCGCAACCGCAGTTTACGGTTCTTACGATTGCCCGGAAGTCTGGACTTTGCGCCGCTTCCGTGACTACACCCTTGCAGAATCCGTTTTGGGTCGCCTTTTCATCCGCACCTATTACGCAATAAGCCCCACTCTCGTAAAATGGTTCGGCAAAACCGAATGGTTTAAAAACCTTTGGAAACCGACCCTTGACAAAATGGTAGCCAAGCTCAATGCAGACGGCGTTGAGGATACTCCTTACGAAGATAAAAACTGGTAAAAATTTTTATATTTTTCACACATTACAAATATAAGGAGGAACAGAAAATGAATAATGACCAGAATCCGATTGGTGTTATTATTACGGTACTTGTTGTAATAATGATTATTGTATCCATTATTTCAAGTATTGCAACGGATATCAGCATTTTTCAGATGCTTGATTCATTCTAATATCGCAAAAAAACACAAAAAAAGACAGCCTACGGCTGTCTTTTTTCTTTGACATATAAAGTGCATTGTTCTATAATGTTTCCATAGACCCATAAAAGGAGCATGCATTATGGAATATATCATCAAAAACGCAAAAATCGCAACCATGGATAAGGAAAATCCCTTTGCCGAAAGCGCAATCGTCAAGGACGGAAAATTTTCTTTCTGCGGCGCTCTTTCCGAAGCGGAAAAGCTTGTTTCGCCGGAAACCGAAGCGCTCGACTGCGGCGGAAAAATGCTTATGCCTTCCTTCAACGATTCCCATATGCACTATCTCCATTACGTCAAAACAAAACTTTCCGTTGATCTTTGGGGAACGGTTTCCGTCGATGATATCGTCAGAAAAATGAGCACCGCTTTTGAGCATTTCGACAGGGAAAGCGGGCTCTGGCTCATCGGCGAAGGCTGGAACCACGATTATTTCACCGAGGGCGAAAAACGTTTCCCGACGGCAAAAGACCTCGACCGGATTTCAGAAGATTATCCGGTGCTCATAATGCGCGCCTGCTACCACGTTGGCGTGCTCAACACAAAAGGCATGATGCTCATGGGTCTTGATCCCGAAAAAGCGGCTGAATTGGGCGCTTTTTGCGAAACCGACGAAAACGGAACCCCCAACGGAGTAATCAAGGAAAACTATTTTGACGAAGTAAAATCGAAGCTCCCTTATCCGGATTTAAGCGTCCTTATAAAGATGATGCTCGAATCCCAGGCGGATCTTTACGAACAGGGCATAACCGCCGTTCAGTCAGACGATATGAAATATGCGCCGGAGGGCAGAGCATACGAAATGCTCTATGAACTGAAAAAAGCCTCCCTTGACGGAAGGCTTAAAATCCACTATGCGGAGCAGGCTCTTTCCCAGACGAAGGCGGAGGTTGACGATTGGTTCAGCCATGAGCATTACAAAATGCGCGACGGAAGCTTCAAGGTTTCCTGCCTGAAGATCCTTTCCGACGGAAGCCTCGGCGCAAGAACCGCCTTCCTCAAAAATCCCTATGCGGACGATCCTTCCACCGGCGGAATCCGGATTTATACCCAGGAGGAGCTTGATTATTTCGTCCTCGAAGCGCAAAAACGCAATACTCCTGTTGCGATCCACGCCATCGGCGACGGCGCAATGGAAATGTGCCTTGACGCCATTGAAAACGCAAAAAACACATATCCGGAATATTCTCCCCGCCATGCAATCGTCCATTGCCAGATTACAAGCAAAGAGCAGGTCGCGCGCCTTTGCCGTCTTGGAATAATTCCCCTCACCCAGCCGGTTTTCATCGATTACGATATGCATATTGTCCATGACCGGGTTGGTAAGGAACTTGCGGAAACTTCATACGCCTGGAAGGATTATATCGACGGCGGAGTTCACGAAGCTTTCGGAACCGACTGCCCGGTTGAAAACTTTAAACCCATGCGCGGAATTTATTGCGCCGTAACGAGAAAAGACTGCAAAGGAAGGGGTCCCTATCTTCCGGAGCAGGCTGTTTCAATGTACGACGCTCTCTGTGCCTATACTGCCGAAGGCGCTTTTGCAAGCGGCGACGAGGATATACGCGGAAAAATAAAAGCCGGAATGGAAGCGGATTTTATTGTTCTTGATAAAAACCTCTTCGAAATTCCCGAAGAGGAAATCCTTGAAACGAAGGTTCTTGAAACCTATATCGGCGGCGAAAGGGTTTTTAAAAGATGATATAAAAAAACACCGCGGCGCGGTGTTTTTTTGTTATGCTTTTTTAATGAATCTGTTGGAACATTTCGGGCAGCGGATTTCGATTTTTCCGCGTCCCCGGGGAATTCGGATTTTCTGTCCGCAGGAGGGGCATTTAAAATGCTTATAGGTTTTTCTTTCCTCAAAATCGGCTTTTATTCCGACCCATTTGTTTTTGAGCTTATACCAAAGGTTCAGAAATTTTTGGTTTTCCTCCCGGCGTTTCCCGATGTTTTTTGAAAGGGTGCGGAAAATCGAAATTCCGTAAAGAATCAGAGAAACGAGGTAAAAAATGCGGCTGCGGCTGAAAACATAGAGGGTATAGAAAAAGAATCCTCCCGCAACCAAAGCGAGGGAAAGCTGGTCGGTGCCGTTTCTTCCGTACATAAATTCCCTGAGTTTTTGCAAAATCATTATGAATATCTTCCTTTTTCTTTTGATATATTTATTATAACATGGATATCTTTTCCAATAGTTAACGAATTATAAATTTTTTAAAAAGCTTTTTTATGGACATAAAAAAGAAAAAGTGATATAATATCTTTGTTCCCGGAGGCATAGCTCAGCTGGTCAGAGCGCTTGCTTCACACGCAAGAGGTCCACGGTTCGAGCCCGTGTGTCTCCACCAAAAATCCTTCGCATTTTGCGGAGGATTTTTTTGTTGGCGGGAAAGCAGTTTTGGCGTTGATTTTTCCGGCGGTTTGTGATAATATATAATTAAGTAAAAATATGTATAAGCAAAATTGTCTTTTGCTTTTTCATAAATTGGTTTTTGGTTCTTAAAAAAACGAAAAATCAGGAGGAAAACGAACTTATGAACGACACCCATGAACAGATAAGAATAGTTCAGGAAACCGTTGCGGGCAAGGAAATAACCTTTGCGCACGTAATCGGCGGTCCTGCGCCTATCATATATCAGAAACTGGGTCTTAACCCCTCCATAGATTACACCTCCAACGCTATCGGAATTATGAATATGACTCCGCCTGAATCCGCAGTTATCGCTTCCGATATCGCAGTTAAAAGCGGCAACGTCTATCTCGGTTTTGCGGACCGTTTCACCGGTTCAATGATCATAACCGGCGATATCGCGGACGTTACCGCAGCTCTTAACGAGGTTTGCCAGTATTTCCGCGACGTTATGAAATACGTGGTCTGCGAAGTTACAAAACGTTAAGGAAGTGCGGTTATGGGAGTACGCATGACCAGAGAGGAATTCCTTGAAAAGGTTTTCCAAAAAAAATATGAGGAACTTAAAGATAAGGATCTTCGAATAGTCCGTGTCAAAGTAAAGGGCAAGGAAATTTCCCTTGCACAGCTCATAGGTTCTTCCGAAACAAGAATTTATCAGAACCTTGCGCTCCATATCGGAACCCACGCAGGCGAAGATCACACCGGCGAATCCATCGGCCTTATCCACGTTACCCCTGAAGAAGCCTCGATAATCGCTGCGGATATCGCAATGAAAAGCGGCAACGTCGAAATCGGAACCCTCGACCGTTTCAGCGGTTCTGTCGTAATTTTGGGCGACCGTTCCAACGTCCGAAGCGCCCTTGAAGGCGTTATTGAATTCTTTGAATATAAACTTAAATTTACCGTCTGTGAAATAACAGAGGTATAAAGAGAGCATAGATGAAAAAAATGTTTTTGATGGGCAGAAGCGAGGCGGGAAAAACTTCCCTTACCCAAATTCTGCATGGTGAAGAACTCCATTATCACAAAACCCAATATACGAACACAGACGATTTTATAATCGACTCTCCGGGCGAATATTCCGAAACCAAACATTGCGGAATCGGTCTTGCCTGTTTTTCTTTCGAGGCGGATGTTCTTGCTCTTGTTATGGCGGCGGACGAACCTTTTGCGGTTTTTGAACCGAACTGCAACTGCTGGACAAACCGCCCGCTTATCGGAATCATCACCAAGATAGATTCTCCCTTTGCGAACGTTCCGATGGTCCGCAGCTGGATGATAAATTCCGGATGCGAAAGGGTTTTTGAGATAAGCAACGTAACAAAAGAAGGCATCGAGGAGCTTTTTGATTACCTCGAGGCAGACCCGGTCAAAATTCCCTGGCAGGAAGCGGTCGACCGCCAATGGAGCGGACAGCCCGAATGGATGAACAGAGAAGAATTCGAAAAATTCAAAGAATCCGGTTGGGGAAAAGATAAACAGCTCGAAGAATTCCTTGCAAAAAAATAAAACCTTGTCCGAAAAGGACAAGGTTTTTTTATTATAAAAATCAGATAAGTCCAAGGAAACCGAAAGCAATTCCCGCCGCGGCGCTCATTCCGAGAATGACCACCGGATGGGGATTTTTCTTTTTGAGCAGGAACCAGCAAAGGACTGCAAGAACGATTCCCGGAATGCTTATAAGGTCAAAAAAATTCCCGGTTTTGCCGAAAAGCGGAACGTTGATAAGCGAAATTTCAGCGACGGAAACAAGCGCGGAACAGACAAGCGCAACGGAAACCGCCCGAAGACCGTAAAAAGCGCCTTTAACAAGCCTATTTTCGCTGAATTTTTTAAGAAAGCGGGAAACAATGCTTGCGATTATAAGCGGCGGAACGATAAAACCGATGCTTGCCACAACGGAACCCAAAACCCCCGCGGAAGTAAATCCCACATAGGTCGCCATATTTATTCCGATGGGGCCGGGGGTCGATTCGGAAATCGCAATCATATCCGCAAGCTGGGCGTAGCTGTACCAGCCTGTTTTGTCGGAAATTTCATAAAGAAACGGAAGGGAGGCAAGTCCTCCGCCAACGGTAAAAAGTCCTGCCTTGAAGAATTCCCAGAAAAGCCGGAGGTAAATCATTTCGCCTTACCCCCTTTAATAAAGAAAACATGGACGGTTATTCCCGCAAGGGCCGCCATGATTACAAACAGAATCGGGCTTATATCGGTAAAAACCGAAAGCGCGAAAACGACCGCAAAAAGTCCGAAGGTGAATTTGTCGATTATCGCTTTTTTGAAAAGTTTAAGCACCGCGGAAAGAATCAAAACGCATACTCCGACGCGGATTCCCGCAAAGGCGTTCTGCACTATCGGAAGTTCGGAAAAACTTTGGATAAACGCCGCAATGGCAACGATTATTACGATTGAAGGCGAAATAACGCCGAGGGATGCGGCAATCGCTCCCGCAAGCCCCTTCGCTTTTGTTCCGATAAAAACGGCGGTGTTCACCGCAATAACTCCGGGAATGCATTGACCCACCGCATAATAATCCATAAGCTCTTCTTCGGTTACCCAGCCTTTTTTCTCAACGGCTTCCCTTTGGAGCATCGGAAGCATTGCATAGCCGCCGCCGAAGGTCAGTCCGCCGATTCTTGCAAAGGCAAGAAAAAGTTCAAAAAGTTCTTTCATCTGTTCTCCTTCATAAAGGAAAAAATTTTTCTTATTATATATTACCTTAAAAAAGAGTATTGTCAACAGTTTTTAAAATATGATAAAATATTTTGCATAAGAAAAAAGGAGGATTTTTCTATGATAAAACCCATTGTCCATGACCCGATGTTCCTTGCGCAAAAATCCGCGGACGCAGCCCCGGAAGATATCCAAACAGCCGCCGACCTTGCGGAAACCCTTGCCGCAAACAAAGCGGAATGCGTCGGAATGGCGGCAAATATGATAGGAATCCGAAAACGCATAATCGCTTTTTACGACGGCGAAAACTGCACCGTTATGTTCAACCCGGAAATCACCGAAAAATCCGGCGAATATGAAGCCGAGGAAGGATGCCTTTCCCTTTCCGGAATAAGAAAAACAAAGCGCTATAATTTCATAACGGTAAGCTATCGGGACAAAAATTTCAAGAAACAGAGCAAAAAATATTTCGGCTGGACCGCCCAGATTATCCAGCACGAAATCGACCATTGCAACGGAATCCTTATATAAAAAGCTCCCCCGCCTTCACCTGGGAGAAGGTGTCACGCCGCAAGAATAAAGCGTGACGGATGAGGTGTCAACTCTGTCCAATTTAAAACGGGCGAATAATATCCGCCCCTACATTGTTTCAATGAACATCGTTGCGTTCCTTTTTTAGGAGAAACGGATTGCCACGCCTTCTGCGAAGGCTCGCAATGACAAGTCGATGTCATTCTGAGCGAAGCGAAGAATCCGTATCCCTTAAAAGGATTCCCGGAGGGTTGCCTCCCTTGCCTAAAGGGAGGGGAACCATCGAAGATGGTGGAGGGATTCCTCTTTTAAAATATCGGCAAATTATAAAAGAATCCCCCAGTCTTTTTTAACCGCAGGCGGTTAAAAAATCCAGCCCCCTTTGACAAGGGTGCCTTTTTAAAATCCGAAGGTTCTCGAAACCCTTTGGAGCATTTCAACAATGTTAATTCCCTGCGGACATTCCCTTTCGCAGATTCTGCAGCGGAGGCAGTCCGAAGGTCTTGAAAAATTCCTCGTAAGGTCTGAATAGACGTGGTCGATTTTCCAGCCTTCCTCCGGATTCATGGAATACTCGTTATAAATCCCGAAATATTCCGGAACGGGAATTCTAAGCGGACAGATTTTTGAACAGGCGGAACATCCGACGCAGGGAACAGCCTTTTCCGAACGGATTTTTTCCGCCGCCGTCAAAAAATCGGAAATTTCTTCATCGGAAAGCGCTTCCCTTTCCGAAAGCCGTTCGATAATCTTCGGTTCCGCAAGAACAAATTCAGCTTCCGGAAGATTTTCCGCAAAGCCGACCGCGAAGGAAATAACTTTTTCCTCTTCCCCGGGAATTCTTAAAAGAACCCCGCATTTAAGCGGTTCTTCCGCAATGATTTTCTTCCCGTGTTTTGCGGAAACTTCGTAACATTCCCTTGCGCGGAAGGCGGAACTTTCCCAGTCAAGACAGTTTATCTGGAGCCGGACATAATCGATTTCCGGATGCTCCGAAAGGATTTCATCAAGAAGTTCCGGGCTTCCGTAAAAGGAAAACCCGGTTTTAAGCGCTTTTCCTCCCGCTTTGAGTTCTTCAAGAAATTCAAATTCCCCGAAGGTTTTTGCGGTTATGTAATTCGCTTCGTTTATCCACTGAAGCATATAAATATCGAAATAATCCGTTTTGCAGCGGGAAAGCTGTTTTTCAAAAATCTTCCGGCAATCTTCCCCGCTCCTTATGATCCAGCTCGGAAGGCTGCCCGAAAGGAGAAAATCCTCCCTCGGATATCTTCCGGAAAGGGAATTTCCGATTGCTTCCTCCGCCGCGCCGCCGAAATATGTGCAGGCTGTATCGAAAAGTTTTCCGCCTTTTTCAATAAAAGAATCCACCATAAAATTGAGCACGGCATAATCAATGCTGTGCTCATCTTTTTTATCAGAAAGCGGAATCCGGTTTAAACAAAAACCGAGTTTTTTCATTTTATATCAGCGTCCTTATTTAAAAACAATAAAATGCATCGCAAATCCGCAAAGGATTCCGAGGAATATTCCGGTTGTAACCTGCAAAGGGGTGTGTCCAACAAATTCCTTGAGCACAACTTCCGGAAGTTCGTTCTTCGAAAATTTTTCAAAGGAATCAACAAGAATATTAAGGAGCTTTGCGTGTTTGCCCGCTTCAAGGCGAACTCCCATTGCGTCATGGCAGACGATTATCGCAAGAATTCCGGTTATTGCGAATTCGAAGGAACCGAACCCATAGGTAAGCGCCGCAATTGTTGCAAGGGACGAAACGGTTGCGGAATGTCCGCTTGGCATTCCGCCGTCGCCGAAGAGCCTTGACCAATCCCAGGTCTTGTTGATTATCGCATAGATAATAACTTTAAGCACCTGCGCAACGGTCCAGGCGGAAACAGCGGTTATAAAAAATTTATTTGAAATAAAATCAAAAAACCAATCCATTGAAAAATTCCCTTTTTAAAAAAATATTATTTCATTTTTATTTTACCACAAAATCCGCCGTTTTCATATAACAAATATTATTTTATTCGTATTTTTGTAAAAAAAACGGACGCAGTTTTTTAACTGCGCCC
This sequence comes from Oscillospiraceae bacterium, assembly GCA_015067315.1. Lineage (GTDB taxonomy): Bacteria > Bacillota > Clostridia > Oscillospirales > Ruminococcaceae > UMGS1668. Next base: position 24,171 of record SVMR01000014.1, on the reverse strand, counting down.
GGAAGTTTTTTAAATTAAAGCTCGATAAATTCATATTCGTCGGTTCCGAAACCGAGTTCAAGAGCCGCTTCGATTGTATGCGCGCCGTTTCTGGTTTCGATTCTTTCGATAAGGTGGTCCCTTCCGGGATCGTCGGAAGCATAAACAAGATCGAGGCAGGCTTTGTCGATTGCAATGGGGTCAAGGCTGCAGAGAATTCCGATATCCTTCATGCAGGGGTCTTCGGCAACCGCGCAGCAATCGCAGTCAACGGACATATTTTTCATTACGTTGATATATGCGGCCTTTCCGCCGAAGAATTTTACAACGGAGGAAGCGGCATCCGCCATTGATTCAAGGAAGGAATCGTGGTCTGCGGTCCAGATTTCTTCCGGAACGCCCGCTCCGTGGATATATGCTTTTCCGAAGGAGGAAGCAACGCCGATTGAAAGCTGTTTAAGGGCGCCGCCGTAACCGCCCATGGGATGACCTTTGAAATGGGAAAGAACAAGAAGGGAATCGTAATTCACGATGTTTTTTCCCACAAAGTTCTTTTTGATAACTTTTCCGCCGGGAATCGGAAGTTCAAGATCCGGACCTTCCGCATCGAGAAGATCAACAGGGAAATATTTGTTCCAACCGTGTTCCTCAAGAGTTCTGAGGTGCTTTTCCGTGGTGTTGCGGGTGCCTTCATAGGCTGTGTTGCATTCGGTGACAACGCCGCCGACTTTTTCAATAAGTTCCTTCCAGAATTCCGGATGGAGGAAGTTCTGGTTTCCGGTTTCGCCGGAATGGACCTTAACCGCAACTTTTCCCGGAAGTTCCGGAGAAAGAGCTTCATAAACTTTCATAAGACCTTCGGGGCTTATATCACGGGTAAAATAAACTTTTGCTTTTTCCATAGGGACACCTCGTTTTTAATGATTATGGGATAATTTTAGCATTTTATCCCGGTTTTGGCAACCGAAACAAAAAGCCTGTTGAAGTGAGCTGTCTGCAAAGCGGACGAAAGGGTGTCAACCCCGTCCATCTTCCGTCTTCCTCTGAAACACCTTGTCCGTCACCTGCCGCAAACAGCATAACAATAGGGCGAAAGCGCAAGCCCCCGCCCCTGAACAAATCAAAAAAATATTATTCCGCAATTTCCGCTTCGGGAGCGTTTTTGCGGACGGATTCGATTCCGTTTTCGCAGGAAGCTTTTGCGGAATATCCTTCGGAAGAAAGAATGATTTCGCCGTTGCGCGCTTTAAGGCGGAAACGGAATTCGCCGGCTTTGTCGGTATAAATTTCGAATTTCGGGTTAACCGCTTCAACAACGGGTTCTGCGGTTTGGTCTTCAAGGTTTGCGATTTCCGCATTCTTTCTTACGGATTCGATTCCGTTGAGGCAGGCTTCTTTTCCGGAATAAATTTCGGAAACGCCGATAACCTGTCCGTTGGAAGCAAGAAGGTTGAATTTAAAACCGTTTGCGGTTTCTTTAACTGCGAATTTTCCCATTTTTCATTCTCCTTTCAAGACAGAAAAAACTTTTTCTTTAATTTAATCTTATCACCTTTTGTTCTTCTTTTCAACCGTAAAAGCAAAATGAGCACGGGAAATTTTCCCGTGCTCAAAACCGTGCTCAAAAAAATTCATTCAATTGTTTTTGCCGCTTCTTCAAGATATTTTCTGATTTCGATATGCTGGGGGCAGGCTTTTTCGCATTTTCCGCATTTGATGCAGTTCGAGGCGGAACGTTCGCCAAAACCGGGAATCCAGGTATGTTCCTTATCATAGCGGCGGATTTCGTTGAGGATTCCGAAGATTCTCGGAATTGCGATATCTTTCGGGCAGACTTCGGTGCAGTATTTGCAGGAGGTGCAGGGAATCTGCTCAACGGAATTTATGATTTCAACCGCTTTTTCAAGAAGGGCGAATTCTTCCTCGTTAAGGGGTTTGAAATCCTTCATGAACGCAATGTTTTCCTCAAGCTGTTCGATGCTGCTCATTCCGGAAAGAACCATGATGATTCCTTCGTGGGAAGCGGCATAGCGGACAGCATATTCCGCGCAGGATTTTCCGGTTGCTTCAAGAAGGTTTTTTGCTTCTTCCGGAAGAGCAACAAGGCTTCCGCCGCGGACGGGTTCCATTACGATAACGTCTTTTCCGAATTTGCGGCATACTTCAAGGCATTTTCCTGCCTGGACTTCCTCATCCTCATAGTCAGCGTAGTTGAACTGGAGCTGGACGAATTCGACCATCGGTTTTTCGGTAAGGATTTTTTCAAGGAATTCGGCGGAATCATGGAAAGAAAAGCCGAGATGTCTGATTTTTCCCTCTGCTTTGAGTTCCGCGCCGATTTCATAAGCGCGGCAGTCGCAGTATTTCTGATAGTTGTTTCTGCTTTGCGCATGCATAAGGAAATAGTCGAAATATTCAACGCCGCAGGCTTTGAGTTCCTCTTCAAAAACCGGGCGGATCTCCTCTTCGCTGTTGAAAGAGTTCGGGCTTAATTTATCCGCAAGAAGGAAACTTTCCCTCGGATATCTTTCAACAAGAGCTTCGCGGATTGCGGTTTCGCTTTTTCCTTTAATATAGGGATGCGCCGTATCAAAATATGTAAATCCTTCTTCCAAAAAACGGTCGGTCATTTTTTTGACCTGTTCAATGTCAACTTCCTCGCCGTTCATCGGAAGACGCATTAATCCAAAACCGAAGTTTTTCATTTTTTCTTTTTCCCCTTTTCCGGTGATATTATAAATCAATTTTATAACTTTATGCCGAAAAGGTCAAGACTTTCAGCTTACCGGAAGTTCTTTTATGATTCCGAGAGCGTATTTCCGGATTATATTCGCGTCGATGGCTGTAATTCTTCCGTCAAGGTCAACGTCGCAGAGCAAAAGCTGTTCCTCCGTCGGAACAACTAATTTTGCGGAAACAAGCCGCGCAAAATATGCGTCCGCAACGTCGATTTTTCCGTTTCCGTCAGAATCGCCGAAAACTTTGTTTTCCTCCGGTTTTTCTATTGGAATTTCTATTTGGAAATTGAATTTTGATTCCCATTCAAAAGGCTCGAAAAGAAGCAGACCGATCCAACCAAGGAGTTTTTCAAGGGCACTTCCGTTTTCTGCGGAAAAATCGAACACATCCCAAAAAACAACGCTTACATCATAAACAATTTTATCATCATAAATTTTGTTTACTTTCAGGTCTATATCCGCAGCAATATGCCCGCCTATAATTTTAAGGCTTTCGTCATATTCATTTCTGTTTTTATATCTGACATAAGGAGTTTTTTTCAAATAATCCTCGGGCGGAGTTTCTGTATGCAGTCTTTCTGCATCGTAATCATATATCCTGTATTGATATTCAAGCGTTCCGTCAAAAAAGAATTTTATAAAGCCAAGACTGTAAATTTCATCCATATTTAGCTCACCGGTAAATCCGATTAAATCCGTGCAAAGTACGGTAAGATATTCCTTCGCAAGTTCGCTGTTCATAATCGTCGCGGTTATTGCATGGCTTTTTCCGACGGAAAGCTTCTTTCCGTTTCCGCCGATTCCGTGGGTAATGAGAGCATCCTGCGCTTTTCCGTCCGCGTCCTTCTGGTCGATGGATTTCGCAAAAGCCTCAACCTGCGGGCGGATTATTTCCTCAAGGCTCTGTTCTTCCGCCGCAAATATTTTTGTTGGCAGTATATTGAAAATCATCAGAAAACCTAACTCAATCGATATTATCTTTTTCATTTTTCCTCCTGTTTTTTCGCCGAACAGGAGTCTTTATTCTCTTTCAGGGAAAGAGAATACGGGACGTCCCGTATTCTCTTTCCCTGAAAGAGAATACGGGACGTCCCGTCGAAACTTTTCGTTTATTTATTTTATTTTAGCATATAATCCCCGCCGGAGCAATACCCGGACGGAGGAATATTTTTTACCTCCCCTTGAGGAGAAGGCTTGCCCTCCGGGTTTTCTTTTTTGCGGGCGACCACATAGGGTCGCCCCTACGATAAATTTATAATTCCGCATTATGCATTTTGCATTCTGCATTAAAAAAGTCCCGCCGGGTTCGGCAGGACTTTTTATGTAGCAAAATTTTAAAATTAAAGGAAAAGAGGAGAAACGGGGCGGTCGCCATAGATTCTTTCGATTGCTTCGGCAAAAACGGGAGCAACGGGAAGAACGGTGATTTTTCCGCATTCCGCTTTCTTTTCGTCGCTGATCGGAATGGTATCAAGAAGAACGAGTTCTTCAAGAACGCTGTCTTTGATTCTCTGGAGAGCCGGACCGGAAAGAGGGCCGTGGGTTGCGCAGGCGGTTACGGATTTTGCTCCACCGATTTCAACAAGAGCTTTTGCGGCGTTGCAAAGGGTGCCTGCGGTATCTACCATATCGTCAAGGATGATGCATTTTTTGCCTTTTACGTCACCGATGATGTTCATAACTTCGGAAACGTTTGCTTTCGGGCGGCGTTTGTCGATAATCGCAAGCGGAATATCGAGTTTTTCAGCAAATTTACGAACGCGGTTTACGCTGCCGTGGTCGGGAGAAACGGCAACGTATTCATCTTCATGATGATGAACAAGGGGCTGGAAATAGGGAGTGAGGATCGGCGCACCCATAAGGTGATCAACGGGGATATCGAAGAATCCCTGGATCTGGGAAGCATGGAGGTCCATGGTAAGAACTCTGTCTGCGCCTGCCGCTTCAAGCATGTTTGCAACAACTTTTGCGGAGATCGGGTCACGGGCTTTTGCTTTTCTGTCCTGGCGGGCATAACCATAGTAAGGCATTACTGCGGTGATTCTGCCTGCGGAAGCGCGTTTGAAAGCATCGATCATGATGATGAGCTCCATAAGGTTGTCGTTTACCGGGTTGCAGGTGGACTGTACGATGAATACGTCGGAACCGCGGACGGATTCTTCAAGAGATACGCATACCTCTCCGTCTGCGAAATGGCCGACGGTGCATTTTCCTACCGGAAGTCCGAGACTTTTTGCAATTTCTTCAGCTGCCTTGGGATAGGCGTTGCCGCTGAAAATTTTAATGTCTTTGCCGTGAACGTTCATTTTTAATCTCTCCTGTTTTTTTATTTTAATTTGCCGATTAACTTATTTGATTTTTATCGCGTCGTGTTTTTTTACCCAACCTTCGATATTTTCCTGTTTTGCTCTTCCGACGGCAAGGGCATATTCCGGAACTTTTTTTGTAACGGTTGTGCCCGCGGCGGTATATGCAAAAGCTTCGAGCTCGACGGGAGCAACAAGATTTGTGTTGCAGCCGAGGAACGCATGGTCGCCGATTACGGTGCGGTGTTTATGCTGTCCGTCATAGTTAGCAATGCAGCATCCGCATCCGAAGTTCACCGCTTCGCCCACGTCCGCATCTCCGATATAGGTGAGATGGGCAACGGCGGTTCTTGCGCCCACTTCGGAATTTTTGATTTCGACGTAATCGCCGATTTTGCATCCGTCATGGATGACGCATCCGGGTCTGACCTGGCTCCAGGGACCTATGCTTACGTTGTTTTCGAGAACGGAAGAACGGATCTGGGTGGAATTGACTTCCGTTCCGTCGCCGATTTTGCTGTTCTCGATATAACTGTTCGGACCTATCACGCAGTTTTTTCCGATTTCGGTTTTGCCTTTTATAATCGTTCCGGGAAGAATTGTTGTTCCCGCTCCGATTTTTACGGAAGGTTCAATTATTATTCCGTCAAGGCAGGCAAATTCAACCCCTTCGGCGCAAAGATTTTTGAAAATCAATGTTCTTGCGGCGGCGTTAAGAGTAAGAACGCTTGCGGAATCCGTCGCTCGCATGTTAATCTCTTTTTTTCCGGCAACGTGGGTTGCTGCAACAAGCTTTTGGTCGGAAAGAATCTTCATTGCTTCGACAAGGAAATTATTTCCGTCTTTGTCTTCACCGTCGTTTTTTTCAAAAACTTCGGAAAGAAAAGTTTTTGTAATCCAAAAAGCGCTTTGGGAAAGTTCCTTTATAAAACTTTCTCTTCCGGCGGAAGCGATTACCGTGAGTTTTTCGCTTGCTGAAACATGGCGTTCAAACGCCGCTTTTAAAACATCGGGATTTGTGAAAACCGCTTCGGCGGAAACCGCAAGAAAATTTTCCGCTTCCCGGTTTTCGATCCATTCCTTCGCGGAAAAAAGCGGATGGCCGCTTTCGGGTTTTCTTATTACAACCGGATATTCTCCGGCATATTTTTCAATGTCTTCCTCGCCTTCATTTATTACATAGCATCTTTCACAAATTCCGGCGGAATCAAGCGCTTCGTTCACCCATTCGACAATCGGACGGAAAACAACTTCGCGCAAGGCGGCGGGTTTGTTACTATGCATAAAATCAAAACCGGAAGTATATATTACAGCCGCAGCATTTTGCATGAAGCTACCTCCGTTTTTCATCAATATTCACATATACATTATGCCAGTTTTATTTATAATTTGCAAGTAAAAGCATAAAAAAATGAAATTTTTATTAAATTTCGTCAAAATCGCAGAATTTTACTAAATAATATAGAAAATATCGGGCGTTTTTGTTATACTGTATCATGCAGGACAATGGCTTTGTTTTTGCCCTGTGCCTATTTGACGTTATTACTTATTGCTAAAAGTTGGGAGGACGCAATATTATGAGTAAAAAATATGTTTACCTTTTCTCCGAAGGCAACGGCTCCATGCGCGAGCTCCTCGGCGGAAAAGGTGCTAACCTTGCTGAAATGACCAACCTCGGAATGCCGGTTCCCCAGGGCTTCACCGTAACCACCGAAGCCTGCACCCAGTATTACGAAGACGGCCGTCAGATCAATGAAGAAATCCAGGCAGAGATCTACGAATATCTTGCAAAACTTGAAGAAATCACCGGAAAAACCTTCGGCGACAAAAACAACCCTCTTCTCGTTTCCGTTCGTTCCGGCGCAAGAGCTTCCATGCCCGGCATGATGGACACCATCCTCAACCTCGGTCTTAACGACGAAGTTGTTGAAGGCTTCGCAAAAATCACCAACAACGAACGTTTTGCATACGACTCCTACCGTCGTTTCATCCAGATGTACGCAGACGTTGTTGAAGAAGTTCCGAAGTCCACCTTCGAAGTTATCATCGACGAGATGAAAGAAGCAAAAGGCGTTAAAAACGACACCGACCTTGACGCTGAAGACCTTAAAGAGATGGTAAAACGCTTCAAAGCATATTACCTTGAACAGAAAGGCGAAAGCTTCCCCACCGAACCCCGCGAACAGCTCATCCGCGCTGTCAAAGCGGTTTTCCGTTCCTGGGATAACCCCCGCGCAAACTATTACCGCCGCATGAACGACATTCCTTATACCTGGGGTACCGCAGTAAACGTACAGTCCATGGTATTCGGCAACAGCGGCAACCTTTCCGGTACCGGCGTTGCATTCACCCGTAACCCCGCAACCGGCGAAAACAAACTCTTCGGCGAATTCCTTATCAACGCACAGGGCGAAGACGTTGTTGCAGGTATCCGTACTCCTCAGAGCATCGAACAGCTCAACGACATCCGCGAAGGCATCTATGAAGAATTTGCTGCAATCGCAAAGAAACTTGAAAACCATTATCACGATATGCAGGATATGGAATTCACCGTTGAAAACGGCAAACTCTATATGCTCCAGACCAGAAACGGCAAACGTACCGCAACCGCTGCTCTCAAAGTAGCATGCGACCTTGTTGAAGAAGGTCTTATCACCAAAGAAGAAGCTGTTATGTCCGTTGACCCCAAATCTCTTGACGCACTTCTTCATCCCCAGTTCGACGCAGCAGCTCTTAAAGCAGCAAAAGCAGTCGGTTCCGCTCTTCCCGCATCTCCCGGTGCAGCATGCGGCCGCGTTGTTTTCACCGCTGACGAAGCAGTTGCATGGGCAAACCGCGGCGAGAAAGTTGTTCTCTGCCGTCTTGAAACTTCCCCCGAAGATATCGAAGGTATGCATCATTCCCAGGGTATCCTCACCGTTCGCGGCGGTATGACTTCCCACGCAGCGGTTGTTGCCCGCGGAATGGGAACCTGCTGCGTAGCAGGCTGCGGCGATATCGTTATGCATGAAGAAGAAAAATACTTCGAACTCGGCGGAAAAACCTTCCATGAAGGCGATTACATCTCCCTCGACGGTTCCACCGGTAAAATCTACGGCGAAGCAATCCCCACCGTTGAAGCTTCCATCTCCGGCTATTTCGGCACTCTCATGGGCTGGGCTGACGAAATCCGTACCCTCGGCGTACGTACCAACGCAGATACCCCCAGAGATGCACAGCAGGCAGTTAAATTCGGCGCAGAAGGCATCGGCCTTTGCCGTACCGAGCACATGTTCTTCGATCCCGACCGTATCGCTGCAATGCGCGAAATGATCGTTTCTCACGACGAAGAACACCGCAGAGCTGCTCTTGCAAAACTTCTTCCTATGCAGAGAGGCGACTTTGAAGGTCTTTACGAGGCTCTTGAAGGAAAAGCAGTTACCATCCGCTTCCTCGACCCGCCTCTTCACGAATTCCTTCCTTCCGCAGAAGAAGATATCGTTGCTCTTGCATCCGAAATGGGCCTTACCGTTGAAGATCTTAAAGCAACCATCGCAAGCCTCCACGAATTCAACCCCATGATGGGTCACCGTGGCTGCCGTCTTGCTGTTTCCTATCCCGAAATCGCAGAAATGCAGACCAGAGCTGTTATCGAAGCAGCTATCAACGTAAACAAAGCTCATCCCGAATGGACCATCGTTCCCGAAATCATGATCCCGCTCGTAGGCGAACTCAAAGAGCTTAAATACGTTAAAAACGTTGTTGTTGAAACCGCTGAAAAAGTTATCGCAGAAAACGGCGTAACCCTTACTTATAAAGTAGGTACCATGATCGAGATCCCCAGAGCTGCTCTTCTTGCTGACGAAATCGCAAAAGAAGCAGAATTCTTCTCCTTCGGCACCAACGACCTTACTCAGATGACCTTCGGCTTCAGCCGTGACGATGCAGGCGCATTCCTTGGTTCCTATTATGACAAGAAGATCTATGAATCCGATCCTTTCGCAAAACTTGACCAGGAAGGCGTCGGCAAACTCGTGGATATGGCCGCAAAACTCGGACGTCAGACCCGCCCCGACATCCATCTCGGAATCTGCGGCGAACACGGCGGCGACCCCGCAACCATCGATTTCTGCCACAGAGTCGGACTTTCCTATGTTTCCTGCTCTCCTTTCCGTGTACCGATTGCAAGACTTGCAGCAGCACAGGCAGCTATCAGAAACAAATAATCGGAATATTGATTATAAACAGAGGCACTCCGCAAGGGGTGCCTCTGTTTTTTTGCAAATTATGTTGTAACGTTTTTCTCTTTTTTAAATCCAATATATTGAAATTGATAAAATATGAGCTATAATTAGCTTAAAGAGGTGGAACGCTTATGAAACGCATTGTTGCATTTATTTTGATGTTTTCTTTCATTGTTATGTTCACCGGCTGTCAGCAGACAGAATTTGCAAAAAAAGAAAAAATTTTCCGTCTTGTCGAGGAAAATTACGACGCAATCGTAACAGCCTGCGAAAACGGCGATATTGAAGCGCTTTATTCCATTGACGGAACGGAGTTTGTCAACGTTTACGACGGATATATCATCGTTCTTTGCGCGGGATTCGGAATTGCGCCTTCTTCGCAGGATTACGGATTTTATTATTCTCCGGAGGGTCTTCCCGCCGCAATCGATTGCTGCGAGGAAATAATCCGCTATTCCGAAGACCTTTCTCCGGAGGGGAACGGTTTTGAATGCACTGTGGATTACAACACTTTTTATACCGAACACATAAAAGGTAAAATTTATTTTTATAAAAACGCTTACTGATTTTGAGGAGTGATATTATGGGATTGTTTGATTTTTTCAAGAATAAGAAAACCGAAACCGGACTTACCGATGAACAGCTTAGATGGAACAAAATCTGGGATTTATGGGCGGAAGGAAAAGCAAAATCTCCCTATTCCGAACTTATGACATATGACGGCGAGGTCAATAACGGCGGACATGACCAATATTTTTTCAACACAGAAAATAACGGCGATTTGGAAAAGGAAATTTCCGTATTAAAACAGATTTTGCCGGAAAAGTTTAAAAACAATCTCAATAAAGCTTATAAAGCATATCTTGTTTTGGAAGAGGACGAAGACTCCGAAGAAGCGGAAGATATCCTTAACGAATGCGACAGTTTTTTCTATAAAAACGAAGAAACAATAACCGACATATTGAAGACATACGCTTCAGAAATATGAATAACAACAATAATGAGCACCGCCCTTTCCGGGCGGTGCTCATTTCTTTTATTCAAAAGCTCCGTCTTCCATTTTGAGTACGATGTCCGCCGCTTCCGCAACAGAAGGGTCATGTGTAACGATTATTACACAGCGGTTTTCATCATGGGCAAGGTTCTTGAGGATTTCCACTATGTTGCGGCTGTTCTTGCTGTCAAGGTTGCCGGTGGGTTCGTCCGCAAGGATAATTTCGCTTCCGCAGGCAAGGGCTCTTGCAATTGCGACTCTTTGCTGTTCGCCGCCGGAAAGCATATTCGGAAGGCGTCTGAACTGGCTTTCGGTTATTCCGACTTTAAGGAGTTTTTCCTTCGCAAGCTCCTCCGCCGCGGCTTTCGGCATTTTTTTGACGTAAAGCGGATAAGCCGCGTTTTCGAGCACTGTGAGATGATAGAAAAGATTGAAATTCTGATATATTACGGAAACATGGTTGAGGCGGTAATTATCCCTGTCGATATCGGAGGTTGCGTTTCCGTCAAATTCGATTTTTCCTTCCGTGGGAATATCAAGCCCCGCAAGAAGGGAAAGAAAAGTTGTTTTCCCGCTTCCGGAAACGCCAACAACCGCATAAACCCTGCCCGGTTCAAAATCATAGCTTATTCCGTTGACCGCTTTTACGGTCTGGAAAGAATTTCTGTATTCATAAAAAACATCTTTTGCAGAAAGGCTGTTCATTCTTTATTCCTCCTTGTTGCTGAGTTTCATAATGTTGATTCTTACTATCCGCAGGGCGGCAATGGCCGTTCCGATTATATATACTGCGGTGATAATCGCGGAATCCGTAATTGCCTTCGGGGAAAGATTTCCTTCGATGATGAATCCGATTCCGCCGCCTAAAAACATTCCGAAAGCCGCAAGAAAAAGCAGTTCTCCGATTACGAGGAAGAAAATCTGCGTTTTTTTCATTCCGATGCAGCGCATTGTTGCAAATTCGCGGATTCTGCCTTTTGTCATAAGAAAACCGGCGAAGAACCCGATGCAGCCGCAGATTATTATCAGCGCCGGAAGAAGAATCCGAAGCATCGAAAGAGTTGAATTTATTTCTTCAAGATTTTTGAGATAGGCTTCATCGTGAACCACAACGCCGTAGGTAAGACCGTCAGCTTTGTTTGCCGGATTCGGCTCAACAAAATGTTCTTCATATATTGCCGCTTTGGATTCTTCAAGTTTTCTGTTGTCGATTATATCGAAGGAGCAGGAATCCGTATAAAAAGCAACGGAGGTTCCTTCGGAATAGGGCATAAAAAACGGGCAATAGATGATGCCTTTAAGGTTGCCGGAAACGGTTCCGATTACCCGAAGCCGGACTTTTTCGCCGGTCGGACCGGAAATCACCGCATATCCGTCGAAGGTCGGAATATCCGAAGTGATTATGCAGACCTGTTCCCGGCTTTTGAAGATTTCTTCCGTTTCGCCTTCAAAAAATTCAACTTTTGTTCCGTTTGCAGGGTCGAGAAGAGGGTCGGAATCAAGGGAAAGAATCCTCCGGAAGGAATTTCCCTTCGGTTCTTCAAGAATCGTTTCCGAAAGAGCACGGACGTTTTCGACGTAATCATCAAGCAGGCATCCGTTTTCTCTTCTTCGCCCATCAAGCATTTCAACAAAGTTCGAAAGCATTCCAAGCTTGCCGCCGATGGTTCCCATGGGGTCGGTTACCGTGCAGGAAATGACCGTGTTTTCAATGGTGTTTTCAAGAGCTTCTTCCTGCCGGAGGATAAGTCCATTGAGGATTATTGCGGAAACCGTTCCTGCGGCGGCAACCGCAACAAGAAGAAGGCTTGCGACCCATCTTCTGCAAAGAGCCTTAAAGGTAACTGATAAAAGAGAAAAACTCATATATGCGGTTCACCGCCTTTCGTGAAAAATCATTTTCGTTTCATAAGTTTAACATTGGAAAGTATTCCGGAGAGCATAAAGCTCAGAATCCCGAGGACTCCGAGAAGCGCCGCAGCGGCGGATAGAAGATTTTTGAAATCAAGGGCAATCGCTTCGGAAAGCATTGCGGAGGTTACCGAATTATACAGAACCGCCGCAAGGAACGTTCCGATTATTACCGAAAGGGTTTCTTCCATGAAGAGAACGGCGAAAACCTCGTTTCTGGTTCTTCCTGCGGTTTTTCCAAGAAGGCGGACGCCACGGATAACAGGCATCATTCTTCTGAAATTCAGGAAGAGGAAAAGCGCCGTGATAAGGGCAAAAACGCTCATCCCAAGGTTCATCATGCGCTTTGCGTTGGCTTCAAGGGCGAGAAGGGTTTCCTCCATTGCGGAATAGCCCTGGTCGTTATATATAAACATTTCCGGATAACCCTGCTCCGTCATGTACTGTTCAAATTCATCAATTGTTCCGTGTTTCAGAACAAAGGTGCTGTGGCTCCAATAGTCATAGGGTTCATATTGCTCTGCGTTGGGAACGGATTTTTTCGGGATTATGATATGGTCCGCATCAAAAGAGGTCACGCCAAAGGAGAAACGGGGAGTTGAATAGATTCCGATGATTTCATAATCCTTGCAGACATCTATTCTGTCCTTCGGGTTAAGGTGCTGTCTTATCATATATCCGCCAAGATCGGTGTTGCCGATGATGGAATTTGTTCTTGCGCCGTTACCCATCCAGGTCACACCGGTGTTATACAAATCCATTGTAACGGAATCGCCGACGGAAAGGTTATTGAGCTTTGCGTAATCCGCGCTTATAAGACAGACGTTGTTTCCGGCGGAATAATCATTTTCGGTGAACTCCCTTCCTTCAACAAGATAGGAACTTCCGATATTGAAAGGATAGATGCTGTCAAGATTATCCGTAAGATAAACAACGGCGGATTGTTGGTTCATTTCACAAAGGGGAATGATTTCCTCACGCCAGACTTTTCCTTCTTCGCTTTCGAGAAAATCTTCTATCGTTCCGGTGATTTCGGCAACCCAGGGAAGGCTGTCTTCAAGAGGATAATAATATTCACCGCCGTTTTCATTTGTTCCTTTTAAAAAAGCCCATCCGGCTGTCTGCCAGTCGCTTGTGTAAAGCGTGTTGGGTGAATGCAAATATCTGTAACCGAACTCGTCACGGGCCTGCATATATCCGTTGCCGGCAAACCAATGTTCGTTATCAGCAAGACTTTCAATAAGGGCGGTGGTCTGGTATTCGTTATATGTTCCGTAAACTATATATTTTTTACCTGCTTCCAAAGGAACGGAACCGTCTTCGTTATACATATTTCCATTTATTCTCATTTCCGTTATTTCCGGATACCAATCATACGCGGGAGAAAGAGAAAGCACTTCAAGCACGTTGCAGTATGCGGTATAAAAACAATGCGCTTCATATCCAGAGTCTTCAACTCCCGTGCATTCAAGTACAAATGCTCCGAAAGAATACCTTTCGTCGTCAATAAGGTCGTTGAGTTCTGAAGGATCAATTGCGGAGGAGGAAAGTCCTTTGCTTCCGGCAATATGCGCTCCGAGATAAATTCTTGTTTCCATGGATTTTATCATCGGTGCGTTTTCCGCTGCCATAAAACCTTCATAATATAGTACGCTTTGCTCCAGACCTTTTTCAACGGAAAGTCCGTCTGTGTTCGGGATTTTCCGCATTGCAATGGTGGTGTATTCGGACGCGATGGAATCAAACTGTGCCTTTGCGCTTGCCCAGGAGGAAAAGCCAATCAGGGAAAGCGCCAGCGAAAGACAGAGCAGAATTATCATAAAAATTGTGAAGATGGGTTTTCTTCGGCTTTGTTTCAAGAATATATTCATTGTTTTCCCTCCTTTTTTGTAAAAAAGCCTTTCAACTGTATAGTAGCTTTTTGGAAGAAATTGTCTCACTTTTTTGAAAAATATTTTCGGGTTAAAACAAAATGAGCACCGCCCTTTCCGGGCGGTGCTCATTATTATTGTTATTCTTCGGTTTTTTCTTCCTTCGGTTTTCTTTTTCTTGCCTTCGCGATTTTATAAAGTTCCTCCGCCGCAAGGCGCGCTTTTGTTACGGAAACTTCGGTTTTCGGGAAGCAGAAATAGGAATATTCGTTGTCGCCGATTCCTATTGTATCCGCAATTTCGTACCAATAATAATCCGCATAAAGAGTATGGGTAAAACCTGCGGGCTGTCTGTAATCAAGCCTTCCTTCGGCGCCTGTAAGGCGGAAACCTTCCGCATTATGGGTAAGATGTCCCTCGCCTATGTTGCAGACTCCGTCGAGATTCACCTGGATAACAATATCCACGTCCGTATCGAGAAGATAGGTTCCGTCCTCAATTTCCTTCCGGACGCATTCCCTCTGCCAATCGTACCAATCCGGGATATGGGAATATTCCGTTTCGCCGGAAAGGGCGGAAAGCCTGCCGAGTTCGTCCATTTCCCATTCCTTTCCGCATTCATGGCAAAGAAGCTTTGTTCCCTTGCCTTCCATTTTGTTTTCTGCGCCGCAATGGGGACATTTGTAAAGGATTCTGTGAAGTCCGTCGGCGCGGAAAGGTTCGTCGATTACAACTTTGTTGTCCCTTTGCCATGCAAAGTTATCGAAGGAAAAAGCCTCATCTATCATCGCGTCAAGTTCCGCAACGGATTTTTCTTTTAATTCCTCCGCGGTTGCAATACATTTAACCTTCGCGCCAACTTTTACGTCGCGGATTTGGAGCATATTATAAACCGGATCCCGGGCAAAGGCGCCTTCTGTAATAACCGTTACAACCGGAACCCCAAGCCTTTTAAGAAGAACGCCCATTTTTCTCGGAAGAGCGGTTGTTCTTCCGTCAAAGGAATAACCCGCTTCCGGATACATAAGAACGCTCGATTTGTTGACCCTCAGCATATATTCGATATCTTTAATAAGGGAAACATCCGTTACGTATTTATGGGTGGGGGTGCAGCCGAGGATACGCATAAGTTTTCCTAAGATTCCTGACATTGCGTCAACGGAAGTTACAATTCCAAGCTTTCTCGGATAAAAAATTCCGTAAGCAAGCTTCATATCCGTAAAGCTCGAATGGTTCATAAGGATAAGGCAGGGTTCGTCCTTTCCGATAAGATCCATTCTTTCTTCGGTATAGGAAAATTTAATCTGGCGGAGGGTCGGTTCAACAAGAATTCTTACAAGGGAAGCGAGAAGAAAGCTCGGTTTCCGCGGGGTTTTATGTTTAAGCTTCGGAAGTTTTAAAACTTCGTCATAATCCATATTTTTTACTTTTATTTTCATAAAGTCACGTCCTGTTCAGGGGCATTTTATATTAAGTCTATATGGTAAAAGTTTAACATATAATCCGAAATTAATCAATCTTTTCTTTTTCCCTGTTCCATAAAACAGGTTCTTTTGTATTTTTATTCACGGTATTCATTGTTTATTCCGAAAAAATACATTTTTTGCCCTGCTTCGTCCTTATATGATATGTTATTTAATAATTTCATATAAAATTGCATAAAACACCCCCCTGTATTTTTATGCAAAATTTGTTGCAAAAAACTATTAACATATTTAATAAATTGTGATATTATTAGTTTAATCACTTTAAATCGTTGAAAAGAGGCTTTTAAAATGAAATCCAATTTTAAAAAAGTTATCGCAGCGGTTATGGCTCTTGTTATGATGCTTGGTCTTACCGCATGTTCCGGCGGTGCTAACTACACCGAAAGCAACACCGAATTCGTAATCGGCGTTTCCGGACCCCTTACCGGCGGCGCAGCAGTATATGGCGTTGCTGTTGCAAACTCCGCTCAGATGGCTGTTGATGAAATCAACGCAAACGGCGGCCTTAACGGCGTAATGTTCAAATTCATCGCAACCGATGATACTAATGATGCAACCAAAGTTACCGCAAACTATGCTTCCATGCTCGAAGGCGGCATGCAGGTTTCCCTCGGCTGCGTAACTACCGCTCCCGGTCTTGAATTCAAACAGCTTTCCGTTGAAGACAATATATTCTTCCTTACTCCTTCCGCTTCCGGAGATAAAATTCCCGAATTTGAAAACGGCTATCAGATGTGCTTTGCAGACGGCAACCAGGGCAAAGTTGCAGCGGAATACGTAAACTCCCTCGGTCTTACCGAAATCGGCGTTTTCTATAAATCCGACGACGCTTATTCCAACGGTATTTTTGAACAGTTCAAAGAAAACCTTGATCCTTCCATTGCAACTGTTGAAACTGTTTTTACCGGCGAAGCTTCCGACTTTTCCTCCCAGATTTCTTCCCTTAAAGACTGCTCCTTCATTTTCATGCCTATTTATTACCAGCCCGCTTCCGTCTTTATGACCCAGGCAAAAGGCATTATTGCAGATGACGCTGTTTATTACGGCTGCGACGGTTTCGACGGCCTTGCAGGTCAGTTCGACGATTTCTCCGTAATTCCCCAGGAAGTTTCCATGCTCTCTCACTTCGATTCCAACGCAACCGAAGGCATGGCTGCTGAATACATCGCAAAATATACCGAAAAATTCGGCACCGATACTCTTAACCAGTTCGGCGCTTCCGCTTATGACTGCGTTTACGCAATTTACAACGCAATGCTCGCCGCAATCGAAGCGGGCGAAACCATTGACGTTACCATTTCCGCTTCCGAGCTTTGCGAAATTCTTAAAGCGCAGTTCGAGGGCGGCTTCTCTTACAGCGGCGTAACCGGCGAAAACATCACCTGGGATGAAAACGGATATGTTGCAAAAATCGCTGTAAAATACACCCTTAAAGAAGCCAACTGATTATTATATCTTTGCCTGTAAAATAAAAAAAGATTTATGTTGATTTGCCGGTGCAGATTCTCTGTCCCGGCAAATCTTCATAATTAAAAAAGTTAGGAAATGTTATGGAATTTATTGAAACATTGATAAACGGCCTGAGTATAGGCAGTACCTACGCCATGATAGCCCTTGGCTACACCATGGTTTACGGAATTGCGAAAATGCTCAACTTCGCCCACGGCGACGTAATTATGGTCGGCGGATATATGATCTACGTCGGTCTTACCATAACCGGAAACCCTGTTGTAAGTTTTCTTGTTTCCGTGCCCCTCTGCATATTGCTCGGCATCACCATTGAAAAAATCGCTTACCGCCCGCTCCGCGGAGCTTCTCCCCTTGCGGTTCTGATAACCGCCATCGGCGTAAGCTATCTTCTCCAATCCTCCGCCCAGATGATCTTCGGTTCCGCCCCGAAAATGGTAACCGTTGCGGATCTCGGAAGCATCAGCTTCAGCGGACTCACAATTCCCGTTTACGTAATCGTAACCCTTGTATGCTCCATTATCATTATGACCGCCCTTACCCTTTTTGTTAAATACACAAGAACCGGACGCGCAATGATCGCCGTTTCCGAAGATAAGGGCGCGGCGCAGCTTATGGGAATCAACGTAAACAGAATCATTATGATAACCTTTGCAATCGGTTCCGGTCTTGCGGCTTTTGCGGGTCTTTTCATGCTTATGAAATCCCCCAGCCTTTCAAACACTCTCGGCGCAATGCCCGGTATCAAGGCATTCACCGCGGCGGTAATCGGCGGAATCGGTTCGATCCCCGGCGCAATGCTCGGCGGTATCCTTATGGGTGTTGTTGAGGCAATTTCCCTTAAAATTCCCGCAATTGCCCCTTATACCGATGCAATCGAGTTCCTTATCCTTATCATCATACTTCTTGTTAAACCCACCGGCATCCTCGGCAAGAAGAGAAGGGAGAAAGTATAATGGAAAAACTTAAATCCGTAAAATGGAACCATTACCTCAACTATATTGTTGTTGCGGCGGTCACCGTTATTTTTGCAATACTTTCCCTCACCGGTTTAATCGACAGTTCCGATAAATATCTTCTTGAAAAAATTGCAATCGCGATAACCCTTGCCGTTTCGCTCAGCATGGTTGTCGGTTTTCTTGGGGAACTTTCCCTCGGTCATGCGGGATTTATGTGCATCGGCGCATATCTCGGCGGAAAAACCGCGGTTATTCTGGAACCCGTTCTCGGCGAATGGCCCGCTCTTTTCGTTTCCCTTATAATCGGTGGAATTGTCGCCGCGTTTTTCGGAATGGTAATCGGTCTTCCCGCCCTTCGTCTTCGTGGCGACTATCTTGCGATAGTAACCCTTGCCTTCGGCGAAATCGTCCGTTCGATTTTCATGAACTCCAGCAAGGAATCCTTCGGCGGCTCCCTCGGTCTTGATACTCCCCGTTTCAACAAAGATATCCTCTTTATCATCGCGTTCATAATGGTTCTTGCAACCCTTGCGGTTACCCAGAACCTTATACGTTCCAAACACGGAAGAGCCATCACCGCTATCCGCGACAACGAAATTGCCGCAAGAGCAACCGGTATTGACGTCACAAAATACAAACTTCTTGTTTTTACCGTTTCCTCTTTCTTTGCGGGAATTGCCGGCGTTCTTTACAGCTATTCCAACTTCACCGTCCAGAGCACCAAGTTCAGCTATAACTATTCCATCGAAATTCTCGTTATGGTCGTTCTCGGCGGAATGGGCAATATCAACGGCGCAATAATCGCCGCCGCCCTTATCACTTTCCTTGACGTTGAGCTTCAGACAATCCTCACCGGCAACCTTGCCGTTCTTCAGGACCTTATCTATGCTCTCATCCTTATTGTTCTTGTTATTTACAACAACGCTCCGAAGCTTAAAAACTTCCGCGAAAAACATAATCTTAAAGCTTTCATCAACAGATTTAAACCCCATAATCCTTCCAGGCATCGTGACGACGAAGCAAAATGGGACCGTGTTCCCACAAAAATCAAAATGGATGAAATTCTTTCCGTTGATTTAAAAACAAGTTCCCCCTATACCCCCGACAAATCCGAAAAGGAGGGGAAATAAATGAGCAAAGTTGTTCTTAAAACCGAAAACCTCGGAATCTCCTTCGGCGGACTTAAAGCCGTTCAGAACCTTAACCTTGAAATCAAGGAAAAACAGCTTTACGGTCTTGTCGGACCCAACGGCGCAGGCAAAACCACCGTTTTCAACATGATCACCGGCGTTTATAAACCCACCACCGGAAATTTCTGGCTTGACGGCGAAGATCTTACCGGAAAAGGTCAGGAAACCATTAACCACAAAGGCATTGCGAGAACTTTTCAGAACATCCGCCTTTTCAACAACATGACCGTTATAAGAAACGTAATGGTCGGTCTTCATAACCAGCCGGAATATAACTGCGGAGTTATCACAAGCATCCTCCGCCTTCCGAAGCATTTTAAAACCGAACGCGCAATGCGCGAAAAAGCAAAAGAGATCCTTCGCATTGTGGGTCTTGAGGATGAACGCAACAACCTTTCCTGCAACCTTCCTTACGGAAAACAGAGAAAGCTTGAAATTGCCCGCGCTCTTGCAACAAATCCGAAGCTCCTTTGCCTCGACGAACCTGCCGCAGGTATGAATCCCCACGAAACCGAGGACCTTATGACAATCGTCCGCAGAATCCGCGACGAATACAACATCACGATTCTTCTTATCGAACACGATATGAAGTTCGTAACCGGTCTTTGCGACGAGATAACCGTTCTCAACTTCGGAACTTCTCTTGTTCAGGGCACTCCCGAAGTTGCCCTCAGCAACCCCGAAGTAATCAAAGCATATATAGGAGGATAACGCAAAATGGCACTTTTGGAAGTTAAGGATCTTGAGGTTTCCTACGGCGTTATCAAAGCTCTTAAAGGAATCAGCTTTGAAGTTAACGAAGGTGAAATTGTTACCCTTATCGGTGCAAACGGCGCAGGCAAAACCACAACCATGCAGAGCGTAATCGGTCTTATCCCAAAAAAATCCGGAAGCGTTCTTTATGACGGACAGGATATCACAAAAACCCCCTGCCACAAAATCGTCCATCTCGGAATGTCCCAGGTTCCGGAAGGCAGAAGAATTTTCCAGGAACTCACCGTTTATGAAAACCTTCTTATGGGCGCATATTCCAAAAAGAAAGACGACAGTTTTAATGAAGACCTTGAAAAGGTTTACAAGCGTTTTCCCCGCCTTGCGGAAAGAAAAAACCAGATTGCGGGAACTCTTTCCGGCGGCGAACAGCAGATGCTTGCAATGGGACGCGCTCTTATGTCCCGCCCGAAGCTTCTGATGCTTGACGAACCTTCAATGGGTCTTTCCCCCCTTCTTGTTGACGAGGTTTTCGATATCATCAAGGACATCAACAAAGACGGAACAACAATTCTTCTTGTTGAGCAGAATGCCGGAAAATCCCTTGCAATTTCCGACAGAGCTTATGTTCTTGAAACCGGAAGCATTGTTCTTTCCGGAACCGGAGAGGAACTTGCAGCCAGCGAGGAAGTTAAAAAAGCATATCTCGGCGTCTGATCCGCCGGACAAAAAAGGCACCGCATTGCGGTGCCTTTTTTATATTCCGTTTCCTTTCGACGCAATCTGTTGTAACCGCCGGAAAACTGTGCTATACTTTATCGGTATTAAAATTTTTTTGAGGTAAAAAATGCAAAGCAAACTTTGGACAAAGGATTTTACGACCATAACTTTGGGAAGCGTTGTTTCCATGATGGGAAACTCCATCGCCGGCTTCGCCATGAGCCTTTTTGTGCTCGATTATATGGAATCAACTCTTCTTTATGCAATTTATATTTTCCTTTATACCCTTCCGCAAATTGCCGCGCCGATTATTTCCGGTCCGCTTATGGACAGATTTTCCCGCCGCAGAACGATTTATACCCTCGATTTCTGCTCCGCATCAATTTATATAATTCTTGCGGCGCTTATTTTCTTTGATTTTTTCAATTTCGGAATTTTCGCGGCGGTAACTTTTATAATCGGTACAATAAACAGCGTTTATATGGTCGCTTTCGAAAGTTTTTATCCGATGCTTATATCCGAAGGAAACTATTCAAAGGCATATTCCATTTCCGGAACTTTGCAGACCATGACCTTTTTCATGCTGCCCCTTGCAACAATCGCATATAACGCGTTCGGGCTTGCCCCTCTTCTTGCGGTAAACTCCGTTTTTTTCCTTACTGCGGCGGTTTTTGAAACAAGAATATCCGACGTTGAATCCGTCCAAAAAATTCATCCTGAGGGCTCCTACGGCGCCAAAACCTATTTAAGCGATATGAAGAACGGAATCCGCTATCTTGCTTCGGAAAAAGGACTTCTTGCTGTAACGCTCTATTTCACCGCAATGAGCATTGCAAGCGGAGCTTCCCAGGTTATAACCCTTCCCTGGTTCAAAAGCGCTTTTGATAACGGCGAATATCTTTATATGTTCGTTTCGATTTTCGGCGTAATCGGCCGGAGCCTCGGCGGAGTTATTCATTACAAAGTTCAGCTTCCCGCCAAAAAGAAATTCAATATTGCGCTTTTTGTTTATATAAGCATAGCCGTTATTGAAGCCTTCTATCTCTATACTCCGCTCTATTCAATGGCAATCGGAAGCTTCATCATCGGAATTTTCGGCGTGACTTCCTATAACATCCGCGTTTCCGCAACACAATCCCATGTTCCCCATGAGATGAAAGGACGCTTCAACGGAGCATTCTTTATGCTCAACACCGTTGGCGCACTTCTCGGCGAGCTTCTTTCCGGCGTTCTTTCCGAATTTATTCCGATGCGCGCAACTCTAACCGTCTTTATGCTGTTCTTCAACGGTCTTGCCGCGCTTCTTATCATCGGCGGAAACAAAAAACACGTCGCCCCGCTTTATAACAGAAATGTCTGATCTTTTATTTTCAGCAAAAAACGGTGTTTCTATTTTGAAACACCGTTTTTTTACTTTATTCTTCAAAATCTTCGTATTCGCTTTCATCAATTGAATCAAGAGATTTGTAATAATAAATTGTCGCCTCAACATCACCTATCGAATAACCGTTCTTTACAGCAATAGAGGTGTATTTTTTTCTTTTTTCCAAGTCACCTTCAATGGCATAAACAACCGCAAGATTAAGAGCAGGATATTTAAACTTCGGTTCAATTTCCAAAGCCTTTTTTGCATAAAATTCAGCATTAACGTAATCACCCAAATTAAGATAACAATTTGAAAGATTACTGTAGCCTTTTACATATTCCCTGTCATTGCCGATTGCTTTTAAATAATAAGCAATCGCTTTTTCAACATCACCTTTTCCCTGATAATATGAAGCAGCATTGTTATATGCGGAAATATTCTGAGGATTATATTCAATGGCACGTTCATAATATTCAACCGCATCTTCTTCAAGTCCGAGTCTATCATAACAAACCCCAATAAAAAAACAGACGGCAGAATAATCCTCATTTTCTTTACATTTTGCAAGCAACTTTTCGAAACTATCCTTTGCTTTTGAATATTTTTCTTCATCGAAAAGTTTTATTCCTGAAAGCAATTTTCTTCTTGAAATTTTATCATTAAGAAAAACATTTTCAAGATTATCTTTATATATTTTTTCATAGACCCAAAGAGGTCTTTCTGGATCCTTTTTATTAATTCTTATAAGCGAAACAACAAGGCTGGCAACAACAAGAACCATTTTTAAAATATTATCCTCATAAGGCTTCTTCAAAATAATATGGTCATAAATAAAAATGCCGGCAACAAAAAGAAAGAGAAGGATAAGAATAACATTCGGAATAATCTTTTTCATAAAACCCTCCACAAATTTTTTATAATTATATAATAAAGAATACATAAAGTCAACTTACCCAAAAAAAGCCCGCGGCTTTGCCGCGGGGCTCTTTTAAAACAATTCGTCAAGTAGAATATAATATCTGATTTTGTCGTAATCCGGTTCAATTCCAAGGGCATCGAAGAACATTTTTTCATCGTACCCCGGATACGATTTTCCGCTATAAATTCCGGAAAAATTATGATGAAGGCTCCGGCAGCAAAGGGCAATATCCTGATACCTGTCCGCAATTCCCATTCTTCCGATATCGACAAAGCCGGAGAACCTGCCTTCATTGATAAAAATATTCGGAAGGCAAAAATCCCCATGGGAAAGAACAAAATCCTCCGCCGGACGGTTATCATAAAGCCATTTCAAAAGTTCCGCCGGGTCTTTAAAACCGTTTTTTCCGAAGGTTTCAGGCTCCGCATCATCAACGTCAACCAATCCGTGCTCAACGCGGTACAGAGCCGCCGAAAGCACCGTGCTCAGATCGTTTTTCACCGGACATCCGGAAATATCAATGCTCCAAAGGCTTTTTAAAGCATCCGCAAGAACAGAAACAAGGAATCCGGGTTCATTCAAAAACTCATCTTCGCAGGACATTTTTCCGCTTATTTTTGACATAAGAAGATAATTCTTTCCGTTTTCGGTAATATTGCATACACATTCCGGGACAGAAACCTTGTTTTCAAGCCATTTCATCATAATATGCTCATTTCTGATGAATTCCGAATCTTCCCGGATTTTGAGCACCGAGTCATCAAAAATGAGCACCGAAGAATCTGACATGCCTGTTTCGTCAACGGAATAAGGTTTCCCGCCAATAATATTTTCGATATCCTTCGGAAAATAAAAATCAGTCATAAAATCACCTGCATAACAAAAAAACCGCTTTAAAAAGCGGTTTTTATGGCAGGGGCAGAAGGACTCGAACCCTCAACAACGGTTTTGGAGACCGGCATGTTACCATTACACTATGCCCCTATTAAATTAAGTAAATGGTGGGCCTTTAGGGACTCGAACCCCAAGCCGACCGGTTATGAGCCGGTTGCTCTGACCAATTGAGCTAAAGGCCCATTTTTTGAGAATTATCCGGGTGCTCAAAACGAACACCCGGATATTGGCTCCCCCTGTCGGGCTCGAACCAACGACCCTGCGGTTAACAGCCGCATGCTCTGCCAACTGAGCTAAGGAGGAATAAGAAGAACAGCACAGTCAGAAGACTGTGCTGTGTCGGCATCGACCTATTTTTCCGGGAGGCTGCCCTCCAAGTATCTTCGGCACAAACGAGCTTAACTACTGTGTTCGGAATGGGAACAGGTGGATCCTC
>SVMR01000013.1 GCA_015067315.1 Oscillospiraceae bacterium | reverse complement strand
TTCCTCACGTGTTACTCACCCGTCCGCCACTAGCTTTGAACCGAAGTTCTCCGCTCGTTCGACTTGCATGTGTTAGGCGCGCCGCCAGCGTTCGTCCTGAGCCAGGATCAAACTCTTTGATAATGTTTATATATTCAACTGCCGTCAGGCAGCTAAACATTTCAAAGTCAATTTTTTCCTAAGCTTCAAGTCACTCACTGACTTGCTTTTACTTTTGGAATTTACTCAAATGAATACAAGGGTTTAATTCTTCTTGTTTCTTCCTGTTGTTCAATTTTCAAGGTCCTTTTTGGTTTCGCTGTCCGCTCTCTCGCGGGTCAGCTTGATTAGTATATCATTCTGCAACACAAATGTCAACGGTTTTTTTAAACTTTTTTTCAAAAGTGCAACGCCTCCGTGTGTTCTGTGAATAACATTCCACATTTGGTTGAAATGTCCAGTTTCAAGGTCCTTCTTTTCAACAAAATGCCCTGTTTTTCAACATTTTTTCAACAAAAAAGCCTTTTCGGACCGAAAAACAAATTTTCCGCCAAAAAGACTTTTTATAAATAATAATCTATAATATTACATTTTTTCAAAAATTTCTTTATTCTTAATACAGTAATTTATACCGGAACAAATTGTGAGAATAACCATGATCCAGGTTATGCAGTCGGTTGCAATTCCGATGAAGCTTATCTCATCCGCCCCTGCGGAGCATTTGAAAAGAACAAGAATCGCCGTAATGTCCTGAGAAATTGTTTTAAGCTTTCCAAGGATATCCGCGGCAATGATTTTTCCTTTCGCTGTCGCAAGCATTCTGATTCCGGTAACAAGAAACTCCCTTGACATTACAACGATTGTAACGGCGGGATGGAATATTCCGGCAAAAGTAAAGCAAACGAAAGCGGACATCACAAGAATTTTATCCGCAAGCGGATCCATCAGTTTTCCGAAATCCGTCACAAGATTCTTTTTTCTTGCAATATAGCCGTCAAGAAAATCCGTCACCGATGCTAGAATGAAAATTGCAAACGCCGCCCATGTGCTGATTCCCCCGTCAAGAAAAGCTATTACAAAAAGAGGAATAAGAACAATTCTCAAAACGGTGAGTATGTTGGGAAGGTTCAATAATATGCCCCCTTTTTATTCCGCAAGTTCTCCGAGAAGGTCATATTCGGAGGATTTTACGATTTTTACTTTTACAAAATCGCCGATGCAATGTTTTTCGGGACTTGCAAAATAAACGATTCCGTCGATTTCCGGAGCATCCTGGGAACTTCTTCCACGGAACACCTTGTTTTTGTTGTCATATCCTTCAACAACAACGTCCATTACGGAACCGACTTTCTTTTTGAGAAGCGCTGCGGAAACCGCTGTCTGGATTTCCATAATAACTTCCGCACGGCGCTGTTTTGTTTCCTCATCAAGCTGGTCCGGAAGATCGTAGGATTTTGTTCCCTCTTCTCTTGAATACGCGAAACAGCCGAGGCGGTCAAACTTCGCCTGCTTTACAAATTTGCAAAGGGCTTCAAAATCGCCGTCGCTTTCTCCCGGGAAACCTGTGAGAAGGGTTGTGCGAAGGGTGATTCCCGGAACTCTTTCGCGAAGATGTTTCACCATTGCCACAAGTTCAGCGGGGGTGCTCTGTTTTCTGTGCATTGCTTTAAGAACTTTTTTGCTGCAATGCTGAAGCGGGATATCGAGATATTTTACGATTTTTTCTTCGGAAGCAATTACGTCAAGAAGCTCTTCCGTAACTCTTTCCGGGTATGCGTAAAGAATTCTGATCCATCTGATTCCGTCTATTTCGCAGATTCTGCGGAGAAGTTCCGGAAGCATGCGTTTTCCGTAAATATCCTCGCCGTATCTGGTGGTATCCTGCGCAATGATAATGAATTCCTCAACGCCTTTTTCCGCAAAAGCCCTGCATTCCTCAATAATGCTTTCCATGGGTCTGCTGCGGTATCTTCCGCGGATTGCGGGAATTGCGCAATAGGAACAGCGGTTGTCACATCCGTCCGCAATTCTGATATACGCATAATAAGGATAGTTTACAAGGATTCTCTTGCCTTCCATCTCAAGATTTTCCGGAGCATAGAATTTTCGCACCTTCTGTCCTTCAAGAGCCTGGCGGATGGATGCGGCAATTTCGTCGTTTGCGCCGATTCCGAGGATTACGTCAGCTTCCGGAATAAGTTCCGCCATTTCCTCGCGGTAGCGTTCCGCAAGGCATCCGGTTACAACAACAAGCTTTACGTATCCTTTTTCTTTAAGCTGGCAGCATTCAAGAATATTTTCAATGGATTCACGTTTTGCGCTTTCAATAAAACCGCAGGTATTTACAATTACAACGTCGCAGTCCCCGGCGTTTTCAACGATTTCAAATCCCTCTTTTTCAAGTGCACCGAGCATCAGCTCCGCATCGACCTGGTTTTTGTTACATCCGAGGGCAATCATTCCGATTCTTACGGTTTCATTCGTTTCCATACAGTTCATCTGCAATTTCTTCCTTTACTTTATATATCGCATCTTTTATCATATCATATCCGTAGCCAAGACGGAAGAGAGAATTAATAACTTTTTTTAAATTTTTTTCATCCGTAAGCTGATTTTTGTACCGAAGCTCAATAATCCGCTCCAATCTTTCCTCCGAAGAACCGATTTCCTCCTCCGCGGAAAAAATTGCCTCCTCCGCGGTTTCCTCATCAATTCCCTTTCTTTTAAGTTCCATCCGAAGGCGCGAAGGTCCAAAAAGCTTCATTTCCATAAGGTCATGGGCATACTGAAAAGCATAGGCTTCGTCGTCAATAAGTCCGCCTTCCTCAAGCATATCCAGAACTTCGTTAACCGTTCCGGTTTCCGCAAAAACTTTAAGCTTATCAAAAAGCTCCAAACGCGAATGAGCCCTGTACTCTAACAAGTTCAGGGCTTTTTCTTTGGTCTGTTCGGTTGTAAGCTTTGTTTTCGGTTTATTCTTCGTCGTCCACATCTGCTTCAATATCAATGCCGGTGGGGGCAACGTTCAGAATCTTGGATTTTTTTGCGGGTTTTGAAAGGTCGGAAAGCTTATCCATATTTTCGCGGACTTTTGCTTCAATCTCTTCGCAAAGGGCGGTGTTGGAACGGAGAAGTTCCTTTACGTTGTCGCGTCCCTGTCCCAATCTTTCGCCGTTATAGGAGAACCATGCGCCGGATTTATCGACGATATCGAGTTTTACCGCAATATCGAGAAGTTCGCTTTCCTTGCTGATTCCCTGTCCGTACATAATATCGAATTCCGCTTCGCGGAAAGGCGGAGCAACTTTGTTTTTGACAACTTTAACCTTGGTGTGGTTGCCGATCACGTCGCCGCCCTGTTTGATCTGTTCCTGTTTGCGAACGTCAAGACGGACGGAAGAATAGAATTTAAGAGCGCGGCCGCCGGGAGTAACTTCCGGGTTTCCGTACATAACGCCGACTTTTTCGCGAAGCTGGTTGATAAAAACCGCAACGCAGTTGGTCTTGCTGATAACGCCGGTAAGTTTGCGGAGCGCCTGGGACATAAGTCTTGCCTGAAGACCGACATGGGTATCGCCCATAAGTCCTTCAATTTCCGCCTTCGGAACCATTGCGGCAACGGAGTCCACAACGATTACGTCGATTGCACCGGAACGAACAAGAGCTTCGGTGATTTCAAGAGCCTGCTCACCGGTGTCCGGCTGGGAAACAAGAAGGGAATCAATATCGACGCCGAGAGCCTTTGCATAAACCGGGTCAAGGGCGTGTTCAACGTCGATGAATGCGGCTTCGCCGCCGGCCTTCTGTGCGGATGCTATGATATGGAGGGCTACGGTTGTTTTACCGGAACTTTCCGGTCCGTAAATCTCAACGATTCTGCCTCTGGGAACACCGCCGATTCCAAGGGCGCTGTCAAGAGAGATGGAACCTGTTGAAATTGCTTCAACGTTAAGCGCCGGCGCCTGGCCAAGCTTCATAAC
This sequence comes from Oscillospiraceae bacterium, assembly GCA_015067315.1. GTDB lineage: Bacteria > Bacillota > Clostridia > Oscillospirales > Ruminococcaceae > UMGS1668. The sequence continues at coordinate 45,149 of SVMR01000013.1, read as the reverse complement.
GGTTCCTTTTCCGTACTGTTTTTCAAGTTGTTTGATTGCTGTTTCAAGTGCTTCTTTTCTGTCTGCCATAACTCAAAAAATCCTCCTTCAATCATAATATCCAATCGGCTTCATTTCTGTTTTATATTATAATATATAATCATTTTAAAATCAATAGATTTGCGTTAAAAAATCGAACATTTGTTCTAAATTTGTTCCGTTGGTGCGTTTTTGTTCAACAATACCTTCCCCTTTGGCATAAACTTTCTCCCATTATTGTAGGGAACGGTCTTGACCGTTCCGTATAATACCAAAAAATATATTTATAATATATATACATTATATAAGGAGATGTTTTTTATGTTCAAAGAAGGAAAACCCGCAAAGCTCGACCGGGAACAGCTTGACCGGCTCAATGCCATGCAGCATGAAATTACCGACACGGACGGAAATGGCGTGATTCTTGTTGCATATTGCAAAAACTGTTCCGGCTGCGGCGGATGCAAATAAAAAAACGCCGTGCTCAAAATGAGCACGGCGTTTTGCAATCAAACTTCCGTCTTTTTCTTTTTGAATTTAAAAATAAAGCTTCTGAAAAGGATTATATTCATAACCGCAAAGAACGCCGCAAGAATTATAAGGGTCAGAACCGGTTTTTCCGGCGCAAGCATTGCAAGAAGCATCATCGGGAATCCGAAAACGATTGCCGGGAAGTTCTGATAAACCATGTTGTCCGCCGCCGGAGTTTCAAAATCCCCGTCCATTTCACGGAGAAGGATCGTGCCGGTGCTTGCGGTTCCGGTAAGCATTCCGTACATCATAAGGAACTGCTGTTCGCAATAAGCGGGGAAAAGTTTTTTTGCAACAAAACGGTTGTAAAAATAAGTTATAAAAAGTCCCGCAAGACCGAGAATAAGCATTATTCCCCAATATTTTTCAAGAACGGAAAGGCGGATTGCCGCAATTCCGGAAACAACCATTATATCAAAGAAAAAGTTGCTTGCTCTTGTAAGAAGGAAGTTGTTTGTATAATCCCTCTGGATGCAGTTTTTCTTTTTAAGAAAACGCATTGTTTCCTTAACAAGGGTTGCCGCAAGAACGCCGAGGAGGAAGTTGAATCCGAAGATAAGCGAAGTCATTCCGGGAATGAGCTTCGAAATTCCGTTCATAAGGAAATATGTAATCATATAGGTTACAATAATGAGCGCTATCTGAACAGTCATCTTGTCGATGCTTTCCTGCATGGGAATTTCGTTTTCGCCTTCAATATGGGTGTGGCGGATCCGGCTGGCTTTCTTTCCGATTATTCCTTTTCTTTTAAGAAGGTTAAGATGAACAACGCCGCCGATGCTTGCGCTTAAAAATCCCATGGCGGCAATGGTAAGCCCGAAGCTTTTTCCGCCCTCAAATCCAAAATCGTTTTCATAGATTCCGCCGTAGTTCATTGCCTGGCCGGTTCCCTGGCCGTAGCCGAAAGGAAGAAGAACGCCCGCGGATTCAAAGAAATCCGGAATAAAGAATGCGGCCGCCGCCATTGTTATAACCATTCCAACAACGCCCTGCAAAAGATAGGTCGAAACGGTTGTAACGCCGGTGTTGAAAACCTCAACCGCCCTTTCCTTCGTAACTTTTCCGTCGGAGGTTTTAAGCGTCGAAGCAATAAAACCAAGGGCAAGGCAATGGTATGTGAACATTTCAAGGGTTTTTGTTCCGGAAGCGCCGAAAAAAACGCTGTCGAACATAATTTCCCCGGTGATGAGTTTATAAACCCACGCAACAAAAATAAGGATTCCGCCGCCGATTACGGAAATCGGAATAAGCGAATCTTTTAAAAATCCAACGGATTTTTTAAGAATGTTTCCGACAAGAAGGCTTGCAAGGAGCACCGCAACAACGTTGAGCGTTCCCCAAACACTATAATCCCAAAAATTTTCCATCAATATTTTCCTCTTTAATGTTTTTCCATCTGTAATAAATGTTTACGTATTTAAGAGCATTGAAGCTTTTGCTTCCGGTAATCTGGTAAGCTGTTTTATCATGATAGATATTAAGCTTGTTTTTTCCAAGAACGGAAACCGCGGAAAGTTCCTCAAAAGGAAGAACCCATTCGTTTTCTGTTCCTTTGTCCGCAATGATTTTATCGCCGTAAAGAGCAAATCCGGTTTTTTCGCGGATAAGCTTTTTGTTTTTGCGGATAATAACTTCCTTTATTGCAACTTCATCCTCAAAAATCGGTTTTTCGGTGTAATCAAGAACGTTAATGCCGTTCACAAAATCGAACTGATAATCGTACCAATCGCCGAAAAACTCAAATGGAAATTCAAAACCTTTTCCGGTGATTCTTTTATCTTCCCCGTAAACAACGGTTTTTCCGCATTTTTTGCACCAAAGTTCGTTTCCTTTGCTCTCAAATTCCGAAAATCCGCAGAAAGGACAGACATAAGCCGCTCTTTCAAGATATTCCGCGCGTTTTTCGGATCTGAAGATTCCGCCTTCCCTTGCTTCGTCAACGTAAAGTCCGCCGCGGATTCTTCCGATGAATTCCTCGTCGGACATTTTTGAATATTCTTCCGGGAAGATAACTTCCGAAACGTAGGATTTCATCTTTCCCTTTCTTGTTTTGTCGCTCCAGCGGGGCTGGATTCCGTAACCGCCTTCGATTCTGTAAAGAACCACCGGAACGTTTATTTTTCTTGCAAGGGCAACGATTGCGGGATTGATATATTCCGTTCTTCCGCTGTAAGTTCTGTTTCCTTCCGGGGCAAGGGCGATTGAACCTCCCTCCCTTGCAACGCGAAGGCAGTTCATAACCGCGCCGACGTCCGTTGTCTGTTTTTTAATCGGAATCGGTTCAACCGCAAAGCGCAGAAGTGAAGAAATAAATCCCATCGAAAAAATATCTTCCGTCGCAAGATAATAAAGCGGACGCTTAAAAGAAAGTCCCACAAAGAACTGGTCGAAAGCCGTCTGGTGGTTATAAAGAACAAGATATGGGCGGTCTTCCTCTTCCCTGAACTTTACAATATCGATTCCGTATTTGATTTTGCACCAAGGCTTGATAACAAACTTCGCAATCGCCTGTATTATTTTATGCCTCGGTTTAATCCATTTTTTTCGTTTTGCCATTTTTTCTCCTTATAAAAAGAGCAGATTATATCACAAAATTTACATATATAATATATAATACTACATTTTTCGCAAAACTTAAACATTTTTTAAAAAATTCTTAATAAAAAAATAATATTATTCAATCATTTAATTATGCCTGCTTTTTTCGGAACGTCGGGGACGACGTTCCCTACCGTAACGCAATGATGTTCATTGAAACAATGTAGGGGCGACCTACCCCAAGGGTACTTCCTCGCACTTCGTGCTCAGGGCGCTATGCGGTCGCCCGGTTTATATTAGAATTTTCTATTTAATGTATGACGACACCAACACAGCCGAGCGGAAAAGGCAGAATGAAAACCGTTGCCGACCCCGAGCGGCGACGGTCGGGATTCGGAACCGCACTTTTCCGGTGGTGCGCTTTGTCCCCTAAAAAGGGGACAGCGGTCGCGGGAGCGACAGCAGGGGTGTACCTTTTCTTTCGGGCACAACCCGGTTTCTTTTCCTAAAAGAAATGGGGTTGTATTTTTAAAATTATCCGCCCTTTTTTAATTGGACGGGGTTACAATCCCTCAGTCAGCTTCGCTGACAGCCTAAATACCCTTTTGTCGTCTTCGACGACATTTCCCCTAATAGGGGAATCCTCTTTGCACAAGGGAGCCTGCCCGACCGGTTCTTGGTAACCCCTCTTTCGTCTTTTCTGCAACAAGTTGCAGAAAATCCACCTTCCCCTCTGGGAAGGCTGCCCTCCGGGAATCCTTTTTGCGGGCGACCACACAGGGTCGCCCCTACGACGATTCAATCAATTTTAAATCTATAATTCTGCATTATGCATTTTGCATTCTGCATTAAAAAAAGCACCCCGAAGGGTGCTTTTCGTTATTCTTCCTCTTCGTCCATAAGGCGTTTGTAAACTTCGCCCTTGGTCTGTCCGGTAAGTTTTGCGGCTTCTTTCGCTGCCATGGAAGCGGGTTTTCCCTTTTCCATAAGTTCCTTTGCAATGGAAATCGCTTCCTCCATCGGGTCGCGCATTTCTTCCTTTTCAATCTGCTCGCCGTCAAGAACAAGAACATATTCTCCCTTCGGCGGATTTTCGGTATGGTATCTGACCGCTTCGGAAAGGGTTCCCCTCCAGGAAGTTTCGTGGATTTTTGTGAGTTCTTTTATAACCACGATATTTCTGTCGCCGAAAACCGAATTCATATCCTTGAGAGTGCTCAAAAGTTTATGGGGCGCTTCATAGAAAACCATCGTGCGGCGTTCGTGCCGAAGTTCCATAAGATGCTCCATTCTCGAAGTACGCTTCACGCTGAGGAAACCTTCGAAAGTGAAGCGGGAAACGGAAAGACCCGAAACCGCAAGAGCGGAAATCACTGCCGAAGGACCGGGAACGACCTCAACCTTAACGTCCGCTTTTATGCAAAGCTTAACAAGGGTTTCGCCCGGGTCGCTGATGCAGGGCATTCCCGCATCGGTTACTATTGCGCAGCTTTCGCCGCTTTGAAGCCGGGAAACGATTATATCCCCCTGCTCATATTCATTGAATTTCTGGTAAATGACCATCGGTTTTTTAATTCCGAAATGGTTAAGGAGTTTTACCGTTACCCTTGTGTCTTCCGCCGCAATAAAATCGACTTTTTCAAGAGTTTCAACCGCTCTCGGCGAAAAATCCCCAAGATTTCCGATAGGTGTTCCCACCACATAAAGAATTCCCATAATTATTTATCTTCCGTTCTGAATATAGTTTATTTTAAGTCCGGCGTGACCGCCTTTTTTCCCTTCAATAAGGATAAGCCAGGGTTCCGAAGAATCCGTCGCGTTGTTGACAAAAGTAAGCCGCTTCGGTTCAATTTTGTTCTTCCGCATTTCAAAAATTACGTCCGCAAGGCGTTCCGGTCTGTGGCACATGCAGAATCTTCCGCCGTATTTAAGAAGCCATCCGGCGGCCTTTGTAACCTGGGCAAGGGTGCATCCGCTTTCCCTTCTTGCAAGATCCCTTGAGGTTGTTCCGTTTTCCTTTCCGGAACCGGCAACAAAATATGGTGGATTCACCGTTATAAGGCTGAAGCTTTCCGCCGGCCAGTCAAGTTCGTTAAGATCCGCAAGAACCGGGAAAAACCTGTCCTGAATCCCGTTTTTTTCGGCGGTCCATTTGCAAAGTTCGATGGCTCCCGGCTGGATATCAACGGCGGTTACCCTGCCTTTGAATCCGTTTGCCATCATCATCACCGGAACAACTCCGCATCCTGTGCAAAGATCGAGAACCGTATCCTTGAATTTCGGTTTTGCAAATTCCGCAAGAAGAAGCGCATCTCCGCCGAATCCGTATTCTTTTGTTGTGGCCATATCAAGCCCGTAAAAATCGTTTACGATTATATCCATTTTTTCTCCGTCAGTTGGGAACGTTGATGAGGAAGGAACCGCCTTCGCCGAGAACCGTTGTCGGAAGCTGACCGTTCCATCTCTGTACGTAATAATACTGAACAAGTTCGGGGGTAAGGCTTTCTGCAATTTTCTTGTTGACTTCCGCTTCTTTTTCGCCTGCGTAATAAGCGGATTCCGCCTGGATCTTTGTAACTTCAAGTTCCGCCTGGGCGGCGATTACGTCGCGTTCCGCCTGGGCCTGCTGTTCCATGGTAAGCTGTTCCTGTTTGGTCTGGGCGGTAAGTTTTTCCTGCGCCGCAACCTGTTTTGCCTCAACCGCATCGGTGAACGCATCGGTAAAATCGATATCCTCGATTGAAATATCGTTTACTGTAATTCCGTAAGGTTCCATATCCGCTTTCATTGCGGCAACAATTTCGCCGGAAAGAATTTCGCGGTTTGCAATAAGATTTTCCGCGGTATAATTTGCAAAAACGGCTTTTACGTTTTCAAGAGCTCTCGGAAGAATAATGTTGTCGTAATAATTTCTTCCGACTGTTTTATAAAGGGTGTAGGCGGTTTTTGAATTTATGCTGTAGTTGATGGTTGTGGAAACCTGAACCTGCTGGATGTCGCTTGAAAAAGCCTCGGTCTGGATATTGACTTTCTGAACGCGGTTGTCAAGATTTACAACTTTCTGCCAGGGAAGAACAAAGTTCGGACCCGCTTCAAGAGAACCTTCCTCAACTTTTCCGAAGGTCGTCACAATTCCGGTGTGTCCGGTGGGAACAACCCTTATGCATGAAAGAAAAACAGCGAGAACAAGAACGGGAACAAGAATTGCAAATAATCTTCCCGCGCGGAATTTGCTTTCTTTTCTTGTTCTGATAATTCCGTTTTCATCGGTATAGGAAACATCCTCGATTTTTGTGAAGAAACTTTCTTTTTTCATTTTCTGTCATCTCCTGAAAAATTAAATTTTATAAAAAAGCGGAAAGGTTTTTCCCTTCCCGCATAAAATCATTTTTTCTTCGGTTCGGGTGCTCCAACGGGGCAAACCTTTGCACAGCGGCCGCATTCAATGCAAAGCCTTTTTATTACGACATACTGTCCGCAGCTTGGATAAATTGCGCCTTTCGGACATTCTTTTTCGCATTTTCCGCATTCGATGCATTTCCCGGAAATTACATACGCCATATAAAAAAGCCTCCTCCCCTTTATATATTAATTCAATTCTATCACTATGCGCCGAAAAAATCAATATTCAGATAAAAAAGAAGGAAGGCAAAAGCCTTCCCTCTTCGTTAAATACATAAATTATGCTTCTTCGGGAGCACCGACAGGGCATTCGCCTGCGCAAGCACCGCATTCGATGCATTTGTCAGCATCGATAACGTATTTGCCGTCGCCTTCGGAAATTGCTTCAACAGGGCAAGCATCTGCGCAAGCGCCGCACATGATGCAAGCATCGGAAATTTTGTATGCCATGGTCAAAAAACCTCCTTTAAAAAGATAATATAATTTTAACACATATTTTCAAAAAATCAATAGTGTGGGAGAAATATCCTTGTATGGGCGGATATTTTCAAAAGGCCCCCTTGCCTAAGGGGGGCTGTCACGCCTTTAAGAACAGGCGCGTGACTGGGGGATTCTGTCGAAATTACCGTTTGATTTTAGATGGTTCCGAAAATCAATGTAGGGGCGACCCTTGCGGAGTTTCAATTTATAATTCTGCATTATGCACTTTGCATTCTGCATTAAAAAGAATCCCTCCGTCATTTCCTGCGGAAACGCCACCTCCCTTTGACAAGGGAGGCTTATTTAACCGGCAGTTCTTTTATGATTCCGAGGGCGTATTTGCGGATTATATTCGCGTCGATGGCGGTGATTCTTCCGTCAAGGTCAACGTCGCAGAGCAAAAGCTGTTCTTCTGTCGGCACGACCAGCTTTGCGGAAACAAGCCGCGCAAAATAGGCGTCCGCAACGTCGATTTTTCCGTTTCCGTCAGAATCGCCGAAAACTTTGTTTTCCTCCGGTTTTTCTATTGGAATTTCGATTTTGAAATCGCATTTTGCTTCCCAACTGAATGGAGTGAACAGCAATTCACCGATTATTCCTATAAGATTTTTCAATTCGGATTCATTTGCCGTATTAAAATCAAATTTATCAAACACAACAATTTTTACATTAAAAATTACGTTTTCGGAAGTTGCCTCGACAAAATCGAATGTTATATTTGCTTCAACTGTTCCGCCAATCCATTCCAAAGATTTATCATAGGAATTGTACGGTACGGAATAAGTTTCATGCCATTTATACTCTATTCTTTCTTCCCCTTCAAAGATTTTATAATCATACCATGCGTTGTCATAATATCCGCAGGCAATATATGATTTTTGTATTTTCTCCATATCCCGCACGGATTCAAAAGTTCTTGAAAGAGCTTTTGTCACAACAAATTTCATCAATTCCGAATTCATAAGTGTTGCAGTCAAGGGGTGATTTTCTCCCGCAATAAGCTTTTTTCCGCCGTTTTTAATTCCGTGGACGGCAAGTTTATCCGCGGCTTTTCCGTCCGCGTCCTTCTGGTCGATGGATTTCGCAAAAGCCTCAACCTGCGGGCGGATTATTTCCTCAAGGCTCTGTTCTTCCGCCGCAAAGATTTTTATTGGCATTATATCGAAAATCATCATAAAACATAACGCAAGCGATATTATCTTTTTCATTTTTCCTCCTGTTTTTTTCGCCGAACAGGAGTCTTTATTCTCTGCAATATGCAGAGAATACGGGACGTCCCGTCGAATGTTTTCGTTTATTTGTTTTTCGCTAAAAAATCAATCGTCACCCGGCTGTGCCGCGCCCACAGGGCAGGAATAGGAACAGGTTCCGCAGTCGATGCATTTTGCGGGGTTGATGACGTATTTTCCGTCGCCGGGTTCAATGGCGTTAACCGGGCAGTTTTCCGCGCAGGTTCCGCATTCAATACACATATCGGAAATTTTGTAGGCCATGATAAAATCCTCCTTAAAAAAAATTATTCTTCGTAATCGATTTCTTCAATTTCGGCTTTCGGTTCTTCCCTTTCGCCGCGAAGACGCTTTGTAACGGATTTATGGAAAGATTTGGGCGCGCCGTCCGGTGCGTCGTCCATCTTAACCGTGACCATTCCGGTCATAAGGTTGATATCAACAACTGTGCCTGTTCCGTCGGGAGTTTTAACTCCGGCGCCGACTCTCGGCATGGTGCGGATAAGTTCCTCATAACCCTCCTGCTCATATTTAAGGCAGCACATAAGTCTTCCGCAGGTTCCGGAAATTTTTGTCGGGTTGAGGGAAAGCCCCTGTTCCTTCGCCATTTTTACGGAAACCGGCGCAAATTCGCCGAGGAACTGGGAACAGCAGAAAGGTCTTCCGCAAATTCCGAGACCGCCCATCATTTTTGCTTCGTCGCGCACTCCGATCTGGCGGAGTTCGATTCTTGTTCTGAAAATCGCCGCAAGATCTTTTACAAGTTCGCGGAAGTCAACTCTTCCGTCGGCGGTAAAATAAAAGATTATCTTGCTGTTGTCGAAGGTATATTCAACGTCAACAAGCTTCATGTCAAGTTTATGATCCGCAATTTTAACAAGGCATTTTTCAAAAGCCTGTTTTTCAAGAATGTTGTTTTCTTCAACGTGTTCAAGATCCTCCGCAGTTGCAAAGCGGAGAACTTTTTTAAGGGGCATAACAACTTTTTCCTCGTCAACAAAGCGGTTGTCTGCCGCAACTTCGCCGCATTCGGTGCCGCGGCTTGTTTCAACAATAACCTTGTTTCCTATGGAAAATTTTTCGCCCTCCGGGTCAAAATAATAGACTTTTCCGACTTCCTTGAAGCGGACGCCTATAACTTCGATCTTTTCGCTCATAAATTTCCTCCGAAAACGCCGGAAAGTTCCATGCAAAGCCAGCTTTCAACAAGTTCAAGTGAACAGTTCTGGAGCAGAGCAAGCTTTCCGCGTTCAATAATATCTGATGTTCTAACCGCTTCGGAAGGGGTAACCCTTACCGGAACGGGTCTTCCGGCGGCGCGGTCAATTCCGCACCGTCCGGTTATATTCAAAAGCCTTTCGAGAAATTCCGAAAGATCCGCTTTTGTTTTGCATTTTGCCGCAAGTTCCGCCGCAAGGGAATATCCGTTCCCTTTTTTAAGCATTTCCGGAACTTTTGCCGCAAGAAAAACAATTTCCGAAAAACCTCCGGAAGCTCCCGCGCTTGCGGCGCCGAAGTTTCCGCCGTATGCAATCGCAAAAAGCTCCGCTTCCTTTTCCGAAAATTCCGGGAATTTTTCCCGGAAAGCCGCGGCGCATTCCTCCCTGGTCGGCGGTTCAAGGGAATAAACCGTTGAACGGCTTATGATCGTATCAAGAAGGCTTCTTATGTTGTCACAGGTAAGAATGAATCTTGCGTGGGCGGGCGGTTCCTCAAGGGATTTTAAAAGAGCGTTCTGCGCTTCCGCAGTCATATTTTCCGCATTGAGAAGAATATATACTCTTTGTTCGGATTCATTCGGCGCAAGCCAGAGGGAATTTTTGATTTCCCTTATGCTTTCGATATGAAAACTTCTTGCTCCGCCTTCGCCGCCGTAAATTTCAACGTCCGGGTGGTTTCCGCTTTCAATTTTTCTGCAAACGGAACAGTTTCCGCAGGGGCGGTTTTCCCCTTTGCAAAGAATCGCCTTTGCAAGCCAAAGGGCAAGTTCCTTCCTTCCGGTGCCTTTTTCTCCTTCAATAAGAATCGCATGGGAAAGATGTCCTTCGCCCAAAGAAGCGGAAAGGTTTTTTTGTAATTCTTTTAAACCGGGCATTTTTTAAACTTTTTCAAAACGTTCGACGTTCATTACAAAAACGATTGCGCCGCCTACGGTTACTTCAACCGGAAACGCGGAATACATTCCTACGTCAAAACTGTTGTTGGGAACCATCTGTTTGCGTTTTTTGCTGTGCTGTCCGATAACGTCAATAACGTCCTGAACCTGCTCGTCCTCAACGCCGATGAGGAAGGTTGTGTTTCCGCTCATAAGAAAGCCGCCGGTTGTCGCAAGCTTTGTTACGGAGTATCTTGCCTTGGTAAGTGCTGCGGAAACAGCGCTGCTGTCGTCGCCGGATACAATTGCCATGATCATTTTCATATTATTGTTCCTCCTTGGGAAGATTATGTAATATTAAACCGCAAACGCGGGATTAAACTTTATTTAACAACGTTTATTTTATTGATTCCGTATTTTATTAAAAGAGCGGCGGTTTTTTCGTCGATGATTTCTCCCGGAACCGCAAGGGCAATGCAGGGCGGGCAGGGCAGATTAAGCCTTGCGGCAATTCTTCCGGTTGCCTTTTCCGTTTCAATTTCCTCCGCTTCGGCAAAAACCGCATCCCTTACTGACATCGCTTTTTCCGGCATTTTCGAAAGCCGTTCCTCAAAAGAAGCAAAACCGTTTCCGAAAGTATCTTCGATGAATTCCGAAACCCTTTCAAAATCCCTTTCGCTGTTGAAAGGCGAAGCCATGAGCACCGCCCATTCATCGTTCACGTATTCCGGTTCGATTCCGTGCTCACGGAGTTTTCTTCCGAATTCCTCCCCGGTCATTTCCGTTGATTTTACCGAAAGAACAAGCCTTGCAGGTTCAACGTTCCGGACTTTCGGGGCAAGCCCGTGCTCAAAAGCCTTGTAACGCAGGTTCGCGACTTTTCCGTTGAGCATCGCAAAATCGAATTTTGCCTTTGTTTCAAGATATTCCGCGCATCTGTCCGCGGAAAGCATTATAAGATAGCTCGGGCTTGTTGAACCGAAAAGCCTCATCTTCTGCTTCGCAATTTCGCGCAAAGACGCATCTTTAAGATGCAAAAACGCTCCGCCGGTTAAAACCGGAAGGCTTTTATGGAGGGAATCCGCGCACATATCCGCTCCGAGAGCGATGGGATGCATCTCGATGGGGGTAAAATGCAGATGTGCGCCGTGGGCGTTATCAACAAGAAGTTTTGCTCCGTGCTCATGGGCAAGATCAGCAAAAGCTTCAATATCGCTGAGCACGCCGAAATAATCCGGCGAAGTAAGATAAACCGCCTTCGCTTCCGGGTTTTCCGAAAAAGCCGCCTTTGCGCCTTTTAAATCCCTCGGATTTATCCATATCGGATCAAGATCAAGCAGCGCAATCGTGTTAACCGCGGCGGCATGGCAGTTTCTCGCAATAATAAGCTTATCGCCCGGATCAAGCGCCGCCGCAAGCATCGCCTGGATGCAAAGGGTCGAACCTCCGGCAGAAAGAAGGCTTGCGCCGCTTCCGTAAATTTCTGAAAATCGCTTTTCCGTTTCAAGAATCGCGCCGGAAGATTCAAAAAGGCTGTCCGCGCCTTCAACTTCGGTTATATCATATTTAAAATATTCCGGAAAATTTTCCGCGCCCTTATGTCCGGGCATATGGAAACGGGAAAGGTCTTTTCCGATATATTCGTTCAGGGCATTTTCAAGATGATTCATTTTTTAAGCTTCTTTTTTAATTTGTTGAGTTTTGCGTTGAGTTTAAAGGCGTGTTTCACCATTTTTGCCGCAAGGGGTTTATAGGTAATGTCAAATTCGCCCGGAAGTTCGTCAACCTGGCCGTTGAAACCGCGTTTAAAGCGGTAAAGACCGTAAAGATGGTCGCTTTCGTCCTCAAGATTTCCGGAAATTCCCTGGAAGTCATAAACTTCGCATCCGGTTTCGATTGCCCATTTTATCATTTCCCATTGGATAAGATAGTTCGGCATTACGTTCCGGAAGGCGTTGTCGGAAGCGCCATATACATAGCAGCATTTTCCCGCATAGTTGGTGGTAATTGTTCCGCAAACGGCCTGTCCGTTATAAAAGCCCATATAAAGGCGGACGTGTTCGCCGAGGGAATCGAGCATTCTTTCAAAATATTCCTTCGGGCGGATGTTGAAGCCGTCCCGCTCGCCGGTGGTTTTCATGATTCTCATGAATTCATCGAGATATTCTTTTCCGACAACCTTTATTTCAACGCCGTGTTTTATTGCAACACGGACGTTATAGCGGCATTTCTGGGTGAGGTTCATAAAAACCTCGTCCTCGGTTCTGTCCTTAATATAAAGCCTGTAATTGAAACGGCACTGAATCGTTTCAAAACCGGTGGGACCGAATTTTCTGGTAAATCCGAGTTCCTTTGCAATTTTAAGGAATTCCTCATCGGAAACAAGGATATCCGGGTCCATTTTGAAGTTATGGGCGTTATATTTTTTTGCAAGAATCTTTGCTCCCGCAAGAAGGTCCTTCAGCACAGCCTTGTCGTGAAGGTTGCAGACAGGTCCTCTCGGCGCATAGAGAAAACTTGTTCCGATAAACGGTATTTTTTGTATTAAAACAGACATTCCGCCGACGATTTCGCCGGTTTCGTTTCTGGAAACAACAATTTCGTGACCCCAGTTGTTTTTAACTCCATACCAGAGGGTCGATTGGGTGAAGCAGCCCATGGGATGGCTTTTGCAGAAAGCCTCATATTCCGGATACTGCTCTTTTTTAAGGATTTCCATTTTAATCCTCCGTGATTATTTTATAGTTGCGCTCAACGTTCGCCGGTTTCCAGCCGTATGAACGGTCGGAAAGATCCATTCCGGGAGTATAAACCGGTTTTGCGCTCTCCTTGAATTCTTTAAGTCCGGTGCCGTCCGCGTGTCTGTTCATGGGACAGCAATCGGTGCAGCAGTCGCATCCGCAGATGAAGCCGACTTTTTTGATAAGCGCCTCATCCTCCGGGGTAAGTTCCTTTTTCATCTGGTTGATGTATGCGACGCATTTTTCGCGTTCATATCCTTTTTCCGAAAGGGCGCCCGCGGGACATTCGCGGATGCATTTTCCGCAGTCGAAGCAGGTTCCGACGGATTTTTTGGATTTTGCGAATTTTCTTGTGGTGATGATTTCGCCGATGGCGCATCTTGTTCCGTATTCCTTGCTGATGAGAAGGTTGTTCTTTCCCCGAACGCCAAGACCCGCAAGAACCGCCGCTCTTACTTCCGCAACGGGAGAAGAATCGACGAAAAATTTAAAAGTTTCCTCCGGAAACGCTCTTTTAAGGATTTCCGTCGCAACGGAAAGATGTTCCCCTGCAACGTCATGGTAATTTCTTCCAACGGCGTATCTTGCCATATTTCTTCCTTCGTTCATACCTGTATCCCAGGGGATGAGGCAGACTATTACAGACTGGATCCCGTCAAAAAGCTCTCTCTGCTTAAAACCGGTTCCCGGAAGGGTTTCGTTATAATCCGCAACGCCGAAAACTTCAATTCCGGCGGCTTTCATGATTTCTTCAAGCATTTTTCAGTTCCCCCAATATTTTCTGTCAAGGCTTCTGTATTGCAAAGCTTCCGCAATATGCTGTACGTCTATATCTTCGCTTCCGTCAAGGTCGGCGATCGTTCTTGCAACTTTAAGGATTCTGTCATAGGCCCTTGCGGAAAGACCCATTCTTTCAAAAGCGGTTTTGAGCATATTCTGCGCCCCTTCGGTAAGAACGCAGAACTGGTGCAAAAACGCCGGGGTGAGCATTGCGTTGCAGGAAATTCCCGTTCCGGCATAGCGTTCGTTCTGGATTTTTCTTGCGGCGTTTACTCTTTCGCGGATTGCGGAAGAAGGTTCCGCCTTTGTTCTGTCGTTGAGGTCGGAAAATTCAACGGGCATAACTTCAACGTGAAGGTCGATTCTGTCAAGAAGCGGACCGGAAACTTTTGAAAGATAGCGGGAAACGGAACCTTGGGAACAGGTGCATTTTCTGGTCGGGTGTCCGTAATATCCGCAGGGACATGAGTTCATTGCCGCAACAAGCATTATTGAACAGGGATAGGTAAGTCTTCCCGCCGCTCTGGAAATGGTGACCGTTCCGTCCTCAAGAGGCTGGCGGAGAACTTCCATTGCTGTGCGGTTATATTCCGGAAGTTCATCAAGGAAAAGAACTCCGTTATGGGCAAGGGAAATTTCGCCCGGGCGCGGAACGGAACCTCCTCCGGTAAGTCCCGCCGGAGAAACGGTATGATGCGGCGCGCGAAAAGGACGTTTTTTAACAAGTCCCGCTCCCTCCGGCAAAGTTCCGCAGATCGAATGGATTTTTGTGGTTTCGATGGATTCTTCAAAAGTCATTTCCGGAAGAATCGAGGGAAGGCGCTTTGCAAGCATACTTTTTCCCGCTCCGGGAGGACCTATAAGAAGAATATTATGGAAACCCGCCGCGGCAATTTCAAGTGCGCGTTTTGCCTCATACTGGCCTTTTACGTCCTCAAAATCCGCTTCATAATTTTCCGAATGGATTCCGCCGTTTTCGGTCGGCCGGAGAGGTTCAATAACCTCATCTCCCCGAAGGAAAGCAACAACTTCCGCAACGGAACCTACGGCATATACTTCAATTCCTTCAACAACCCTGCCTTCAGGCGCGTTGCCTTCGGGAATAAAAATCTTTTCTATTCCAAGTTTTTTCGCTTCAAGAACCATCGGAAGAATTCCGGTGACCGGTTTAATTGTTCCTTCAAGGGAAAGTTCGCCGATGAAGGCGCATCCCCGGCAGTCGCAGTCGATCTGTCCGTCCGCCCGAAGAATGCTTATAAGAATCGGAAGGTCATAAAGGGAACCCGCCTTTTTGATATCGCTTGGGGCAAGGTTAACAACGATTTTCCCGATCGGGAAATCAAAACCGCTGTTGATAATCGCGGTGCGGACTCTGTCGCGGGATTCCTTTACCGCAACGTCCGGAAGACCGACTATATCAAAACCCGGAAAAGAATCGGAAAGGTCAACCTCAACCGCAACTTTATATGCGTTTATTCCAATAAGACCCATACTTGTGCAGGTGCAGAACATTATTATTTCCCCTTTCCGAAAAAAAGATATATATAATCAATTTATTATATAACATTTAACACAGTAAATACAAGTGCAAATTGAAAAAACAGCCGCCGCAATTTTCCTTTTTTTCGGTAAAAATGCTTTATTTTTAAGTTGCTTTTACCGGGGATTGGGTCTATAATTAATATGTATAATTTTGTTCAAAAAAGGAGTGCCGATAGCTTTATGAAAGTACTGCTCGTAAACGGAAGTCCCCATAAAAACGGTTCAACCTTCACCGCCCTGCGCGAAGTTGAAACCGCTCTTAATAACGAAGGAATCGAAACTTCAATCGTCTGGCTCGGAACAGAAGCAATTTCCGGCTGTCTCGCCTGCGGATTCTGCAGCCGCAACGGAAAATGCGTAAAAAACGACCTCGTTAACGAATTTGCCGAAAGAGCAAAAAACGCCGACGGTTTTGTTTTCGGAACGCCCGTACATTATGCCGGCGCTTCAGGTGCAATCGTTTCCTTCCTCGACAGACTTTTCTATTCTTCCTCCGGTTCCCTGCGCCATAAACCCGCCGCAGTTATAACCGCCGCAAGAAGAGGAGGCACCACCGCCGCTTATGACCAGCTTATAAAATATCCCGCAATCGCGGAAATGCCGATAATCTCTTCCAACTACTGGAACATGGTCCACGGAGCTTCCGCTTCCGACGTTCCGGAAGATAAGGAAGGAATCCAGACCATGCGCGTTCTCGGAAAAAACATGGCATATTTCCTTAAATGTATCGAAGCGGGCAAAAAAGCCGGAATAAAACTTCCGGAACCCGAAAAGAAAGAAATCACAAACTTCATCCGATAATTATCTGGAGGCACAACAATGACTGAAAACGAAAAATATCTTGAATGGAAAGAATTTGTCCGTGACGAAGAACTCGCTTCCGACCTTTCCGTAGTTGAAGGCAACGAAGAAGAGATCTTCGAACGTTTTTACCGCAGCCTTGAATTCGGAACCGCCGGTCTCCGCGGAATTCTCGGTGCAGGTACCAACAGAATGAACATCTACACAGTCCGCCAGGCAACCCAGGGTCTTGCGGAATATCTCAACGCACATAAAGAAGGTGCTTCCGTAGCTATCGCTTATGACACCCGCCACAACTCCGAAAAATTCGCAAAGGAAGCTGCCTGCGTTCTTGTTGCAAACGGAATCAAAGTATGGCTTTATGATGCACCCGCACCCACTCCCATGCTCTCCTATGCGGTACGCGAAAGATTCTGCGACGCAGGTATCGTTATCACCGCAAGCCATAACCCCGCAAAATATAACGGATATAAAGTTTACGGAAACGACGGCTGCCAGATTTCCCCCGAAGTTGCAAAGGAGATCCTTGCGGTAATCGACAAAACCGATGTCCTCAAAGGCGCAAAAACCTGCAATTACGAAACCGCTGTTTCCGAAGGAAGCATCAAACTCCTTCCCGAAAGTTTCTGGCGCCGCTTCTATGCAAGAGTTATCAAAGAAGGCGTTGACCGCGAACACCATTCCCTCAACGATCTCCACGTTGTATATACCCCCCTTAACGGAACCGGCGCGATTCCGGTTGTGAACACTCTTTCCCTTGCGGGCTTCGGCAACATCGAAATGGTCCGCGAACAGGAAAAACCCGACGGCGCGTTCCCCACCTGCCCCTTCCCGAACCCGGAACTCCGCGAAGCGCTTTCCCTCGCTCTTAAACAGGCTGAAGCTTCCGGCGCGGACCTTGTTCTTGCAACCGACCCGGACGCAGACCGCGTTGGAATCGCTTCCCGTGAAAAAGACGGCTTCCGCCTTTTCTCCGGAAACGAAGTTGGCGCGCTTCTTCTTGATTTCATCGCTTCCGCAAGGGAAGAAAACGGCACCATGCCCGAAAATCCCGTTGCTGTCCGCTCCCTTGTTTCAACAAAACTTGCGGATGCCGTTGCGGCGGGCCACGGAATTGAAATGAGAAGCGTTTTCACCGGTTTCCGCTTCATCGGAAAAGTAATCGCCGAACTCGAAGCAATCGAACAGCCCGAAAGATTCATCTTCGGTTTTGAAGAAAGCTGCGGCTATCTTTCCGGAACCTATGTCCGCGACAAAGACGCTGTTGATGCTTCCCTTCTCATCTGCGAAGCAGCGAACTTCTGGAAGCTCCGCGGAAAAACCCTCGGCGAAGCTCTTGCTGAAATCCAGGCAAAATACGGATATTATTACGACTTCCAGGATAACTTCTATTGCGAAGGCGCGGACGGCGCAAAACGCATTGCAAAAATCATGTCCGACCTCCGCGAGGAAGCTCCGAAATCCGTTTGCGGAAAAGCTGTTGTTGACGCAAAAGATTACAAACCCGACGCAAACATGATAGAATATACCCTTGAAGGCGGTTCAAGCTTCATTGTCCGTCCTTCCGGAACCGAACCGAAACTCAAGATTTATTATTCCGTAAAAGCCGCGGATTTTGAATCCGCAAGGGCTGAAGGCGAAGCAATTAAAGCCGAAGTTACCGCAATGCTCGGTTTTTAATAAAAAATTTTTAATTTGGAAGAAATTTTCCGAAAAAAATTCTTGCATTCCTTGTCCAATTGTGATATGATAACAATACTGATGTAAAAAAAGGACTTGTAATATAAGCTCTGGAAAGAAAGAGGTGACATAGATGAAAGAAGGTCTTCATCCTAATTACAAACCCACCACCATTACCTGCGCTTGCGGCGCAACTTGGGAAACCGGTTCCACCAAAGAAGACATCCACGTAGAGGTTTGCTCCAAATGCCATCCTTTCTACACTGGTCGTCAGAAACTCGTTGATACCGGCGGTCGTGTTGACAGATTCAAAAAACGTTTCGGTATGGAATAATTCCAAAAACCCAAAAAGCCCGGATTATTCCGGGCTTTTTTCTATCCGTTTTATGAAAGGAGCGGGAATTTTTTTGGCTGAATACAAAACAATTAAAAAACGCGGAAGCGACGAATTTGTTGAAAAGAAATCCCGCTTCATCGGGTATATCGCTCCGGTTGAAACGGAGGACGAAGCCATTGCGTTCATCAACGAAATCCGCGCGAAGCACCGGGACGCAACCCATAACGTCTATGCCTATTCTCTCCGCGCCGGACAGATAAAACGTGCTTCCGACGACGGGGAACCCCAGGGAACCGGCGGCGTTCCGATTCTCAACGTTCTTAACGGGAACGAACTTGTTGACGTATGCTGCGTTGTAACCCGCTATTTCGGCGGAACTCTGCTGGGCGTCGGCGGTCTTGTAAGGGCATATACCGAAGGCGCAAAAATCGCCGTTTCCGCCGGCGGAATAAAAACCGTCGCAGAAAGCGCGGATATAATGGTCACCTGCGATTACAACCTTTACGGAAAAATCGAACATTATATCAGCGAGCGCCGCATTTTTGTGGTGGAAAACGATTTCGGAGCGGACGTGAGCATCGTTGTGCGTCTTAGAACCGAAGACGTTTCCGCTTTTGAGCACGATATTGTTGAACTCACCTCCGCAAAGGCGAAAACCGAAGTTATCGGCCGCGGTTGGAACGAAATGTGAGGAACAAAAGCCTTCCTTGTCAAAGGGAGGCGATATTTTGAGCATCGCTCAAAATATCGGAGGGATTCCGAAAAGGATTCCCGAAGGGCTGATTTCAGTAAAAATCCCGAAAGGAGAACCTTATGAAGCTCATGATAGCATCCGACATCCACGGAAGCGCTTTTTACTGCAAAAAACTTCTTGAAGCTTTCAAAAATGAGCACGCAGACAGAATCCTGCTGCTCGGAGATATTCTTTATCACGGTCCCCGCAACGATTTGCCGAAGGATTACGCTCCGAAAGAGGTTATTTCCATGCTCAACGGCATCAGCGAACACATCCTCTGCGTCCGGGGAAACTGCGATACGGAAGTTGACCAGATGGTTCTCGGGTTTCCGGTGCTCAGCGAACAGGCTCTCCTTTTCATCGACGGAACCGAGATGCTCGCCGTTCACGGTCATAAAGCTTTTCCTGCGGTAAAACCCGGAACTTTTGTCCTTTCCGGACACACCCATATCCCGAAGCTTGAAGAAAAAGAGGGCGTAATATATATGAACCCCGGTTCCGTTTCCATTCCGAAGGAAAACAGCCATCACGGCTATTTGCTCTTTGAGCAGGGCGAATTCCTTTGGAAAGATTTTGACGGAAATATCAAAAACAGCTATAAGATAAAATAAAAAAAATCCGCCCTTCCGGGCGGATTTTTTTGTTTTAACCCCAGATCGGGGAAGGATATTTTCCTTCGTCGGTAAGCTCTTTAAGCGCCGCAACAAGCTCCGGAGTATCTTCTTTATAAGTTACCCCGTACCATTTGTCCGGGCATTCCTGAACTTTTACGGTGATTTTTCCGGCTTCAAGCGCTTCGCCGATTACGTTCGGAAGATAGCATTCCGCTTTAAGCGGGTTTTCCGGAAGTTCGTTCTTCCGGAATTCTTCCATCGCCTCATCGAGATAATCAAAAACATCCGGAGTGAATCCCCAGAAATTCATCGAAACGGGAGTTCCCGCAGGAAGCGGAACCCAGTTTTCGCCGTCTTCGGTATATTCGGCGCATTCTCCGCGCTTTTCAATATGGGTGCGTTCGTTTATATCAACAAGCATTCCGTTTTCGGTTCTGCAAACGCCCCTTGCAACGTATCCCTTATCGGTGACGGTGTTTTCGATATGGTATCCGATCATGCAGTATTCGCCTTCCCCTTCCATTTTATCAAGAAGGCTTCCGATAAGTCCGAAACAATGGATTCCGTAATAATCGTCCGCATTGATTACCGCAAAAGGTCCGTCAACGTGTCCGCGGCATATTGCAATGGCTTCGGCGGTGCCAAAGGGTTTGTTTCTTCCCTTTTCCGCATATTCCGGATCGATTTTTTGGAAAACGTAATCGACTTCCATGAATTTTGAAATCGGGTCGCCGATAACTTCGCGGAAATCCGCTTCAAGGCTTTTGCGGATTATGAAAACGACTTTTTCAAAACCTGCTTTATAAGCATCGTAAATCGAAAAATCAATAATTCTTTCTCCGCAGGGACCTACGGGAGTTATCTGTTTTGCTCCGCCGTATCTGTTTCCGATTCCGGCGGCAAGGATTACAAGAGTTTTTTTCATTTTAATAGGAGTTCTTCTTTCTGTTTTTAAGAAATTATATGCGGAAAAAATCAGAAATATCTTCTCATTGCTCTTTCCGCAATTGTTTTGAATGCGGCTTTCGGGTCTTCGGATTTTGCAAGAATAATCATCGCCGCAATTACGTAAGGACGCAGCCCTGCTTCGGAAAGAAGGCTTGTAAGGTTCGCTCCGTAAACCTGGGCGGTCATTTCTCCGCGGATGCAGGTGATGTCCGTAACGTCAACGGGAAGGCTGTGGAGAAGAAGAGCTTTTCCGTCCTTTGTTTTTTCCATCATCGCCTCGGTGACTTCCCAATCGATGAATTCCTTGTTGTTTTCCCGGAGTTCATGTTCAAGAAGGTCGATATATGTTCCGAGATTTGCCGCGGAAAGTTCGGTTCTTTTTTCAAGGAAGCTGAAAGGCGCCCAGTTTACCGGAACAACGATTTCCGCATCGGCAAAAGCTTCTTCCATGGTGGAAACTTTTTTAAAGCTTCCGCCGGAATCCTTCGAATTCTGCTCCGCTTTTTCAATCGCGCCGGGCATAAGATCCATTCCTTCCGGAGCGGCAAAAACAACGTTCATTCCGAAACGGGTCACAAGGGAAAGCAAGCCTTGGGGAACCGCAAGGGAACGGGTTCCGTCCGGGGAATATGCCCAGGTTACTGCGATTTTTTTGCCTTTAAGGTTTTCAATTCCGCCGAAGCGGCTTGCCATATACTGCAAATCGGAAATGGTCTGAACTGGGCTGTCTTCGTCGCTTCCAAGGTTGAGAACGAAGGGTTTTTCGTTGATTACGCCGTTTTTCTGGCTTTCCTCAACGGAATCGGAAATTCTTTTTATGTATCTGGAGCTTTTTTCAATAAAATCGCTTTCGCAGATTCCGATGGAGTCCGCCATATAGGAAGCCATTGCCGCCGTTTCGTTTATGTTGCTGTTGACAAGTTTTCTGTCTTTTTCAATAATTGTAAGACCGAGAAGGTCGCAGCCGGAAGCATAGGCAAGTTCCATTCCGCTGTCCTTTTTTGTGAACATGGAAACCGCAATTCCGGAATCAAAAATCTTCGGGGAGATGTTGTTGTCACGAAGCGCCTTGAGTGCGCAGGCTCCCCTTGCAACGGAAATAATTTCTTCGTCGGTCATGTCCCATGTTTTAAGACAGTTTTTTCCGTAAAGTCCGTTTTCGTTGCTTCCGGGGAGTTTATTGATTGCTTCGCAATAGTCCATATTATATTTACCTCCGCAAAAGGATTATAATTATCTACGCTAATAATAATAACAAGCATTTTTTATTAAGTCAACAAGAATATTGTTAATTTTAATCCGCGGTTTGTGAATAATAGCCTTTTTTATGTTAAAAATTTTATTCAACATACCAAGTTGACACAATCTCATCACATAAGTTACAATAATATTAATACAAATTTAATTGTAATTCCAAATCAGAAGGGCGGGGAACCCTCCTTGGTAAAAGAACTTTTATCGAAATTAAAAGAAACTTCTGTGGCAGTTTTGCCCGTTGCGGGAATCGTTTTCCTGCTCCATCTGACAATTGCGCCGATGTCCTTCGGCGTTCTTTCGCTTTTCCTTTCCGGAACTTTTCTGTTGATAATCGGAATGACCCTTTTCCAGCTCGGTTCCGAAGTTGGAATGACCCCAATCGGAAACCAGATAGGAAGCAAGCTTGTTGAGCTCAAAAACCTGAAGATTTTCCTTATAACCGCGTTCCTTCTCGGTTTCCTTGTAACAATCGCGGAACCGGATTTGCAGGTTCTCGGAAAACAGATGCCCGAACAGACCATGTTCACTCTTTTCGGAACGGATATTTCCGTCGGCCAGACCCTTATTTATATGGTCGCTTTCGGCGTTGCTCTTTTTCTTACTCTTGCGGTAATCCGCGTTGTTTTCGGTTTTGATCTTTCAAGGCTCTTTTTCATGCTTTATATAGGTGTTTTTGTTCTTGCCTTTTTCACAAAACCGGAATATCTTGCGGTTTCATTCGATTCCGGCGGCGTTACAACCGGACCAATAACCGTTCCGTTTATTCTTGCCCTCGGAATCGGTATTGCTTCCGTCAAAAACAGCGGCGATTCCGAAACGGATAGCTTCGGTTTCGTAGGTCTTTGTTCCGTCGGTCCCGTAATGGCGGTTGCAATAATGGGAATGCTTGCAAAAGGCAGCGCTTCCTATGAATCCGCCGCAATTCCGGAAATCGAAAATTTCGGCGACGTTATAACGGTTTATCTCCGGGCCTTCCCGGTTTTCTTCGAGGAAGTTGCCCTTGCCCTTTCGCCGATTATTGCCGTATATCTTTTCTTCCAGGTTGTTTATCTCAAACTCCCGAAAATCTCGCTTATAAAAACCCTCATCGGCGTTTTCTATACTTATATCGGACTTGTAATTTTCCTTACCGCCGCAAACACCGGCTTTATGCCTGCCGGAAGCTTTATGGGCGGCGCGCTTGCAAATCTTGATTTCAACTGGATCATAATCCCCATTGGAATGCTCGTGGGCTTCTTCATTCTTATGGCGGAACCGGCGGTATATGTCCTTACCGTCCAGGTTGAGGAAGTTACAGACGGCGCAATCACAAGAAAAATGATGATGACCGCTCTTATGATCGGAATGAGCGTTTCCGTCGGAATGGCAATGCTCCGCGTCATCACCGGAATTTCCATCTGGTATCTTCTCATTCCAGGATACGCAATAGCTCTCGGGCTTCTTTTCTTCGTTCCGAAGGTATTCACCGCAATCGCGTTCGATTCCGGCGGCGTTGCTTCCGGACCCATGACCGCAACCTTCCTTCTTCCTTTTGCAACCGGCGCCTGCACCGCAATCGGCGGAAACGTCCTTATGGACGGCTTCGGCGTTGTTGCAATGGTCGCAATGACCCCCCTTGTTGCAATCCAGATTCTCGGCGCGGTTTATGCAATCAAATCCAAACGCGCAAAAGAAGAAGAAGCGGAAGAACTTGCCGAATTCTACGGGGACATTGAGGAGGAAATTGAGGAATATCAGCTTGACCTCAAATATTCCATCATCGAACTCGATTACAACAGATAAAAGGAGGTGTTCCATTTGTCACAGAGCGAAAGAGTTGAAAGTATCTGCAGCACCCAGCGGCTGGACCTTGTTTTCACAATCGTTTCAAGAGGCAAGGGCGAAACCGTTCTCGATATTTTCAGGGAATACAAAGTTTTGCAGAACATAATATGCCACGGACACGGAACAGCCCCTTCAAGCATTCTTGAAATGTTCGGTCTTGGCGCAACGGATAAAGACATTGTACTGAGTTTTGTAAAAGCCGAAAACAGCAAAAAAATCCTTTCCGATTTATCAAAAAAACTTGAATTTTCAAAACCCGGTCACGGAATTGCTTTCACAGTTCCGCTTGAAAGCATTGCGGGAATCATGTCGTTCAAATTTTTAACCGCTGACCTTACCGAGGAGGTTTGATTTTATGGAAAACAAAAACGTATATTCTCTTGTTGTCGCAATACTTAACCGCGGCTTTTCCGACGTTGCCATGAGCGCCGCAAGAAACGCCGGCGCAAAAGGCGGAACCGTAATCTCCGCAAGAAGTTCCGGACTTCATGAAGAAGAAACCTTCTTCGGAATTTCGATTCTCCCCGAAAAGGAACTTGTTCTCATCCTTTCAAACGAAGAAACAAAAGCTCCGATTATGCGCTCGATTATAAAACACGTCGGAATTGAAACCGAAGGCGGCGGAATAATTTTCTCCCTCCCCGTAACCGACGTTGCGGGAATCAAGGCTTTTGAAGATTTTTCCGAAGAGAAATAAAAAAAGAAAAAAGTTAAAGTCCCGGCATGTTGTCTGTCGGGACTTTTTTATATTAACAGATTTTCTGCATATTCCTGCCTCCCCCTCCGGGGCGGAGAGGAAGACGCCCTCTCAGTCACGCCTCAGGCGTGCCAGCTCACCAGGAGCGCTTCCGCGCCGAAGCAGGACGCTATGATTGTAACCACCGGTCAGTTTCAATTTTCATGACGCCACGCCTTTCCGGACACGGATTTTTTTGCGGATATCTTGAAAAGTGTTTTTCGCTGTGGTATTCTTTTTTCTGTAAAACGGAAAAAGGAGGCATGCAAAAAAATGAAAGAGGAAAGCACAGTCAAAAAAATCGTTCTCGGCGCAATGTTCCTTTCGGTTGGAATCGTTCTTCCTTTTTTCACCGGTCAGATTCCCCAAATCGGAAGCATGCTTCTTCCGATGCATATTCCGGTTTTTCTCTGCGGTCTTATCTGCGGCGGAAAATACGGCGCCGTTATCGGGTTCGTCCTTCCTTTAATGCGTTCCGCCCTTTTCATAATGCCTCCAATGTTCCCGGATGCGTCCGCAATGGCTTTTGAACTTTCGGCATACGGTTTTGTTGTGGGTTTTCTTTATGAAAAATCCCGCTGGCACTGCATAAAATCCCTTTTCCGCTGCATGATAATCGCAATGCTTTCCGGAAGAATCGTCTGGGGAATCGCAATGGCGCTTTTCCTCGGAATCGGCAAAAACGCTTTTACCGCCGAAGCATTCATCGCCGGCGCTTTTATAAATTCCCTTCCCGGAATCGTTCTGCAGTTCGTCACGATTCCCGGAATAATGCTCGCCCTTGAAAAAACGCATCTTATGCCCTGCCGGGAAAGAAAAGCGAAAAAAACGGAAAAAGAAGAAATATAAAAAGATTAAGCTCCGTGCTCAAATTTGAGCACGGAGCTTTTTTGTTTCAGTCTTTTGTGATTATTGCAACCGGGCAATGATCGCTTCCGTAATATTGGGGATAAATAAGGCTGTCGGAAAGCTTTTCCGTAAAGCGTTCGGAACAGATGAAATAGTCGATTCTCCATCCGGCGTTCTTTTCCCTTGCGTGGAACATATAGCTCCACCAGGAATAGGAATCGCCTTTTTCCGGATAGAGGAAACGGAAGGTATCCGCAAAGCCCGCTCCGAGAAGTTCGGTCATTTTTGAACGTTCCTCATCGGTGAATCCGGCGTTTCCGCGGTTTGTTTTATAGTTTTTAAGGTCGATTTCTTCATGTGCAACGTTCATATCGCCGCAGATTATAACCGGTTTATGCTTATCGAGAGAACTTACGTATTCTCTGAAAGAATCTTCCCAATCCATTCTGTATTCAAGGCGTTCAAGGTCGCGTCTTGCGTTTGGAACGTAAACGTCAACAAGATAAAAATCCGGATATTCAAGGGTGATGACCCTTCCCTCATGGTCATGGCGTTCAACGTCGATTCCGTAATTCACCGAAAGAGGTTCGTGCTTTGTAAAAATCGCGGTTCCGGAATATCCCTTTTTCTCCGCGCTGTTCCAGAACTGGTAATAACCCGGAAGTTCAAGGTCTATCTGGTCCGGCTGGAGTTTTGTTTCCTGGAGGCAAAAGAAATCCGCGTCCATTTCATTGAACGATTCCATAAATCCTTTGCCCATGCAGGCGCGCAGACCGTTTACGTTCCATGATACGAATTTCATAAAAAAAGCCTCCTTTTTATGCGTGATAGAATTTTTTGTTGCGGTATTTCGGTTCGCAGGTAAGGTTAAGTCCGAGTTTTTTGAATGTCTGGGTATCGACCTGGGAAAGAATCACGGTGGAATGGCATTCGCATCCCCGGAGTTCGTCAAGGCAGGCAAGAGCTTTTGCCGCATCCGGATTCTTCGGCGCGCTTACCGCAAGGGCAAGAAGCGCTTCGTCAAGATGGAGTCTTGCGTTGTTGTGACCGAGATGTTTCTTTTTGAGTTCCTCAACCGGATTCATGACAAGCGGGTCGATTATATCGATTTCATCGTCGATTCCGGCAATTTCTTTAAGCGCGTTGAGAAGCATTGCCGCGGAAGAACCGAGAAGGGAACTTGTTTTTCCGACGATTATCTTTCCGTTTTTGAGTTCGATTGCCGTTGCGGGCATTTCCGTTTCCTCCGCTTTATCAAGAGCGGCGTTAACAACGGGTCTGTCCTCCGGACCGATTTCAAGGCGCTCCATAAGAAGTTCAATCCGGAGCATCGGATTTTCGTCGGCTTTTCCCTGGCGGTATTCGCATGCCGCTTCATAGAAACGGCGGATGATCTCCTGTTTTGCCGCTTCACATACGGCTTCATCGTCGCAGATGCAGTTTCCGACCATGTTCACTCCCATATCCGTCGGGGATTTATAGGGGCTTTCGCCGAGGATCGTTTCAAAAATTCTGTTGAGAACCGGGAAAACCTCAATATCGCGGTTATAGTTTACGGTCATTTCGCCGTATGCCGCAAGGTGGTAATGGTCGATCATGTTTACGTCGTCAAGGTCGGCGGTTGCCGCTTCATAAGCAAGGTTTACCGGATGGTTAAGGGGAAGGTTCCAGATTGGGAAAGTTTCAAATTTTGCGTAGCCGGCTTTTACTCCGCGCTTGTTTTCATGGAAAAGCTGGGAAAGGCAGGTTGCCATTTTTCCGCTTCCGGGACCGGGAGCCGTTACAACAACAAGGGGTCTTGTTGTTTCGATATAATCGTTTTTTCCGAAGCCTTCGTCGCTTACAACAAAGTTTACGTCCATGGGATATCCTTCAATCGGATAATGGATATAGCTTTTTATTCCGAGGGAATCAAGCTTTTTGCGGAAGGCATCTGCGGCTCTCTGGCCGGAATATTGGGCGATTATAACGCTTCCGACATAAAGCCCAAGGGCGGAAAAAGCGTCGATAAGGCGCATTACCTCAAGGTCATAGGTGATTCCGAGATCGCCGCGGACTTTGTTCTTTTCAATATCGGTGGCGTTGATGACGATTATGATCTCCGCCTGGTCTTTCATTTCGCAAAGGAGTTTTACTTTTGAATCATAAGCAAAACCCGGAAGAACTCTTGACGCATGAAAATCATCAAAAAGTTTTCCGCCGAATTCAAGATAAAGCTTTCCGCCGAAATGTTCAATTCTCTCCTTGATTTTTTCGGACTGCATTCTGAAATATTTTGCGCTGTCAAAACCTGTTTTCTGCATATTTCCCCCTGATTGCCCAAATTATATTTTTGAAAAGAATATTAAGTTTATGTAAAAAGTGGTGACAAAAGCAAAAAAATCAGCTATAATTACTTTTGTAATCGTTTTTACAAAACATCACCTAATAAGTATAAATCCATTTGCTTTTTCAGTCAATAAAAAAGCTATGATAAAAACAACAAAATTTTATTTTTCGGAGGACAAAAATGGCAAAAAAATTTTTTGCGGCTTTTCTTTGCGCCGTAATGCTGATTTCCTTTTCCGGCTGCTCCCCTGCCGAAAAAATAAGCGGCTGGCTTGACGAAGCAAGCACCCTTATCCCGAACGACGTTGAACTTATTATTTCCCAAATCCTCGGAACCGAAACCGAACAGGTTGAACACGAAATATTCTTTTCCGAAGGCTATGCAAATATGCTTCAAAGCGGAACCTATTATATTAGCTGGGTCCTTTCCGACGGAACCGAGGTTTTTTACGGAACAAACGGAGTCCGAATCGGAACAAGCTATCCGGAACCCGCGGAACTTGAAGGAAAAGAACCGGAATATGACGAAAACGGAAACGAAATCGAACCGGAAATCCCCCATGAACACATTGTTCTTTTTGAAGGAACCTATTATTATATCGACGACGACCAGGCAAAAATGTTCACCGTAAATCCGGATGATTATAAAGCCGTTCCTTTTGAAATCTCCGCCGAAAACATAAAACTTTCCTCCTCGGGCGAAGAAAGCTTCGGCGGAAAAAACTGCCGTTTTGAACGCTATACAACCTCCGCCGGCGACATCACTTTCTATTTTGAAAACACCGCCCTTTACGGAATGAAAATCGAACAGGGAAAAACCGTTGTTATCGAAAACATCACCGCTTTCAACAAATATCTCAACCCTTCCCTCGTTTCAATGCCCGATTCCTATAAAATCGTTGAATATTGGGTTCCGGAAAGCTGATTTTTAAAACTGCATATAAAAAGAAAACGGGAATGCCTTTTTTGCATTCCCGTTTTCCTTTGGAGAATTTACGAAAAAACTTTTGCCTCTCCGGGTCTTTCTCGTTTTGCAAAAACATTATACAAAACATTCAATATCTTGTCAAGAGTTATTGTAAAACCTCTGTTAAAAAATTGCTTGACTAAAAAAGCTCCCGGATGTAGAATATCCTCAAAGCGAGGTGCATTCGAAGTATGGAAAAAAATACAAAAGAAGAAATCCGAAACCTTATAAACGAGTTTTCGCTTCCGAGATATAACGATATCCCGAACGTCGGTCTTTATCTTGAACAGGTTGTAAAATATATTTCCGAATATCTTGAACCCCTCGGAAATTTTTCCCTTACCGCTTCAATGGTAAGCAACTACGTAAAAAAAGGTCTTGTAAAAAACCCGGTAAAAAAACAGTATGACCGGGACCAGATTGCGTTTTTGTTTTTTATCGCCGTTGCAAAAAACGTTCTTTCAATGGAAGATATCCGCCTTCTTTTTGAAATGCAGCAGGAAACCTATACTTCAAAAAGAGCTTACGATTATTTTTGCTGCGAATTCGAAAACGTTCTTCAATATGTCTTCGGACTTAAAGAGGAACTTGCAACCGTCGGAACGGACAGCAACGACACAAAAACAATGCTCCGCAACACAATAATCGCCGTTGCATATAAAGTATATCTCGACAAATATCTCGCCGTTCTCCATTCCGAGGAACAATAAAGCGCGCAACCGAAAGTTGCGGCGCAGTTGCGCGAAAGTTGGTGGCGCAACCGGTTTTTCGGTGATATAATCTCCGAACAGAAAGGAGAGATTTTTTATGAGCGTTGTAGGTTCAAGGCTGTTAATTTTCTTCGGACTCGGTCTTTTGGTTTCCCTTGCCGTTATAATAACCGCCGTTGTTTTAATCATTATTTACGCAAACAAAAGAAAAACGGAAAAACAAAATTTCGTTCCGCCGGAACCGGTTACTCCCCAACAGGAGGAAATCCGCAAAACCCTTGGGGAAACTCTTAAAGAACTCCGCACCGGGCGGAATATGACCCAGGAATTTGTTGCGGAAAGTCTTGGGGTTTCTCGCCAGGCGGTTTCAAAATGGGAAAACGGAACTTCCGAACCGAGCACATCAAATCTTATTGCAATCGCAAAACTTTATGAAACTTCCCCGGAAGAACTTCTTAAAAAACTGATTTAAAAAAGGCGGCGCAAAACGTTTTTTCGTTTTGCGCCGCCTTTTTTGTAATATCGTCACATATTCCGCAGAAAATAAATACAAAAAATTTTACAAAACTTGTCGCCGAAAATTATAAAAACATCTTGCAGAAAGGGATATATTTATGTATAATATTCTGTTGTAGATATTGCTTTTTCGCTTCGAAAAAAGACGAAAAAGGGACTTTTTTTACAATAGATGATCAAAAGTCTTTATATAGAAAGGATCTGTAATCTTATGGCAAACACCAGAAAAGTTGGTACTGTATCCCGCGGCATCCGCTGCCCCATTTTCCGTCAGGGAGATAATCTTGGCGAAATGGTAACCGCAACCGTTCTTGAAGCGGCAGAATGCGAGGGTTTTGAAATCCGCAACCGCGACGTAATCGCAATCACCGAATCCGTTGTTGCAAGAGCCCAGGGCAACTATGCAACCGTTGATGACATCGCTTCCGACATCAAAACAAAATTCGGCGGAGAAACCGTTGGCGTTATTTTCCCGATCCTTTCCAGAAACCGCTTTGCAATCTGCCTTCGCGGAATTGCAAGAGGCTGCAAAAAGGTTGTTCTCATGCTTTCCTATCCTTCCGACGAAGTCGGCAACGAACTCGTAAGCCTCGATAAAATCGACGAAGCGGGAGTTAACCCCTATTCCGACGTTCTTTCCCTTGAAAAATACCGTGAACTCTTCGGCGAAAACAAACACCAGTTCACCGGCGTTGATTACGTTGATTATTATTGCGGTCTTGTCCGCGAAGAAGGCGCGGAAGTTGAAATCATCTTCGCAAACCAGGCAAAAGCAATTCTTGATTACACCGACTGCGTTCTCACCTGCGATATCCACACCAGAGCAAGAACCAAACGCATCCTCAAAGCAGCAGGCGCAAAAATCGTTCTCGGTCTTGACGATATCCTTACCGCTCCCATCAGCGGCGGTTATAACGAAAAATACGGTCTTCTCGGTTCCAACAAAGCAACCGAAAACACCGTAAAACTTTTCCCCCGCGACAGCCAGGATCTCGTTCTCGATATCCAGAAACGCGTTCTTGATGCAACCGGCAAACATGTTGAAGTAATGGTTTACGGCGACGGCGCATTCAAAGATCCCCAGGGAAAAATCTGGGAACTTGCAGACCCGGTTGTTTCCCCCTTCCATACCGAAGGACTTATCGGAACCCCCAACGAACTCAAACTCAAATATCTTGCTGATAACGATTTCGGCGATCTTTCTGGCGAAGAACTCAAAAACGCAATTTCCGAAAGCATCAAGGCAAAAGATTCCAACCTCGTCGGCAACATGGCTTCTGAAGGCACCACCCCCCGCCAGCTTACCGACCTTATCGGTTCTCTTTGCGACCTTACTTCCGGTTCCGGCGACAAAGGCACCCCCGTTATCCTTGTTCAGGGTTATTTCGATAACTACACAACCTGATTTTAACGATTATCCCAAAAGCGGCGCTTCGAACGAAGCGCCGCTTTTTTCATAAAAGGCCCCCTTGTTAAAAGAGGCTGGATTTTGTTCAGCCTCCCCTATCAGGGGAGGTGGATTTTTCGGCGGCTTGCCGACGAAAAAGACGGAAGGGTGGTTCAAAAAAGACTGGGGATTCTGTATGGATTACCGCAAATTTATAACCGGACAGGGTTTGTCCCTCATCCGTCACGCCTACGCGATGCCACCTTCCCCTCTGGGAAGGCTGCCCTCCGGGAATCTTTTTTTTGCAGGCGACCACACAGGGTCGCCCCTACGGAGTTCTAATTAACTTCCTGCTTTACATTTAAAAGAATCCCTCCACCATCTTCGATGGTCCCCCTTGCTCAGCCGCAAACGGCAACCCCTCTGTCTGCTTCGCAGACATCTCCCCTAACAGGGGAGTCTCCTTTAGGCAAGGGAGGCAAAAGCCCTCCGGGAATCCTTTTATTCCTGTTCCTTGTATTCCGCAATTTCCGTTCCCGGATAATAATGCAAAAGGATTTCTTCGAAGGAAGCGCCCTCCTTCGCCATATAATTTGCCCCGACCTGGGAAAGACCGACCCCGTGGCCGTATCCCCGGACTTTAAAAACAAATTCCCCTTCGGAAAATTCAACTTCAAAGCACGAGGAACGCAAACCGAAGATGCTCCGGATTTTTTCTCCGGAAAAAGTCGCCGCGCCTATGGTTATCCTGTCAACATAGCCTGCCGGGGTCAAAACCGCCCCTTTGAACCATTCTTCCGGATTCTTCCCGGAAAGACCCGCTCCGTTTTTGTTGAGCGTTTCAAGAGCCTTTTCAAGGCTTATGCAAACTTCCGTTTCATAACCGGAATAAAGCTTATCCCCGGGGCTTTCGACTGAAACAAGATAAGGAACCGCCCCGCCCCAGGCGTTTTCGGAACTTTCGGTCATTCCGTTTGAAACCGCGTGATAAACCGAAAGAGCCGGTTCCCCCTCATAGACAAGAACGTATTGAAGAGCCTTTTCCGCCGCCGCGGAAATAACCGCCCATTTTTCCTCAAAATTTTCGCCGTAGATTTCCTTTGCTTTTTCTTCGGTCATATAACCCAATTTTTGTTCCGGCGCCGCGGAAAAATCGTAATCCGCCGCAAAATGAATCTTCTGCTGATAAAGTCCGCAGCTGAAAGCGGCAATTCCCTGGGCAACAAGCGCCTCGAATTCAAAATCCGCGCCCATTTCCGAAGCTATCGCGCCTTTTACGTAATCGGAAAAGGAAACTTCCGAAACTTCTTCCGTCGAAAGATCAAAAATCCTGAAGCTGCCTTCCGGAATTTCCGGCGTTTCGGCTTTTTCCCCCTCTTCCTTTTCGGAATCCGGAGCTTCCGAAACCGGAGGCTTTTCCTCCGGAAGTTTTTCAGCTTTCGGAATTGCGGAAATCGGTATGAAAAACATCGCCGCAAGGGCAATCGCTATGACAGACGCTCTGAATTTTGACAAAACTTCTTCACTTCCTTTGCTTTTATGTCCAAGCCTATGCGCTTTCGGAAGAAAAAATTCCGTTTTTTTCAACAATCGGGGTTTGAAAAACTCCAAAAACGTAATATAATTATAAAAAGATTATTTTGACGGAGAGATAAAATGTTTTTGACAAAAAGAATCGGTCCCCGCTCGAAGGATATTCCGAAAATAAAAAAACTTTATATCGAATCTTTTCCGGAAAACGAAAGATTTTCCTTCGGCATGATGATTAAAAACGAAAGCGGAAATTACGAAACCTTTGCTTTTTATAACGAAGGGGTTTTCTGCGGATTCGCGATCCTTCTCAACAGCCTTGATATTTCCCATATAATCTATTTCGCAACCCTTCCGGAACTTCGGGGAAAGGGTCTTGGCGCAAAGGCTCTCGGCGCGATCGGAAGAATAAAATCCGAAAGAAGAATAATCGTCGATATCGAAAGGGAAGTTCCCGGATGCGAAGAAAACGAAATCCGCCGGAGAAGGAAGAATTTTTATCTCCGGAACGGATATTCCGAAACGGAAGTCCGTTACCGCTGGCAGGACGAAGCTTATGAGATCCTTGTTTCCGGCGGAACTCTTTCCGGCGAGGATTTTGGAAACTTCTGGAAGGCTCTCGGAATAAAAAAGAACACAACAAACGGATGAGCACGGGTTTTTGAGCACCGTGCTCAAACCTTTTATTTTGTTTTTTTACAAAAAAACAGGTTTTTATCTTAAAAATGATGAAAAACTTTTTGTTTTATGATAAACTGATAATGTTTTAATTTTGCCGCCCCGCGGCGTTGTATCAAAAGAGGTTTTTTATATGGATAAAAGAGAAACCGGCGTTCTTCTTCATATCTCCTCCCTTCCTTCGAACCACGGAATCGGGACATTCGGAAGAAGCGCCTATGAATTTGTTGATTTTCTTGTTGAAGCGGGTCAGACCTATTGGCAGGTTCTTCCGCTCGGTCCCACAAGCTACGGCGATTCCCCCTATCAGTCTTTTTCAACCTTTGCGGGAAATCCCTATTTCATCGATCTTGATTTCTTCGTAATCGACGGCTTTCTTTCCGAAAGCGACCTTGAGGGAATAAACTGGGGAACCGAACCCATGTACGTTGACTATGCCCATATTTACGAAAACAGATTTGACGTTCTCCGCAAGGCATATAAAAACTTCATGGAAAAAGGCCCCGTCGATCTTCTTTCCGCATATTGCGAAAAAGAGGCGGAATGGCTTGATAACTACGCCCTTTTCATGGCGCTTAAAAATCTCCATGGCGGAAAATGCTGGCGCGAATGGGAAAAACCTTTTTATTCCCGGAACAAACGGGCCCTTGCGAAATTCGAAAAAGAAAACGAAGAGGAGCTGGGCTTCTGGAAGTTCCTCCAGTATGAATTCAACCGCCAATGGAAAAATCTTAAAAATTATGCCAACGACCGCGGAATTAAAATAATCGGCGACCTTCCGATTTACGTTGCGGATGACAGCAGCGACGTCTGGGCATCTCCGGAACTTTTCGATTTCGATAAAGAAAGACGTCCGCGGAACGTTGCGGGCGTTCCTCCGGATTATTTTTCCGAAAACGGTCAGCTTTGGGGAAACCCCATTTATAACTGGAAAAAACAGAAAAAAGACGGTTACAGCTGGTGGATAAAGCGTCTTTCCTCCTGCCGGGAAAAATATGACGTTCTCCGGATTGACCATTTCCGCGCCTTTGCGGATTATTACTGCATCCCCTTCGGTTCCGAAACCGCGAAAACCGGCGAATGGAAAACCGGTCCCGGAATGGATCTTTTCAGCCGCGTTTTTGAAGAGCTCAAAGGTTATCCGATAATTGCGGAAGACCTTGGGGATTTAAGTCCCGCAGTTTTTGAACTTCTTGAGGAAAGCGGACTTCCCGGAATGAAAATCCTTGAATTCGCCTTTGGTTCCGACGATTCAAACAATTCCTGCCTTCCCTATAATTTCGGGAAAAACTGCGTCTGCTATCCCGGAACCCACGACAACATGCCCGTCGCCGGCTGGCTTGAAACCGCTTCCGAATTTGAAGTTTCCTTCTGCAAGGAATACATAAATTACAAAGAGGGCGAGGATTTCTGCGACGCATTTATCAGAGCCGTTCTCGGAACCCCCTGCAACACTGCGATAATCGCAATGCAGGATTGGCTCGGAACCGGAAAATACACAAGAATGAACACCCCTTCAACTTCCGGCGGAAACTGGCAATGGCGCCTGCTTAAAGGTCAGACAGATTCCGAACTTGCGGAGCGTATGCGCCACCACGCAAAAATTTACGGAAGATTAAGATGATTTTTTCACAGCGGAGGATTTTCTTCCGCTGTTTCTTTTATAAAAAGAAATAATTTACAAAAATTTTAACATTTTTTGACTTTATATCAAAATTTTTGAGTTATAATATAATATATTAAGCGGAAAGGATGGAATTTTATGTCCATTGAAAGAAAAAGCTTCCGGGATACCGGTTTAAGACTTCTTAAAAAAGGTCAGAAAGGGATTCTGCATGCGATTTTCAGCCGTTTTGGAATAATAATCCTTCTTTTTGCAATTCAGGCTATTCTGCTTCTTTCCGTTCTTATATGGTTCCAATCCTTCACTTCGGAACTTTTCTTCGGCGGAATCGCAACGGGGCTTTTTGTTTCGGTATATATCCTCAACACCCGAAGCGACCCTTCCGCAAAGCTCACATGGATAATCCTTGTCATGGCTTTTCCCGTTTTCGGAACTTTACTCTATCTTTATACGGAATTTGAAATCGGTCACCGTTCCCTTCGGGACAGAATCGAAAAAATCGTTGATTCCACAAAAACAAAAATCCCCCCGGAATACGAAGTTTTTGAATCCTTCCGGAAAACCGATCCCTGCGCCGCTTCCGTTGCGGGATATCTTGAAAACGTCGGTTCCTTCCCCGTTTTCGATAAAACAAAAGTTTCCTATCTTCCTCTCGGCGAGGATACTTTTGACGAAATGCTTTTCCAGCTTGAAAAAGCAAGACATTTTATCTTCCTTGAATATTTTATAATCGACGAAGGAATTATGTGGGGAAAAATTCTTGAGATCCTTGCGAAAAAAGCAAAGGAAGGCGTTGACGTCCGGGTTATGTATGACGGAACGAACGAACTTACAACTCTTCCCCACGATTATCCGAAAATGCTCCGGAATCTCGGTATAAAATGCAAGGTTTTTGCCCCTCTTACCCCATTTATCTCCACCCATTACAACTACCGCGACCACCGGAAGATAATGGTCATCGACGGGAACACCGCCTTTACCGGCGGAATAAACTTTGCGGACAGATATATAAACCGTGAAACAGTCCACGGACATTGGAAGGATACCGCGGTGATGTTAAAAGGAAAAGCGGTTAAAGCCTTTACCCTTATGTTCCTTCAGATGTGGAATATCGACGAGCGGGAACCGGTTTTTGAACCCTGGCTTTCCTTCCCGACACTTCCGCCGGAAGATTCAAAAGGCTTCGTTATTCCCTATGGCGACTGCCCCCTTGACCGGAACAAAACCGGCGAAATGGTATATATGGATATCCTGAACCGGGCAAAAAAATACGTCCATATTATGTCGCCCTATCTTATCCTTGACGGAGAAATGGAAACAGCGATCCGCTTTGCGGCGGAAAGGGGCGTTGAAGTGAAAATAATTCTTCCGGGCGTTCCGGATAAGCTTTCCCCATATTCCCTTGCAAAAAGCCATTATTCCGCCCTTATTGATTCCGGGGTTGAAATTTATGAATACGAACCCGGCTTCATCCACGCAAAATCCTTTGTCGCGGACGATATCGAAGCGGTTGTCGGAACGATCAATCTTGATTACCGAAGCCTTTATCATCATTTTGAATGCGCCGCATATTGCTACAACACCGCCTGCATCGGCGATATCGAAAAGGATTTTCAGGAAACCCTTGAAAAATCCGTCCGCATAACAAAGAAAACCATCTGGAAAAACTATCCTTTCCTTAAACCTCTTTCTTTTTTCATAAAAATAATTGCGCCCCTGCTTTAATTTTAAAAGAGTGCTTCGGAATGAAGCGCTCTTTTTTTATTAAACCGGGAATTTCGTTCAGCCTCCCCTATTAGGAGAGGTGGATTTTTCGGCGGCTTGCTGCCGGAAAAGACGGAAGGGTGGAAACGGTTTTTGAATTTTTCGGTGGGGTTTGTTGAATTAATGTAGGGTGGGGTACCCCAAGGGTATTTCTTCGCTTCGCTCAGGGCACCTGCTCCCGCCGTTTTTTTAAAATTATCCACCCGTTTTTTAATTGGACAGGGTTACAATCCCTCAGTCTTTTGCCTTCGGCAAAATCCAGCTCCCTTTGCACAAGGGAGCCTGCCCTCCGGGAATACTTTTTTCCCTCATCCGTCACTTCGTGACACCTTCCCCCAAGGGAAGGCATTCCCTCCGGAAGAATTTTTTGTTATATTTGTTCATAAAAAACATATAATTAATATTGGCGGCGGAAAAAAATTTACATTTTTATAATAGACAAACCGCAAAAAAAGAGTATAATATTAATGTAAAAAAATTTGGTAAAAAATTCCTTTATTTCAATCCGGAGCGTGATTTTTAAAATGAAACTTATTATAAAAAACGATTATGAAGCAATGAGCGATTGGGCAGCAAACCATATTGCGGACGCAATCAACAACCATAAGGAAGACCGCCCCTTTGTTCTCGGACTCCCCACCGGTTCTTCCCCTCTCGGCGTTTACAAAAAACTTATCGAAATGAACAAAGCCGGAAAAGTCAGCTTTAAAAACGTCGTGACTTTCAACATGGATGAATACGTCGGCCTTCCGAAGGAACATGACCAGAGCTATTGGTATTTCATGCACGAAAATTTCTTTGACCATATCGAAATTCCCGCGGAAAACATCAACATCCTCAACGGAATGACCGATGATCCCGAAGAGGAATGCAGAAGATATGAAGAAAAAATCGCTTCCTACGGCGGAATTGATCTTTTCCTCGGCGGATGCGGCGTTGACGGTCATATCGCTTTCAACGAACCTTTCACTTCCCTTGTTTCCAGAACCGGAATCCGCGCCCTTACCGAAGACACAAGAATCGTCAACTCCCGCTTCTTCGGAAACGATATGAACAAAGTTCCGAAAACCGCCCTTTCCGTCGGCGTCGGAACCGTTTGCGACGCAAAACAGGTTCTTATCCTCATCAACGGACACAACAAGGCAAGAGCGCTCCGCCATTGCGTCGAAGGCGGCGTTGACCATGCCTGGACCATAAGCGCGCTCCAGCTCCATCCGGACGGCATAATCGCCTGCGACGAAGCGGCCTGCGGCGAACTCAAAGTTGACACCTATAAATATTTCAAGGAAATTTATAAAGACGAAAAATAAAACCGAAAAAACATTCCAAAGCGGAGGCACTTCATTGCGAAGCGCCTCTTTTTTTGCCTTCCGGTCCGGTCAGCCTTCCCCGGGGGAAGGTGGCACGCCGTAGGCGTGACGAAAGAGGGATTACCAAGCAACCCGGAGGGCAGGCTCCCTCTGACGAGGGAGCTGTCAGCGAAGCTGACTGAGGGAGAGAAAACCCCGTCCAATTACCAAACGGGCGGATAATTAAAAAAACAGGTGACCGCAAGGGTCGCCCCTACATTGTTTCAATAAACCTTATTGCATTACGGTAGGGAACGCCGTCCCTGACGTTCCGCAAAAAAACGTCCAATTTAAAACAGCCGGTAATCCATACAGAATCCCCCGGTCACGCACCTGTTCTTAAATGCGTGACAGCCCCCTTTAACAAGGAGGCCTTTTCGGAAAAATACAGCTTTTATTTGCTTTTTGCTTGACAAATCGGCTGAAACGGGTTAACATTTTAATGTTATGCATATTTATTCAAATATAAGGAGAAACACTATGAGTTTTGTTTACAAAGGCCTCGAGGCTTCTTTTGAACGCCATATCGTAACCGAACATGAAGTTGAACATCAGCTTGAACATATTCTTGCGGAAAACCCGAAAACCAAAAACGTCACCGACCGCCCCGCAAAGCTTGGCGACGAAGTAATTCTTGACTATGCAGGTTTTTGCGAAGGCGAACAGTTTGCCGGCGGCACCGCGGAAAAACAGTCCCTCACCCTCGGAAGCGGAATGTTCATTCCCGGTTTTGAAGAACAGCTTGTCGGCAAAAAAATCGGCGAGGAAACAAGCGTTATGGTAACCTTCCCCGAGCAGTATCACGCGGAAAACCTTGCCGGAAAACCCGCGGAATTCAAATGCAAAATTCACGAAATACACGAACATTCAAAATATGAACTTAACGACGATTTTGCAAAAAAATTCGGAAACTGCGAAACAATGGAAGAATTCCGCGAAAAACTTGCGGTTTCCATGCAGGATTATGCCGACGAAAATTCCGAAATTGAACTCCAGGACAAACTTTTCGCAAAAGCGGCGGAATCCCTCGAATATACCCCTTCCGATGAGGAAATCGAGCGCGAACTTGACGAGCATATCGCAAGACTTTCCGAAGATATGGCGCAGCACGGACTTAATCTTGAAATGTACTGCCAGTTCAGCGGCACAACCGAAGAACAGATCAGAGAAGAAATCCGCGAAAAAGCTGTTGAAACCCTTCGCGGACAGGCTGTTATCGACAAAATCGCCGAACTCGAAAATCTTTCCGTCGATGAGCAGGATCTTGAAAAAGCTTTTTCCATGCTCGCGGCACAGAACGGTATGCCTGTTGAATTCCTCAAGGAACATTGCGACGAAGAAATCAAAAAAGAAATTTCCCGCAGCGTGCTCATCGGAAAAGTCATGCGCCTTATCCGCGAAAACGCTGTTGTAACCGAAGGATGCGGTCACGACCACTGCCATTGCCACTGCCACTGATACAATATAAAAATTATCCCAACGGAGGTGCTTCATTACGAAGCGCCTCTTTTTTTAGCCTTCCCGGAGGATCGGCTCCCTTGTGCAAAGGGAGCTGTCGAAAATCTTTGATTTTTGACTGAGGGATTGTAACCCTGTACGTCTTGCGGTTTCGAACCAAATTAACGCATGGCGGGGGCTTGCTCCCGCTCAATTTAAAACAGCCTGGTAATCCATACAGAATCCCCCAGTCTTTTTTAACCGCAGGCGGTAAAAAATCCAGCCCCCTTTAGGCAAGGGGGCCTATTCGCCCGCCGAAAAAATGCAAAAAAAACGTTTCCACCCTTCCGTCTTTTTCTGCGGCAAGCCGCTGAAAAATCCACCTCCCCTGATAGGGGAGGCTGAAAAGAAAGAGCACTCCTTTTCAGAAGTGCCCGCAAGCTGTTTTCTTATTCTGTTTTTTCAAGCGCTTTAAGAACGGTTCCCGCAATGAGTTCCGCGCAGAAAGGCGCGGTTTCGTCCGGAACAAAAAGGTCGGGAGTATGAAGACCCGCGGAAGAACCGTCCGCTTTTCCGACTCCCATATGATACATGAAAATCGGCGCAATTCTTCTGTAAAGGCTGAAGTCCTCGGACGCCATCCAGAAATTCTGTTCAACAATGCTTTCTTTTCCGAAGAGTTCCCCGGCGGCTTCAAAAGCAATTTCCGCAAGTTTATCGTCGTTTACGAGGGGAACGGATTCATGGAAAAAGCGGCATTCCGCGGTGCAGCCATGGGCGTTTGCGACAGATTCGGAAATTCTGACAATCTGCTCCTTCACGCTTTCTCTGTATGAAGGCACGGCATAGCGGAAAGTTCCCTCAATATGCACGTTATCCGGAATTACGTTGTAAGCCGTTCCGCCGTGTATCGAGCAGACGGAAAGAGTAAAAGGCTGCGCCGGATCCATCCAGCGGGAACGGATGCATTGAAGAGCATCAACAGTCCTTGTTGCGGCAACAATCGGGTCAACGGCAAGGTGCGGGGTTGCGCCGTGACCGCCTTTTCCGTTGATATCAATGCTGAAACAGCAAAGCGCCGCCATAATCGGACCTTTGCGGATTCCGATTTTTCCGGCGGGAATATCCGGTTTTACGTGAAGGGAAAAGAAGGCTTCCGGCGG
Source organism: Oscillospiraceae bacterium (assembly GCA_015067315.1). Classification (GTDB taxonomy): domain Bacteria; phylum Bacillota; class Clostridia; order Oscillospirales; family Ruminococcaceae; genus UMGS1668. The sequence goes on along the minus strand of SVMR01000013.1, from coordinate 4,558 downwards.
ATATTTTTCAAAAATCCCGGTATCCATAACTTCGTCCGCGCCTGTTCCCTGTTCTTCGCCCGGTTGGAAAACAAAAAGAACCTTTCCCGGAAGGGTATCCTTTTTTTCCGCAAGGGCCATAACCGCTCCGAGAAGAGAAGCTGTATGGAAATCATGTCCGCAGGCATGCATTACTCCGCAATTTTCCGAACAGATTTCATGTGCGGAATTTTCGTTTATGGGAAGCGCATCTATATCCGCTCTTACCGCGATTGTCGGACCGGGAAGATTTCCCCGAAGAATACCGATAACGCCGGTTTTCGGCTGTTCTTCCGGAAGCTCGATTCCGAGTTTTTCAAGTTCGCTTTTCAAAAGCGCGGTTGTATCGAATTCCTTGTGGCTGAGTTCGGGATTCTTATGAATTGCGTGAGCGGTTTCGATTATATGCTCACGGATATCATCGGAAATATATTTAAAACCCATTGTTTTTCACCCCTTTTTATTATGGTTAGATTATAACGCAAAAAGCGGGGAAATACAAACAAATACCGCAAATGTTCCGCAAATCAATATGAAACGAAAAACGAAAAGCCGCAAACCTTTTCTTTATACGGGTTTGCGGCTTTTTTTGAATTTTAATTTACAGGAAAATTATTCCCACTCTATTGTACCGATAGGCTTCGGAGTAAGGTCATAAAGAACGCGGTTGATGCCTTCAACCTCGTGGGTGATTCTGTCGGTAACTTTATGAAGAACCGCATAGGGAATTTCCTCAATGGTTGCGGACATTGCGTCTTTGGTGTTGACCGCGCGGATAATTGCGGGCCAGCCTTCGTAACGGCTTTCGTCTTTTACGCCGACGCTCTTGATGTCCGGAACAACGATGAAATACTGCCATACTTTTTCCGCAAGTCCGTTGTTTGCAAATTCTTCGCGAAGAATTGCGTCCGCTTCACGGAGAGCCGCAAGGCGGTCACGGGTGATTGCGCCGAGGCAACGAACGCCAAGACCGGGACCCGGGAACGGCTGGCGGTAAACCATGCCGTGAGGAAGACCCAGAGCCTCGCCAACAACGCGTACTTCATCTTTAAAGAGAAGTTTAATGGGTTCAACAAGTTCGAAATTAAGGTCTTCAGGAAGTCCTCCGACGTTGTGGTGGCTCTTGACCGCTTTTTTGCCTTCAGCGGCTTTGATGCTTTCGAGGATGTCGGGATAAATCGTTCCCTGCGCAAGGAATTCAACGCCTTCGAGTTTGCGTGCTTCGTCCGCAAAAACTTCGATGAATTCTTTTCCGATGATTTTTCTCTTTCTTTCGGGTTCGGAAACTCCCGCAAGAAGATCAAGGAAACGGTCGGTTGCGTCAACATAAATAAGGTTTGCGTCAAGCTGGTTTCTGAAAACTTCGATTACGTTTTCGGATTCGTTCTTGCGCATAAGACCGTGGTTAACGTGAACGCAAACAAGCTGTTTGCCGATTGCTTTGATAAGGATAGCCGCAACAACGGAAGAATCAACTCCGCCGGAAAGAGCAAGAAGAACTTTTTTGTCGCCGACCTGCGCTTTAATTTCGGCAACCTGTTCTTCAATGAATTTTTCGGCAAGTTCGGGAGTTGTGATACGTTCCATATTTTCGGGACGAATGCTGGACATGAAAATTCCTCCTATATACAACAGAGATTTTAGATAATCCTAATAGATTTATTATACTCACAAAAAATCCGTTTCGCAATATTTTTATTTAAAAAACGAAAGATTTTCTTCCTTCATATTGACAAAATTATGCATAATCTGCTACAATCTATTTAAAGAAATTTTTAAATAGATCGGAGGGGTGGTTTTATGTCCGCAGGCGAAGTTCTTTCCGCTCTCGGCGACGAAACAAAACGGAAAATTCTTCAAAAACTCCGGGAAGGAAAAATAAATTCCGGCGACCTTGCAAAATCCGTCGGACTTTCGCCCCAGGCTCTTTCATATCACCTTTCAAAACTCAAAAAATCCGGGCTTATTTATGAAACGAAGGAAAAAAATTTCATCTGCTACGAACTGAATCTGACCGTTCTTGATGAAGCCATTGTCTGGATAAGCGTTCTTAAAGGAGGCAAAAACGATGAATAAAAAAAGAATCCTGTATTTCGCGCTGATGTTTCTTCCTCTTCTGATAACCGTTGCCGCGCTTCCCTTTCTTCCGGAAACAATTCCCGCCCATTATAATTTTGCCGGAGAAATCGACCGCTTCGGAAGCAAATATGAAACCCTGCTTTTTCCTGCCATAACCGTCGGAATGGGATTTTTTATGCTTTGGATGGCAAAAATCGCCGCAAAACATGAGGAAAACGGAAGCAACAACGAAAAAATCGTTTTTTATACCGGAATGGGGCTTTCCGTTTTTTTCACCATTGAGCACTGCTATTTCCTTTACAGGGATTTTACCGCCGCGGCAGGAATGGGTTATGCTCACGAAACGGATATAAACCAGCTTTTCTGCGTTCTTTTCGGAATCGGACTTGTTATAACCGGAAACTTCATGCCGAAGCTCCGGAACAATTCCCTGATCGGACTTCGCACCTCCTGGAGCACCAAAAATGACGTCACCTGGAAAAAATGCCAGCTTTTCGGCGGAATTTCTTTTATAATAATCGGAATCCTTACGGTTATTGCCGGAATTTTTCTTGAAGGCTATACCGCAATGTGTGTCGCTCTCGGTCTGCTGTTAACCGATACCGTAATTTGTGTGGTTTACAGCTATAAAATCGCAAAGAAATATTGACGTTTAAAAAAGGCTCCCTTGTCAAAGGGAGGCTGTCACGCCTTTGAGAATAGGTGCGTGACCGGGGGATTCTTTTAAGCCTCCCCTATCAGGGGAGGTGGATTTTTCGGTGGCTTGCCGACGAAAAAGACGAAAGGGTGGAAATGTTTTTTTACGGAACGTCGGGGACGACGTTCCCTACCGTAACGCAATGAGGTTTATTGAAACAATATGGGGGCGACACTTGCGGTCGCCCGTTTTTTATAAGAAAGGCCCCCTTGCCTAAAGGGGGCTGTCACGCTTTTAAGAACATTTGCGTGACTGGGGGATTCTTTTATAATTTACCGGTATTTTAAAGAGGAATCCCTCCGTCATTTCCTGCGGAAATGCCACCTCCCTTTAACAAGGGAGGCTATCGTCCTCCGGGTTCTTGGCAATCCCTCTTTCGTCTTTTCTGCAACAAGTTGCAGAAAATCCACCTTCCCCTCTGGGAAGGCTAATGCCCTCCGGGTTTCTTTTTTGCGGGCGACCACAAGGGTCGCCCCTACGGAGTTCCAATTAACTTTCAGCTTTGCATTAAAAAGAATCCCTCCACCATCTTCGATGGTCCCCCTTGCTCAGCCGCAAACGGCAACCCCTCTGTCTGCTTCGCAGACATCTCCCCTAACAGGGGAGTCTCCTTTGACAAGAGAGGCTATCGTCCTCCGGGAATCCTTTCGCTTCGCACAGAATGACAAAACAAAATAAAACAAAACAAAAAAGCGGCAGACAAAAGTCTGTCGCTTTTAATGGTGCGCTGCAAGGGACTCGAACCCCTGGCCTACTGATTCGTAGTCAGTCACTCTATCCAACTGAGCTAGCAACGCAGGTTGCAATTCATATCGCGTTTGATATAATACCACACAAAAATCCTTTTGTCAAGCAAAATTTTCAATTTTTTAATAAAATAATAAAAAAAGACCGTTGCGGGTGCAGCGGTCTTTTATGTATAATCAATTATTGATTATTCTTCAACGGGTGCTTCTTCTTCAGCTTCTTCTTTTGCGGGAGCTTCGATGAGAGCTTTCATGGAGAAGGAAACGCGGTGTTTGTCAAAATCAATGTCGGTGATTTTGACGTCAACTTCCTGACCGACAGAAAGAACATCTTCGGGTTTTGCAACGCGTTCGTGAGAGATCTGGGAGATGTGGATAAGGCCGTCGATTCCGGGAATGAGGTTAGCAAATGCGCCGAAAGCAGTCATGCTGACGATTTTTGCTTTTGCTGCGGTGCCGACAGGATAATCTCTCTTGAGGATTTCCCAGGGGTTGTCCTCTTCTTTTTTGTAACCGAGGCTGATTTTCTTTGCTTCTTTGTCAACGTCTTTTACGAATACTTCGAGAACGTCGCCGACTTTTACGATATCAGCAGGTTTTGCAACGCGGAGCCAGGAAAGTTCGGAAACGTGAACCATTCCGTCAACGCCGCCGAGATCAACGAATGCGCCGTAGGAAGTGAGGGATTTAACTTTGCCCTGGAATACCTGGCCTGCTTCGATGTTTTCCCAGAAAGCAGCCTGTCTTGCTTTTCTTTCTTCGGAAAGAACGGATTTGATGGAGCCGATTGCGCGTTTGCGCTGTGCGTTAACTTCAAGAACGCGGAATTTTACGTTCTGTTTAAGAAGACCTTCAAGGGCTTCGTTTCTGGAAGCAGTTGCCTGGGAAGCGGGGATGAATACGCGAACACCATCAGTTACAACGATAACGCCGCCTTTGACGACTTCGACAACAGTTCCTTCCAAAATTTTGTCAGTTCCGGCTGCTTCTTCAACAACCTGGAAGTTTTTCTCTGCAT
>SVMR01000012.1 GCA_015067315.1 Oscillospiraceae bacterium | reverse complement strand
TTCATATTCTTTTATGTGTCTGTAACTTCTGGGCATAACAAAACCTCCTATGGTAGTATCTTAATTCTACCATAGGAGGCCTCTTTTTTCTATTGTCCGTTTTTACTGGACTTGTGCACTTTGTTCGGAGCCTTTTTTTATGCTTATTTGCTGATTTTGCCGGTGTCGATTGAACTTTCGTGTTCAAGTCCAAGGCGTTTTGCAGCTTCTTCGCGCATTTTATATTTAAGAATCTTTCCCGCGGCATTCATGGGGAAACCTTCGACAAATTCGATGTATCTCGGAACTTTGTGGCGTGCAAGGCGTCCTTTGATATAATCCGCCATTTCCTCAACGGTCATGCTGCCCGGTTCTTTAAGAACGATCTGAGCCATAATTTCTTCGCCGTATTTTTTATCTGGAACGCCGATTACCTGAACGTCTTTGACTTTATCGTTGGTGTAGATAAATTCCTCAATTTCTTTAGGATAAATGTTTTCGCCGCCGCGGATGATCATATCTTTAAGACGTCCGGTGATGTTATAGGTCCCGTCAGGGTTTTTGCAGGCAAGGTCACCGGAATGGAGCCAGCCTTCCTCATCAATGGTTCCTGCGGTTGCTTCCGGCATTTTATAATAACCTTTCATAAGGTTATAACCGCGGGAACAGAATTCGCCGTTAACTCCGAAAGGAACTTCTTCTCCGGTTTCCGGGTCAACAATTTTTGTTTCAACGTGGGGAAGGTTATATCCGACTGTGTCGCAGCGGAGATCAAGCGGATCTTCCCAGGCGGAAGTTGTGCTTCCGGGGGAGGATTCGGTCTGTCCGTAAACGCTGATTATTCCGCGCATATTCATTTCGTCCGACCGGGCGGCTCTTCTCATGAGTTCGGGCGGACAGCCTGCGCCTGCCATAATACCGGTTCTCATATGAGAAAAATCGGTGGTACGGTAGTCCGGATGGTTGAACATTGCGATAAACATGGTCGGAACGCCGTGGAAAGCGGTTATCCTTTCCTGGTTTATGCAGGCAAGAGATGCTTTTGCGGAAAAATAGGGAAGCGGACAAAGGGTCGCGCCGTGGGTCATTGCCGCGGTCATGGCAAGAACCATTCCGAAGCAGTGGAACATGGGAACCTGCACCATAAGGCGGTCGGCGGTGGAAAGTCCCATTCTGTCGCCGATGCATTTTCCGTTGTTTGCGACGTTGTAATGGGTGAGCATAACTCCTTTCGGGAATCCGGTTGTGCCGGAGGTATATTGCATATTGCATACGTCATCCGGACGAACGGCGGCGGCCATTCTTGCGATTTCCTCTTCGGAAACGGCGTCCGCTCTTTCCATTGCTTCGTCAAATTCAAGGCATCCGGGCATTTTGAAGCCGACGGTTATTACGTTGCGAAGGAAGGGAAGCTTTTTGCAATGGAGGGGCGCTCCGGCTTTTGTTGTTTTGATTTCCGGGCAAAGCTCGTTGATGATCTGCGCGTAGTTGGAATCCAGGCAGGAATCGATCATAACGAGGGTATGGGTGTCGGATTGGGAAAGAAGATATTCCGCTTCGTGGATTTTATAAGCGGTGTTGACCGTTACAAGAACCGCGCCGATTTTGGTCGCAGCCCAGAAAGTTATGTACCATGCGGGAACGTTTGTTGCCCAGATTGCAACCTTGCTTCCGGCTTTAACGCCCATGGAAACAAGCGCCCTTGCAAAGCGGTCAACGTCTTCGCGAAATTCGGAATAGGTTCTCGTATAATCAAGGGTGGTGTAGCGGAAAGCATACTGGTCCGGGAATTCCTCGCAGAGTTTATCAAGAACCTGGGGGAAGGTGAGGTCGATAAGGGAATCCTTTTTCCAGATAAACTGACCGGTATGGTCAAAGTTGTAATAAAGGCTTCGCTTTTTGCCTCTCGGGCTTTCAAAACGGTTCATATAGTTTACAAAATGGGGGAAGATGACCTCATATTCCTGAAGATCCTCCATCCATTCCGGTTTCCATTCAAGGGAAATGAAACCGTTGTAGTCAATGGAAGAAAGGGCGCGCATCATTTCCCCGATGGGAAGATTGCCCTCGCCGATAAGGTTATATGTATCACAGTCGTCGGAATCCCGGAGATGAACGTGTTTTACGTAAGCGCCGAGGCTGCGGATGGTCTTGTCGGCGGATTCTCCGTTTGTGCGGTAAGGATGATGCATATCCCAAAGGGCGCCGAGATTGTCGGAAGCAAATTCGTCCATAAGGGAACGGAGCCTTGCGGTATCGGAATAAATTCCGCTTGTCTTTATAAGAAGAACAACTCCCGTTTCTTCCGCATAGGAAATAAGTTCGGAAACGGAGGATTTTACCGTTTCCTCGTCGTCGTTAAGAGCGACCGCGCAGACATAGGGAACTTTAAGGTTATGGGCAATATCGATAAGTTCTTTTACGGAACCGGTGTTTCCGGGAACGGAAATATCGATTGAAGAATCCAGGCAGGGGATTTTTATTCCGCGCTCACGGAGATTCCTTGCGGTTGCGGCGGTGCTGTGTTTATGAAGCGGACAGCCTTTTTCGGTGAGTTCCGGGCGTTTCTGAACGTTATAAAGCTCGATTCCGGAAAAGCGCATTTCTTCCGCAATTCCGATTATTTCGTCCCAGCCGAGGGATTGCCAGCCGCGGGTTGAGAAAGAAAGATTCATGCGTTCTCCTCCTCATAAACGATTTTATTGAGAGCGTTGAGATAAGCGAGAATGCTTGCGCCGACAATATCGGTGGAAGTACCCCTTCCGGAATAAAGTTTTCCGCCGGAAAGGAGCTTAACAACCGTCTGACCCATTGCTTCGCGGCCTTCGGTAACGGACTGGATCTGGAAATCGTCGAGTTCGTAATGAAGACCGATGATCTGTTCGATTGCAAGGAAAGCGGCGTCGATAGGGCCGTCGCCTATGCAGATGCCCTCAAGGGTATGTTCGCCCTTGCTTATTTTAAGATGCGCGGAAGCGGCAAGAATATTGCTTGCGTTGATAACGTAACTTTCAAGTTTATAAGTCGGGGGAACCTGGAGAGCGGAGGAAGCAACGATTGCATCAAGCTCTTTTGAACCGACTTTCTTTTTGAGCACGGCGATTTGTTTAAAGGCTTCAAAAACCTTGATTCCGTCCTCTTCGGAAAGTTCATAACCGAGTCTTTCTGCGACTTTGAGCACGGCGGAAATATCATCGTGCTCGGTGAGCACCCATTCGCCTTCTTCGCGGACGCTGTCATCGAAAGGAGAATTCTTGCTTTTTTCGGTGTGGCAAAGGCGGTCTATCTGGGAAATAACGCGGTTTATTTCAGCCATGCGGACTTTTCCGCAAACGCCGAAGGTTCCGCCCTTTGCGTCAAGGATTTTTGCGATTTTTCCAAGGCGGATGTTGTCGGTTGAAACCGCGGTTGCCTTGATTTCGGAAGCGCCTGCGCGGACTGCGGAAACGGCGCAGGAATCCGCCATTGAAAGAGCGTCGGAACAGGAAACGCCGACACAGATTTCTTTAAGTTCCGGAACGGAAGCAAAAATTCCTTCAAGGAAGGCGCTGAATTCTTCCGGAAGCATAACTCCTGCGGTGTCGCAGAAAGTAACGGTGGAAGCGCCTGCTTCAACTGCGGTTTTAACCGCCGCTTCAAGGAAGGAAGAATCGCTTCTTGTTGCGTCGCCGGCAACAAATTCAACGTCGCCGCAAAGCGCTTTGCAGGCGGAAACGGTGTTTTTTATTGCAAGAAGCATTGCTTCCGGCTTTTTATGGGAAAGATATTCCATCTGAACGGGGCTTGTCGGAACAGAAACCTGCAAACGGGGTTTTTTTGCTTCTTTAAGGGCGTTCCAAACCTGTTCCGCACCGTTTTCTTCAAGAGAAACAGGAACCGCAACAACGGCGTTTTTAACCGCCGCGGCGATGGATTTTATAAGAAGACTGTCGATTTTGAGATTTTCGATGGGGTGTAGTTCAATGACGGATACCTCAAGGCGGTCAAGTAGTTTTGCAAGCTCGATTTTCTCTCTGAAGCTGAGAGTAAAGCCTGCGCTTTTTCCGCTTTGTTTCATGGTAACGTCGCTGATTCTGATGTTCCTCATCTTAACATCTCCTTCTGGGTGAATATAAATAATCCGGAGCCTTTCTTTTGAAAAGGCTCCGGATTGAAAATTCCTGCGCCCTTAAAAAGCTCGGTCTATTAATATATTAATAAATAAATAATATATCTATTCAACCACTTTTCAAGGATTTTGTCAATATTTTTACAAAATCTGCATATTTATGCAGACTTAATATCAGTCGCAGACTTTAACGGTCCAACCGAGGGTATCTTCAACCTTGCCGCTCTGGATTCCGTAAAGGGTATCGTAAAGTTTCTGTGCGGTTTCGCCGATTTTGCCTTCGTTGATGGAGATTTTTTTATCTTCCCAACCCATGGAACCGATGGGGGAGATAACAGCGGCGGTTCCGCAGCCCCATGCTTCCTCAAGAGTTCCGTTTTCCGCGGCTTCGAAGAGTTCTTCGGCGGTGATAAGGCGTTCCTCAACTTCAATGCCCCAGCTTCTGATGAGGTCGATGCAGCTCTTTCTTGTTACGCCGGGAAGAATGGAACCGCTGAGCATAGGAGTGATAACTTTTCCGCCGACTTTGAACATAACGTTCATTGCGCCGACTTCTTCAACATATTTGCGATCTACGCCGTCAAGCCAGAGAACCTGAACGTAGCCTTTTTTCTCTGCTTCCTGTCCCGCGCGGAGAGAAGCCGCATAGTTGCCGCCGCATTTGGTATAACCGGTACCGCCTCTTACTGCGCGGACGTCGCGGCTTTCAACGTAAATATCAACGGGGCTCATTCCGTTGGGATAATAGGAACCGGAAGGACTGCAGATGATGCAGAAAAGATAGGTTGCGGAAGCATGAACGCCCAGATGCGCGTCGGTTGCAAAGATGAACGGACGGATATAAAGGGAAGTTCCGGGATTGTGGGGAACCCATTCCGCGTCAACGGCAACAAGTTCCTTGATTGCTTCCACGAACATATCTTCCGGAACGGCGGGCATGCAAAGTCTTTCGTTGGAATTCTGCATACGTTTTGCGTTTTCATAAGGACGGAAAAGATGGATGGAACCGTCTTCCCAGCGGTATGCTTTCATTCCTTCAAAAACTTCCTGAGCATAATGGAGAACCATGCAGCTGGGGTCGAGTTCAAGAGGTGCATAGGGAACGATTCTTCCGTCGTGCCAGCCTTTTCCTTCGGTGTAGTTCATAAGGAACATGTGGTCGCTGAAAGTGCGTCCGAAGCCGAGCTTGCTTTCATCGGAAGGTCTGGTTTTGGGATTTTCGGTATATGTTACAGGAAAAGTGAATTCCATTTTGAATTGCCTTCTTTCAATTAAACCTGAGTATAGTTTTTGCCGATTTCAAGAGCCTGGAGGTTGAGGTCGATAAGGTCGGCGTGTCTTGCGGGAACCGCATGGCGGAGTCCTTCTTCAAGGTGCTCGGCGGAAACGCAGCCGGTTTCCTTGACGATTGCGCCGAGAAGGATCATGTTGGCAAGGGTGGGTGCGCCCATATCCTTTGCAAGCTGGGTTGCGGGGATATAATAAACGTCGATGTCGCTGCGTTCAACTTTTCTGCCGATAAGTGCGGAATCAACAAAAAGTTTTCCGCCGGGAGCAACCATGTTCTCATATTTATCAAGGGAAGGATTGTTCATTACCATAACGACGTTCGGATGGTCAACAATGGGTGAACCGATGGGTTCATCGGAAAGGATAACGGTGCAGTTTGCGGTGCCGCCGCGCATTTCGGGACCGTAGGAAGGGAGCCAGCTAAGCTGACGGTCTTCCGCAAGACCCGCGTATGCAAGAACTTTTCCGGAGAAAAGAAGTCCCTGGCCGCCGAAGCCGGCAATTATAATCTGATGATCAGCCATTGTTTTCACCGTCCTTGTCGCGATATACTCCGAGAGGATAATAAGGAATCATTTTTTCGTCGATCCATTCAAGAGCCTTCTGCGGAGTCATGCCCCAGTTGGTAGGGCAGGAGGAAAGAACTTCAACAAGGGAAAAACCTTTTCCGTCAATCTGGTTCTGGAAAGCTTTTTTGATTGCTTTCTTTGCGTTGCGGACGTTTTTTACGTTGTTTACGGTAACTCTTTCGAGATATGCGGGACCGTCAAGTTCGCTTAAAAGTTCGCATACACGGATCGGGAAGCCCTGGGTTTCGGTGTTTCTTCCGTAAGGGGAAGTCTGGGTAACCTGTCCCGGAAGGGAAGTGGGAGCCATCTGACCGCCGGTCATTCCGTAAATTGCGTTGTTGATGAAGATAATGGTGATATTTTCGCCTCTTGCGGCGGAATGAACGGTTTCGCACATACCGATTGAAGCAAGGTCGCCGTCGCCCTGATATGTAAATACGATTTTACTGGGGTCGGAACGTTTTACGCCGGTTGCAACTGCCGGAGCTCTGCCGTGGGCGGCTTCGACCATATCAACGGTGAAGTAATCATAAGCCATAACGGAACAGCCTACGGGAGCAATACCGATTGTTCTGCCTTCAATTCCGAGTTCGTCAATAACCTCGGCAACAAGGCGGTGAACAATTCCGTGGGTGCATCCGGGGCAGTAATGGAGAACGTTATCGGTAAGGGATTTCGGTTTTTCAAAAACAACTGCCATGATTATTCCTCTCCTTTCTCTGCTTCTTTAATAGAAGCAAGAATATCGTCAACGGTTGTGATCATGCCGCCGACTCTGGTGCAGCCGTAAACGGGCTTTTTGCAGCGGATCGCAAGTTCGATATCCTCTTTCATCTGTCCCATGTTAAGTTCAACGGAGATGAAGGATTTAACTTTGTTTGCAGCTGCAAGAAGGGGCTTTTTCGGGAAGGGCCAAAGGGTGATAGGACGGATCATGCCGACTTTGATGCCCTGTTTTCTTGCTTCAAGAATTGCGTTTCTTGAAACACGGGCGGTGATTCCGCAGGATACGATGCAGATTTCCGCATCTTCCATCATGAATTCTTCCCAAAGGCATTCCTCTTCTTCGATTTTTTTATATCTTTCGTAACGTTCAAGGTTGATGTCCTCGAGTTTTTTCGGGGAAAGATAGAGGGAGTTTACGATATGGTGTTCGCGTTTGCATTCGGTACCGGTAACAGCCCAATCCTTGGGGGCGCTGTCAAGTTCAACGGGGTCGGGAAGAACGACGGGTTCCATCATCTGACCCATGGTGCCGTCCGCAAGAAGCATGCAGGGCATGCGGTATTTGTCCGCAAGTTCAAAACCTTTAAGAGTCATGTCGGCCATTTCCTGAACGGAAGCCGGTGCAAGAACGATTACGTGGAAGTCGCCGTGACCGGGTCCGCGGGTTGCAAGAAAATAGTCGGACTGGGAAGGCTGGATTCCGCCGAGTCCGGGACCGCCGCGCTGTACGTTGACGATAAGAGCGGGAAGGTCGGAACCTGCAAGATAGGAAATTCCTTCGCATTTAAGAGCAATACCCGGGCTGGAAGAAGAGGTCATTGCGCGTTTGCCGGTTGCGGCAACGCCATAGACCATATTGATTGCTGCGATTTCGCTTTCAGCCTGAAGGAAAACTCCGCCGATTTTCGGCATTTTTTTGGACATGTATGCCGCAACTTCGGTCTGGGGAGTGATCGGATATCCGAAATAGTGGCGGCATCCGGCAAGGATCGCCGCTTCTGCAAGGGCTTCGTTGCCCTTCATAAGTACTTTTTCCTGCATTGTTTCCGCCTCCTTATTTTTCAACTTTGATTACGCAGTCCGGGCACATTGTTGCACAGAAAGCGCATCCGATGCATTTTTCGGGTTCGGTGATTTCAACGGGAGAATGACCTTTCTGGTTAAGTCTTTCTCTCGAAAGCTGGAGCAGATTTTTCGGGCAGGCATTTACGCAAAGACCGCAGCCTTTGCAAAGTTCTTCTTTAAAAGTAAGTTTTGCCAAAATCGTTGCACCTCCGTTATATTAAGAATTTAAATGGTAATATAATTTCTGAAGGGAAAGGGGAAAAAGATTTTCCGCCTTGTCTTTCAGTTTTTCATAAAGTTTTTCGTCACAGCAGGTCATTTTTACCGGAATTCCGAGAGTTTTCGAAACTTCGTTTGCATAATCGATGCTTGAAAGAACGTCCTCTTCGGTGGTTTCCGGACCGAGGTTTGTGTTGTTGACTATCCCGGTGAAGGGAAGTCCGCAGGCTTTTACCATTTCGTAAGCCACCTCGACCGTATCGGCTGCGTTTCTTGTAAGAGGTCTTGCCTTGTTGATAACAAGAAGCATTTCATAATCGTTTTCTTCAATTATCGAAGGAACGTATCTTCCGAGGGCAAGTGCGCCCCGGTCATCGCCGCCGATATCAAGAACGCCGTATTCGGTTCTGCTGTCGATAAGATTATAAACTTCTTTGGGCATTGCGGGCGCGTCAACGTTGCTGTTCGCGAATTTTGAGCATATAAGTTTTATTCCGTGCTCACGGAAAACCGCTTCGCTGTCAAGGGTACGGAAATATGGGTTTACAATATCAAGATCCGCAACCGTTACCGGAAGACCTTTCTCACGCAAAAGAAGGGCATAGTTAACGGCGATATTTGTTTTTCCGCTTCCGTAATGTCCGGCAAAAAGGGTAAGTCTTTTGAATTCCAGAGGAAATCGCCTCCGTTTTTAGTTTAAACCTTCCCGGAGGGGAAGGTGGCATTTGTGAAGCAAATGACGGATGAGGGATAACCGGGTAACGCAAAGCGAAAACAATAATTTATCGGGGATATCCCTCCTCAGTCACCTTCGGTGACAGCTCCTCCTCCGAGGAGCTTAATATTTTAATCAGAGTTTGCTTCTTATGATTTTTCCGCTTGTTGTTTTCGGAAGTTCGGTGCGGAATTCAACAATTCTCGGATATTTATAAGGAGCGGTATGGGTTTTTACGTAGTTCTGAATCTCTTTTTTGAGTTCTTCGGTGGGTTCGGTTCCTTTTGTAAGTACGATGCAGGCTTTTACAACCTGTCCGCGAACTTCATCCGGAGCGGCGCAGACGCCGCATTCAAGAACATAAGGAAGTTCCATGATGACGTTTTCAATCTCAAAGGGTCCGATTCTGTAACCGGAGGATTTGATAAGGTCGTCGGCTCTGCCGACATACCAGAAGAATCCGTCCTCATCTTTCCATGCGAGGTCGCCGGTATGATAGAATCCGTCCTTCCAGGTTTCAGCGGTTTTTTCGGGGCTTCCGTAATACTGATAGCTAAGACCGCAGGGAAGACCTTTGCTGATATCAATGCAGATTTCTCCGTTGTCGCCTGCGGCAACCTCGTTTCCGTCCGCATCAAGAAGATGTACGCTGTAAAGGGGAGAAGGTTTACCCATGGAACCGATCTTATGGCTGCCGCCGGAAAGGTTGCCGATGATAAGGGAGGATTCGCTCTGTCCGAAACCTTCCATAATCTGGAGTCCGGTTGCGTTTTCAAACTGACGGAAAACTTCCGGGTTAAGCGCTTCGCCGGCAATGGAAGCATGCTTGATGGATGAAAGGTCGAAACGGCTGAGATCCTGTTTTATCAGCATGCGGTACATGGTGGGCGGCGCGCAGAAGGTGGTGATATGATATTTTGCGAACATCGGAAGGATCTTTTCGGCGTCGAATCTGTCGAAGTCATATACGAAGATAGGTGCTTCGCAGAGCCATTGACCGTAAAGTTTTCCCCAAAGGGATTTTGCCCAGCCGGTGTCGGAAATTGTAAGATGAAGTCCTTCCGGATCAACGCAGTGCCAGTATTTTGCGGTGATGAAATGCCCGAGAGGATATTTATAGTTGTGGGCGGCAATTTTCGGATAACCGGAAGTTCCGGAAGTGAAGAACATGAGCATCGGGTCGTTTCCGCAGGGAGTTTCTTCGTTTCTGCGGAAGGAACTGGAGAACATGGTGTAATCTTCGTCGAAGTTGAACCAGCCTTCGCGGCTTCCGTTAACAATAATTTTTGTGGTAAGGGAAGGGCTGTTTGCGGCGGCTCTGTCAACCGCTTCGGCGGTTTCGCCGTCCGCGGTGCAGATAATTGCGCTGATTCCCGCGGAATTGAAGCGGTATTCAAAGTCGTGCTCAAGAAGCTGGTTTGTTGCGGGAATTGCAATGGCTCCGATTTTGTGGAGCGCAAGGATTGCAAACCAGAACTGATAATGGCGCTTGAGAACAAGCATGACTTTGTCGCCTTTTTTGATTCCAAGGGATTTGAAATAGTTTGCGGCTCTGCCGGATTCCTTTTTTATATCGCGGAAGGTAAAACGGCGTTCGGTTCCGTCGTTTGCAATATGGAGCATTGCAAGCTTGTCCGGCTGTTCTCTTCCGAGTTCATCAACAACGTCATAGGCAAAGTTGAAATGTTCTTCGTTTCTGAAGCTGATTTTTGTGCAAAGACCGTTTTTGTCTTTTTCGGTTGTGATGAATTTGTTGTAAACGCGCTCGGTATCGTCGGAACGATGGGGAGCGTTGGGCATAATTGCGGCTTTGTGGGTGGAAGTCTGTTTTTGCGGGGTAAGAACGATTGCGTAGAAGGTGCAGTCCTTTCCGCCGACAGCTACCATTCCGTGGGGAGTGGAGCTGTCGAAATAGATGCAGTCGCCCTTGTTTAAAATTTCTGTGTGTTCGCCGTATTGGATTTTAAGGCTTCCTTCAATGATAAGGTCAAATTCCTGACCTTCATGGGAAGTCAGGGCAATGGGACTGTGTTCCGCTTCGTCGCTGTATTTATTTACAACAAAAAGCGGTTCGGAAATCCTGTTCCGGAAGTCGGAAGCCATGTTGTAATAAATCATTCCGTGAGCCTGTTCGATTTTCTGTCCCTGACCTGCTCTTGTAACGGTATATCCGCGAAGCTTCGGGCTCTGGCCTTCGATGATATCGGTGATATCAACACCAAGGCTTAAAGAACAGCGGTAGATGAACGCAAAGTTGAGGTCGCGCTGTCCGGATTCGCATTCAATATACTCTTCTTCGGAAACGCCGGTTCTCTGTGCCATTTCTGCGGTGGAAAGTCCGGTGATTTCACGAAGGGCGCGGATTCTTTCCGCCATTTCCTGGATTTTGTATTCAAGTCCGGTAAGTTGTTTTTCCATTTTCTGTGTTTTCCTCCGTTTCTTTTGGGAGCAAACAAAAAAGCCCGCCCCAAAGAAATGATTCTTTGAGACGAGCTGTAAAAATACATACCCGCGGTACCACTCAAATTGCGTTTGCTGTTGCAAAAACGCCACTCGTCGGATTCAGACAAATCCTAAGCACTTACGCAGCTGACGCGGAAGAGTTCTACTTGCGGAAAAACTCCGCTTTCTTCTCTTCGGCTCGGAAGCTACAGCAAAAAACACCCGTCATCGGCTTTTCATCAGCCGCCGACTCTCTTTGGGCGGGAAACGTTTTCTGCACTCTCCGTCAAAGCCTTTATTAATTATAAGAATCATATCACTTGATTATTTTCTTGTCAAGTAAAATTTTTAATTTACCTTCCCGGAGGGGAAGGAGTTATTTGCAAAGCAAATGACGGAAGGGGGATTATCCGGTGATGCGGAGCGTTTATCGGAATTTATCGGGGATATCCCTCCTCAGCCAGCTTCGCTGACAGCTCCTCCTCTGAGGAGCCGGAAAAAATCAAAGTTTGTTTCTCTGGATTTTTCCGCTTATGGTTTTCGGAAGTTCTTCACGGAACTCAACGATTCTCGGATATTTATAAGGGGCTGTATGGGTTTTCACATAATCCTGAATTTCTTTCTTGAGTTCCTCGGTGCCTTCGGTTCCTTTAACAAGGACGATGCAGGCTTTTACAACCTGTCCGCGGACTTCATCCGGGGCTGCGCAAACGCCGCATTCAAGAACATAGGGGAGTTCCATGATTACGTTTTCAATCTCGAAGGGTCCGATACGGTAACCGGAAGACTTGATAACATCGTCCGCTCTTCCAACATACCAGAAATAACCGTCCTCATCGCGCCATGCAACGTCGCCGGTATGATACATTCCGTCGTGCCAGGCGGCGTCGGTTTTTTCCGGGTCTTTATGATATCCAAGGAAAAGTCCGCAGGGAACGGATTCGTCGGTTCTTACAACGATTTCGCCGTTTTCACCGGTGGGAACGGATTTTCCGTCCGCATCAACGATATCGATATTATAACCGGGGGTGGGTCTTCCCATGGAACCGGGTTTAAGAAGTCCGCCGGTAAGGTTTGCAAGGGTAAGGGTTGTTTCGGTCTGTCCGAAACCTTCCGCAATGCGAAGTCCGGTTGCTTTTTCGAACTGATAGAAAACTTCCGGGTTAAGCGCTTCGCCGGCAGTTGTTGCGTGCTCAATGGAAGAAAGATCGTATTTGGAAAGATCCTGTTTTATGAGCATGCGGTACATGGTGGGCGGAGCGCAGAAGGTTGTGATATGATATTTCGCGAACATGGGAAGAATCTTTGCGGCATCGAATCTGTCGAAGTCGTAAGTGAAAACCGCGCTTTCGCAAAGCCATTGACCGTAAAGTTTGCCCCAAAGAGCTTTTCCCCAGCCGGTATCGGAAATTGTGAAATGAAGTCCGTCGCGGCGTACCCAATGCCAGTATTTTGCGGTGACGTAATGTCCGAGGGGATATTTATAGCTGTGGGTTGCGATTTTCGGATAACCGGTGGTTCCGGAAGTGAAGAACATGAGCATCGGATCGTCGCCGCAGGGAGTTTCCTCGTTTCTGTGGAGGCGGCGGCTGAAGAGTTCATATTCTCCGCGGAAATCGTGCCAGCCTTCTCTCGGTTCGCCGACAATGATTTTTGTGATGGGTTTATCGTAATTTTCTGCGGCAAGTTCGGCCTGTTTTGCGGCTTCGCCTACGGAAGTGCAGATTATTGCCTTTACGTCGGCAGCTTTATAGCGGTATTCAAAGTCGTGCTGAAGAAGCTGGTCGGTTGCGGGAATTGCGATTGCGCCGATTTTATGAAGTCCGAGGATCGAGAACCAGAATTCCGCATGGCGTTTGAGAACGAGCATAACGGTATCGCCTTTTTTGATTCCGAGAGAGGTGAAATAGTTTGCCGCCTGGGCGGAACGTTCCTTCATATCCCGGAAAGTATAGACGTTTTCGGTAAGATCGTTGGAAACGTGAACCATTGCGACTTTGTCCGGCTGCTGTCTTCCGAGTTCGTCAACAATATCGAAAGCGAAGTTGAACTGGTCGGTGTTGGTGAAATGGAGCTTGGTGGGATATCCGTTTTCGTCGGTGTCTGCGGTTACAAAAGAGTTGCTGATGAGATCGTTCTCATGGGTGGGCTTTTTGGGAATGATGTAATCCGCTTTTTCGGGTTTTTTGTCCGCCATTACCATTGCAAGGAAGGTGCAGTCCTCGCCGCCTACGGCAATCATTCCGTGGGGGGTGGAGGATTTATAGAAAATGGAATCGCCTTCGTTGAGGATTTCGGTATGGTCGCCGACCTGGACTTTAAGGGAACCTTTTATAACAAGGTCAAATTCCTGTCCGGCGTGGGTTGCGGTATGGATAGGCTTGTCCTGAATTTCCTTGGAATATTTATATGTTACCCAATAGGGCGCGCCGAGTTTTCTCTGGAAAAGGGGAGCAAGGTTCTGGATGCTGATTCCGTCTTCCTCCGCGGTAACAAGACCTTCGCCTTTTCTTGTTACGGTGTAATGGGAAAGATGGGAAGCATGACCTTCGAGAAGTTCGGTAAGTTCAAGTCCGAACGCAAGAGAGCATTTATGAAGGAAAGAGAAAGGAAGATCGACTTTTCCGCTCTCATAAATTCGATACTGCTCCTCCGAAATTTCGGTGCGTTCCGCAAGCTGGGCAGGGGAAAATCCGACTATTTCGCGCATTTCGCGAATTCGCTGAGCAATCTCCTTAAGAGAGGTTTCTGTCTGTTTTTTCATAAAATTCATATCCTTTCCGACCGCCTTGAAACGGTCTTTTTTTATAAAACAAAAACCCGTCCCAAGATAATAATCCTGAGACGGGTAAAAATCAATTTTATCCGCGGTACCACTCAAATTGCAGTAAAAACTGCCGCCTTCAGACTCCGACAAGCCCTATTCCTTAACGCGGACAAACGGGGCACATCTACTGAGTTTTTTTTAAAAACCTTTCGGGTGTCCGGCTCAGAAGTGATAGGTCCATGGTTCAGCGGCCGCCGGTTTACACCAACCACCGGCTCTCTGCGCGTCTGCTGTTCCGACCGTCTTCGTCAACGCCTTTTACAATATAAAAGTTACTTTACCACTTTTATATTATTTTGTCAATAATTTATCAGTAATATTTTTAAATATTTATTGTAATCTTATTACTGTTAAATGGGCGGAAACGGGGGAGTTTCCGCCGGCGTTCGGGGTAAGGGTAAGGGAAGAAGATGCGGAAGAGGGATTGCGGAGAGTGAGGATATCGCCTTCGTTTGCGGAGATAATCGCAGTGCCGGAAAGCTGGGATAAAGCCGAATCTTTTCCCGCAAGGGCGAAGGAAAGTTCCGTTCCGTTTATTGCGGGAACAAGCTGCGCCGCTTCCGAAACCGCCGCGTTGAAAAGAAGAAGATAGATTCCGGATTCGGTAAAAGCAAATTCGGAATCGGATATTCTTGTGATGTTTGTTCCGCCGATGAAGGACTGTTCGGGGAATTCAACCGCCTCGCCGGGAGCGATTTCCGCGGCATTTTCCGGCGGCATAAGGGCATAAAAATCTGCATATCCAAGAAAACTTCCGGCGGGTCCCGGTTCGCCCTGCGGTCCCTGCGGACCTGTTGCGCCTGTTGCACCCGTTGCGCCGGCAGGACCTTGCGGACCGGGTTCACCCTGAACACCCTGAGGACCGGCGGGGCCGGTTAAACCAATGGGTCCCTGCGGACCGATTGCGCCTGTTGCACCCGTTGCGCCGGCAGGACCTTGCGGACCGGGTTCACCCTGAACACCCTGAGGACCGGCGGGACCGGTTAATCCAATGGGACCCTGGGGACCGGTTGCGCCTGTTGCACCCGTTGCGCCGGCAGGACCCTGCGGACCCGGTTCACCCTGAATTCCCTGAGGGCCTTCCGGACCCTGGGGGCCGGCAATTCCCTGGGGACCTCTCGGACCGACGGGACCTTGGGGTCCCGGAACGGGAACAGGATAACCTATATTGCAGCAGCATCCGGAACAGCATGGGCGGATGCATGGTTTATAAGGGCTGAAGCCTTCCCGGAAATCGGAAAAAGGATTTTCCGAACAATTATATCTGTTCAATAAAAACAACCTCCTTTTAAGGTGTGCAATATATTCTATGCAAAACGGAAAAAGAGGGCTCAAAAACAAAAAAACAACCGCCGATGCCGAAAATTCATTGACATAAAGTCCGGAATGTTATATTTTATTAATATAGTTTAATTACAGGAGGACTCTTATGAACAGAGAAAATAAGAGAAAATCTTTTGAAAAAGGTTATTATAAAACCCATGCCTGCAACGAGGTTTTTGTCTGCAAAAACTGCGGAAGGGAAGTAATTCCCGAAGGCGCCGGAAGCGACCACCGCAACCATTGCCCCAATTGCCTTTGCAGCGTCCATCTTGACAACGAACCCGGCGACCGTGAAGCGGATTGCGGCGGTCTTATGGAACCTATTGCCGTTTGGGTAAGAAAAAACGGCGAATGGGCAATTATCCACCGCTGCAGAATCTGCGGAGCAATGAGTTCCAACAGAATCGCCGGCGACGACAACCCGATGAAGCTTATGTCCATTGCGATGAAACCCCTTGCAAATCCGCCGTTCCCGATTGAAAGAATCGAAGAACTCACAAAAATGATGGGCGGAGAAGGCAGCCTTGAATAATGAAAATTGCGGAAGTTTTTCTTCCGCTTTTTTGTTTGCGGAAAAAACAAAAAACATATTTGCGAAAATTAAATAGTATGCTAAAATAGTTTTATATAAACCGGAAGGGAGGATTTTTTACGGAAGAAATAAAATTCGATTTTTCAAAACTTGATGAAGTTTTTGAAGAATATGAAAACGTACCGGAAAATTTAATATCCGTTTTGCAGAAAGCCCAGGAAATATACGGATTCCTTCCGAAGGAAGTCCTTTACAGAATCGGAGAAAAACTCGGCGTAAAGCCTGCAAAGGTAATGGGAACCGCAACTTTCTATTCCAGGTTTCGTCTTGAACCGAAGGGAAAATATCTCGTTATGCTTTGCTCCGGAACAGCCTGCCACGTTGGCGGAAGCGAAAAAATCGCCGCCGCGGTTTCGGAATATCTCGGAATCGAAAACGGAAGAACAACCCCGGACGGGATTTTCACTCTTGAAAAGGTCGCCTGCCTCGGATGCTGTTCCCTTGCTCCGGTTATGATGATAAACGGCGAAGTTTACGGAAACCTCAGTGGGGAGTCCGCGGTCGGAATTCTTGAAAACCTCCGGAAGGAGGCGAAAAAATGAGAATAGCCATTGGCGAAGGTTCCTGCGGAATTGCCGCCGGAGCAAAAAAACTTGAAGAAGCTCTTATAAAATCCGCCGAAGGAAAAAATATCGGAATCGGTATAACCGGATGCGTCGGAATGTGCTTTCTTGAACCGATCGTCGATATTTACGAAGACAAAAAGCTTTTGAAAAGGCTTGTTAAAGTAAAAGAATCCGATGCGGAAAGAATCGTTTCCGCGGCGGAAAAAGGGGATTTTTCATCTGTTTCCGATCTGGAAATAAAAGAAGAGGATTCGGAATTTCTTGAACTTCAAAAAAGAATCGCCCTTAAAAACTGCGGAAAAATAAATCCTGAATCAATAGAGGATTATATTGCCGAAGGCGGATATGAATCCCTGAAAAAAGTTCTTGGAATTCCGCCGGAAAAAGTTATTGATGAAATAAAGCTTTCCGGTCTTGCGGGAAGAGGCGGAGCGGGTTTTCCGACATGGCTGAAATGGGATCTTGCAAGAAAAAATAAATCGGAAAACGGAAGAAAATATCTCATCTGCAACGCGGACGAAGGCGATCCGGGCGCTTTTATGGACAGGGCGATAATCGAATCCGATCCCCACAGCCTTATCGAGGGAATGCTTATAGCCGCTTACGCAATTGGCGCTTACGAAGCTTTTGTATATGTAAGGGCGGAATATCCCCTTGCGGTAAAACACCTTGAAAAAGCAATCGAGCAGGCAAAAAAATCCGGCTTTATCGGCGAAAATATTTTCGGAGCGGATTTTTCCTGCGACATAAAAATAAAAACCGGCGCGGGAGCGTTTGTCTGCGGCGAAGAAACCGCCCTTATTGCTTCTCTTGAAGGCGAAAGGGGAATGCCGAAGCTTAAACCTCCTTTTCCTGCGGAAAGCGGTTATAAAGGAGCGCCTTCGAACATAAACAACGTCGAAACCTTTGCGAACGTTCCGAGGATAATCAAAATGGGCGGAAAAGCCTTTTCGGAAATCGGAACCGAAAACAGCAAAGGCACAAAAGTTTTTGCCCTTACGGGAAAAGTAAAACGGAGCGGACTTGTTGAAGTTCCTATGGGAACAACTCTCCGCGAGGTGATTTATAAAATCGGCGGGGGAATAAAGGGAGAAAAGAAATTCAAGGCCGTTCAGCTCGGCGGTCCTTCCGGCGGATGTATTCCGGAAAATCTTCTCGATACTCCGATCGATTACAAAGAACTTTCAAAAACCGGCGCTATAATGGGTTCCGGCGGAATGGTTGTAATGGATGAATCCGCCTGCATGGTCGGAATGGCAAAATTCTTCCTCGATTTTACTGCGGAGGAATCCTGCGGAAAATGCGTCCATTGCAGAATCGGAACAAAGCGGATGCAGGAAATTCTTACCGCAATCACCGAAGGAAAAGGAAAACCGGAGGATATCGAAACCCTTGAGGAACTTTGCGATGCGGTAAAAGAAGGCGCTCTCTGCGGTCTTGGCCAGACTGCGCCAAACCCGGTGCTCACAACTTTGCGCTATTTCAGAAATGAATACGAGGAACATGTTTTTGAGCACCGCTGTGCGGCAAAGGAATGTTCCGCAATGCTCAGCTACGTTATTTCCGCGGAAAAATGCCGGGGATGCACCCTTTGTGCAAAAAAATGTCCGGTAAGCGCAATTTCCGGAGAAGTTAAAAAAACGCATATAATTGATAAAAATCTCTGCATCCGCTGCGGGGCGTGCTCAAAAGTCTGCCCCTTCGGCGCGGTGAGCATTGAATAACGAAAGGAGGCGGCAAAAACGGATAAAATCGAATTTAAAATAAACGGGAAAACCGTTTTTGGAAAAAGCGGCGGTTCAATTCTTAAAATTGCCGCCGAAAACGGAATCGAAATTCCGAATCTTTGCTATGATGAAAAGCTGAAGCCTTTCGGCGCCTGCGGAATCTGCCTTGTTGAAATCGAGGGTAGGGAAAAACTTGTCCGCGCCTGCTCGGCAAAAGCAGAAACGGGAATTTCCGTGCTCACGGATTCCGATAGGGTAAAAAAAGCCCGCAAAATCGCCCTTGAACTGATTATGAGCGACCATGAGGGCGACTGCGCCGGTCCCTGTTCGCTTAATTGTCCGGCGCATACCGACGTCCAGGGATATCTGAAGCAGATTGCGGACGGAAATTACCGCGCCGCGGTTGAAATTATTAAAGAAAAAATTCCGCTTCCTGCTTCAATAGGAAGAATCTGTCCCCATCCATGCGAATCGAACTGCAGAAGAAGATTTGTTGAGGAACCGCTTTCAATCGTATATTTAAAGGCTTTTGCGGCGGATAAAGACCTTTCTTCGGAAAATCCGTTCAAACCGGAAGTCCTTCCGGAAACGGGCAAAAAAGTTGCGGTAATCGGCGGCGGTCCTGCGGGAATTGCGGCCGCATACAGGCTCCGCCTTTCCGGACATTCGGTAACGGTTTTTGACTCAATGCCGGAAATGGGCGGAATGCTCCGCTACGGAATCCCCGAATACCGTCTTCCGAAGGCGATTCTTGAAAAGGAAATTTCCGCGGCAAAATCTCTTGAAATTGTTTTCAAAAATTCCGTAAGAATAGGAAAAGATATTCCTTTTGATGAAATCAGAAAAAAACATGATGCCGTTCTTCTTGCAATCGGTGCCTGGAAAAGCAGGAAAATCGGATGTCCTGGGGAAGAACTCGCCGGAGTTTTCGGCGGAATCGATTTTCTTCGGGAGGTTAATTCCGGAAATATTCCGGAAATCGGCAAAAAAGTTGCCGTTATCGGCGGGGGAAACACCGCAATGGACGCCAGCCGCGCGGCAATTCGATGCGGAGCAGAAGAAGTTTGCGTTATTTACCGCAGAACAAGGGAAGAAGCCCCGGCGGAGGATATTGAAATTGCAGAAGCTATAGAAGAAGGCGTTTCCTTCAGGTTCCTGAGAGATCCCGCGGAGATAATCGGCGAAAACGGAAAGGTAAAAGCGATTAAACTCCGGGTTATGGAACAGGGCAAATCGGATTCTTCAGGAAGAAAAACTTCCGTTCCGGTTGAAGGAAAATTTGAAATAATCGAAGCGGATTCCGTAATTTCGGCAATAGGTCAGCAATCCAATCTTTTCGGTTTTGAAGGTTTTGAACTCACAAAATCCGGAAACGTAATAACCGATACGCTGAACGGAACAACGAATCTCGAAGGAGTTTTTGCCGCGGGGGATGTTTCAAACAAAGGCGCTTCCATTGCAATCGACGCCATTGCCGAAGGCAACGCTGCCGCAAAAGCCATTGACGCATATCTTTTGGGAATGCCTTTGGATTTTGCAAAACCGGTTTATTCCAAAAGAAAGGTTTCCGAAAAGGATTTTTCCGGAAAAGAAAAAATTCCGAGGGCAAAAATGACTTTTAAACCCGCGGAAGAAAGAAAAACAAACTTCGATGAAGTTATAAATGGCTTTTCCGAAGAAGAGGCAAGGGCGGAGGCAAAAAGATGCCTTGAATGCGGATGCCATGATTATAAGGATTGCAGGCTCATCCGCTACGCCAACGAAAACCGCATAAATACGGGAAAATTCAGTGGTGTGAAGCATAACAGCTTTACAGAAAGAAAACTCCTTTCGATCGAACGGGATATGGGAAAATGTATGCTTTGCGGACTTTGCGTAAGGATTTGTGAAGAAAAAATCGGAAAAGGTCTGCTCGGTTTTAGCGGCCGAGGATTCAGAACTGCTATAAAACCGGAATTTTTAAAATCAGAAGATATTTCCGGCTGCGCAGGCTGCCTTGAATGCGCAAAAATCTGTCCCACCGGCGCTTTGAAAATTATAAAATAAAAAAATAGCCGTTCCGAAAGAAACGGCTATTTTTTCGTTTTTATTTGTTGGAATAAATTCCGCCTTCAAGCTGATATCCGTTATATTTCTTATAGAATCTCCACATATGAAGCATGAGCATCGCTTCGCAGTAAAGGTCGATAAGAAGGAAGATATAGGAAGGAATTCCGTGGATTCCCATTGCGTGACCGGTAAGTTCAATGGAAGTTGCAATGATATCGATCCACATATGGGTGATGAAATGATGGGACATATGATGGTCGCTTGCTTCGTTTGCGTATTTTGCATAGTTGGTGCACATAAGATAAAGGAGCACGCAGAATGCCGCTTTCGGAAGAAGAGTAACAAGATGTCCGAGTTCTTCCCAAAGCATGATGAAGGAAGCGGTTGAGCAAACCATTGCAGTCATGATGGAAAGAGTGAATCCGCCGGTTTCGCGGTGGAGAAGATAAAGTCCGTTTGTAATGAGAATGAATCCGAAGAAATCAAGAAGATTTCCAACTTCGGCTCCAAAAACAATTTCAACCGGAGCAAGCATAAGGCACATACCGATAATAATCGGAAGGGTGCCTTTAAGTCTGAGCTGGTCTTTTTTCATTTTTCAATAATCCCCCTAAAAAAACTCTTTTGTTGATAAAATAACAAAAGCGACTATATATTTATATCATTAAGTCAAACAAAAAGCAACATCTTTCGGCAAAATATTTAAAATACATTAAAAATATAAGGTAAAATAAATAATAATGCTGCTATTGAAAAAAACTTCAATTTAAGATATAATATATTGGATTATTCTATGAAAGGGGGATTTTTCCTTGATTATTGACATGAACGGAATTTCAAAAAGCTTCGGCGCAAAAACCGTTCTTACAAATCTTGATTTAAAAATCGAAGACCACGACAGAATCGGACTTATCGGCGAAAACGGCGCGGGAAAATCCACCCTTTTAAACATTATCATCGGGGAGCTTGAATATGATACCGGAACTTTTGCAAAAGGAACCGGCAAAAAAATCGGTTTTCTTCGCCAGGACAGCGGTCTTGCCCTTGGCGGAACGATTATTTCTGAAATGCGTTCGGTTTTTGAACCTGTGCTCAATGCGGAAAAACGCATAAGCGAACTTGAGCACCGAATGGCTGTGCTTGAGCACGGAACAGAAGAATATCATAATCTTCTTGCGGAATATGAGCACGAAAAGAATTTCTTCGAAGCAAACGACGGCTATAACGTTTCCGTAAAGATAAATACAATCCTTACAGGAATGGGTTTTGGAAGTTTTGATCCGGAAACACCGGTTGAACGACTTTCCGGCGGCGAAAGAACAAGGCTTGCCCTTGCAAAACTCCTGCTTGAAGGTCCGGATCTTCTGATGCTTGACGAACCGACAAACCACCTTGATTTCAGAACCCTCACATGGCTTGAGGATTACCTTATGTCCTATAAAGGCGCAATTCTCACCGTTTCCCATGACCGGTATTTCCTTGATAAAATTGTAAACATAATCTGCGAAGTTGAAAACAAAACCCTTGTGCGCTATAACGCGGGATATACAAAATATCTTGATTTAAAAGCCGCCCGCCTTGCAAGAATGCAAAAGGAATATGACCGCCAGATGCGCGAAATTGCCGAACTGGAGGATTTTATTGCCCGGAACAAGGTCCGCGCTTCAACAACAAAACGCGCCCAGGCAAGGGAAAAAGAAATCGAGCATATGGAAATAAAGGAACGCCCGGTTCCGCCGCCGAAGCCTCCGAAATTCCGTTTCGGATATGAACGTGAACCGGTAAAAGACGTCCTTTTTGTAAAAGATCTTCCTCTTGAAGTTGGCGAAGGATTTGAAAAAAAGCTTCTTAATCCTTCCGTTGATCTTGAAGTCCGCCGGGGAGAAAAAATTGCCCTTGTCGGAATGAACGGAGTCGGAAAAAGCACTTTTATAAAAACCCTTCTCGGAATTCTTCCCCATAACGGAGGAATAATCGAATGGGGAAGAAACGTAAAAACCGGTTATTATGACCAGCACAACAGCTATTTAAACCCCAATAAAACAATGCTTGACGAAATGTGGGATATGTTCCCCCGTTCCGATGAACTTACTCTGAGAACGGCTTTGGGCAGGGCAAGGCTCACCGGCGAAAACGTCTTCAAAAAGATCGAAGTTCTTTCCGGCGGCGAAAAAGCAAGGCTCAGCTTTGCGGCGCTTACCCTTAAAGACGCAAACGTTCTTCTTTTGGACGAACCCACAAACCACATGGATATTGCCTGCAAGGAAGCTCTTGACGAGGCTCTTCGGGAATATACCGGAACAATTATAATGGTAAGCCATGACCGCTATCTTTTAAACCGTGTTCCGACAAAAATTATAGAAATGTTCCCGGATCATCTTTCTTCCTATGAGGGTGGATATGACGATTATATGCGCCTTAAAGAGGAAATCGCCGCGCCGATTAAGGAAGAAAAAAAGCCTTCCGCAAACGAAACGGTCTATTACCGTTCAAAACAGCAGAAAAGCGAGGATGCGAAAAAACGCAACCGCTTAAAAGCTGTCGAAAAGGAAATTTCCGATGCGGACGAACGCCTTGTGGTGATCGAACAGGAAATGGCAGACCCGGAAACCTGCGCAAATTATGAAAAAATGTCCGCTCTCTGCGCGGAAATGGAGGAACTTAAAAACCGCCAGAACGACCTTATGGATGAATGGGCGGAACTTTCGGAGGTACTTTCATGAGAGAATATATCCCGATAATCCTTGCCGCCGCCCTTATAATGGGAATGGCTGGAACACTTATTGCAAAAAGCGCAAGAAAAAAATCAAGCTACCCGCTGCTTTTCCTTTCCGGCGCGCTTGCGGTTCTTACTCTTGTCGGAGTAATCTGTTCCGCGGTTTTTATCGTTTTGCCATCAAAAATTGAGGCAAAAGAAACAATGCCCGCAATTATTTATGACAGCAAAACCGGCGAGCTTATGAAAACAAGCCTTACTCTTGATGGAGAATGGACTTACAGCAACCTTGCAAAAAGGAACAAAAGCTACAGCGGAAAAATTATAATCGATTGCTTCGATTATACGGATTCCCACTGCGAAGTTGAATTTTCGTATTTTGATGACGAAAACACGGTTCTCAGCGGAATATATAAATACGTCGATTCCGGGGAATGTCTGATTTTCACCGATGCAAAAGGAACATGGTTTTATATCGATACTGTTTCAACCGGGTTTGTGATAATGGCTCCGGCGGAAACAGCAGGGGACGCAAAAGAAATAAGCTCCCTCGTCAACGTAAAAACGGAATAATAAAACAAAAAATCCCTTCGCAAAAAAAAGCGGGGGATTTTTTTATATTCCGAAACGGAATAAAAAATTTATGGACTTTATTTTTGCAATATGATATATTAAAGCTGAAAGGCAGGCGGCAAAATGAAAGAAGAAACGAAAAAAGATTTAAAAGCATTTCTTATCTGGGTTCTCGCTGCGGCAATAATCGCTTTCCTTTTTGTTCCGATGAAAAAAGAGGTTTATATCGAATCTCCCGCAATTATGATAGATACTGAAACAGGGGAAATTACCGGAACAACCCTTGTTTTAGACGGAGAATGGGTTTGGAAAAATATCCTGCCCTTCGATAAAAAATTTGATGGTAAAATCATCATAGATTCCCTTGAATATACGGATATGGAAGACGGTTTTCTTTCGGATTTCAGTTTTATTAAACAGCGTTTCGGCGGGGAAGAGGAGATTGTAAAATACGCTTCCTTCTTTTATAATTCACCGGGAAGCGTTGACGGACACGCAACTGTTTTTACCGATAAGGATATGAAAATGTTTTATATACACACAAGTCCGGGTTCTGCGGATTATCTCGGAAACGATGAATATTATATTGTAATCGCGCCGGCGGAAAACGAAGCGGAAGCAAAAGAAATCTGCGAAAAAATCGGAATTGCATATCCGGAAAAATAACAAAAAAAGCCCTCCGCAAAGCGGAGGGCAATTTTTTATATCTTATTCAACAACAGCATAGCAGCAGCGGACAGGGGAATAGATTTTTTCTTCCGCTTTAAGTTCTTTGATTGCTTTGGAAACTGCGTCTTTGTCTTCGCCGAGAGCAGCGGCAATTTCACCGGGGCGAAGGGGTTTTTCTGCGTTTTTAAGGACTTCGAGGATTCTTTCTTTCATAGGATGTATCTCCTTTTTTAAAATAAATAATTCCTAATTGATAATTAATATCGTTTAGTATGTCTATATTATACATCATAGTTTTTGATTTGTAAATAGAAAAATGCAAAAATTTTTTGATTATTTTATAGCTGAGCGAAATTAAAAGAAACGGGCTTTTTTCAGCTTTTTTCAAAACGTTTTTTATTGATTTCGTCGGTTTTGTTTTTAGTGAAAAGGTATATTATAAGCCAAACTAAGGCAAATCCGGCAATAAAAATTGCGGTAAAAACGCCGATTTTGCCTCTCGGAAGCCAATCGTTAAGAAGATACATAATAAGATAATCAAGATAAAGAACTGCCGCATGTATCATTATCGAAGAAACCAGGGGAAGAACGTCGTTTTGATAAATTGCGGTAATTCCGCCGACCATAAACGCCATTATTGTTATGCTGATTATTCCAAGAGAAACTTCGTTTATCGGGATATTTTGAATATTTTCCGCTTTTCCGACTATGAAATAGATAATTGCAAGGACAAAAGGTCCGCCCCAGGCGGA
Organism: Oscillospiraceae bacterium; assembly: GCA_015067315.1. Classification (GTDB taxonomy): domain Bacteria; phylum Bacillota; class Clostridia; order Oscillospirales; family Ruminococcaceae; genus UMGS1668. The sequence goes on along the minus strand of SVMR01000012.1, from coordinate 24,409 downwards.
AATAAAACCGCGTTTTAAAAATTCTTTAAAAAAAGCTTTCATTTTGCACTGTACCTCCTTTTGATTTCCGCAAAACAGCGGCGGGAAACATATTCCTTATATCCGCTTTTGAAAACAGCATCAACCGCGCCGCTGAACCCGACGGAAAAACGTTCAAGCCTTTTTTCGTTCGCAATGGCGGATTTGTTTATCCGGATAAAATATGAAGGAAGAATTTCTTCAATTTCATAAAGACGCATTTTTATCCGGAATTTTTTTCCGGCGGAATCTATCGCAAAAGTTTTTCCTTCCGAAACAATAATGCATTCCGTTTCGGAAAAGGGAAGAAGCTTCATTTCGTCTTCGGAAAAAACCGGAATCCTGTCGTTTCCGCTGAACTGCATCACAAGAGATTCTATTCTGTCAGTAAGAGGGGAGCGTCCGTGCACCGTTGCGACAATTTCCTCTTCCGCGGATTTATCGATGATAAGGCTGAATTTCATCTTTCCACCTCCCGTTAAAATAATATACCATAAAGAAAAATATATTTGCGGAATTTTGGATATTCGGTAAAAATAAAGCGCCGAAAGGAAAAAAACGCCGCTTTTCCGCGGCGTTTTTTTATATTTTTTTCATACAAAGAACCGAACGTTCCGGAACGCCGGCATATTCTGCGATTACCGGACATTTTACCATAAAAAGAAAATATATGTTTTCTTTTTCTTCGCTTAAAGATTCATAGTTTCCCTGACCTTTTGAGATGATAACGTCCGCTTCATTATAAATTTTCCGGAAGTTTTCGCTTGTTCTCGGAAGAACAGTTCCGAGGGAACAATCCCCGTTTTCGATTATTTCGCAAACCTCATCCATTCCGACGGATTTTGCGTCATTAAGAGTGTTGTCGTTTGCGGCGGGGGTTCCGCGGACGGCAAAATGAATTTTGCAATCCGGATTTATTTCGCGGATTTTTTTGATCAGCAGTTTATCGAGGACGATTTCGCCGCAGTTATCGCCGAGATAAAGAATGCTTTTTGCTTTTTCAATGTCGGAAAAAAGCTCGTCGCAATGGTCAACGGTAAAATCAAAATTTTCCGCGGAAGAAAAAATCTTTTCAATTTCCGAATCGATATCAACGCGAATCGCGCTGAAATCGACGATGTTTCCGAGAACCGCATATTTTACCGCGTCGCGGAAAGAGGTTATTTTGCTTTCGAAGAACGGAAGCTTTTCAAGAAAAAGCCGGTTGTAAAAATCCTTTGAATCCTTATAAGGATCAAAAATTCCGGTTTTTGCGGAAAAAATTCTGTAAGTTTCGCCGCCTATTTCCGGACTTGTTTTATTAAAATCCGCCTTCGCAAGAAATTCAAAAGTTTCGCGGAAAATTTCATCAACGTTTTCGGTTTTTGATAGTTTTGCGGTTTTGATAATCTGATTCAGAAGGCAGGGAAAACAATGTTTACTTATTTTCATAAAACCACCGCCGATTTTTCGGAGAGAACTTTTTCAAGAATTTTCACGAATTCTTCAAGCCCCTCTTTGTCGTCTTCGGAAAATCTTCCGATTACCGGGCTGTCGATATCAAGCACTCCCCAGGTTTTTCCGTCAACACGGATTGGAACAACAATTTCAGAATTGGAAGCGCAGTCGCAGGCGATATGTCCCGGAAATTCATGTACATTATAAACAAGCTGTGTTTTGTTTTCCGCAACGGCTGTTCCGCAGACCCCGTGGCCGATTTCAATTTCAATGCAGGCGGTTTTTCCCTGGAAAGGTCCGAGAACAAGTTTTCCGCCCATCATTTTATAAAATCCCGCCCAGTTGAGTTCGGGAAGATATTCCCATAAAAGCGCGGAAGCGTTTGCAAGATTTGCGGTTTCGTAAGGAACGCCTTCCGTCAAAGCGGAAAGATTCCGGCAAAGAAGAGAATAATCAGTCATTTTATTTCTCCTTATATTTTTTGATGATTACGGAAAAATGTCCGATTGCAAAAATTCCGGCAAAAATAACAAGGAACCAATGGCGGAGGATTATTCCGCAAAGAGCAAAAACAAGCACGCGGATTATTCCGAGTATAATCGCTTTTGAAAAATCCTGTTTTTTAAAGAAAAGAACATAGAGAAGAATATATCCGAGAAGAAGAATTCCGTTTCCGGCAAAATAAATTATCATCTCTTCCGGCGCCTTGAAACCGAATTCCCATATTCCGAGAGGGAGAACCATTAAAAGCATGGAAGCATATCTTCCGAACTGTTCGGTTATTGAAGCGGCGTCGGATTTTTTAACCTCTCTGCTTTCCCGGTGAATCGAAAAAAGAAGATCGGGAATTATAAGAATCCAGACTATCGCAACCTGGATAAAGTTTATAAGATTGAGTACCATAAATAATACCTCGCAAAAGCAGAATTTTCTTTATTATACACCAAAAGGCAAAAAAATAAAAGCACCCGCAAAGGTGCTTTTTAACTATTCGGTCAGGGAATAATAAACAAAAACCAACCCGATGCTCAAAAAAATTCCGCCAATAATATCCGTTATCCAATGAACCCCGGAAACAAGCCTTGCAAAAACCATAAAAACCGTAAAAATTCCGATTATATAAACTGCGGCTTTTCTTAATTTCGGCTCTTTTATTCTTCGGTCAAGCAGGATTGCGGAAGAAGGCATGACGCAGAGGGTAAGAAGGGTTGTTGAGGAAGGGTAGGATGCTTCAAGGATTCCGTTTATTAAAACGGGGCGGTAATTTATAACGAATTTTTCAAAAAACAAATAAACCGCCGCCAAAACAAGATAAAATCCGCCGAGAATCAATATATCATTATCAACTTTTAAAAGATTTTTTCTTTTGAGAAGCTGGACCAATCCCAAAAACGAGAATCCGAACATAAAACAAACCGGAACAAGCCCGAGCCAATCCGTAAGATCATATAATCCGAAATTAACGCCGGTAATATTATGGAAAAATCCGTTAAGGGATGCAAAACCCACTTCCGAACCCTTCGGTCCGATTTTCCGAACGTCAATGGTTTTAATAAGAAAGGTCCATATAATAAATATTCCGGTTCCCGCAATTCCAAAAAGCATTGTTTTTTTGTTTTTCATTTTTTCTCCGTCCTTTGCAGTGATTTTTCATTTACAGCATAAGCCGGAGAAAGGGAAAAATAAAGAAAAGTACCGTCACATGGACGATACTTTCCGTGTCACAGGCGTTTTATAAGCATAACCGCCTTTATTGCAAGAAAAACAAAGCAGAAAAAAGCGGCGTACGGCTGAAGAGTCATCATAAAACAAACGGTTCCGGCGGCGCTTAACGCCAAAGAAACAAAATGTCTGTTTTTAATCCAAAAACCGCGTTCGCTGTTTTGAAAAGCAAGAATCAGAATTCCGGAAAGGATTATTCCGAAAACAATAATGAAATAAAGGATTCTTATATATCCCGGAATTCCGGAAAGGGAAAGAAGAGAAACTTCCTTTATGATTTCTCCGCCTTTTTCGCCGAAGAACGGAAGAAAAAGAAACATTATCATGCTGCAGTCCAGAAGACCGAAAACGATATCTTTAAGGTGGTTTTCCCTTTGCCTAAAATCTTTGTCCGCGGCTTCAAGGATTTCTTCGCCGGAAAGAAGTTCGTCTATGGAAACCGAAAAATATTTTGATATCGCTTTAAGTGATTCGATGCCCGGAATTCCTCTTCCGGATTCCCATTTTGAAACGGCAGTCCGGGAAACATAAAGAATTTCCGCAAGTTCTTCCTGGGTAAGTCCCTTTTTCCTTCGCAGTTCCTGAATTTTTTCGCCAATTTCCATTAATAATCATTCCTTTTTATACCAAATGGGCAATCCCGCTTCGGGATTGCCCATTTTAATGATTAAATAAATTGATTTTATTTATCGGTGGGTTTCATGGTGGGGAGAAGAATCAAGTATCGTTTTGGATGGTTAATATAAATCTACGAATTCCATATAAAAGCCTTTATTAAGCCATTTTTTGAATTTATGAAAAATAAAGACCTTAACGTAAATCTTCATAAATCTACTTAATTTATGCATTGATTGGCGTACGGTTGGCGTACAATTGGCGTACAGTTTAAGCGGGTTCATCGTACTTTTCACAACATGTATTGGCGTACGATTTATTATTTTTTGGCGTATGCGAACCTAAAATCTTTAAATCTTCAAAACTGTGCTCAAAACCTTTAAACTCTTTGCATTTAAAATCGTTGTTGACATGAGTGTAAATATCCAGCGTAGTTGATATATCTCCATGACCAAGAACGGATTGAATTACTTTAACATTTACACCTTGTTCGCACATTCTTGTTGCAAAAGTATGCCGTAAAATATGGCAGCTAAAATGGGGAAGTAACATCTTTGTATCTGAGTTTTTTTCAAGCATTTCATAATTACAATCACGTATGATTCTTGAAAGAGCTTTGTTTAAAGTACCTTGGTGTTGGGTACCTCCGAACTTGTTCACAAAAATAAAATCTGTGTAACCATCGATGGTTTCTACGCACTTAATATTATGCTTTTCCTGGTAAGCTTTTTCCATGAGGAAAGCCTCTTTAACAAATCCGAGCATTGGAATAGTTCTAAAACTGTTTCTTGTTTTAGGAGTATTGATATTACAGTAGCATCCGTTAGTTGCATGGTTATAATATACCAAAGTGTGGCTAATGTAAATTAGATCGTTTTCAAGATCTATATCACACCACCGTAATCCTACGGCTTCGCCTACACGAAGTCCTGTTCCAAGCATTATTGCAAATACAGGATACCAATGCCGGTATTTTTCTTCTTTAAGCAAAAAATTAAGAAAGATTTTTTGTTCGGATTCGGATAATGCTTCTTTTTTTGAATTGCGTGCATATGAAACACGTTTCATATCTTTCATAATATTTTCGCAAGGATTTCGGTTGATGTAACCATCATCAATGGCAATGTCGAAAACTTGATGTAGAATTCCATGAATTACTTCAACAGTTGAAATTTTAAAATTTTGAACGTCGGTTAGGCTGATATAATATTTTCTAATATCAGTCTTTGTTACATCGCATATTTTGTATTGCCCAACGGTATGTTCTACAAAAGTTCTGTACATGTAACAATAATTTTGAAATGTGTTATCTTTTAATCCTCGTTTGGTTTCCTTCCACATATCAAAAACATCATTAACAGTCAATTGTCTTCCTTCAGGTTTCAATTGATGTACTTCATCTTTTAAGATGTCAAATTCTTTTTCTCTCAATTCTTCAAGGGTATTGGCATAAATAGAGCGGCGTTTGCCATAATTATCAGTCCAACGGTAATCGTATTTTCCGTTCGGGCGTTGACTTTCACCGGGACGAAGGACCACGCGATTTTCATCTGTCCTTAAGTTTGTATTCTTTGCCATAGTGAACTCCTTTAACAATTATTTAATGATAAAATCAAAGCGCTTTGTTAATGTAAATATACAAAATTATTTTTTTTATCTCAAATGTGCAAATTCGTACATTCACAAATTGTACCTTAAAACGAATATGCTGAATTGAGATAAGTTTCAAATGCTTCTCTTTTAATCATTCTTTTAGTACCATTCCAAACAACAAATTTGTTTTTGGGATTATCGCAAAGAGTACGGAGTTTATTTATGCCGATTCCTGAATAAGCGGAAGCTTCCTCTAAAGTCAAAGTTGGCTTGTGCCAAATGGGTACTTCATATTTTTCAGAACAACTCATTATTTTGCCTCCTTTATTTGTATTATTATCTTAGACCAACGCTGATTTCCAATGGTATTTTAAGCTCTTCGAGTTGTTTTTCAGATAGTGAGCCAATATATCTATGTAATCTTTGTTTATCAATTGTACGAATTTGTTCGAGCATTATTACAGAATGCCTGTAAAGTCCATCAACATTATACACATTGAAATGTGTAGGAAGATGTTCTTTTTTGTTTGTTTTTGTCGTTGCAGGAGCGACAATTACGGTTGGACTGTATTTATTACCAGTGTTGTTTTGCAAAATAACAACGGGGCGAATACCTTTTTGTTCGGAACCTATTCCGTCACCCAGGTCGGCATAATAAATTTCGCCACGTGAGCATGTCTTAATCAAAGGTATTCACCCCCTTTATTAAATTGTATTATTAAGGTAAGACAGAACATTGGAAAATAAAGATTTTAATGGCCTGTCTGGTTCTATTTTTAAACCTATTTGTCCTCGGCACCCCGGTTTAGGGAAATCATCAAACGGCTGAAAACAGCTCCACGGGAATCGCACCCCCGGCAGGTTCTCTGTCGGCTGCCCTCATTGCCTGCGACGCTTCTAACGCTCGGACTGTGACTGGACAGGAGTTTCATTATCTGTGTAAGATGAATGTGTTTTTGGTTTTTGAGGCCATTCTCTGGCTACAAGTAAATTATAAGTTATGGGGACAGAAAAGTTTATGGCGTAGTACGGCAAGTTAGTTTCCGTATTACGGCAAGTTAATGATCATAATGCTTTCATAAGATCATTAAGTTGGTCAATTGCGAATTTTAGTTTAATCTTTGTGTCGTAAGAGTGAGTGTCTTTTCCTAGAAGTATGTAATCGGTTGAAACATTAAATTGAACAGAAATGTCAGCAATTAAATCAAGCGACATTCCATGAGCACCAATTTCAATTTTACTTATATGAGAACAGCTAGTGTTTAGTATATTTGCAAATTGTTCTTGGGTAAGGCTGTAATCAGTACGAATTTTTGCAATTCTTTGCCCAATTTCTTTTTGATTAATATTCATTTTTACGTCCTCCATTTTGTCGTTTCATGCTGTCGAACGAAAACGAAACGGAGGACTTCTTGGAAGATGAATTGAAAAAATAAATAAAAAGACCCAAGCATGGGCATTTTTGCCAATGCAAGGGTCTTTTGCTATTTTGTATAAAATTTTAGGTTTTGTTCGTTTTTTATGCATTTTTTGTCCCCCTTTTGCAGAACAATGGGGACATTTGCTATCGAACGAAAATTATAAAATTACTTTATTTTTACCACAGAAAAGCATTCCTCCGGGGAACCAGAGGAACTCATTCAGACATTCGATTGTTTCATATAAATACAGATTATTTTGTCGGTTGTTGTTCGGTTTGGTCTTTAAATAGATGACGGAATTACAATAAAAAAATCTGAACATGTTGTACCTCCTTGTTTTTTGTGGGAAATTAAGTATAACATGTCAGAAAATCGAATCAAGTCGATATTTTGATCAAATATATAGAAAAACAAAAAGAACAGCATTTTATGCTGTTCTTAAACGAAAACTAACGAAGAGTATTAACAAGAGAAATGATTGCGCTTATTTGTTCTTTTGTTAAACCATCTAAGCTTATTAAATTATTTACGTTGTACTGTTGTCTTCCTAATAAATAATCTACGCTGCAACCATATAAATATGAAAGGGAAAGTAATATTTCCACACTAGGTGTTCTTTCACCGGTTTCATAACCAGAAATAATAGATGTTGAGATACCTAATCGTTTGGAAACAGAAACCTGAGAATATCCACATTTTATTCTTTCTTCTTTCAGCCTTTCAGCCAATCCGCTTATCAATATTATCACCTCTTAACGCTAATTGTAAATAAAAACTATACGCTATGGGTGGCTATATTATTCACTTAAAGTGTTGTTTTTTGTCATAATTAGTATTATAATAAAATTTAATAATTTATTAATAAAATGCGATTATTTGACTTTATTATAGCTTAAAACGAACACAAGTTGAGATCCTTAAAGAATCTGATTTTTTTTATTTAAGGAGTGAAAAAATGATAGATCCAAATAAACTTTGCCTTGGATGCATGAATGAACTTGAAGAAGAAAACAAAACATGTAAAATCTGCGGTTGGAATAACGAAGCTGATGAGAACAATTCGCATCAGCTTAAGTGTGGTACTGTTTTACAAGGGAAATATCTTGTAGGAAAAGTCCTTGGTGAAGGCGGTTTTGGTATAACTTATCTTGGATGGAATCTTTTTGCGGAAGATAAAATTGCTATAAAAGAATTTTATCCTCATGGTTTTGTAGGAAGAGATTCAACAATAAAATCAACAGTTTTACCATATGTGGGGCATGAAAGCACTGCTGAAAAGGCAAAAGAAAGTTTTGTAAAAGAAGCTAAAACACTTTTTAATTTGAACAGTATCCAAGGTGTTGTAGAAGTAAAAGATATTTTCAGCGAAAACCAGACTGTATATATTGTCATGAGTTTTATTGAAGGTGAAACTCTAAAGGAATACGCAAAAGAAAATGGAAATAAGTTGTCGATGAGCAAAGTACTGGAACTTCTTGCTCCTGTAATGTATGCGCTTGAACAAGTACATGCTCAAGGACTTATTCACAGAGATATTAGCCCGGACAATATTATGATAGGATCAGACGGAAAAGTTACTCTTGTTGATTTTGGTGCAGCAAGACAAATTTCCGAGGATGGAGGGCATAGTCTTACTGTAAATCTTAAACACGGTTATGCTCCGGTAGAGCAATATCAAACTCACGGTAAACAGGGTCCATGGACGGATGTTTACGCTCTTTGTGCAACAATATATCGATTGATTACCGGTAAAATACCTGTCAGTGCTGTAGATAGAATTGTTGAAGATACATTGACTTTACCTAGAGTTCTTAGTGCGGATATAACGGAAGAACAAGAAAAAATTCTTATGAAAGGTCTTTCACCCAATATACAAGACAGGTATCTTAATGTTTCTGAACTCAGAGAAGCATTTTACGGGAAAAGTGAAGATACAGTGCCTGCGTTACCGATTGTTGCAACAGAGGATAACGATGAGAAAGAAGAAATTATAACAGAGGATTTTCCAGAGAATAAATATAAAAACAGAAAACATTTAAAAATTGGCATTGCAATTATAGCATCATTGCTGGCTTTTGGCGTTTTATTTACTGTAATATCGGGAAATATGGAAAAAACAGATGTGCTTAGACCGGATGAGATGAGCAACATTGATGTCGAAAAAAACGATGTTGAAAGCAATAAAAGTAGTGTTCCTGAAAAGCAAGATTGGAGTGAATGGAGCGAAAAACTGCCTAAAAAGGTCGATGAATCAAAATATGATATTGAAGAGAAAATATTATATAGTAGCAGAAAACTTGAAACGACAACATCAAACAGCAAAGTAATGATTGGATGGGAATTGTTTGATGAAGCGGAAGATGGGGGATACGGTCCATGGAATGATTGGAGTCAAAATGTAATTTCTGCGACAGATAATCGTGAAGTTGAAACAGAAGCAAGATATCGTTACAGAGATAAAGAGACTACTATTGATTCATCTTCCGTTTTGGCGGGTTGGACTCACTATGATACAACATACGAATACGGAGATTACGGTAATTGGAGCGAATGGGATACAACAAGCGTTTCTTCTAACGATAACAGAAAAGTAGAAACAAAAACTCAATATAGTTATAGAGAGAAGCTTTATGGTTGTAGAGGACCGGTAGAAGCAATAGATGGTGGATATTATTTATTAGATACAACAGGATGGACTTATTATAAAACAGTTACATCTTACGGAGAATGGTCAGAGTGGATAAATACTGATGGAGGAATGTCGATTCCTTCATATTCATATGAGATAGAAGAACGTGAAATTGAAGGGGAAGAGAAATTTCAGTTAGCACATTATTGTACAAAAAATGGCGTTAGCTATAACAAAGGATATCCAGATACAATTGCTAAACATGTTTTAGGATGGTTTACAGCTTCGGAGTTGATTCAATATGAAGACGCTTGGGGCTATTCTTCCGGAGCATGTTCAAACGGTGCAAGTAGATACTATGTTACAGACACCCAAAAAACAGTTGTAAAGCAATATAGATGGAGACATGTTTATAAAGTTGATCATTATTATAAATGGGACGAATGGTCTTCCTATAGCGATACTGTCTATACCCCATCTGAAGATAGAGAAGTTCAGACAAGAACTATGTATAGGTATTGTGAGAGAGAACAGATTCCTGTATATCATTTTTATCGTTGGGGATCGTGGTCTGAATGGAGTACAACAAAATATCAAACTTCAAATAGCAGAGAAGTCGAAAGTGCTACATATTACAGATATAGAGACCGCGTGATGGAGAAAACATATTATTTTAGAAGGTGGACAGAATGGTCGGATTATTCAGAGAATCCGATTACTCCAAGTGAATATCTTGATGTCAGAACTAAAACGGTTTACCGCTATAAACCGAAATTTTAAGGAAGTGACAAAATGATAGATCCAAACCGTTTATGCCTTGGATGCATGAATGAACTTGAAGAAGAAAACAAAATATGCAAAATCTGCGGATGGAATAGCGAAGCTGATGAGAACAGTCCTCATCAGCTTAAGTGCGGTACGGTTTTGCAGGGAAAGTATCTTGTAGGCAAAGTCCTTGGTGAAGGCGGATTTGGAATTACATATCTCGGATTTAATCTTCTTTTACAGGAAAAAGTTGCAATAAAAGAATTCTATCCACACGGATTTGTTGGAAGGGATACGACTGTCAATTCTACAGTTATGTCTTATGTAGGGCAAGAATCTTTTACAGAAAAATCAAAAGACGGTTTTATCAGAGAAGCAAAGACTATGCAAAGCCTTAACAAAGTGGAAGGCATTGTTGAGATGAAAGATGTTTTTGCGGAAAACAATACTGTCTACATAGTGATGGAGTATGTTGAAGGACAGACACTTAAAGAATATGTAAAAGAAAACGGCAACAAACTTCCTATGAGCACGGTGCTCGAACTTCTTGAACCTGTGATGGACGCACTTGAACAGATCCATGCTCATAACCTTATCCACAGAGATATCAGTCCGGATAATATCATGGTGGGACCGGATGGGAAGGTGACACTTCTCGATCTTGGAGCGGCAAGACAGATATCCGCAGACGGCGGACACAGCTTGACTGTAAACGTAAAACATGGCTATGCACCTATGGAACAATATCAGACCCACGGTGAGCAGGGACCCTGGACAGATATTTATGCTCTTTGCGCGACGATTTACCGTTTGATTACCGGTAAAGTGCCTCCGAGCGCAACGGACAGAGCATTTGATGACAGTATGGTAAAGCCTATGATGCTTGGAGCAGAAATTACCGAAGAACAGGAAAAAATATTGCTCAAGGGTCTTGCTCCGAGAAGCGGCGACAGATATCTCAACATGTTTGAACTCAGAGATGCTTTTAAACTTACTGAAAAAGAAGATCTCATTGAAGAAATAATTGTTCCTGAAGAAATTGTTTCAACAGAGAATGAAAATGAAGTACAAAAGTATATAAACGTTAAAGATGAAATAAAACCAAAGAGTAAAAGCAATAGTGAAAAAATTATAAAAATTGCAATTGCGGTTGCAACAATCTTTTTGATTGTAGGAATATCGTTTTTCTCTGTAGATGTTATAGAAAAAAATAAGCTTGAAAAAGAATATAATTCTGCGTTACTGCTTGCAGAAAACGGCAAATACGAAGAAGCAATAGCTGCTTTTGAGGTTCTTGGTGATTACAAAGACTCCGAAGAGCAGATTGTAATCTGTGAAGATGCCATTACGGATTTCTCTATTAAAGTTGGAGATTATATAACTTTTGGTTCTTACGAGCAGGACAATAACCTTGAAAACGGAAAAGAGCCCATTGAATGGCAGGTTCTCGACGTTCAGAACGGCAAAGCGCTTGTTATAAGTAAATTGGGACTTGACGCAAAACCATTTTATCCGGTTTCGTCGTCAAATGATTTTGGAACAAAAGAATTAAAATGGGAAATCAGTACTCTTAAAACGTGGCTTAATAATGTTTTTATAGATAATGCATTTAATGATCGCGAAAGGTTACTAGTAGCAGATGCAATTATTGATGACAATAAAACCGCAGATAGATTGTTTTTACTTAGCGAGACGGAAGTCTATAAATATTTTAAGGAAGAAGACAGAATCTGTTTTGCAACCGAATACGCAATAGAGAATGGTGCTTCAGTATCAGACAAACACGAATGTTGTTGGTGGCTGCGCACAACTTCAAACTATTATAATTATAACGATAATTATGTAAAAATTATTGATAATAACGGTTATGTGTCAGAAGTTGGAGATTTTAACCGTTTTGACTATGTCGTCCGCCCCGCAATGTGGATTGATATTGAAAATATAGAAGATGATAATGCTGACAAAGATATTACAACAATAAATGTAGCAGTTAATGATAATGTTAATATAGAAATAGATACAATTTTAGGAGCAAAGAGTTTTTCAAAAAGAGGAAGTGTTCCGGAAGGAACAAAACTTACCGGTGAATGGTATCTGAATGATAATAATGAGTATGTATTTACAATGTGGATTGAAGGTATAGTGAAATCGGAAGGAGAATATCTTTTTTCTGTTGACTATTTGGATGAAACCGGAAAGGTTGTTGAAACAAAGAAATATTTAATTAAAGTAAAAGGAGTATTTGATTAAAGTAAATTAATCTAAAAGTGTCTTACATTCCACAACGTTGCAGTAATGCCGAAAAACGTATAGTACTGAGAAAAGCAGAAGAAAGGTGAGGGGAAAATGATAGATTTAAACCGTTTGTGCCTTGGATGCATGAATGAACTTGAAGAAGAAAACAAAACATGCAAAATCTGCGGTTGGGATAACGAAGCTGATGAGAACAGTCCTCATCAGCTTAAGTGTGGCACAGTTTTGCAAGGCAAATATCTTGTGGGTAAAGTTCTCGGTGAAGGCGGTTTCGGAATAACATATTTAGGATACAATCTCATTATCCAAGAAAAAGTTGCTATAAAAGAATTTTATCCTCATGGATATGTCGGAAGAGATGCAACTGTCAATTCTACGGTTCTGTCTTACGTTGGGCAGGAGGCTTTTACGGAAAAGGCAAAAGATGGTTTTATAAGAGAAGCGAAGACTATGCAAAGCCTTAACAACGTGGAAGGCATTGTTGAGATGAAAGATGTGTTTTCCGAAAATCAGACTGTTTACATAGTAATGAGATATGTGGAAGGCCAAACACTTAAAGAATACGTCAAAGAAAACGGCAATAAACTTCCGATGAGCACGGTGCTCAAGCTTCTCGAACCAGTAATGAATGCGCTCGAGCAGGTACATGCTCATAATCTTATTCACAGAGATATCAGCCCTGATAATATCATGGTCAGCTCGGATGGAAGAGTAACGCTTCTTGACCTTGGTGCAGCAAGACAGATTTCTGCAGACGGTGGGCACAGCCTTACGGTAAACGTAAAGCATGGTTACGCACCGGTAGAACAGTACCAGACCCACGGTGAACAGGGCCCTTGGACAGATATCTATGCTCTTTGTGCAACTATTTACCGTTTGATTACAGGAAAAGTACCGCCAAGTGCAGCCGACAGAGCACTTGAAGATAATATTGTGAAACCGAGTGCTCTTGGTGCAAACATAAGCAAAGAGCAGGAAAGAGTTTTGCTTAAGGGTCTTGCTGTTCGCAGTGAGGAAAGATTCCTTAATGTTTTTGAACTTAAAGAAGCTTTTAATAGTGGAAAAGGTGATAACAAATTAAAAGAAGAAATAAATAGCGAAAATACAACAGATTCAATCATAGAAAATGAGAAAATACTCGTAACCGAAAGCGAAAAAGTTGTAAACAAAGCAAAAAGATTAAAAAAGATAGCAATTGCTCTTATTGTATTGGTTTTGATAATAATCGCTTCTGTTTTAATACCCAAAATTATTAAAGAAAACAAAATTGAAGAGAATTACATATCAGCAATTGGGTCAATGGAAAGCGGAAACTACGATGATGCGATTATAAAATTTGAAGCGATGATTGAATTGGATCCTAATGTTGAAGAAGCGTATATCGGACTTTTTGAGGCCTATTCTGCGATGGAAGATTATGATAAAGCCGGAGAATGGCTATATGCTGGATATATTCAGACAGAAGACGAAAATATGTGGGAACTCTTAAAAGAGTTTGAAAACACAAAGATAAAGGTATCTCATAAAAGCGGATATTATGAAAATGGCTTGAAACTTTCGTTCACAAGCGGAAAAGGAACAGATATTTATTACAATATAGGAATGGAAAGTGAACCAACAAAAAAATATACAAAACCGTTGGCGTTGGATGATGGTTTATATCACATTGTGGTTCAGGCAAAAGGGAAATATACCGGTGCAATAAGCGAAATATATGAGTTTGAATACATAGCAGGTCCAGTTCCAAAAAGCATGGAAGTTGTAGAAAAATTCGGTTTTCAGGGAAAAAAATACTCATATATTGGCGGTATGGTAGATGGAAAAATTGCCGTTCAGTCAAGGGAAACAGATCTTTGGGGAATTGTAGATACTGATTTTAATGAGATCGCGCCAATGGAGGCGAAAACATTTTTTTATTCTTCGGGAGAGTTTTTAAATAAAAAAAGGAAGAAATCAATAGAGATTACTGTCGAATATATAAATGGAAAAGATTATATATGTTGGTTGGGAAAACCAATTTCTGATTTAGAAATTGAAAGACATAAAACGCTTAGCAGATGGATGATAGATGAAGGATATTGGGAAAAAATAATTCCTTTTGCAACACCAGACGGAAAATTTGGAGTTATGAATATTTTGGGGGAAATAATAGTGGAGCCTCAATATGAAGGTATGGTAAATGCTGACAACGATATGATAATTGCGGTAGGTAAAGAAGGAACAGTTAGACTGGAAGCTAGATACGAGTCCTAATTATTACTTGAAAGGATAACTAAAATGTTAGATCCAAACCGGTTATGCCTTGGATGCATGAATGAACTTGAAGAAGAAAACAAAACATGCGAAATCTGTGGTTGGAATAACAAAGCTGATGAGAATAAATCTCATCAGCTTAAATGTGGTACAGTTTTGCAGGGAAAGTATCTTGTTGGTAAAGTCCTCGGCGAAGGCGGATTTGGAATAACATATTTAGGATACAATCTCATTCTCCAAGAAAAAGTTGCTATAAAAGAATTTTATCCACATGGTTTTGTAGGAAGAGAAATCACATACGGACTTACGGTAGAAGCATTCGACGGAAAAGAAGCGTTTGTAAATAAATCCAAAGATGCTTTTATTAAAGAAGCAAAAACTATGTCAAACCTCAACAGAGTTAATGGAATAGTTGAAATGAGGGACGTTTTTTCTGAAAACCAGAGTGTTTACATTGTAATGGAATATGTTGAAGGCCAGACACTCAAGGATTATGTAAAACAAAATGGCAACAAACTACCGATGAGCACGGTGCTCAAATTACTTGAACCGGTAATGGATGCGCTTGAACAGGTACATGCCCACAATCTTATCCACAGGGATATCAGTCCGGATAATATCATGGTTGGCCCGGATGGAAGAGTAACTCTTCTCGATTTGGGTGCAGCAAGGCAGATATCTGCGGATGGTGGGCACAGCTTGACTGTAAATGTAAAACACGGATATGCACCAATGGAACAATATCAAACCCATGGTGAACAGGGACCATGGACGGATATTTATGCTCTTTGTGCGACGATTTACCGCCTT
Source organism: Oscillospiraceae bacterium (assembly GCA_015067315.1). Taxonomy (GTDB): domain Bacteria; phylum Bacillota; class Clostridia; order Oscillospirales; family Ruminococcaceae; genus UMGS1668. The sequence goes on along the minus strand of SVMR01000012.1, from coordinate 8,893 downwards.
ATTACAGGGAAAGTGCCTCCGAGTGCAGCTGACAGAGCGCTAGATGATGGCCTTATAAGACCAAGCGTGTTAGGAACGGATATTACCGAAGAGCAGGAAAAAGTTTTGCTTAAAGGTCTTGCAGTACGAAGTGCTGAAAGATATCTTAATATTTTTGAACTTCACGAAGCCTTTATTAAAGCAGCAAATAAAACCGACGAAAAAACTGTTCCAATAAATTCAGAAAAGAATAATAGGAAAATTAACAAGATTTTTTCTGACAGTTTACAAGAAAAAACTTTTAATGGTATAAGAGCGGAATCCGTAAAAGAAGAAAAGAAAGAAAAAGATGATCACAATGAAAATATTTTTAGAAAAACAATAAATTTTATTAGGAATAAGAGAAAACACAAAACTAAACAAGATGCAACGTATGAATCATTAAGGAAAAAATATTATAAAGATGAAATAAAGTGGACGGTACTCTTAATTATTTCTCTCGTTATCGGATTTGCGATTTTTATTTGGCCATTCATTAATTTCTTTATTAATTAGTTTTGGAGGGAATAGAATGTTAGATCCAAACCGTTTATGCCTTGGATGCATGAATGAACTTGAAGAAGAAAACAAAATATGCAAAATCTGCGGATGGAATAGCGAAGCCGATGAGAACAGTCCTCATCAGCTTAAGTGTGGTACAGTTTTGCAGGGAGAGTATCTTGTAGGCAAAGTCCTTGGTGAAGGCGGATTTGGAATAACATATCTCGGATTTAATCTTCTTTTACAAGAAAAAGTTGCAATAAAAGAATTCTATCCACATGGATTTGTCGGAAGGGATACGACTGTCAATTCTACAGTTATGTCTTATGTAGGACAGGAATCTTTTACAGAAAAATCAAAAGACGGATTTATCAGAGAAGCAAAGACGATGCAAAGCCTTAACAAAGTGGAAGGCATTGTTGAGATGAAAGATGTTTTTGCGGAAAACAATACCGTTTACATAGTAATGGAATATGTGGAAGGAAAGACACTTAAAGAATATGTAAAAGAAAACGGCAACAAACTTCACATGAGCACGGTGCTCGAATTGCTTGAACCGGTAATGGATGCACTCGAACAGATCCATGCTCACAATCTTATTCACAGAGATATCAGTCCGGATAATATTATGGTCAGCTCAGATGGAAGAGTAACGCTTCTCGATCTTGGTGCAGCCAGACAGATTTCTGCAGACGGTGGGCACAGCCTTACCGTAAACGTAAAACATGGCTATGCACCTATGGAGCAATATCAGACCCATGGTGAGCAGGGACCATGGACAGATATTTATGCTCTCTGCGCGACGATTTACCGTTTGATTACCGGTAAAGTGCCTCCGAATGCAGCTGACAGGGCTTTTGAAGATAATATTAAAAAACCGAGCGTTCTTGGCGCAGACATAAGCGAAGAACAGGAAAGAGTTTTGCTTAAGGGTCTTTCCGTACGTAGCTCTGAGAGGTATCTTAATGTTTTTGAGTTGAGAGATGCTTTTATTTTAGGTGGAGAAAATATTGTCGAAGAGATAATAGTTCAGGAAGAAAATATTTCGGCAAAGGATAAAAAAGAAGCGAAAAAAGAAATAAATATTAAAGATGAAATAAAGACAAAGAGCAAAAGCAATAATGAAGAAATAATAAAAATTGCAATTGCGGTTACAACAATCTTTTTGATTGTCGGAATATCTTTTTTCTCTGCAGATATCATAGAAAAAAATAAGCTTGAAAAAGAATATAACTCTGCCGTAATGCTTGCGGAAAGCGGTAAATACGAAGAAGCGATAGCTGCTTTTGAGCTTCTTGGTGATTACAATGATTCTAAAGAACAGATTGTAAATTGTGAATATTTGATTGCAGAAAGTAAATATCAGGAAGAATTTGAATCTGAAAAAAACACAATTGAAATAGTAGATAATATATCAAACGTTATAGAAGCAAAAAATAAAAATTCGGATGTTGTTGGTTGGATATATATTCCAGGACTTGATGATGTAAACTCAGCAGTTTGCCAAGACAAGGAAACAAAAACTTATTCTTACAATAAACGAAATGAATTAGGCGAACAATTAAATGATGACGAATATTGGATAAAAGGGGCGTATTATACACATTTCAGAAATACGTTCGGAACAGGAATTGAAAGTCTGTCAAAAAATACGGTTATATTCGGGCATAGTGATATGGGATTGACAAACTTAAGCTTTGAAAATGATGATCCCACTGGTCCGAGATTCTCACAGTTGTTTTCGTTTAAAGATCCTGAGTTTGCAAGAAACACTCCATATTTTTATTTTTCTACAGACGAAAAAGACTATGCTTGCGAAATATTTTCTGTATTTTACAATGATGAAAAAGATACAAAAATATTAAGTTCTTTTGCAAATTATTATACAGGAAACATGGGTAATCTTTGGTATATTGAACCTGATCCAGAGGAAAATGAATATGTTACAATGCTTGAAATAATGAAGGAAAGATCTATTTACAACTATGATGTAGAAGTATCTGGCGACGATAGAATAATAACTTTATCTACTAATACCGTTGGGTATGGCCTTAATGCGAGAGCTAGATATAGATTTATTATTGTAGCAAAAATAATAGAGAATCAGGAAGAGGCAACAAATGAATTCGCTTCTTTTAAAATAAATGTAAATGCTCCGATACCTAGTACCTATGAAGAGGAATTCAAAAACTATATTACATATTGGGATTCTAATGTTGGAGAAGAAATTATAGTTGAAGATAATAAATGCGGCGGAAGAATTTATTCTGCTTTTACGGATATAGAGAACGGTAAATATAGACACTTTCTTAAATTTGAGCTTTACGGAACAGGTGTTCACACTATAAAGTGTGGTGAAAGAACAAAAACCGTAAATCTTGATGAATATCCGGAAGGATACAAAGGTGTTATTTTATGGGATACCGTTGAATGTATTGTGGCAGAAAACGGAGAAATGTCAGCAGGAGAACATTCCGGAGAAGTTTTTTATCCAAAAATAGAGTGCGAAGAATGTGGATGGGCACATGAAACTATTGGATCGTGGAGATAATTCGGTAAGGAGAAAATATGTTGAATCGAAACCATTTGTGCCTTGGCTGCATGAATGAACTTGAAAAATGCAATTATTGCGGTGGTAAATATGATAAACGTAGCAATTTGTGATACAAACAAAGCACATCTTGAATACATAATCAATCTTGCCGATGAATTTTCCTGCGGAGAAAAATTGCGTGTTTGCGGTTTTTTGGATCCGTTGGATTTTATGGATTATCTGCAGATTCATTGTGATGAATTGGATCTGATTCTTTGTGATACAAGATTAGGCGAATATGACGGAATAGATGTGGCTCATAATGCTCAAAAACTGAATTATGATCTTGAAGTTATTTTCATTTCCTCAAAACTGAATACGGTTTTTGATTCTTATTGCGTGCGGCATGTTTACTTTGTTCCAAAACCGATAGAAATACGCCGTTTCAAAGATGCAATGCAGCTTGCAATAAAAAACATATTAAAAAAAGATGCAAAATATCTTGTTATGGCAACAAAGGGTATGGTTTCCAAAATAAATATAAAAAATATTTATTATCTGGAAAGCGATTTGCGACTTGTAATTGCCCATACCACAGAAGGGAATGTTGAAGCATATAACAAACTGGAACAGATGCTTCCGCTTCTTGACAATAGTTTTTTACATTGTCACAAGAGCTATATCGTAAATATGTCATATGTCGAAAAGCTGCAGGACCAGGAATTTGTTCTCTTCAACGGAGAAGTTATAAAAATAAGTCCTAAACGATATAAAACGTCAAAAGACGCTTATATGAGATTTATAGCAAACAGTTTTGATAACGTACATATTTCATCGGAACATGTTGAAAAAACGATAAGTAGCAAAATCAAATGATAATTATTACAAAATAATCCACAATTATAAAGATTTCGATTTTTATCATCAAACATATTGTAATATTCAGTATGGAAAAGGATATGTATTAAAAAATCAGCGGAAATGAGGGAGCTTATGAAAATTGAATTTGCAGGCATGACTCAAAAGGGCGGAAGACCCATAAACGAAGATTCATATATTATGCTTAATTCCGAAAACGATTATTGCTTTGCGGTTGCGGACGGACTTGGCGGACATGGAAAAGGCGATATTGCTTCCTCGACAGCAACTGAAACCATTGAAAAAATTTTTAATTCAAAAAACGGAACTCAGGCGGATAAACTCAATATTTATTTTGAGGAAAGCCAAAGAGCGATATTGCAGAAACAGAAAGAAACAAATTCGATTGGCGCAATGAAAACAACGTTGTCTGTTTTGAGCATTGAAGACGGTTGGGCACTTTGGGGGCATATAGGCGACAGCAGAATCTATTGTTTCAGAAACCACAGATTCTTTTGGAGAACCCTTGACCACAGTGTTCCGCAGATGCTTGTCGCTATTGGCGAAATCAAGGAAAAGGATATACGCCACCACGAAGACAGAAACCGCCTTCTGAAAGTAATCGGAACTGAATGGGAAAAGCCGGAATATGAAATTGCTCAAAAACCTTTCAGACCAAGACCAAATGATAAATTTTTGCTTTGCAGCGACGGTTTTTGGGAAAATATCGAAGATTCCGAAATGATAGATTGTTCCAGAAAAGCAAAGAATGCAACGGAATGGCTTAATGAAATGAAAAAAGTGGTAATAGCAAAAGGCAGAGGAAAAGAAAACGATAACTTTACAGCAATTACTGTGTGGTTTAAGTAAGGAGGATTTGTAATGAAATTAGCTCAATGTAAAAACGGACATTACTATAATCAGGAAATCACGCAGTTTTGTCCGGTTTGCGGAAATGGTTCCGGTGCTGAAAATACAAATAATATCTTGGTGAGAAATGAAAATGCGTTCAGAAATTCTTCCGATGATACAGCAACAGTTTATCTTGACCAAAATATGGAAACCGAGGAAATGACGGTACCGATTTTTGACGGTGATCCAGATGATATGCCGACAATGGGAATGCCGATTGCCGAAGAAGTCTGGTCACCGGTTGTTGGATGGGTAGTTTGCATCGAAGGAAAAAGCAGAGGCAGAGACTATCGTATCCATCCGGAAAGAAACTTTATAGGAAGAACCGGGGATATGGATATCTCTATATATGAGGACGAAAAAATTGCTTTAAGATACCATTGTTCAATTGTTTATGAGCCGATAAAAAAAGAATTTATGCTTGTTCCGGGAAGCGAAACATCAACGTTTTACAACGGTGAGCTTCTCGAAAAATATGTGAAGCTTAACGAAAATGATAAATTTAAAATCGGAGATTCAACTTTTGTGTTTGTTCCGTTTTGCAAAGGAGATGTATCCTGGTGAAAAAGTTTTTTGTATTTATTGCATTTGTAATTTCTGTTTTAATACCGATTACAGTTTATGCAAGTGATTTCGATAAGATACATATTGAGCAAGTAAATGCAAATCTTCCGGAAGTTACAGCTTATTTATATCTTGAAGACGGCGATGGAAATATCGTCAAGAATTTTGAACCCGATAAAGATGCTGTAACGGTTGTGTTTGGTGGAGAATCTGTTGAAATTGTAGACTTCAGCAAACATAATAACGAGAAAACGGCATATTATTATCTTCTTGACGTATCGACTTCTGTCCAGAAAGCTGTTTTTAATGAAATAAAAGAAGTAATTAAAAATCATATCAACACAAAAGAAGAAAATGAAAAAATTATAGTAATCACTTTCGGAAAAGAAGTGAAAGTTGTTCTGGACGGCAGCGAAAACAGCATATATGCCTGTGAAAAAGTTGATTCAATGCAGCCCAACGAAACAGCGACCAGACTTTTCGACGGACTTGACAAAATGCTTACTCTTTCCGCCAACGATGTGGATTCCGTTTCAAGAAAAATTGCAGTTTTGGTAAGTGATGGAGCAGACCTTTATAATGGCGGAGCTACAAAAGATGAAGTTCTTGAAAGAATTCAGAAAGAAAACATTGCTCTTTTCTCTTTTGCATTGCCCAATTCCGGAAATGATGGAAAAGAAGCTATGAGAAGTTTTTCTGAAAAATCCGGCGGAAAACAATTTGTACTTAAAACAGGTAAAGCTGCAGAGGGATTTAATGAGTTTAATGACAGAATTGAAAATTGTCTTGTTTTGCAGATAAAATCTGACAATAACATTGTAAAAGCAACTTCTGAAGACCTTGTTATAAAAATTCCTTACGAAAATACTGTTCTCGAAGCAACGTTTGCTGTAAAAACTACAAAATGGATCAAAGATGAAATATCTCCGGAGATAGTTTTGTGTACATCATCCGCAATGAACAAAATTGAAATTGAGTTCAGCGAAAATGTTTTTGGCGCGAATAATCTTTCAAATTACAAAATATTTGATGAAAACGGAACAGAATATGGAATTGTTTCTGTTTCTTACAATGAAGACAGTTTCGTTACGAGTGTTATTTTGGAAAATGATTTGTATAACGGCGAATATTTTGTTAATGTTTCCGGCGTTTCCGATGTATCTATGGAAAAAAACATGATTGAAGAATCAGATTATGTTTTTACTCTTTCTGAAGAAGGACGCGACAGACCGCTTACAGTAACAGAAACTATCCTTAAATATTGGTACATTTCTTTACCGCTTTTTATCATAGTTGTAGCTGGAATTGTATTGGCTGTTATTATGCTCAATAAATCCAAAAGAAAAAGCGAAGAAAAGAAACTTGCAGCAAAAAAACAGGAAGAAGAAAATATTAGAAAAGCTGCCTTGAATGCAGTTGAAGAAGGATTAAACAATTCTGCAAAAGCATTCCAAAACGGAAATATAAGAATTGATACAGCAGGTCATTTTGCCAAAAGAGTTATGCTCGTAATCAACGAAGAAGGCGAGATGCAGAGAAGCGTTGATGTTCTTATTAAAGGAAAATATACAATGGGACGTTCCTCTAAATGCAATCTAAGCTTTAACGATAAAGGAATGTCCAGAGAACATTGCGCTTTTGATTATATCAACGGAACGCTTGTTATACAGGATCTCGGCTCCACGAACGGAACAACTGTAAACGGAATCGGATTAAAAGGTCCTTATTGTGTTAATGACGGCGATGTAATCAAGTTTGGAAGAACAAAAATTACAGTACGTTTTTTATAAAGGAAGAGAAGAAGGGAAAACATGCCTGATTGGATAAATAACGTTTGCCCACATTGTTTTAAAAGCGGATACGATGGTATACGCTGCAATTACTGCGGCTATGATCAGATGTCTGGTAAAAATGAAGCGAACAGTTTACCGCCCTTTACCATAATTGATGGTAAATATATGTTAGGACACTGCATAGGTGCCGGTGGTTTTGGAATCACATATGTGGCGCTCGATTTGAAAACGCAAAAACGTTGTGCAATAAAAGAATATTTCCCTTCCAATCTGGCATACAGGGACAGAAATACAAACGAAGTATCATGTCCTTCAAAAGATATAAGGGAGTATTCACATGGATTAAAGCGCTTTTATGAAGAAGCTAGAACTTTGGCAACTCTTAAAGGAGAAAAGAATATTGTCGAAATCTGGGCTTATTTGAAAGCGAATAATACTGCGTATATCGTAATGGAATATGTTGACGGGATTAATCTTAAAAAGAATATGGTTCAAAAAGGCGGAACTTACAGCTATTATGAGGCAAAACGTATTTTTACAGAAATAGCGATTGCCCTTGATAAAGTCCACGTAAAAAAACTTTTGCACAGAGATTTGACCCCGGAAAACGTTCTTATAAAAAAAGACGGAAGCATAAAAGTTATAGATTTCGGCTCTGCAAGAGATTACATAAAAAATGCTACCGGTATGTCTGTAATGGTAAAAAGTGGTTATGCTCCTGTTGAACAATATTCATCAGAGAAAAAACAAGGTCCATATACAGATATATATTCCCTTTGTTGCACTATTTATTTTATGTTGAGCGGGCAGTATGTTCCGGATGCATTTGATAGAATAAATGGTAAGAATGTGCCACGACTTGATTCAGTAGTTTCTAAAGTACCTGAAAAATTTGCTTCGGTAATTGAAAAGGGAATGGCAATTTTGCCTACTGAAAGATATCAGTCCATCGGCGAAATGCTTGTGAATTTACAACAGGACGAACCTGTAATAGCTCCACCAAAACCGTATGTGATGCCACCAGATAATAAGCAAGAAGAAACTGGATTTTGGCATAAAATCAAAACATTTTTAGGATTTGTAGAAGAAAGTGAAAGTAAATCTCAGCCGGATACTTTTAATCCACCTGAACTTCCGCCGGATTCCGGATTCAAGCCGATATGGCTGAAAATTGAGCAAGGACCGGCAGCAGGCTTTTCTTACAAAATAACAAGAGATGGATCATATACGGTCGGCAGGTCGTGTACGCAGTGCAATGTTTTGCTGGATGGTAATTATCCTGAAATAAGCAGGTTACATTGCATAATTACATCACAAAACCACGGAGAAAAGCTTTTTATTGAGGATAGATCAATCAATGGGACATACAGCACAAAATATGGTAAGCTTGAGCCGAAGAGGATATATGATATTGCTCCTGGGGAAGTCGTTTATCTCGCAACAAAACAGTATAGAATGAGGATAGTGAAATGAAAAAGATAATAAAATATATTGCGATTATTATTCTTGTAGCCATATTGCTTGTTCCATTTGAAACTGTTTATGCAGAAGTGGAGCCAACGGAAGTTTTTACAGAGGAAAATGTTCAGCCCGGTGGAAATACTAGTGATACCACAGAACCCAGTGATACCACAGAACCCAGTGATACCACAGAACCCAGTGATACCACAGAACCCAGTGATACCACAGAACCCAGTGATACCACAGAACCCAG